>MGXV01000024.1:404-82223 GCA_001801485.1 Gammaproteobacteria bacterium RIFCSPHIGHO2_12_FULL_37_14
GCTTTGGGGATTCTATCACCGAACCAGGCATTTCTACAAAATATAGTGGACAATGGCGTTTGAGAGTCCCTAAAAGCTTACATGCAGCTCTTACATTGAGAGCAAAGTTAGAAGGCGTTAGCCTTAACGCCTTGGCGGCTATTTTATTAGCTGAAGGTCTTGAACATCGGTTCCATACCAAAAGCGATAGCCACAAAGAGGTATAAAATTGGTGCAGCTTGAACACATTTTTCGCGACAAAATTTTTTCGTAGGCCGCCAATGGTAAAAAATCTTATGTAGCTTCCTTGCGATGGAGTTTTTTGAGCCGATCTTTTTTGGTGTGTCTATGTCTCAGTATTCCTTCAATAGTATTGGGCTCCCGTTGTAGCAACAATAACAGAACTCTTGCAGGGCCATGTGGATGGCGGTTGCCTTGTTCCCAATGTTGCAATGTTCTTGCACTAAAACCAAAGCAGTCAGCAAATTTCTGCCTAGACAGTTTGAGCTTTGCTCTAATTGCTCTCCCATCAATTTCATCAGGAATTTCTACTTTGTGAATAGCCACGCGCGTTTTTTTACCGCTCATATAATCTATGGCTTCTTCCATCCCCTTAATAATCTCATTACCAATATTTCGTTTAGTCATGATGTTTTTTCCTCGCAACTTTATTTGCGTGCTTCATTGTAATATGATAAGTATCATTTTTTAATGAGTTTATTCGATTAAAGTTGAGTATTAAAAAAAATAATACCTAATATTCAACGCGTAGATGGCAATATTTTTCAATCGGATCAAAATCGCGGTCGTGATGTAACAAGGATGCTCGATGTTCGATTGCGACCGCAGCAATCATACAATCTAATGTCTTGCGAATAGTAATACCTTTCGCACGTAATGAACGATAGATGTCAGCCGCTAAAATATAAGTATGCTTAGTCATATCTAAAAATAATAACGATTCCATTAAATTTTTAACTTTTTGATATTCAGCGGGATTTTTTATTCCTTGCAGAATTTCAGTCAAAACGATCCCGCAAACACATAATTCATCTTGTTGTTCAATAAGACTAGCAAGATGTTTAGCTTGGCTAGAGTCCCTTTCAGAAAAAAAATCAATCCAAACTGTTGTATCCACTAAAATCATTTCATTCTACCTTCGCGTGAAGCTTCTAAGTTTCCTTCCCAGTGAATTTTTCCGCGAAGATTAAGCAGCCCTTGTTGCTTAGCATGACGCAATAATTCACGTAATGCATAATCAATCAAAGCTCTTCGTGTTTTAATTTTGGTCGCTTTAAGGGCAGATTTAACTAGTTTTTCATCAAGCACAATATTAGTACGCATAAACACCTCTTGAATTTTATAGCATGGGCATATATATTATACACAAATTATATAAAAAAATGTGTATAGTCAAGGAATGCATCATGAATTTTTTACTCGCCATTGATCAAGGTACGACAAATAGTCGAGCCATTATTTTTGATCGCTTGGGTAATATTATTAGTCAACACGAAATTCCATTAACACTTTCTTTTCCTCACGATGGCTGGGTAGAGCAACAGCCAGAAGAAATGTTTGATAATACCGTGATTTGCTGTCGCAAAGCTTTAGAAAAAGCAAATTTAACCGCTGCTGATATTGCTGCCATCGGAATATCCAATCAACGTGAAACCACTATTATTTGGGATAAACATACCGGCAAACCGATTTATCCTGCTATCGTTTGGCAAGATAGGCGTACTCATGCGGTTTGTAGAGAATTGAAACGAACAGCATTTGCTCAATTAATCTCACAAAAAACGGGCTTGGTAATCGATCCTTATTTTTCTGCGACAAAAATTTCTTGGTTATTGGATAACGTTTCTGATGCGCGCACACGCGCTGAAAAAGGTGAATTATTATTTGGGACCGTAGATAGCTATTTATTATGGAAACTAACGAATCACCAATCACATTACACCGATGCCAGCAATGCTTCACGTACCATGTTATTTAACATTCATACGCAGCAATGGGATACAGAAATTTTAAAAAATTTTAATATCCCGGAAATTTTATTACCGGTTGTTTTAGATAACGCCGCTCATTTTGGGAATTTAGATAAACATATTTTAGGAGAATCGATTCCCATCACTGGTATGGCTGGCGACCAACAAGCAGCCGCCATCGGTCAAGCATGTTTTCAAGCGGGTATGGTCAAAGCAACTTACGGAACAGGCGGTTTCATGTTATTAAATACCGGAGGTAGAATAGTCAATTCACAAAATTCTTTATTATCTACTATTATTTATCGTTTAAATAATCAAGTGACTTATGGCTTAGAAGGTAGTTTTTTTTGCGCTGGTGTAACAGTGAAATGGCTGCGAGATAAATTACAACTTATCCAAACTGCGGCAGAAACAGAAAGCTTAGCAAAGCAAATTAATTCTACTGATGGAGTCTATTTAATTCCTGCATTTACTGGATTAGGTGCACCTTACTGGGATCCTGAAGCACGCGCTGCTTTATTTGGTTTAACTCGCAATTCTGGAAAGGAACATATTGTGCGTGCTGCATTAGAAAGTGTTGCCTATCAAACTAAAGATTTATTAAATGCCATGTTAGCTGATAGCCAGCAACCATTTAAAGCTTTACGAGTTGATGGCGGTATGGTTGCTAACAGTTGGTTATTACAATTTTTAGCTGACATGCTTGATTTAGAAATCCAACGACCGAATTGCATTGAAACCAGCGCGCTAGGCGTAGCATTTTTAGCTGGATTACAAGCTGGCATTTATCAATCATTAGATGAAATATCTGTTCTATGGCAAAAACAATTTCAATTTAAGCCACAAATCTCTTCAGCTAAACGTGAGGCATTATATACCGGCTGGCAACGTGCAGTGAAAAGCGTGCTCACTCATCAATAAACGTAGCCGGCGCAACATGAAACCGTTTAGCGAGTAATTTGATTTGGCGTAAATTAAGCTGCCTTTTTCCATTAAGAATTTCAGAAATGACACCTTGACTACCGATTTCTGTTAAGTCAGTCTGCTGCAATTGATGCATTTTCATTAAATATTTTAATGCATCTATACTGGTAGTCTTGCCAAGATGGCGGTATTTTTGATCTTCATAAAATGCAATGAGATTACTCATTACATCAAGCAATCCAATTAATGGATGATTTTCATTATCACCAATATAATCCAATAATTGGTCAAGTTGCTCAACTAGCCTATCATAATTCGCTTCACTTTTAGGATAGGAAAGAATAGGAGCAATATATTTCCAATGCTTCGCTGCTTGAACTAAGTTATAATTTTTTTTGACCACCGTAGGCTTCATAACCTTCATTCTCCTCTATTTCTTCCATAAGCCTTTGTCATATTCATAATGATTCAAAATATGACGGATATACAAACGTTGGCGATTAAAATGTATGCTTACAATTAAGCAAATTTTATTGCCACCGATATTAAATATATGTAACATCCCAACCTTATCTACACTATTAAACGTTTTTTTTAAATCAGCAAAATTCCTAAAGCTATTCTTACTGACAATACGATACCAACCATCTATTGAACTAGCGCATTCTGGATATTGAATTTTAGCTTCATGAATGCGCTTTTTACTGATTATTCGCATTTATAGCTCCTTAAGTATACATCTCAAATTGAGATATTTCAAGAAAATGGAATGAATAGGAAAGAAAGAGAGGAAACAAACTTACAATGAAGCAGTAGCAAAACCACTCATAACGTTTAACTGGTTTTTAAATACCAAAAATTGAAACGTTACGAGGATTGATCACGAACAGAAGATTTAGAAAATATACTAGCATTAACGTGTTCAATTCGATTTAACCGCAACTCGCTCATCAAACACAAAACACTCGCCTTGATAATGCCCATCACCCACTTTAGAAAAATAATTTAAGATGCCACCTTCTAATTGATACACTTCTGGGAATCCTTCGTTTAACAGTGCAAGCGCTGCTTTTTCGCAACGTATGCCGCCCGTACAAAACATCACGATAGGTTTATCAGCTGGTAGTGATTTCATCGCTGCGGGAAATTCACTAAAATGTTGCAGATGTAAATTAACAGCACCCTGAAACGTTCCATGATTTATTTCAAAATCATTACGCGTATCTAATAACATCACCTCACGCTTTTCATCTAACCATCGTTTTAACATTTCAGGCGAGACACTAGGCGCGCGTGTTTGTTCTGGATGAATACCCGGATGATTGATGGTAATAATTTCTTTTTTAATTTTAACTTTTAGCCGTTTAAATGAAATCGTCTCAGAATAACTCTCGCGAAAAGAAAGATCAGAAAAGCGTCTATCCTCATTGAGATACTTTTTAAAAGCATTAATATTTTCCGCTAAACCAGATAAATTTAGATTAATCCCTTCCTCGCCTAGCAATATAGTACCTTTGAGCGCCAAAAGCTGGCATTGCTGGTAGAAGCTCTCTCGACAAACTTCAAGCCCCGTTAATGTTATGAATTTGTAAGTCGCTATATTAAGTATTTTCATTGGCGTATAATATCATTTTTTATAGAAATACGTCGAGGCAAAAACATGTCTAAAAAACTAGCACAAGAATATGAAAAAGATTTTTATGCTTGGACTCTCCATAATGCTGAACTTTTAAGAAAAGGAAAGCTATCTGAAATTGACATTGCACACCTTGCTGAGGAAATTGAAAGTATGGGTAAAGGAGAAAGAAGAGAGTTAGTTAACCGGCTAGCCCTATTAATGGCACACTTATTAAAATGGAAATATCAACCAATCAGGCGCAGTAAAAGTTGGAAATTAACGATAAAAGAACAACGAATTCAAATTGGTCGCTTATTAGAAGAAAGTCCTAGTTTAAAAAATGCTCTTGGGGCTAAAATAAAAGATGCTTATGAACAAGCAACTGTGATCGCAGAAAGAGAAACGGCTTTAGAAGAAAATACTTTTCCTAAAAAATGTCCTTTTACACTAAATGAATGTTTGAACCAAAAATTTTTCCCGGAATAATGGAAAAACAACATGCCAGCTACAGCTACTACCATCGAACATATTCCATTACGAGAATATGCAGAAAAAGCTTATCTCGATTATTCCATGTACGTGATTTTAGATCGCGCTTTGCCGCACATTGGTGACGGATTAAAGCCTGTTCAGCGCCGCATTATCTACGCTATGTCCGAACTGGGTTTAAAATCGACAGCAAAATTTAAGAAATCAGCAAGAACTGTCGGTGATGTTCTGGGTAAATTTCATCCTCATGGTGATATGGCTTGCTATGAAGCGCTTGTATTAATGTCTCAACCATTTTCTTATCGACATCCATTAATTCAAGGTCAAGGAAACTTTGGTTCCTCTGACGATCCAAAATCATTTGCTGCCATGCGCTATACTGAATCTCGCCTATCAGCTTATGCAGATATATTATTAGCAGAATTAGAAGCGGGAACCGTAGATTGGGTAGCTAATTTTGATGGAACGTTGTGGGAGCCCACTTTATTACCCGCGCAATTACCGAATATTTTATTGAATGGTACAACGGGCATCGCTGTTGGCATGGCAACAGACATTCCACCACATAATTTAGGCGAAATAGTCACTGCAGTGATCCATCTATTAGACTATCCTGAAGCAACACTTGCTGATATTAGCAAATTCATTCCTGGTCCTGATTATCCCACCGAAGCTGAAATTATTACGCCTAAATCTGAAATCAAGGGAATGTATAAAACAGGTAATGGCTCCATTCGCATGCGTGCCGTGTATACGCAAGAAGACGATGAAATCATTATTACAGCACTGCCTTATCAAGTATCGGGTGGGAAAATTCTTGAGCAAATTGCCCAACAAATGCAAGACAAAAAACTTCCATTGGTTTCAGATTTACGTGATGAATCCGATCATGAAAATCCAACACGATTAGTCATTATTCCGCGTTCTAATCGCGTAGATGTGGAAGCACTCATGAATCATTTATTTGCTACGACCGATTTAGAACGAAGTTATCGTGTTAATCTGAATATGATTGGGTTAAATGGTCGGCCACAAGTCAAAGGTTTGCTTGAAATTTTAAATGAATGGCTCACTTATCGCACAACTACTGTTAAACGACGCTTGCAATATCGCTTAGATACGATTAACCATCGCTTGCATATTTTAGATGGCTTGATCATTGTTTATCTTAATTTAGATGAAATTATTAAAATCATTCGTAAAGAAGATGATGCCAAACACGTTTTGATGAAACGCTTCAAGTTAAGCGAAGAACAAGTCGATGCTATTTTAGATACAAAATTACGTCATTTAGCAAAATTAGAAGAAATGCATATTCGCAAAGAACAAACTGCATTAGCAAATGAACGTGATGATATTCAAAAAATATTAGGGTCGACCACTCGCTTGAAAAAATTTATTCGTACAGAATTACTTGAGCTGTCAGAAAAATATAGCGATACACGTCAATCACCCATTGTTGTCCGTCAAGAAGCGCTTGCTATTAAAGAAACTGAAATTTTACCTACAGAAGCAATTACTGTTGTTGTGTCTAATCGTGGTTGGGTGCGTGCTGCTAAAGGTCATGATATTGATCCCTTTAGCTTAAGTTATAAAGCAGGTGACTTATTTCAAACTGCTGCTGTCGGTCGTAGCAATCAAACAGCAGTGTTTCTTGATTCAACTGGTCGAGCTTATTCTTTACCAGCGCATACATTGCCATCTGCGCGTGGGCAAGGCGAGCCGCTCACTGGACGACTCACGCCACCGCCTGGTGCTGAATTTATTGGTGTGATGTTAGGTGAACCAGATCAACGTTATTTATTAGCATCCGATGCTGGATATGGATTTATTGTAAAATTAGATGATTTACAAGGCAAAAATCGGGCTGGTAAATCTGCTTTATCCTTACCAAAAAATTCAAAACCGCTTCCCCCAAAATTGATAGCTGTTATCGAAAAAGAATGGATTGCCATTGTTTCAAATATTGGAAATTTACTTATCTTTCCATTGAAAGACCTGCCGCAGCTGGCCAAAGGAAAAGGAAATAAACTCATCAATATTCCCAGTGTTAAAGTCGCGCTTCGTGATGAATTTGTAAAAGATATTGCGATAGTAAATGAAAATCAAAACTTACTTATTCTAACTGATGGTAAACCTTACCTATTAAAACCCAAAGATTGGCAGCATTTCCTCGGTGAACGCGGTCATCGTGGTAACAAATTACCACGTGGCGTGAGACATGTATTGGGGTTGAAGGTGGAAACACTTTAAACATAAAAAGACAGCTCACCCAACTTATCGAAGGATGAGCTTGTCAAAATAGTGAAAGCTAGGCGGGTGATACAATGAACTCTCTGCGCAAACCTTCTATATCTAATGAAGCTTCTGGAAGCACTGTATGACCACCACTACTCTTAAAAAATGGTGATGGAAGACGAGTACCTGGAGGATTAGCTGACCGAATGGAAACCATGTCATCCTTAGCCATTGCCATTGCACAGGATGCTATTCCGACAGCAAGGGCCGCACTACAGCAAAGAAGAGCTATCGCTGCAGGAATACAGGAAATAGCGCCACCCACTGCTGCACTCGCAGCCACTTGAGCATTGGACATCTCAACATCTGTTCCATTATTAATTAATACCGCACGACCAATCACAGCATAAAGACTTTGCATAGCGGCATAGATAACAGCTGAGCCAATTAATTTTGCACAACTAGCAGATTTTTCTTTTTCTTTTTTATTCGCCCCGCCACCCAATACTAAGTTTATTCCCAGACAACTGCCTGCCGCTACACCCAGCGCCCCACCAATAATGGCGCCGCCTACTGCCGTTGTTTGCGTAGCTTCTAAAGCGTTAAATCCCGCGTGGCCTGCAGCATCAAGAACTTTTGCACCAATGACACCAGAAAGCGCTCCTGTTGCAGCGTTTGTTGCGCTCATCACTGCTCCATAGGCAGTGCTTACACCTAAACAGCCACCGATAGCGCCTAATATTTTTCTTGTTGCACTCATAATTATCTCCATATTTTAAATTATTATGTTGTTATGTTGTTATGTTGTATTGCGATTGGGAAAATACTATTAAAATATAAAAAATGCAAACATTAAAATATTTTGAAATAACAAAATAGGTAGAAAAAATTTCGTGGCTTGAAACGCTTGGGTTGATTGTTGGATGTGGATGTGCCATTAGAGCTAAACATGAATTGAATTCCCCATTTATTTTTTGGTTGTTGTTTTAAACTTGACGAAATCGCTGCATAATGATTTTTGATGTGCTAAATTTAGAAATATTCGGCATCATCACAAGGAGCTTGTATGCGATTTGCAAATATTCAGCGCATTTTTTATTTATCGTTTATCTTCACGATTACCTTCATCACCACTACTTTGGCATGTACTGGCATGCAATTGAAAGCAACTGATGGTAGTTACGTCAATGGCCGCACTGTTGAATTTGGTCTTAATTTGGAGCTGGGAGGCGTCATCGTTCCAAGAAATTATTCTTGCAAAGGCACCTTGCCCGATGGCACAACAGGGATGACTTATCAAACAAAATATGCTGCTGTTGGCGGCGGTATGTTTGGCTCAACGGATATTGCTGATGGCATCAATGAAAAAGGTTTAGCCATTGGAGCATTTTATTTTCCTGATTATGCAGTCTACGCTACGATGACACCGACAAACAAAAATCGTGCGCTTTCACCCACCGAATTTTCCAATTGGGTGTTGACCCAATTTGCAAGCGTTGATGAAGTTAAACAAGGCATTCAAGCCGTAGTCATTGCTCCTACTACACCAAAAGGCTGGCCAGTATTGCCGCCATTTCATTATGTCGTCTATGACAAAACCGGAAAAAGCATTGTCATTGAGCCTATCAACGGCCAATTAAAAGTCTGGGATAATCCTATTGGTGTCTTTACTAATTCACCCACCTTTGATTGGCATGTAACCAATCTCACTAATTACATTAATCTGTCACCTATTAATGTAGCCAATGCCACGCTGGGTAACTTCAAATTACAAGCATTTGGCTCTGGTTCTGGGCTTCATGGCATACCAGGTGATTTTACTCCGCCATCCCGTTTTGTACGCGCAACCTTCTTTTCTACTGCTGCTATTCCAACTGATAATGCAGAACAAGCAGTATTCAGAACATTTCACTTATTAAATTTATTCGATATACCGTATGGCGCAGTATTAAGCGTAAATGGTAATCAAGAAATTCCTGAATCTACTTTAGCCACTACGGTAAAAGATACACAAAATTTAAAATATTATTTTAGAACATTTGATGATCAAAATATTAAAATGGTTAATCTCAATATTTTTGATTTGAATGCCAAAACAATCAAGACATTTTCTATGCAGGGAAATCAAACTGTTCAAGATATATCTAAGAGTGCTGTTTAATTTGTGTCAAACAATAGAGCCAGGATGAAAAGTTATTTCAATAGCTGAATAATTTGGACGGTTAGCTTGGTTCTTTCTCTTTTGGCATTGCTGATTGCCAAAACTGAAGCGCCGCATTCATCCATTCTTGATAAGCTTCCTGAAAAGAAGCTGAATGTAACGTGGTTTGATAAGTTGCTTGACAACAATGCAGCCACAAATCAAAAAGTTCATTTATATTTTGTATAGGATTCTCTTGCTTTAATCGATGACTCCATTGATCAAACATGAGCTCACAAGCATCATTGTACATTTTTTTTAGAAGTCGCAAATAAACCTGATGGGCTTTTTGTTCTTCTGTAAGCTGTACAAATTCCCATTGCTTTCGAAAAATATCTAAGCATTGACGCATTAGTTGTAATTGCTCGTCTACACCAAGAGATGGTTCTTTAGTAAACAAACCATTGAAATTTTTTTCTGTTGCTCCAAAAAATGTTTTGCTTTGTTTTATCCATAAACTATACCAATCAGCTTGATTATCAAATGTTGTCGTCATAAATGTCCTTTTTTATTTATCCCGAGGTACACGACCTTGAGTTCATCAAAGGAGGCGTTTCGAAGGATCATGTTGGTAATGAGTATTTAATATAGCAAGCGCACATGAAACGGTACTCAAATAAATATCTTGAATATGTCTCATCAGCACTGGTACACGTCCGCCTAAAACCAATCCTGCATTGCGTGATTCAGCTAAATATTCAAGTTGTTCAGCCACGATATTGCCTGTTTCAACATTTGGCACGACTAAAATATCCGCTTGTCCAATCACTGGCGATACAATTCCTTTTGATTTCGCTGCTTCGATAGAAATCACATTGTCAAAAGTCAATGGCCCATCTAATATTCCGCCGCGAATTTGTTTGCGTTCCGCCATTTTACATAAAGCAGCGGCATCAATTGTTGAGCGCATGCTTGAGTTGACTGTATCAGCGCCCGCAAGAATAGCAACCTTTGGTTCAGTTATTCCTAATGCTAAGGCAAAATCGATGGCATTTTGTGTGATATAGCGCTTTACATCCAATGTTGGATCGATATTAATCACTGAATCGGTTAAAATAAGTGCCTTATGATAAGTTGGAACATCCAATACTACCGCATGACTCATGGTATGATCCGTTAATAATCCTTTATCAACTTTTTGCATCGCACGCAATAAATCCTCTCGATGAGCACCACCGCGAATTAACACGCCAATTTTTCCATCTCTAGCCAGATTAATGGCTTTATTAATTGCAGCGAGACTATGTTCAACATCCATTATTTCATAAGAGCTGATGTCAACTTTTGCTAATTCTGCCGCTTGTTGTATACGTGCTTTCGGGCCAATTAATATCGGTTCGATAAATCCAGATTGTTGCGCATGCTGGACCGCAGCAATAATTGTTTCATGTATGGGATAAATAACTCCCGCTCTTAAAGGACCCAATTCCTTAGCTTTTGCTAAATATGGTTTAAATAGTGAATAGGGTCGACGCAAACTAATTTCAGGAAGAATCGCTTTCGGCCGACGAATTTTTTTACTAGGAGCGATAACCTCTGCTTGTCCTTCCATCACAATTTCATTACGCTGATTACGACATTCACAAGAAAAAATAACGCGATTTTTTTCAGATTTTTTTTCGATTGCCGTGACAGTTACTGTTAACGTATCGCCAATCGCCACCGGTTTTTTAAAACGAATCGTTTGGCCCACATAAATAGTACCAGGCCCAGGTAATTGAGTGCCTAACACCGTTGAAATTAATGCACCGCCCCACATACCATGACCGATTATTTTATGAAACATTTCACTTTGCGCATATTCAATATCGACATGTGCAGGATTAATATCTCCCGACATAATTGCAAATACTTGAATATCTTTTTCGGTTAAGGTGCGGGTAAGACTAGCGGTATCGCCGACTTGAATTTCATCAAACGTCCTGTTTTCTAAATAGTCCATGCTAATAACCTATACAGTTAGTATGTTATTTTAACACATCTATTAAACTAGAAAGAGAAAATTGTTAGCTGCGGAATGGAATTTAGTTATACCATTTATCTAATTGCTTCCTTAATTCCTCTATACCTATACCTTTTAACGCAGAGAAAGCTTGCACTGTAATAGAGTTGCTGTAATTTTTCAAAGCTGCTTTTACTTGCTGTAAAGTCTTACTAACAGCTGTTTTACTCAGCTTATCCAACTTATTTAAAATAATATGCACTGCTAAGTTTTGTTGCTCACAATAACTTAACAAGTCTTGATCAAGAGGAGTCAGCGGATGGCGGATATCCATCACCACCACCATCCCTGTGAGGGATTGACGAATATGGAGATAGTTATCGATAGTGTTTTGCCATTTTTTCTGGGCAGCAAGCGGAGCCTTAGCATAACCATAACCAGGTAAATCCGCCAGACGTCGTTTTTCATCTAAAACAAAAATATTAATCATTTGAGTCCGTCCTGGTGTTTTACTCACTCTAGCTAATCGTTTGTTTTGCGTTAGTCGATTGAGAACACTGGATTTTCCCGAATTTGATCGTCCTACAATCGCTACTTCCACTCCCTCATCTGGTGGCAATTGTTTTACGTCTGCTACACTTAAGAGAAAATATGCTTTTTGATAAGTGATTGTCATATTAGAATGGTACCTTTGTTTAGGACCCCCTATGATACCGAATTCTTTAAACCCCGCACAGCAAGAAGCTGTGCAAGCGCCACTCAGACATCAACTCGTTCTTGCCGGAGCTGGTAGTGGTAAAACGCGTGTACTCACTCATCGCATTGTTTGGCTGATAGAAAAAGAAGCGATATCACCCTTCAACATTCTAGCCGTTACTTTTACCAATAAAGCTGCGAACGAAATGCGTACGCGCGTTGAATCTCTATTGAACATTCCTACGAAGCCTATGTGGATAGGCACCTTTCATGGTCTTTCGCATCGATTATTGCGAGCTCATTGGCAAGAAGCAGGTTTACCGCAATTATTTCAAATTTTGGATGCTGACGATCAATTTCGTATAGTGAGGCGCGTCATTCAAACACTTAACCTTGATGAAGAACGATTTCCTCCTAAAGAAGCACAATGGTTTATCAATAAACAAAAAGAAGAAGCGCGTGAGCCTCACCAAGTGAATCCTCAAGATATTAAGAACAAAACACTTATTAGCATTTATCAAGCCTATCAAGAAGCCTGCCAACGTGCTGGCGTCATTGATTTCGCTGACTTACTCTTCAAAACGTATAAATTGTTACACACACATGCAGAATTACGTGCTCATTATCAAGAAAAATTTCGTTGTTTATTGGTTGATGAATTTCAAGATACCAATACAATCCAATATGCTTGGTTAAAATTATTTGCTGGTGAGAAAGGTATCGTGATGATGGTTGGTGATGATGATCAATCCATTTACGGCTGGCGTGGAGCTCGCATTGAAAACATTCAGCGCTTTTCAAAAGATTTTCCGCATGCAACCACTATTCGGTTAGAACAAAATTATCGTTCGACAGGAATTATTCTAAAAGCTGCTAATGCCTTAATTTCACAAAATTCAGGACGTCTAGGTAAAAATTTATGGACGGAAGAAAAAGATGGCGACTTGATTACTGTGTATGCTGGATTTAATGAAACAGATGAAGCTTTTTTTATTGTGAATCGAATTCGAGAATTACGCCAAGATATTTTCCGATTAAAAGACATAGCGATTTTATATCGTTCGAATGCTCAATCTCGTGTTATCGAAGAAGCATTGATGCAATTTGGCATTGCTTATCGAGTGCATGGCGGATTACGTTACTTTGATCGCGCTGAAATCAGAGATGCTTTAGCCTATTTGAGATTATTAGCCAATCGTTCTGATGATACTGCATTTGAACGAATCATTAATACGCCCACTCGCGGTATCGGTGACCGCACCATAAGTGTGATACGTGACTATGCTAAAACAAATACGTTGACGCTGTGGAATGCTTTAGTACAATTAATTGAAGTTAAGTATTTTTCAGCTCGCACCGAAAATGCATTAACTGTATTCATGCAATTGATTAATACAGTTAATGAAAAAACTAATGATTATTCCTTACCGCAACAAGTTGAGTATGTTCTACATGCAAGCGGTTTAATTGAACATTATCGAAAAGAAAAAGGTGAAAAAGGCGCCATTCGATTAGAAAATTTAGAAGAATTGGTAAATGCTGCGCATCAATTTACACAAGAGGGTACGCCTGATGATATGCCCCCACTCGCTGCCTTTCTCGCTTATGCTGCACTGGAATCAAGCGATGAACAAGCTGATGCTTATGATGATTGCGTACAACTCATGACCCTACATGCTGCAAAAGGGTTAGAATTTCCAGTCGTATTTTTAGCTGGGTGTGAAGAAGAATTATTTCCACATTATCTTTCCATGCATGATCCCAATGCCTTAGAAGAAGAACGTCGGCTATGTTACGTAGGCATTACACGCGCCATGCGTAAACTTTATATGAGCTATGCTGAATTACGCCGCATACACGGGAAAGAATCCTATCATCGCCCATCGCGTTTTTTACATGAAATTCCAGCTCAACTAATCAATGAAATTCGTTTTCGTACCAAAGTATCGCGTGTTTCATCTCCATCCGTTTCTTATCAACCGCAACCGAAAGGACAATTTCACATTGGACAAGAAGTTCACCATCTTATTTTTGGAGATGGCACCGTACTAGATTGTGAAGGAGACGGTGAGGATATGAAAGTTAAAGTTCGTTTCCCTAAGGTAGGTACAAAGATTTTAATTGCGAGTTATTTAAGTGAGAAATAAACGAATCAAATTGAACTAGAAATATATTGACCGCAGAACCTCATAAGGCTGAACCTCATAAGCTTGACAAATGGTACGTTATCGCGTACGCTCATGTTCTTAGCCTAGGTGAAGAACATGACTACTTATACAGCTACCAAAGCTCGAGCAAATTTGTATCGGTTAATTGATCAAGTTGCACATTCTCATAAACCAATTCATATTTCTGGCAAAAAAACTGGGGCTGTCTTAATTTCTGAAGAAGATTGGTCTGCCATACAAGAAACTTTGTACTTATTATCCATTCCTAATATGGGCAAATCTATTAGAAAAGGATTGAAGACACCCTTAAATAAATGTGATGAGAACCTCGACTGGTGACATGGAAAATTACTTTTACTAAACAAGCTCAAAAAGATGCGAAACGATTAGCATCAGTAGGTTTAAAACCAAAAGCTGAAACCTTATTAAATTTATTGAAATCAAATCCCTTTAAAAATCCACCGCCCTATGAAAAATTGATTGGAGATTTAGCTGGCGCTCATTCACGGCGAATCAATATTCAACATAGGCTTGTTTATCAAGTCTATTCAAAAGAAAAGATAATTAAAGTTATTCGCATGTGGACTCATTATGATTAGTGCTATCTATCCCTATTTAAAAAAACTTCTCTTCCTCTTTGAACCAGAGCGATCCCACACTATCGCTTTAAAAAGTTTACAATTGGCTTACCGCTGTGGGTTATTGCGATTCTTAGCAAAACCAGCTCCTCATCCACGTACCATCATGGGTCTTACCTTTCCACATCCGATTGGATTAGCTGCCGGTCTAGATAAAAATGCTGATTACGTGGATGCCTTAGCTACACTTGGTTTTAGTTTTATTGAAATTGGTACGGTTACTCCTAAACCACAAATTGGCAATCCTCGACCGCGATTATTTCGATTAGTCGAACAAGAAGCGTTGATTAATCGCATGGGTTTTAATAATAAAGGGGTGGAGTACGTTGCAAACAAATTAGAAAAAACTCATTATCGCGGAATTTTGGGTGTAAATATCGGTAAAAATAAAGATACGCCTTTGGAACACGCGGTGGATGATTATCTTTTATGTTTTCGCCGTTTATGGAAATGTGCTAGCTATCTTACTATTAATATTTCATCGCCAAATACACCGGGATTAAGAGAATTACAACAAGCCGACGCATTAACCATGTTACTCGCAGCACTAAAAAAAGAGCAGGGTGAGATTGCAAAAATGCATCGCTATGTTCCTCTTATCGTAAAGATTTCGCCTGATTTATCTTCTACCGAGTTACATGATCTCGCGATGATTTTATTACAACAACAAATTGATGGAGTAATAGCAACGAATACAACTATCCAACGTGAAGGAGTAGAAACTTCCTTACTTGCCAACGAGACTGGTGGGATGAGTGGCCGGCCATTACAAATACGCAGTACGCAAGTGATCAAACAGTTACATCACTTACTGCAAAATAAAATTCCAATCATTGCATCCGGCGGCGTAATGGACAAAGCTTCCATACAAGAAAAACTAAATGCCGGTGCAAGTTTAGTGCAAATTTATACCGGGTTTATTTATCATGGGCCAAAAATAATAAGAGAGTTAGATAGATCTGAATTCCCAACTTAAAGATTGAATAGGAGATAAACAGGAGCTAATTGGCGTTCTCATTAAGCCAAATTTTTGTAAATAATGACCCACAGGCGAAGAAATTTGATCCCGATCGATATAGCATTGGGCTAGAGCAGACAGTGGAAGTGGAGAAAGAGTAAAACTATTATTTTTTTGTTTTAGTAATTTTAATACTTGGTTAAAACTATTACTGCTGATAAATCCAGTTTTTGATAATAAATTAATTAAACGATTAATTTTTAGTTGCTCCATTATATCATCGAGTATTTTTTTATCTATATTATTTCCAGAAATATCCAAGAGTATAATAGAAATGTTTTCATGTAAGGCATTAGCAATCGCATTAGCACCATTTTTTCCTATCTCATTATTATTTAAATAAACTATTTTTAATGTGTTATTCACGCGTATTGCGTTTGCCAAACAGGTCGCACCTGAATCACTAATTTGCGAGTTATTTAACGTTAATCTGCTCAATCTATTATTAGTGAGTAACGCGTCAGCAATTTTTCCTGTTGCCTCATCCATCATGGAGCAGTCATCCAGATAGAATTCAGTGAGATCGTCATTATTTTGCAAAGCGGTGATAATTGAATTCAAATTTGAAAAATTACAAGAAGAAATGCTCGCTACTCGAAGAGACATGAAATTGTCAGATTGAAAAAAGTTCATAAAAATACCAATGTTATCAGTCAGGCTATTCTACTTCATTTCTATTTATTAGTTAAGCTAATTTTAAGGAAATGAACAAAAAAAGAACCTATTTGGATTTTTAAGTTATTGTTTTCAAAGACTATTTTTAAATCATCCCATCATTAAGCAAAACAATAAAAATAAACCATACTTATTAAAAGAATTAAAAATGAGGAATGGGCATGTCTCCACAAGATCCGCTGGCGCAATTAAATGAAAAGCGAGACAAAGCTTATGCAGCGTTAGAGGAAAGCATTGCCATTGCCATGCAAGAAGAAGCTCTTCATAATCCAGACATCCAACACGCATTGAGAACTCAAGGTGATTTTTTGCGAAATCATATTTTAAATCCTTTGAAAGAGTGCCTACTTTCCCTAAAAAGCATCAACGATTTTGACTCGCTACCCGAGTTTGTTAAAAAATCCATTACTAATCTTGCTAATCATCACTCGGCAGCAGAACGTCAATATGGAAATGTCCTTGCAGAATATACTAATTTTGACGATATCAAATATACTTACGATTCAGCCAAAACTATTTTATCCAGCCAAGATTATGTAGATGATTTATTTAATACCTTTGAACGCATTCTTAGAGTGGATCCTAACGATCTAAAAGACCAGCATGATATTGCTAAAATTGCCAAAGTCTTCGTTGATTTAGGCTACTGTTATCGCGAATTTTTTCCACAGGACGCAACGGCACCTAAAGAACATCCCTTATTTAAGGAAAAACCGGAGTTACTTGCCGCTATGGCTAAATCTGCTGCCTATGAATCAATCGATAATATGCTATGGCCATCGCCATCTGAATTTAGTGATAGGATTTCTTATGCCCAATTAGGTCAAGAACCTTATCTGCAAACTAAATATGGAATCAATAAGAAACCGGGCGATGGACTTGAACCTAAAAAACATCAAGTAGGTAGAATAACGGGCGGTGCTTTTTGGGCAAAAGTTAGTACTGAATCCAGTATTAATCATCTCATCACGAATTACGATAAACAGTCTGCTGAGCTAAACATGTTAAATGAAAAATTAGAAAACATATTGAGCTCATCAGGCGATAAAAATGAAATTACCGCCCTGAATCAGGCAATCAAAGATAAAAAAATCACTTTCGACAAATTACAAGAACAAATGATCTACTTAAAAATTCCCTTTCAACCGGAAGAGAGAGGATTTGTTTCAACTTATGCAAACCATTGGCTGACGATGCAAGAACGCATGGCGAACCGCAATGAGCTACCCTTACCTCGTGTGGCTAGTGTTTCAGGATCAACAGCAAGACCACTTATTGCTTTATTAGATTTTGATGCTTTTACTAACAACAATATATTTGATTTTAAAAGTGCGCAGATGATTAGTAATTGTATTATGGGACTTTTTATTATTGCTGGGCACCATTCATACTATGAAGTGGCTGAAATCTATAATAGGCTCATTGATTATGTTGCGATTAATCATCCAGAGCAATTACCAAAAATCGTGAAAAACCAACCAGAAGAACAACTTCCTTATTTCAAACCTGGTTCTTATGAATCCTTTTTATATGAAAGTTACAGGGAAAACATTATTGAGCAGGCAGGAGTGAAGGAACAACTTGAAAAAATAAATCTATTGGATATTAAAATTAAAGAAATGACCCGTGAATCGCCTCGTCCTTAACTCTATCCTCTGTGTTCTCGTTCTCTCACTCTGAATAATGACTAATGCTGTCGCCACACAAAAGCTGCGCTAATAACATAATTCCAAACGGCTCCCATTAGTGCACCACTAAACCCTGCAAACCACCAACTATTTCCGCTATCGTAAAACCAGCTAGCCACACCAACATTAGAAAACACACCGACACTGCAAACAAGCTCAAAGCGAATCAAACCAGCAAAAAAATGTCTTCCTACAAGACGTAGATCAGCGTATGTCAATATATTGTTCATTGTGAAATTGCAAGCAATAACAAAAAGTGTAGATAATGTCTGCGCCAAATTAAATTGAAGTCCATAACTTAAGCCAATGTTCAATATAACCAGATGTACGCCCAGACCAATCAATCCGACAAAGCTAAATAAGAGAAAACGAGCAGAGATCACACCTGCTGTTAGCTTGCCAATGATCAGTGAAACAAAATCTAATGCGATTCGTGCATCAAGTTTACTTTTGCCATGTTCTCGTTTACGGAATGAATAAGGAATTTCGACAATGCGAAGATTCTGGCGTGCTGTGGTGATGATATCTAAAAGAATTTTAAATCCCTGTGTTCTGAGTGACGGTGCAAGTTCATCCATTAAAGTGCGGCGAATCATGAAAAACCCGCTCATGGGATCCGAAAGCGTAATGCCAAGAAAGCGACGTGTGACTAAAGTAGACCATCTGCTAAAACGCGCACGCCACACCGAAAGACTAGACAAAGAATCCGCTGTAACATAACGAGTTCCTACTGCAAGATCATCACCTGCCCGGAGTCGCTCTAACATAGGGATAAGGCATGATTCATCATGTTGCAAATCACCATCCATCACCGCTACATAAGATGCTTGGCTAGCCAATGCTCCTTCGAGAAAGGCGCCCGATAAACCGCGACGACCAATTCGTCGAATACACCTCACTCGGCGATCCTGTTTTCCTAGAGCACACACCAAAGCTGCTGTACCATCTGGAGAGTGATCATCGACAAATATGACTTCCCAATCGTATCCCTCTAATAGGTTTCGCAAACGTTCAATCAGTGGCAACACATTACGGCATTCATTAAAAGTTGGTATCACAATAGTAAGCTCTGGCGCTGGCAGTTCAAGCGATGCTTGAGCAAAAATGTTACGATATTCTCCCACAGGACGGCTTAAATCAACGACTGATTCTATAATATTTGTCATGTCATGGTCTGCCCATCTTGCTTCTAGCCCGACGAATAAACGATTACATCACAACATTCAGCTTTACTCGACTGTCACCGATTTTGCTAAATTTCGTGGTTGATCGACATCAGTGCCTTTGAGAACAGCAACGTGATAAGCAAGAAGTTGTAAGGGAATAGTATATAAAATAGGAGTTAATAGCGGATGAATCGCTGGCATAGCAATAATATGAGCATCAACAAATGCTTCTTGTTGAAAGACTTCAACTTGGTCTGTCAAAATAAACAATCTACCACCACGCGTGCGTACTTCTTGTAAATTAGAAAGATTTTTTTCTAGTAAGCCATCGCCAGGGATAGTAGCAATGACTGGCATGTTATTATCCACTAAGGCGAGTGGGCCATGCTTCAATTCCCCTGAAGAATAACCTTCTGCATGAATATAAGATATTTCTTTCATTTTCAATGCACCTTCAAGTGCGATTGGATAGAGTGCGCCACGACTAATAAATAAAGCATGTTCTTTATCAGTAAAAAATCGTGCCCACTCCGTAATGACGGTATCTTTTTGTAAAACTTTTTGAATTAAACCGGGTAATGCTTGCAGTTGCTCCACTAATTTCATTTCTAGTTGCTGATCTAACCCGCGTTTTCTCCGTAAAGTAAGCGCAAATAAAAGTAGCGCAATGAGCTGTGTCACAAATGCTTTAGTGGATGCCACACCAATTTCAACGCCAGCGCGTGTGAGAAAATGTAAATTTGCTTCGCGCATCATGGTACTACCAGGCACATTACAAATCACTAAACTACTGAGATAATCCAGTCGCTTTGCCAAACGTAAAGCTGCTAAGGAATCAGCTGTCTCACCTGATTGTGATAAGGTAACAAATAAACTATTTTTGGATTGAGCAATGTCGCGATAGCGAAACTCGCTGGCTACTTCAATAGAGCAAGGAATTTGTGCTAAGGATTCAATCCAATAACGCGCTACCATTGCTGCATGGTAGCTGGTACCACAAGCTACTAATTGTATATGTTGAGCAGCATCAAGCACGGCTTCTGCTTGAGAACCAAATATTGCTGGTAACACATGATCTTTTGTTATCCGACCCTCTAAACATAGATTAACCGCATTGGGTTGCTCCATAATTTCTTTTTTCATGTAATGTCGATATTCACCACGCTCCACTGCATCTACATTGATCGACAAACAATGTTGTTCTCGTGCCGTGTGTTGATGCGCTTTGTCATAAATAGCAACCGCATCCAGTGTCAAATCTGCAATATCGTGGTCTTCAAGATAAATAAATTGTTGCGTCACGGATAATAACGCTAGGGGATCAGAAGCCAGAAAGTTTTCGCCTTGACCTCTACCAATCACCAATGGTGCTCCTTGTCGCACACCAATGATACGTGCTGGATAATCTGTAGAAAAAATGCCCAAAGCATAGGCGCCTTCCAATTCATTGGCTGCGGCACGAACAGCTAGCAATAAGTCATTTGATTGAGTGAAATGATAGTGAATAAGGTGAACAGCTGTTTCGGTGTCCGTCTCAGAAAGAAATTGATACCCTTGGTTGATCAGTTTCTTTCGTAAAATCAAATGATTTTCAATAATACCATTATGAACAAGAGCAATTTTGTCATGCGAAACAAAAGGGTGAGCATTTTGTTCAGACGGTGCCCCATGTGTCGCCCACCGCGTATGAGCAATCCCCATATAAGCTTGTAACGGCTGCGCATTCAGAGCTATCTCAAGTTCTCGCACTTTGCCAGCAACGCGTAAACGTTTAAGCTGAAATTCACTATCAATCACAGCCATACCCGCTGAATCATACCCGCGATATTCGAGTTTTTTTAAGCCATCGATCAACAATCTTTCGATTGGCCGTTTAGCCACTGCACCGACGATACCACACATAAAGGCTTAGTCCTTGATGAAATTACCCGAATTATAGTGGGAATCGGAATAGATGGGAAGAAGAGCCGTTGTTCTGCTATCGTCCAGGCTTTGACTGCACTTCTTGCCGGTATTGTTGCGTCTGATTAATCATATGTTCTAACGTTTTACTTTTTACTGTAGTGATTTCAGTTTTTTTAAGAGAAAATTCTCTATCTTGGATCATCCGTAACATATCACGCGGTGTGTTTGCCGCTGTTAAAGAAAGCGTTGGCCGTTCTTTCTCCAACACTGATAAAAAAGCTTGTTTCAATGCTTGCTTGGTTTGCTCACTACCTGTCAATTCATTTTGATAACGACTCATCAATTTTGTGATCAGTTGCTCAGCTATATTGTCTCTTACATTTTCATCTCTGCTCTCTAGCGTTTTAGGATGGCTTTTCCAGGCAACTCTAGCTTGATGCTTCACATCTTCTAGAATATTCTTTGTCTTATCCCTTGTTAAGCCAAAATCTTTCATGATTGTATCCGCTAATAGGCTATAAAATGCTTCATGTTTATTCTTAAAAGAGCTTGTTTGCTGATGGAGGCTATCCATTTTTTGGTATTGCAAAGCAACTATCTTACCTTCTAGTAGTGAAGCATTTTCATCACCCCCTGTATATCTAGCTACTTTCATTCCTGAAGATAAATTACTTTTGCTTTGCATAACGGTAAGCATTTGATCTCGTTCTTCTTGAGTTTTTAATTGATTATATATCTCAAGAAGATCTGGACGATATTCGAAAACATGTTTTGAAATATCTGATTGTGCCTGAGCTAACTGCTGCATTTTGGCTTCAGTGAGCTGAATCACTTGACCATCTGGCGTGGTTAACTGAAGACCAGCTGCTTCAAGATCCGTTTTGAAATCTTTCCAAGAAAGCAAAGCATTTTCTTTTCTTTCTTTTTGCCACTTTTCGTAAAAAAGATTTTGTTCCTTGCTTAACTCATCATATTGCTTATCTAAGGATGCTAAATCTTTCTTTAATTCTTCTATTGTTTTCAAACCTGAGGATGTCTCAATGGTAGTCTCTTTCGGTAAGGCATCTAGATATTCCCAGTGTTCCGCTTCTTTGATAGCGATTTCCTGTTGTTTTAGTTTAAATTCCTGTTCTTTTTTTTCATCTTCGCGCAACATCACGATAAACAAACGTTCTATATATTTTTCAAACTCTTTTTCCTTCGCAATGGATAATTGCACAGCATCGAAAAAATCTTTGCCTTCCAGTGTATTCGGATTCAGTAAGTTACGCACATATTCCGTTACTGTTGGATACATTGATTCGAGTGAGTTTACTGCTGTTTTAGCCATTATTCCCTTCACCTCATTATTAATTTTCTTTGCTGCGCTGTTCCAATTTATGGGTCAATGTTAATTGATGCGGCGGAACATTTTTTGTCACGGTGGAGCCTGCTCCCAATACCGCTCCTTCGCCTATCGTCACAGGGGCTACTAATTGGGTATCTGAACCAATAAAAGCGCCATCGCCAATAATGGTTTTATGTTTATTTACGCCATCGTAGTTGCAAGTAATCGTTCCTGCACCTATATTGACACTCTTACCGATTTCACAATCGCCAATATAACTTAAATGGTTTATTTTGGTTTTTTCATCTACTGTGCTATTTTTTAATTCTACAAAATTTCCTACGTGGACTTGTGCAGCCAATACGGTGCCGGGCCGCAGTCGTGCAAAAGGCCCCACGATACAATTTGCGGAAACTACTGCGCCATCTATCATACTATTTGCTTTTATTTCTACAGACTCCCCTAAGGTAACATTGCGTAAAATAGTATTGGGTCCAATGATACAATGATCGCCTATCACGACTTTGCCTTCTAATATCACATTGACATCAATTCTTACATCCTGACCAATCACAACATCCCCTCGAATATCAAAACGAGAGGGATCACTTAAAAATACACCTTGTCGCAAAAATTTTTCAGCTTGCTGTCGTTGATAAAAACGCTCGAGGTGCGCAAGTTGCATACCATCATTCACCCCCAAAACTTCTTCGGGAATAACGGGCTCTACCGTATGAATGTGTTTATTGTCTTGTACTGCACGAGCAATAATATCGGTTAAATAATATTCTTTTTGCGTATTATTATTTTTCAGTTCCGGTAACCATTTTTTTAAATTTTTCGCTGGGAAAAAATAAATACCCGAATTAATTTCATCAATTAATTGCTCTTCTTGGGTAGCATCTTTTTCTTCTATGATACCAATTACCTGATTCTGTAAATTGCGTTTTACTCGTCCGTATCCCATTGGATGATAAACGCGTGCCGTCAGCATACCAATCGCATCATCAGGTGTAGTCGTCATCAGTTGATTTAATGTTTCTACCGAAATTAATGGTACATCCCCGTATAAGACTAACACATGATCCTCATCAGAAATTTCTGGCAATGCTTGTAATAATGCATGAGCCGTACCTAATTGCTCCTTTTGCTCTACCCAAGTAATAGGAACATGAGCAAAGGCCTGACGCACCGGCTGTCCTTGCTGGCTAATCACCACAATGGGTGGTCTAGCTATTTCCAACGAGCCCACTGTCTTCATAACATGTTTCAGTAATGATTCCCCTGCAAGGCGATGCAATACCTTAGACTCGCGAGATTTCATGCGCTTCCCTTCACCCGCTGCCAAGATAACAATACATATCGATTTCATGGTTTTATCTCTTGTATACTCGTCAATTTTTCAATTAGGATGATAATCGGCTTATCATCCACAATCATCTTATCAATAGCAAGAAATGCCGTATGCTCCAGTTTATCTGAAATAGCATGAATCATGATGGAATAAGAACCAATAGATTTGACTTGGCCATGCTCATTCACTACCCAAATTGGATCATCTTCACCACTATAGGAGCGATGTGGCGTTTGAATTAACAATAATTGCCAATCAGCATATTGAGGATAATTAAGCTTAAACTCGCTTAATTCTTGCTCAATTTGTTTAAGATCCATTTGATCTAAGCGTAAAATTTTTGGCATTTTTCTCTGCCAAAGACGTTTAGCAATCTGTACTGCCGCATGTGAATCACTCGAACTAGATAGATTTTTGATCAAACTAAACACGTCATCATCGACAAGTTCTCGATAGTTTCTATAATTGGCATGAAGAAATGCTCGTTTATAAGTTTCTTGATCGACTGAACTTCCCAACCCCTGATTAAATAGATGTGCAGCCACTAAAAATTGACCCAAACGAGTCTGACGAATGGCTGTGAATAATGGGTAATCTAAGAGATTGTGAGCCAGTTCTGCGAGTAATCGAACCAATAAACATTCTAAAGCTAATTTCTTTTGAGAATGATAAATATTGCGCGTCATTAAGCGTCTAGCCATTAAATAATGCTCAACCACCCCAGTTCCTTTATGAGTAATACCTAATCGTTTGCCATTTTTTGATTCCACAATAGCAAGGCAATGCAACATCCAGTGAAAATCAAATTCTCCATATCTTACTCCGCAAAAATGGCTGTCTCGTAATAAATAATCTAAGCGATCGGCATCTAATTGTGATGAGACGATGTCAGCTAATACACGTTTAACCACCGGCCGATGCATAATCATATTTTCAATATATTGGAATTTTTCTGTCGTTAGGTGATAACCAGGATTCATTTCATTATATGTTTCGAAAAATTCATTTGTTCTGTAATCAGCAAGAAAATAAGGGGTCCAATCTTCATGAAGAATCAACTTATTAATAAATATTCCTTCAAATGCATGTGAAAATGGACCATGCCCAATATCATGCAAAAGACAAGCGATCATCACCAGTTGTCGTTCTTCTTCCGCTAAACCTATTTTCTGAGCAATTTGACTGCCTAAATAACAACAACCAAGACTATGATTAAAACGGCTATGAACTGCTCCAGGAAAAATAAAATCGCCTAAGCCAAGTTGTTTTACATATCGTAGGCGTTGGAAATTTGGGCTATCAATAAAAGGTTTTACCCATTTATCTTCTGTCGTCGTAAATTGCATTGTGCCATGGACGGGATCTTTGATAACGTGATAAACATTGTTCATGGTTTATGCGCCTATAAAATTAATTCTCTCCAGAACTCTATATCTGGAGCCTTCTGGTAAGGGTTCACTACGAAATAATATCACTTCATTGATATCCATTGCTTCCACAGAAAAATTCCGACAATCCGCCAGAAAATTCAAATTAATATCATGTGGATGCTTAATTCGACCGAGCGTCAAATGTGCTCGAAACGGACGCTGTTCCAATTCATAATTGGATGCTTTTATCCCGTGTCCAATCAATGCCGAAAGTTGTGTTAAATTTTCTTGCGAAATGACCTTTAATACAATGACTCTTGGCCGATAAGGATTAGGAAAAAGCTCCAAACCATCGAATATCAATTTTACTGATTTTACCTTATCTTGAAGTTGATCCCGTACATTTTGTATCAGTCTATCCAGATGCTCTGAATGTACTTCGGGTAAAAATTGCAACGTGATATGTAGGTTTTCTAATATTGACCAACGAATAGCATTAGTTTTTGACTTTTTCTTAAGCATATTAATCAAATTGCCTATTTGCTGCTTCACTGTTGCAGAAAGATCAATCGCAAAAAAAATGCGTATGAAAGGTGGTAATGTCATTCCATTTCTCCTGGTGTTTGATTATCATGACATATCAATATAGGATTCCATTATGGTAAAAAAACGCGGCCTGGGTAAATCATTGGATGCTTTACTTGCTTACACAGAAACGGCAAATCCTAATAGTACCGAAAATAAGTCTTCTGATAAATTAACTCTACTGTCAATTAATCAAATTCAACGCGGCAAATATCAACCAAGACGTGAAATAGATCCTCAAGCCCTAGAACAATTAGCTCAATCCATACGCGCACAAGGAATTCTGCAACCACTGATTGTACGCCCCGTGGGTGATAAATATGAGATTATTGCTGGCGAAAGACGATGGCGTGCCGCTCAGTTAGCTGAGCTTTCCGAAGTGCCAGTCATTATTCGATACGTACCGGATGAAGCAGCCAGTGCTATTGCATTGATTGAAAATATTCAACGTGAAAATTTAAATCCGATTGAAGAAGCCATTGCTTTAGAACGATTGCTCGAAGAGTTTGGCATGACTCATCAACAAGTTGCTGATGCCATTGGCAAATCTCGTACTAGTGTCACCAATTTGTTACGTTTATTAGTCTTACCTGAAGAAGTAAAAAGTATGTTAGATCGAGGTTTGCTTGAAATGGGCCATGCTCGCACATTAATCACCTTGCCTGTAGCAGTGCAGCATGAAACTGCCAAGATAATTGTTAATCGCAAGTTATCGGTTCGCGAAACAGAAAATCTTGTGCGTCGCTTACAATCGCCTGAACTTCTCGATAAACAGAAATCACTCGATCCAGATCTTTTACACTTGCAAGAACAATTATCGAATCAACTTAAATTACGAGTAGCCATTCATTGTAATGCGAAAGGTAAGGGAAAATTGGTGATCCATTATCGCAGTTTAGCTGAACTAAATGGTTTGCTAGCTCAATTTGAATCTTAAGCATTCACGCCTAACAATTTTCGTCATCATTCACGAGGCTATAGTTAACTAGCGAAAACGTTCCGGGGGAGAATTTTCGTCTAATTAAAGTTTGCTTCAGTCGCTAATCGTGCTTGCATTGCTGTCAATATTGTTGCATATCCCCACGTTAAATCTTTGGCGCTTGTTTGCTGTCCACTCGTTCTGTCAATTTGTTCGGAAAAATGATAACAACTAGAATCAACATAACAAACAGCGTATCGTTTAATAATCGATAACGTTTTATCACCTTCTTCGATTAAACTATTAATGACTGTGTAGAATTTATTAGGGTTAGCTGAAAATAAAATTTCTTCTTCTTTCATCACTAGTTTAGGATTGATCTGCTTAAAAAAAAGAAGATTGTTACTGGTAACATTAATTTTTCCTATTTTTAAATAAACATTAGCCAAGGTGTAATAGTATTGTGCTAAAGCATTTGTCGTAATAACCCAAGGATTACCATAAAGAGATTGATTACCATCATACACATCATTTGGATAGCGGCCTAACAAGGGCGGTTGGTTCGCATTTTCAATATTTAGCCGATAAAGACCAGAGAAAGCGTTACGTATAAAGTAAACTGAGCTCATGACTCTATCATCATTGACAGCAAAAGATGCCTCTAAGTCATACATATTACCGTATAATACCCCAAGAATAATGGAACTATCGAGGCCACCACCACGCTGATCCTGCTGATTGACTGTTTCACTTAAATATCCTCGCCCTGCATTCCAATGTTTCTGTAATGATTGGGTTAAATGATTGGCCGTATTTAAATAAGAATCCGCTCTCTGTACATCTCCCAAACTTTTAATTAAATGACTTCCAATAATTAACGCTTTGCGTTGTACCATTTTTGTAAAAAAATGATCTTGATCATTTAGCTCTTCCCATAAATCAAATGTATCGTCTTTCCATTTTGTAACTAGATAATCTAAATCGGCAATAATCACCCCTACCAATACATCTCTAACGAATTTTTCCTGCCCATCCCTCATAAACTGTTGGGCAATAGAAACCATCGTCATTGCGCGTAATGCTGGACCATCATTTTGTGGTCTACCCCATTGTCCTTGCCATAAGGTGCCATCAATATTAAATTTAGGTTCGCCTAATACTTCTCCATTGCTTGACATCTGTTTTTGCGCTTGGCGTTCGAAATTAATATAATTAATTAAATAAGTTTTTAAGCGCTGCTTTTCATTCGAATTTGCCTGCTCATAAAGATAAACTACTTCTTGCATGGTAATTGCCGCATCGCGTATCCAATGAAATTGATAGTCTTGGATAAAAGAAGGGTATTTATTGTAAGGAGAAGCTAATACAGCACCTGGAATAGAATGAATAATACGGCCATCGCCTTCTTTAATAAAAGCATGCTCATCCGTTGCAATATTATTAAATAGATATTGTTTAATAATCGCTATTTCATCTGAAGAAAAAGGCTCATTTGTGATGCGATTTAATATGCGGTTATGAGCATTTGAGATATTTGTCAGTATAAAAAGACCCAGAAATAACCAACGGATATTCCATGTATTGAGCATAAAGCATTCCCTTTTCAATCATCCTAAAGAAAGGAGAGTGTAGTAATGTATTCTGGGTCATGTCAATTTTTAAATGTGCAATTCTATTTTAAGGCCTCAACATTTCTACTCGCTAACCATCATCAAAAAACAATTTACATCTTCTTATCAAATAACTCCGCTGCGCGCTTTTTCATTTTAGCAGGGGTGACATCTTCAATGTGAGTCGCTACATGCCAAATATGGCCATAAGGATCCACAACGGTTCCAGAACGATCCCCGTAAAACATGTTTTCAAGTGGTCGCATGAGCGTTGCTCCTGCAGAAATCGCCTTGCTCACCACGTCATCTACGTTTTTAACATACAGATGAAGACTAACTGGCGAACCGCCATAGGCTTGTGGACTGCGACTATTCATTTCAGGAAATTCATCCGCCAACATAATCTTGGCATCACCGATCTTTAATTCGGCGTGTCCGACTTTTCCACCCTTATGTTCTACTCGCATGACTTCTTTAGCAGCAAAAGCTTTTTTATAAAATTCGATGGCTGCCGCAGCGCGATTAATAATTAAATAAGGTGTGACGCTATGATAACCTTTAGGAATAGGCGATACTTTTTTCAGCCGTTTAAGACTTGTATTTTTTGTTACTTTTTTCTTGGATACTTTTTTCTTGCTTTTTCTCATTAATTTTTTTGGCATAATTATTTCTCCAGATTTTACGTAATAAGATTGACGAAGCACTATAGCAATATTTTTGAGAGCTGACCAGATTGCTCGCATACTAATTTGGGAACCAAATAACCCGGTAAACGTTGGCAAAGTTCGCTGTGCAATTCACGAGCTCGCTTTAAATTTACATCAAAATGCGCGGCGCCTTGAACTTTATCTAAAGTATGCAAATAATAGGGCAATACTCCCGCAGCAAACAATACTTCACTCAGCTCAATCAACACTTGAGCGTCATCATTGACACCTTGCAATAATACCGATTGATTTAATAAGGTTGCACCAGCTAGCTGTAAACGTTGTAGTGCTTGCTTAACCTCTGTACTAATTTCATTCGGATGATTGGCATGTATCACAATGATAGGATGGATATGAAGTTGTGCTATCCATTTTAGAAATTCATCTGTCACGCGCTGAGGCAAAACAACAGCCAATCGTGTATGGATACGCAAGCGTAACACATGTGGAATACTGTGGAGTTCGTCAGTAAATGATTTTAATAATTGATCACTCACAGAGAGCGGATCCCCGCCGCTTAAAATGACTTCTTTAATCGTAGTATCTTGCCGAATATAAGCATAAATTTTTTGCCAACCCTTTTTGCCCGAATTATTTTTTTCATACGGGAAATGGCGACGAAAACAATAACGGCAATGAATAGCACAAGCACTAGTTAATATGACCAATACCCTTCCATGATATTTATGTAATAAACCGGGTAGAGGGTTAGCTTCTGTTTCCAATAATGGATTGGTACTAAAACCAGGAATAGCATCTAACTCTACTCCTAATGGTAATACTTGTTTTAATAACGGATCATGCGGATTAGCTTTTTGTATAAGATTAATAAAACCCCGCGGTACTTTCAATGGAAAGCTTTTAGCAACAGCATATGCTTCATTCAAGAGTGCTGGGTCAAGATCAAGTAAAGCAAATAACTCTTTAGGATCAGTGACGAGCTCAGATAACGCTTGTTGCCAAGTTTCTTTCATGCTTTCAGAATTGAACATGCTTATCTTATTGATCCACGAAGATAAATTTTAGCTGTTAAAAAACTGATATACTAACAAGATAAAGTAAAAAATCAAACAAGAAAGGAGCCTCCATGTTTGATGCCGATCGCCCCATCATCACTAGCTCACAAGATCGTTTAAATCGAACTACCTTTGCTAAATATTTGGCCCGCTCGATTCTTGATCACCAGAATCCTGAAAGTTTTGTGATTGGTTTATATGGTGGTTGGGGCGTAGGAAAAACCTCTGTCGTGAATATGATGATAGAAGAATTAAATTTTGCCGCGAGCAATATGTTGGATGAAGAAAAACCCATTATTCTAAATTTTAGTCCCTGGAGTTATTCCGGACAAAATCAATTGATTTATAGTTTCTTTCGCAGATTATCGTCCACATTACGTAGTATACCGGATTTAGATAATGCTGATCGCATCATTCATTTACTTGAATTATATGTATCGTTTTTTACTCATCAACCCGTTCCCAAATCTTTACAGGCTAAGCGATCCTGGTTGTTGCGTTTGCTATCTTGGAAAAATGATGCGGCCTATGGCTGGGAATCCGGTCGTGATCTCACCCTGGTAAAAGCTGAGCTGAATGAATTGCTCCGTCAACAAAAACATAAAATCATTATTATTGTTGATAATATTTCACGATTATACGATAACGAAATTAAACAAATTTTCCAAATTGTAAAATCCATGGGTGATTATGCCAATACAACTTATTTACTTTCCTTTGACAAAACACAAGTTATTCAAGCTATTAATCATGTGGATCATGGTGGCGGCAATGAATTTATTGAAAAAGTGATTCAATTACCCTTTGAAGTACCACCGATACTACGACAAGATTTAGAAAGCATTTTGTCTGATCGTCTAAATGATATTATTAATACCATTCCTGAAGAAGCTTGGAATAGTGAATATTGGGCCGATATTTATTTTTCTTCATTGAAATTCTTTTTTGAAAATTGCCGTGATATCACACGCTATGTTAATACCTTGCAATTTAGCTATGAACGTTTACGAGACATTGTTAATCCCGTCGATTTTTTTGCACTGACTGCTATCGAAGTATTTTTACCTCACGTATATTTTGGCATTCGAGATAATAAAGATTTATTTACTGATTTGCTAGATGATGTCTATGCGCTCGATGAAAAACAAATTCAAAAAGATAAGCTGCGTTGCAATGAAATTTTATCACGTGCTGATCATGTTTCCTCTGAAGTATTAATGGAATTATTATTACGTCTCTTTCCTCGATTGCGTCGAATCTATCAACCTGATCGCTTAAGCTATCATTCAAGAGCCGTAGCAAGAAAGTTGCGTCGAATTTGTAGTCCAGATTTATTTGAAGCATATTTCCGCTTATCCATGCAAGCTGGGCAAATTCCTGAATCTGAATTTGAAACGATTCTATCATTAGCGAATGATAGAGAAGCTTTTGATCAAGCACTCACCCGATTAAATCAGGATGAACGTACGCTCAAATTTTTAGATCAGCTTGATAGCAAAGTGATACACAATCTTCCACGCAATCACATTCCGATTATCATATCTGCCTTATTAGATAATGGCGATTTATGTCCACAGGGAACATGTACTCGGTTAAGCTTAGATACGCCGATGCGCATTCATCGCATTATTCATGGGTTATTACAGCGTTTTAAAAAAGCTGAAGAACGTTTCGCAATTTTAGAAACCGCCATAGGCCAAGCAAACAAAAGTATTTGCCTGATCATCCATGAACTTAAAGAACAAAGTCGCGAACATCTCGCAGAAGAAGATACGTTTTTGCCACTCGAATTTCGTGATGTAACACCCGAACAATTGAGCGAATTACGCAAACTGGCTGTTACTCAAATAGAGCAATGGGCAAAAAGTGGTCGGCTGGCTGAACACCCCCATCTATTGCCTATACTGTATGCATGGCGTGATTGGGGTAATTCTGAAGATTGCAAAAAATTTGTCGACGAAATGGTACAAACTGATCGTGGATTAATCGCATTACTCCTAACAACGCTTGATAAAGCGATTGCCCAAGCCATGAGCGAATACGAAAGAAATCCGGCATGGGAAATTTATCTTGATGATATTCGAGCATTTATTCCTATCGAAAAGATCGCAGCCCATGCAAAATTACTTTTTGAAGATCCTTATTTTGAAAAACTCCGTGAACGTGAACAACTAGCTCTGATGATTTTTCTTGATTTAATCAAAGCAAAAACTATAAAAAAAATTCCAAGAACTACCGCATAAAATTATTCTGCTGTGAATCGTCACCAACCTACCTTCTAACTCTAGGCGTTTCTATTTCGGGAGGAGCGCTTGGTTGAACCAGTGGATTCATCGGTAAAGCATGAGATAGATTCTCAATAATAGACTTCATCTCATCCATTATCGTTGTTAAGCGAGTCACCATACCCGCTAATGATGTGTCTATTTTCATCTTCGAGATAATGGTAAAAATTAGCCCATATAATTCCTTATAATCTTCTTGGGAATAAATATTATTAGGCAAGGGTGTGATTAATTTTTCTTTAAATTCCTGAAGCTTCTTCAGCCATTGCACTCGTATTGTTTCTGTTTTCTGAAGTCGATCACGAATATTATCGAGCATCGTTCGGCCAATTTCTGGACGAGGAGCAAGATAAGCTTCGATAGGTGGAAACACTGAAAGAAAAGCGTGATATAACGCAACTTCAGGTCTGTTTATAATTTCATAATTCAGAGATGCTTGCATCCATACTTCTGGTAGTACGTTCTGACCATCCTGTATGATGTGATTAATAATATCTTTTTTTAGCTTAAATAAATCATAATCTTCTTTAAACCCACAATATTCATCAAAAAAATTAAACAGATCGCTATCATAGTCATTGCAATCAGTAACATTTTTTAAAAAGCAAATCGCTTCATCAAAATGTCTGTTGCTCATTAATTGCTTAAATATACCGTAACTCGCCGTGCTCTGATCTTCTGGAGTAAACCGAATAAAATCACTAGTCTGAAATCCTTTAAACGATGGCGACAAAGAATGAAAATGAATACGTGCATTATCATTTTTTTGATAAGCATAATATAAAAATAAACTATAATTAACTTTGTCTTTTAAATCTTGTTCAGTCGCTTTTTCTAAAAAAATATTTAATAATTTTATACAAATTCTATCTGAGAATATATGATTGTTTAAGCCGTACAAAAAAAACTCCTGAAAAATACTCCTGTCAGTATTTAAAACGAGCTTTATAATGCGATGTATGTCTTTATTGTTTTTTTCGAGCTCCTCAAACGCATCTTTCGTTCCATGAGCTAAAACAAGAGCTTTAGAAGTCGAATATTTTTTTAACCAGATACAGTCTTTAAAATTTGGGAGAGATACTCCAGTTAATATCATCACTAAAAATGCACATTCAGACAGCTTTTGATTGACACACTGACTGTCATTAATTTTAATATGATGATTCTGCAAAAATTCGGAAGAAATACTACTATCTAACGGCAAAAATGTATCTGACAAAAACGCCTTGGTAGCAATATCAGAACCGTGAATGATTGCAAGAGCACACCATGCCATCGCTTCGATAGGTTTATCTCGTTGAGCACGATAAATATAAGCGAGAGTCTGATAAACATAACTATTAAACAACGGTGCCTGCCCAAAATAAAAAATTTTTAGTAGGCTCTGTTCCGCAGCTAATTTTTCAGCCTGCGTCACTTGGTTAGGTTGAAAATGAGATTTATAAGTAGGCACTCTTCCGATCACATAATTAAAAATAGGATGATCTGGATAAGTTGTGAGGTGTTCTTTTGCAATTTGATAAGCTATTTCTCCTGTTACTGATGTTTTAATATTGTTCTCTACCTGCACACGAAAATTCGCCTCGCCAAAAGGAGAACGTAAAATTAATTCTATTGCCGCATCCACATCTTTTAATTTATGTAGCGCTTCTACTTCACTTAATGCAAGACCAACATATTTTGTTTTAATTTGGATTTGTTTTGTCATGGCCAATAGTGCCTCATTTTTTATTTTTTAGATGCAACATCATAACGAAAATGTGAATAAAAATATATGTAGATGGATAGTGCTGTGGTGTTGACCTTCGTGTAATTTTTTTGTATTCTTGTGGAAAATTTATACATTCGTTTGGAATACCGCAACATCAATGAGAATATTATGCCTCTTAATCAATCGCTCACCTTTGCCCTTTACCAAATTGGCGCCATTCAATTCGGTGAATTCAAATTAAAAAGCGGGCAATTGTCGCCTATTTATATTAATTTAAGAAAAATTATTTCTTACCCAGATTTATTAAGGACGATAGGTGCCGCTTTTTGGGATAACATTGGTCAGTGGCAATTTGATCTTATTTGTGGTGTTCCATATACTGCCTTACCGATTGCTACCTATCTATCGCTTGAACACAATATTCCCATGGTCATGCGTCGTAAAGAAAAAAAAGATTATGGCACCAAACAATTGATTGAAGGTGTATTTAATCCCGGGCAACACTGTTTGATCATCGAAGATATTATCACTACGGGTAGTAGCATTCTCGAAACCGCAAATGATTTAGAACAAGCAGGATTAAAAATAACTGATGTGATTGCCCTAATTGATCGTGAACAAGGTGGAATAGAAAATCTTTCTAAACGATTTAATCCTCATACCATTATCTCATTAACAGCTATTTTACATTCACTATTACACTCCAGTCTGTTAAATTCAACAGAATGCAAAATTGTTGAACGGCTTTTAGAAGTTAAATCTCAGTAACATAGGCATCTACTTAACATAGAGAGATCTGCTTAAATGTTTCATTTATCTTATAGCGAGCGTTCTAAATATTGTCTTTCTTCTTTAGCTAGGCGATTGTTCGAATTATGCGATGAAAAAGCTACTAATCTCGCCTTTTCTGCTGACGTTACCTCGACTGAACAACTACTAACGTTAGCGAACCAATTAGGGCCTGAAATTTGTTTACTAAAAACCCATATTGATATCATTGAAGATTTTACACCTTATCTCGCTTTAGAGCTGGGCAAGCTAGCGCATAAACACCGTTTTTTAATATTTGAAGATAGAAAATTTGCTGATATTGGTAATACCGTCAAATTGCAATATGCTGGCGGTATTTATCATATTGCTGACTGGGCCGATATGATTAATGCTCATTGCTTACCAGGACCTGGTATGGTGAAAGGCCTCGCTGAAGTAGGCCGAAAAAAAAATCGCGGCTTAGTATTAGTAGCAGAAATGAGTTCTGCCCAACATTTTTTTAGCGAAGATTATTTAAAAAATACATTGAAAATAGCCGAGCAATTTGCCGATTTTGTTATTGGATTTATTACGCAACACGCACCTTCTACCGATCCCCATTGGATTAACATGACGCCAGGCGTTAAATTAGACGATGGCTCTGATAAGCTAGGCCAACAATACATTACTCCTAAGAAAGCCATTATTGAAAATCGTGCTGATATTATTATTGTCGGGCGAGGTATTATTGCTGCAGCCGATCCACTAGCAGAGGCTCGCCTATACCGCGAACAAGGATGGAAAGCTTATCAAGAACGTTGTCAGAAAAAATAATGCCACTCACCTATCCTCACTAGCTCCAATTTCATTTAGACTTACACACTTATCTTTAGGTACAATATGCCCCCTAATCGTTTTATGATTTTGCCCAACCCAGCTACAGAGCTTAGTCATCATTTAAGGAGACACCATGGTTGAATCTACACGCGAGGTGAATATGCCAGCCAAAGAAAAAATAAACTTATCTATCAAAGAATTAGTGGATCTCGCGCTTGCACGTGGTGAAGGCGAATTAGCAGCTAATCAAGCCTTAGTCGTCAAAACAGGGATGAGAACAGGTAGATCTCCTAAAGATCGATTCATCGTCAAAGACGCTATCACTGAAGATCAAGTAGATTGGAATGCCATTAATCAACCCATCAGTCCAGAAAAATTCGATGCCTTGTGGCAAAAAGCGATTCAATATCTAAGCAAACAACCCACTCATTTTGTTTCTTATTTACGCGTTGGTGCACATGAACAACTAGGAATACCGGTTAAAGTCATGACCGAGCTTGCTTGGCATAGTCTATTTGCTTACGTTCTTTTCATCCGACCAGAATCCCCTGTTACGCATAATGAACCTGGACAGTGGACTATTTTAAGTGTGCCAAATTATCAGACCAACCCAGCTGAAGATGGTGTCAATGGTGATGCTGCTGTCATATTGGATTTTTCTAAACGTTGTATTCTCATTTGCGGCACACATTACGCGGGCGAAATGAAAAAAGCTATGTTTTCTGTGCTCAATTTTATCTTACCTAAACATGATATTTTACCCATGCATTGTGCAGCTAATGTGGGTAAATCGGGTGATACAGCATTATTTTTTGGTTTATCCGGAACGGGTAAAACAACATTATCGGCCGATCCAGAACGTTTTTTGATTGGTGACGATGAACATGGTTGGGGAGAAGATGGCGTTTTTAATTTTGAAGGGGGATGTTATGCAAAATGCATTGATCTATCTCACGAACGTGAACCACTCATTTGGGATGCGATTCGTTACGGTTCGGTAATTGAAAATGTTGTACTCGATCCAAAAACTAAAGAACCTATTTATTCGGATGCGACGCTGACACAAAATACCCGTGCAGCCTATCCACGAGAATATATACCACAGCGCATTGAAGAAAATCGAGGTGCACAGCCTGACTCTGTACTATTTCTCACTTGTGATTTATATGGCGTATTACCGCCAGTGGCACGGCTTAGCATTGAACAAGCGGCTTATTATTTCTTAAGCGGTTACACGGCTCTTGTTGGCAGTACGGAAGTAGGACAAGGCAGTGGCGTCAAATCAACTTTTAGCACTTGTTTTGGCGCACCTTTTTTTCCACGACCTCCGCAAGTTTATGCTGAATTATTGATGAAACGATTAAGACATCACAACACTGTTGTTTATCTTGTCAATACGGGTTGGACAGGTGGAGCCTATGCTCAGGGTGGGCAACGATTCTCGATTCCCATTACTCGTGCCATTGTACGTGCCATTGTAAATGGAAAATTGAAAAATGCTGTCTATGAAAAATTGCCAGGATTCCATTTAGATGTTCCTACAGAAATCACGGGTATCGATTCTAAAATACTCAATCCACGAAAAGCCTGGCAAGATACCTCCGCCTATGAAACCAATGCTCATATCTTGATTGAAAAATTTATTGAAAATTTCAAACGATTCAATGTAACCGAGGAAATCAAAAACGCTGGACCGCATGCCGATTGAAAAAAATATTCGTCATATTAAAAATTTAATTGCAGTTTACGAAAAAAAATATGGGCGAGAACCCAATTCTGTTCGGTTACTTGCCGTCAGCAAGCATCAATCGATAGAAAAGATTACTCAAGCCATCGACGCTGGGCAGCGCGCTTTCGGTGAAAGCTATTTACAAGAAGCGCTCATAAAAATTGCTGCCTTAAAATCCACTTCATCACCTGGCAACTCGAATAGCCAAGATAAGCAGTTAGAGTGGCACTTTATTGGTCCTGTTCAACGTAATAAGACGCGAAAGATTGCTGAGAATTTTTCTTGGGTTCATAGCGTAGCAAATACCAACATCGTTCAGAAATTAAACGATTATCGTCCAATTCATTTACCTCCACTCAATATTTGTATTCAGGTTAATATTAGTCAAGAAGCTAGCAAATTTGGTATCCCTTTATCCGAAATCGAACCCCTAATGAACGATTGTTTAACCCTACCTCTCATCAAAGTACGTGGACTAATGGCTATTCCATCAGCAACACCAAGTTTTGATGCACAACGAACCCATTTTCACCCATTATCCTTAAAATTCTACGAACTAAGAAAAAAAGGTTACTCCATTGATTCTTTATCCCTAGGAATGTCCGAAGATTTTGAAGCGGCTATTGCAGAAGGTTCAACCATTATTCGCATAGGTAGTGCAATTTTTGGTAGACGATCTTAACTTTATCCCATTTTAAAGACGAAAATAGGGGTAAAATAAATAAATAGGATAATAAAAAGGGTAGCTAGGAATGCTCAAAAAATACCTCTTTATAATAATATCGTTAGTATTTATTTTTTTTCTGAATGCTCAAGCTTTTGCCCGAGTAAAAGGTATTTACGTTACTCAATATAATTTTGAGAACACAGCATTTCTCACTTATTTAATTAAGCATGCTAAGGCTGCAAAAATTGATACATTTGTCATTGATCTTGAAAAGCCTTCCAAGAGATATCGAGATAATATAGGCTTATTAGAAGAAAACAATATTCATTATGTGGCTAGAATTGTTATATTTCCCGACGGTGGCACGAAATATGCAGTCAAGTCACCGGAGTATTGGCAGAGGAAATACAAATTAGTAAAACAAGCGGTTGATTGGGGTGCTGATGAAATTCAGTTAGATTATATCCGTTATAATACCAAACAAAAACCTTCCTCAGAAAATTCCAAAGATATCCATACCATCATTAAATGGTACAAAGAAAAATTATCAGGGCAGGGCATTCCTTTACAAGTGGATGTGTTTGGCATCGCCAGTTTCGGCGAATCCAAATATATTGGGCAAAACATTAAATTATTCTCCCAGAGTGTCGATGCTATTTGCCCAATGGTTTATCCATCGCACTATGTACCCTTTTCAGAGCATTATAAAACGCCTTATCAAACCGTCTATCATTCGCTTAGTAATATCAAAAAACAATTTAATAATAATATGCCAATTAAATTGTACGCTTACATAGAACTTTCAAATTATCATTACCGTATGACTCAAGCACAAAAACTTGAGTATATTAAAGCGCAAATTAAAGCTGTTGAAGCCGCGAATGCTGATGGGTGGTATGCCTGGAGCCCTCATAATCGTTACGAAAATTTATTTCATGTATTGCAAAATATGCATTAATTATGAATAATTGCTAGTAACGTAATTTACATTCCATGTTTAAAAAATACTGTAACTCCCCAGGTTGTGGATAAACTAGGGTTATTTTTGTAACAAAATACGTGATTGTCATCCTGAGCACTGTTTTTTAGTGCGAAGGATCTCGATTTGTTTAAAAAAAACGAGATCCTTCGTCGCAAAAAAACGCTCCTCAGGATGACAACCCTGGGGAGTTACAAAATATTTTCTGAGAATACACTATGACAAAACCTGTTATTGCCATTATTGGGACAGGTAATATGGGTACTAGTTTAATTGGCGGATTAATAAAAAGCGGTTATCCTTCCGATAAAATATGGGGTACTTGTCCGAATAAAGAAAAGCTTGAGCATTTGCATCAGTACTTTCATATCCATACTTCAACTAATAATATTAAAGCATGCGAATCTGCTGAGGTTATTCTGTTTGCTGTCAAACCTAACATATTAAAAGAAGTTGCAGCTGAACTCGCTAGTTTGATTCAAAGCCGTCATCCTTTAATTATTTCCATTGTAACTGGCATTCAAACACAGAATATTCAAGCATGGCTGGGAGAGGACATCCCTATCGTCCGCGCTATGCCTAACACACCAGCACTGATTAATGCTGGTGCAACCGCACTATATGCTAATACCCTGGTTGATCATTCCCAACGAAATATCGCTGAATCAATTTTGCGTTCGGTAGGTGTCGCTGTATGGTTGCAGGAAGAATCATTGCTTGATATTGTTACTGCCATATCGGGCAGTGGTCCCGCTTATTTTTTTCTAATCATGGAAGCCATGCAGCAAATTGCCCAAAAATTAGGATTATCCTCAAAGATAGCCTCATTACTGATAAAAGAAACCGCTTTGGGAGCCGCCCGTATGGCGATAGAAAGTGATTACTCTTTAGAAGAACTCAGACAGAAGGTAACATCGCCTGGTGGTACCACTGAAAAGGCGGTTTCTGTTTTAGAAGAAAATCAGATCCGCAAAATTTTTAAAAATGCCATCGATGCTGCTGTGAAACGTTCGCAGGAATTAGGTCAATTGAAGTCTTCTCATAGAGGGAACTAAAGATGTCCAATACATTGAACTCTGCGCTATTGTTTTTGGTCAAAACACTCTTTGATTTGTATTTGACCCTACTCGTTATCCGCATTATTTTGGTCTACGTCAAAGCAAACTATTTTGATCCAATCACTCAATTTGTAGTGAAATTGACTGATTTTCCGGTAAAACCATTACGTCGTCTCATTCCGAATATTCGCAATCTTGAATTATCAAGTATTGTATTAACATTCACCTTGGAAGTGATTAAGTTTGTTTTACTATCCTTCATCACCTATATGTCATCAACTTTTTTAGGTTTACTACTTCTTGCCCTTGGCGATACTTTAAATTTAGTGATTCAACTATTTTTCTATGCCATTTTATTACAAGCCATATTAACTTGGGTGCAGCCCGGATCGTCCTTTAATCGTTTACTCTATCAATTTACTTCGCCGGTGATGCAACCATTTCAACGTATCATCCCTCCTCTAGGAGGCATTGATATTTCTCCTATTCCAGCGCTCATTACTTTACAATTATTAAATATTATTTTAGTTAACCCACTGATGTCTGCTGGGTTTGGCGCATCGCTTGGTTAACAGTACCACGTACTAGGTTAGTCGTTAATGAAAATAGTGTTCGCTAGCAATAATCAAAATAAACTAAGTGAACTCAATGCATTAATCAATAAACGCCCCTTGTTAAAGCAGACACCAGTCAATCTCTCCCTAAAAAAGTCTGCACGAATGACTCACCCAAGCGCTACTATTGAGCTCATTTCTCAATCGTTTTATGGTGTCACTGAGGTTGAGGAATCTGGTTTAACCTTTGTTGAAAATGCTCTCATAAAAGCTAGGCATGCGTCGCAAATCACAGGGTTACCTACGATTGCAGATGATTCTGGTTTAGTCGTACCCATTTTAAATAACGCCCCTGGTATTTACTCGGCTCGTTATGCAGGCGATAATGCTACCGCTGAAGATAATATAGAAAAATTATTAAATAACTTAAAAAATGTACCTAGCCGTCAGCGAAATGCTTATTTTTATTGTGTTTTAGTATGTATATTACATGAACACGACCCTATCCCATTAATCTGTGAAGGAAAATGGCAAGGAAGCATCGCCTGTCAACTGAAAGGTAAACAAGGCTTTGGTTATGATCCTATTTTTTATATCCCAGCTAAAAAACGAACGGCTGCGCAATTATCACCCATCATCAAAAATAAAATTAGCCATCGTGGAATTGCGTTACAATTACTCATGAAAAGACTAGCGGAAAAGTTATGACAGCATTAACAGTAAAACAACTTACCAAACAATATCCAAATGGTACATCGGCTTTAAAAGGTATTAATCTTGATGTTGCTCAAGGCGATTTTTTCGCATTGCTGGGCCAAAATGGCGCTGGAAAATCGACTACGATTAGTATTATTTGTTCTCTGGTGAAAAAAACTTCGGGGAAAGTGTATATATTTGGCCATGATACTGATCAAGAACTTGCTTTAGCAAAATCATTTATTGGTATTGTTCCTCAAGAAATTAATTTTGGACAATTTGAAAAAATTTCCCATATTTTAATTAATCAAGCAGGCTTCTATGGCATTCCTAAACATATCGCCATCACGCGAATGGAAATTTATCTTAAAAAAATGGGGCTATGGGAAATGCATGATCAACCAGCCATGCGTTTATCAGGCGGCATGAAAAGACGCCTGATGATTGCACGCGCCTTGATGAACCAACCCAAATTATTGATCCTCGATGAACCAACAGCAGGTGTGGATATTGAACTTCGTCATACTTTATGGGACTTTCTGACTGAACTCAATCAACAAGGTACCACTATTATTTTAACCACACATTATCTTGAAGAAGCTGAACATCTTTGCAAACATGTTGCCATCATTGATCATGGTGAAATCATTGAACATGCCGATATGAAATCTCTTATCAATCGATTACATACTCAAACAATGGTATTTGATCTTGAACAACCCTTATTTAAAAATGTCGAGCTAAGCGGATACGATTTTCGTCAAATAGATCCAACAACGCTCGAAATTGAGATTCATCGCGCGCAATCGCTAAATGATTTGTTTCAACTATTCACCCAACAACAAATTCGCGTAGCTAGCATGCGAAATAAAACTAACCGTTTAGAAGAATTATTTATCCATTTAATTTCAGGAAATAAAAAAATTCACCCCCAAAAAAACTTGGATTTGGAGCAAAATAAGTGATGAATAAATATCCTGGTTTTCATGCCAATATGATTGCGTTGCAAACTATCTTACGTAAAGAAATTTCTCGATTTATGCGGATCTGGTCGCAAACATTGTTGCCACCAGCTATCACCATGAGTTTATATTTTGTAATTTTTGGAAAATTCATTGGCTCTCAAATACATCAAATTGATGGTTATAGTTATATTCAATACATTGTTCCGGGATTAGTTATGATGTCGATCATGACTAATGCTTATGCGAATACAGCTTCTTCATTTTTTCTAATAAAATTTAATAAAAGTATTGAAGAAATGTTAGTTTCACCCATGGGTAATCTCATTATCTTACTTGGCTTTACCTTGGGCGGTACCTTACGTGGAATAGTGGTAGGGTTGATCGTTGTATTGATCTCCTTTCTTTTTACCCATGTCCCCATTTACCATCCATTCATTATTATCAGTACCGCTATACTCGCTGCCATGCTCTTTTCGATTGGCGGTTTAATTAACGCCATTTATGCAAAACGATTTGATGATATTTCATTCATTCCTACTTTCATATTAACGCCACTGACCTATTTAGGCGGTGTTTTTTATTCTATTAAACAATTACCTGCTTTTTGGCAAACTATTTCTTTAGGCAATCCTGTACTTGCTATCGTTGATACTTTTCGTTATGGTTTACTTGGAATTTCTGATTTAAATATTTATGTTGGCTTTATTATTATTTTTTTATTGTTGACTAGTATGTTTTTTTGGGCTTGGTTATTATTACAAAGAGGTGTTGGGATAAAAGTTTAAGTACGTCTGACGCACAGGACAAAACTCGAATTAAAGGAAAGAGACATCGTATGTTAAAACACACTATTATTCTTATCACTCTTAGTATTCTCGTCATTCTCTTAACATCTTATACTTCTTATGCTCAGGATGGGATGATATGGTTATTAGCGGCACATGATTGGGTAGCCAATGCGCTCACCAACATTTTCTCTGGCGGTCAAGCTGGTAATCTCATCAGAGAAATGCTGGCTCTGCTTTGTATTCCGGTAGCGATTGGGTTAATCCCTGCCATTCTATATTGGGCAATCAAACGGCATTGGTTTCCTTATTTTATGGAAGTTGTGTGGGTTGTCTGGTTGATCCAAGTCGGAGCATTATTGGTAATAGCTAAAACTGCACCGATTGTTTCTTGATTGACTTAAAATCAAGTAGAACGAAAAGTTGGTAGCTGTTCTTTTTTTTCAAATCCAATAAGCCGTTGTTACCATCACTTTTGAAACAAATGTCATCGCTTTTTTTACTAGCCAAGGCAATTCACGTGCTCCAGCTGTGATTGCATCCGCTCGATGTTGCGTTTCATCTCTTTCCATTTGTTTAAGAATTTCATCACTACGTTGATCTTGCTCAGGTAACAAATGCCGGTGCTTCTCTAAATGGGTGATGACTTGCGTCTCGGTCTCAGCAACAAACCCTAAACTCCAACGATCCCCCATGATGCCTGCCAATATTCCCATTCCAAACGATCCTGCATACCAGAATGGATTGAGATAACTCGTATGACTATCTAGCTCTCGCAAACGTTTTTCACACCAAACCAAATGATCGCCTTCTTCTATGGCAGCTTGTTCCATTTTTTCTTTGATAACTGGTGTTGAAGAAACCAGCGCTTGTCCATGATAAAGTGCCTGGGCACATATTTCACCCGCATGATTGACTCGCATTAACCCAGCCGAATGTACACGTTGCTCTTCTGTCAAAATAACTTCTTGAGAATAACCTTGTGCTGGATACGATTTTCCAGTTGTTTGCGGACAATGGTTTAATGTCCGAATTGATCGATCCAAGCTTAAACAAACTTTATCGAAAATTGAATATTCACGTTTCATTGAGATAACTCTTGCATTACGACTATATTTTCTCATAATACAATATTTCCGATCTACTTTTACAGGAGCCGTGCTTGATGGGGCAAAATAAATCCGCTTTGCTGTCCACAGAAGTTCGCCACTTTGATATCACCCAGTTTGATTTCACTCATTTGGTTGATGCCATGCAGGGAACGGCATTTCAAGCTAGAAATTTAGCTCGAGCAGCACAAATTTATGAACAAATGTTGCGCGATAATCAATGCAGCATTATTTTATGCCTTGCTGGTTCCTTAATTAGTGCTGGGCTAAAGAAAGTAATCATCGATATGATTGATCATAATATGGTGGATGTGATTGTATCGACCGGTGCTAATATCGTAGACCAAGATTTTTTTGAGGGATTAGGCTTTAAACATTATCAAGGGTCTCCTCATTTAGATGACGTTAAGCTGCAAAGTTTAGCCATTGATCGTATCTACGACACATTAATTAATGAAGATGAGTTACGTATTTGTGATGAAACCATTTGTACTATTGCTAACACTTTACATCCCAAGCCTTATTCTTCACGCGAATTTATCCAAGAAATGGGTCGTTACCTAGAAAAAAATGGTAAAAATGATCCCTCCATTGTACTACGAGCTTATCAAAAAAATGTGCCCATTTTTGTGCCCGCATTCAGTGATTGCAGTGCTGGCTTCGGTTTGGTTATGCATCAAGTGAAGCATCCTCAACGACATGTCAGCATTGATTCTGTCAAAGATTTTCGTGAACTTACCCAACTTAAAATTGCTGCAAAAGAGACAGGTTTATTCATGGTGGGCGGTGGTGTGCCGAAAAATTTTGCTCAAGATGTTGTCGTTGCTGCCGAATTGTTAGGAGCAGAAGTCCCCTTACATAAATATGCTGTACAAATCACTGTGGCAGATGAACGCGATGGAGGCTTGTCTGGTTCGACATTACGTGAAGCTTGTTCTTGGGGTAAAGTCTCAGTTGTACATGAACAAATGGTTTATAGTGAAGCAACGCTTGCCCTCCCTATTATTGTCGGTTATGCCTATAATAAAAAAGCCTGGCAAACACGTAAAGATAGGATGTATAGTAATTTATTTAATCAAACCACTGTTGAATCCATTCTTGCATAGGCTCAATAAAAATGACTGATTGGTCTGTACAGCAGGCCCGCGATATCTACCATATTGCCCAATGGAGTGATGGCTTCTTTGATATTGGCGAACAAGGAACGATTCAGGTTTATCCACATGGCCCACGTGAGCAAGCCGCTCATATTGATTTATTTGAATTATCACAACATCTCAATAATCAAGGCATTCCTCTTCCCGTTCTGGTGCGTTTTACTGATATTTTAAAAAAGCGTATCAAAATATTAAATGATGCTTTTACGCAAGCCATGCAGGAAAATCAGTATCAAGGCTCGTACTTAAGTGCTTATCCTATTAAAGTTAACCAACAACGTCGTGTCGTCGAAACCATTCTGCAAAATGGCCAAGCGCCCGTAGGCTTAGAAACGGGCAGCAAACCGGAATTATTAGCTGCATTAGCAATTACTAATCAAACAGATGCCATGATTATTTGTAATGGTTATAAAGATCGCGAATACATTCGCTTAGCATTAATTGGTCAACGTCTTGGACATCGCGTTCTGATCATTTTAGAAAAATTGACTGAACTCGCTTTCGTATTAGAAGAAGCTGACAAATTAAATATCGAGCCGATTTTAGGAGTAAGGGTAAGACTTTCTTCAATCAGCGAAGGAAAGTGGCAAAATTCTGGTGGTGAAAAATCAAAATTTGGATTTTCTGCACCACAACTTTTACAAGTAGTTCAACAACTGCAATCACGAAATCGTTTACATTTATTGCAAGTTTTACATTTTCATTTCGGATCACAGGTAGCTAACATTGCGCATATTCAACGCGCTATGCACGAAGGAGCGCGCTATTATGCTGGGTTACGCTCGTTAGGTGCGCCTATTAATATTGTTGATGTTGGCGGCGGGCTAGGCGTTGATTATGAAGGCACGCGCTCCCGCAGTTTTTGTTCCGTGAATTATACGATCCAAGAGTATGCAAATAATATTGTGTATACGCTTGCAGAGATTTGCGAACAACATTATCTACCTCATCCGCGCATCATCACTGAATCTGGTCGTGCCATTACGGCACATCATGCTTTACTCATTACAAACGTGATTGCTACTGAATCAGCCTGTGATTTAAGTAATCTTAAACCACCAGAAAAATCTGATATACCTATTTTGCATAGCTTATGGAATAGTTTTAATTATTTATCTGAAAGTACTGTGCTTGAAATTTATCATGACATTTGCCATTGGATGTCTGAAATTCATACTATGTATATTCATGGTTTAATTGGTATTGAAAAACGTGCTTATGCAGAACAAGTTTATTTTGCCATTTGCTATCGATTACGTGATTTTCTGAAACCAAAAATACGCGCACATCGGGAAGTGAGTGATGAACTCAATAAAAAATTAGCTAATAAATTTGTTTGCAATTTTTCACTCTTTCAATCGTTACCAGATGCCTGGGCAATTGATCAAGTATTTCCAATTATGCCACTCTCTGGGCTTGACCAATTTCCCACTGAACATGGCATTTTACACGATATTACTTGTGATTCGGACGGCCGCATCAACAAATATGTCAATAATTACGGTTTAGAAAGTACATTACCTTTGTTACCTTACGACACCAACCAACCCTATTTATTAGGTATTTTTTTGGTCGGCGCTTATCAAGAAATTTTGGGAGATTTGCATAACTTATTTGGTGATACCAACTCAGTGCATGTTGAATTAACACCCGAAGGAAAATATCATCTTACTAATACCATTCACGGCGATACGGTTGAATCAACCTTGCGTTACGTCGACTTCGATAAAAATTCATTAATGCAATCCTATCAACGACAACTCGAAAAAGCACAATTAAGCCCCGAAGAATGCAAAGAATTTTTAACTGATTTAGAAGTTGGGCTGGCTGGTTATACTTATTTTGAAGCGTAAATAGTAGATCGCAATGACGCTCCATCTTTTTATCCATGAAAATTGTAAGTATAAGTTACAATTTTCATGGATAACCGCCATACTTGTCAAGCATTAGTGTTCGTAGCTATATAATGTCCAACCGCATAGTTTATAAAGAAGACGAGCGGCTACATTTGCATCCCATTCGCTAGCAGGATCAACCATCCCAGATGAGCTATGAGGCGTTATCTTACCTAACGATACTTCACTGAGATCAAAGCCGATAATTTTTCGTTTTGACTGAATAATCTTTTTGAAAAGATAAAGCACTTCATTAAAATCTAACCCGCCAGGAACGGGAGTACCAGTATGCGGACAAAAGTGAGGGGCGAGCCCATCAATATCAAAAGAAATATAAACCTCAGATCCTAAGTGCTGAATAATGTCGTCACACAAGCTAGACCAACTTCTACCAATCATTTTTTGTTCGGCAAGATCTGCATCAAAAAAGGTGCTAATACGAACAGAATTATTTTCAATAAATTTAGCTTCGTCTTCACAAAAATCACGAATACCGACTTGGATTAGTTTTTCTAAAGGAGTTTTAGTTATCACGTTATACATAATGGATGCATGTGAATACTCGAATCCTTCGTATGCCTGTCGCATATCAGCATGCGCATCAATATGAAGAACATGCATGTTAGGATATTTTTCTAAAAATGATTGTATTCCACCAAATGGTATAGAATGATCGCCACCAATCAGCCCAACAAATTTATCTTGATTAAGCCATTTCTTGGTTTCGTTATAGATATATTTATTTAATTTTTCACTGTAATGATTCACCGCGTTCAGCGCAGCAAGAATATTTTTCTGGCTATCATCTATTTTTTCAGAAATGATTTTTAAAGCAGCTGTACGGGCTTTTGCATTCCATTCTTGTATATGTGGCGAATGTTCAAGCATAGCGATTCCTGCTTCAAAAAAATTTCCTAGATCGCGATCATATAAATCAACTTGTTTACTTGCAGCAAAAATAGCTTGTGGACCGTAAAAAGTTCCTGATCCATAAGAAGTGGTTGCTTCCCATGCGACTGGGATGAGAATTAGTTTGGATTCTTCTACCGTAAATGGAAGACCAAAAATACCGGAATCTTTAGTGGCTGCTGCATTTGGATCAAAATGTGTCATGTTCTTTGCTCGTATGCTAATATGTCAACGCATTGCGCTGCCAAAACGAAGAGTAACAACAAAAAATGCAGGTTACCTGATGACAACATTCCAATCAATGCTTATTAAAAAACATCCAAATTTACCTGCAAGAGTCATGCGTATGCTAACCCCTCATGGGGAAGTGCTAACACCAACATTTATGCCAGTCGGCACTCGAGCCATGTTAAATTATGTGACGCCTAGCGATCTGGTTGCTAATGGTAGTCAGCTTATTTTAGGTGGTAATACCTACCACATGTTATGTGCTCCTGGGATGGAAGTAATTGAGCGTGTAGGCGGAATGCACAAATTCATGGGCTGGCCACAAGCCATGTTAACAGATAGTGGTGGTTTTCAAGTATTCAGCTTATCTAAGAAAGGATCCATTTGTATTATCGATGACGATGGGGCAGTCTTCAAACATCCTCTAACAGGAAAAATTATTCATCTGAATCCGCAAACTTCCATACAAACGCAAAAAATCATTGGGGCAGATATCATCATGGCATTCGACCAATGCACGCCAGAAGAAGGTGGTCGCGAAATTGCATTAGCAGCACTTGATCGTACACATCGCTGGTTAGTTTTATCTAAACAAGAACACGATAAAAACTCTTTTTCTCGTTATGGATTTCAGCAAGCGCTATTTGGCATTATACAAGGTGGTAGTTTTAGAGATTTACGAGAACAGAGTACAGAATTTATTTTGCAACAAGATTGTGATGGCATTGGAATAGGCGGTGAAGTCATTGGCTTTGATATGGTAAAAACATGTGAAATTATTGATTGGGTTCGACCATTATTACCTGAAAACAAAGTACGTTACACTATGGGTGTTGGTCTTGATCCACAAGATTTAATCAATGTAGTTGCGAAAGGTATTGATATTTTTGATTGCGTCGCACCAACACGAAATGCACGTCACGGTACTTTATATTATGGTGAGATCGTCGAACAGGATGGCTGGCTAGCGTTTAAAAATAAGGATGAAAGATGCCGTATTTTGATTAAAAAAAATGAATATTCCAAAGATGAAAATCCCATTATGCCTAATTGCCTTTGCTACACTTGCAAACATTTTTCACGCGCTTATCTACACTATCTTTTCAAAGAAGGCTTAATCGCTTATTTTCATTTAGCTAGCATTCATAATCTTCATGTCATGCAAACCGTCTGTACCCGCATGCGAAATATCTTATTAAGAGATTAAACTCTGCTTAGAACTTAGGGCGATGTTTTTTTCATGTGGGCAATTTCAGGCTTTTGATTATCCATCTGCTTAACTGCTATGAATCGAAGATACTCATAATAAATTTGACATAAACGTCCTTGTGACAAAGCCTTAAGATAAGGGTTTAATTTTTCAGCCAACACTTTTCCATTTAACAAAGCTTGAAGCTTTTGTGCAGCTGAAATTTTTACACTTCCCGAAAAACCAAAATGAAAAAAATTAAAAAGGGTTCTTATATAGAGTGGTTCAGTATCTCGTTTTTCACGATAATCATCAAGTTTAGCATCAATCGCTATATAGTTTAATAATTGACGGTAGGCTGGCACCCCCATTTCAGTATCAGTTAATACTAATCCAATATTTTTACAAATGCTTAAAGTATTGTTTAATGCCGCTCTTAGTTCAATATTGGCATAAATATTATTTGCTAGGACTAAAATAAATTGATATCCCTTAAAAGAAGCACTTAATTTTGTTAATTTTTTTAATTGCTGTTGCTCTGTCAAATAATAGATTAAAATATCTTTATTATCTGCTGGCCTATCTTGTTTTAATGTATCTCGATTGAAACCACGGATAATTATGTTTAGATTCGCTTTGTTGATACTCGATTTGCCAATAAGATACGGTAAAATAAAAATCGCCTCATCTGAACGAAATGAATTAATTTCAATTAAATCTAAAGTGGATAATAACTCACACTCATCTAGATACTCTCGTAATTGTCCAGGCAAAGGATTATGTAAATTTTTGAACTTTTCAGGACGTACGATAGCTAAATCACCCATCTTTTGTTTAAACTTAGTGGAAAAGGATTGATTAAAAAATAAATTGTAACATTTGAAGTTTTTAACTTGATCTTGTGTCGATAAATTAATTAAAGCGGTGTTTTCTTGATGAAGACGTTCTGATCGCATATTTTCCTCTCCATAGGATTTTGTATAATAAAAAGTATTGATGTATTCCAACTCACCTATCCTTTATCACTTCTTATTTGCTTACTCTCACAAATCTAAGTAGCATAAAACAGATATCTAGAAATAACACTAAAGGAATAGCATGTTAGCACCTACTTTCGAAATGGATCTGCAAATGATATTTCGAGTTGTTCTCGCTTGTTTACTCGGTTGCTTAATCGGTTGGGAAAGAGAACGACATCGCAATATTGTTTCGGCTGGTATACGAACTTATGGTGCAATTGCTTTAGGTTCATGTGTCTTTGGGATTCTAAGCTATTTTGTCACCTCTGCAGATCCATCACGAATTGCCGCTCAAGTGGTCACTGGTATCGGATTTTTAGGTGGCGGCATCATTTTTCGCCAAGGTGATTATGTGACTGGCTTAACTACTGCCGCTACCTTATGGGCAACGGCTGCCGTTGGTTTAGCCGTTGCATTTGGTTTATATTTTGTTGCTGCTACCATTACCATTCTATTATTTCTCCTACTGTATCTCCCGCGTTTAGCTTGGTGGAAAAAGATCTCCGCAAAATGATCTCGAATTTGGTATTAAAGTCTGTCCCGCAATAGAGTTTCTTGCTAGTTTAATCTAGGTGAATATACGCTTAATTAATTCTTGCAACTCACCCGCCTCATGCATTTCAGCAATAATATCACTACCGCCAATAAATTCTCCCTTAATATACAACTGCGGAATAGTTGGCCAATTCGAGTAAACTTTAATGCCATGGCGAATCGCTTCATCTTGCAGCACATCTACTGTTGTAAATTTTGCGCCATATGATTTTAAAATATTAACTGCGCGTGCCGAAAAACCGCATTGTGGTAGCTCAGCATTTCCCTTCATATAAAGAATAATATCGTTCTCTGCAATTTGTTGCTTAATTTTGTCTTGAATATTCATGCGCACCTCTTTTAGTCACGTTCTATAATAATCCTAGCTGCAATTTCGCTACTTCACTCATTTTTTCTTTATTCCAAGGAGGATCAAATACCAATTCAATATGCACATCCGTCACCCCATGAACTTGTTGCAATTTATCCTTTATTTCATCAACTAATACTGGTCCCATGCCACAACCCGATGCCGTCAATGTCATGATGACTTCAACTCGAAAATCATTCATACCCAGAGGCAATACTCGACATTCATACACCAAGCCAAGATCCACAATATTCACTGGAATTTCTGGATCATAACAAGTTTTCATTTGCTCCCAAAGCTTATCTTCTAATGAACCTTCCATTTCATTAATATTGGGATTCTCTAAAATAACCAAACCCAGTGCATCGCCATCTTTACCTGCAACACGCAATAAATTGCCGTGCACATAGACTGTGTAGGAATTTCCCAATGCTTGTGTCACCACGACTTGGGTACCGGCTTGTAAACTCACTGTTTCGCCAGATGGAATTAATGTAGCATTCACTGTTTTTATTACTTCGATTGGTGTTTCGCGTTTCACAAGCTACCTCACTCAATATGAAAACTTTCCCCACAACCACAACGTCCCGCCTCATTTGGATTATTAAATACTAATTTTTTTTGTTTTAATCCCGCTTTTTCTTCTTCTACATAATCAATTGTTATTCCTTCAAATAAATGTGCCCATAATGGATCAATAAATATTTTTATGCCGTCATGCTCAATAACGATATTCTGTGCTTTTTCTTCCATAAGAATAGTAGGCAAATAAGCGTAGCCTGAACATCCAGTTTTTTTTATTGTTAAACCAAATCCAATACCATTCTCTTTGGCAAGATTTTTTTTAATATACTCACTTGCTGCGGACGTCAAGGTAATCATATTCATTACTCCGTACTCACTGGCTTGTTTTCATCTTCTAAAGCAGCTTTCAAGGTATGCCAAGCTAGCGTGGCGCATTTTACTCGAATAGGAAATGCTGCTACTCCCGCAAAGATTGCTAATTTTCCCAAATTATTTTGCGGATTTTTTTCATTTCCCTGGGTAACTAAATGATGAAAATCCTCAAATAGTCGTTCTATTTCTTTGACTGTTTTTCCTTTTATGGATTCCGTCATTAAAGAAGCCGATGCCACTGAAATGGCACAACCTGTTCCCTCAAAACAAACCTCCTCCACCACGCCATTTTGTTCAAATACCTGCAATATTAATTGGTCGCCACATAATGGATTATGTCCCGCATGCTGATGATTAGCATGTTGCAAGACCCCTCTATTGCGAGGATTTTTTCCATGATCAATAATCATTTCTTGATAAAGTTCCCGCAACAACATTAGCCTAATAACCTCTTAGTCAAGTGAATCGCCTGGATTGCTACATCAATCTCTTGTTCGGTATTGTAGACACCAAACGAAATTCTTACCGTTGCTGGAATATTAAAACGTTCCATGAGTGGCATAGCACAATGATGACCCGCCCGCACAGCAATTCCTTCATGATCTAATACCGTTCCTACATCGTGTGGATGAATACCATCTAATACAAAAGAAATCACTCCAATCTTGGGATGAGCGGTACCAATCGTTCGTAAACCAGAAATTTCTGCAAATTTCTTTTCGGCATAGTTTAATAATGCCTGATCGTGAGAATAAATATTTGTTATTCCAATCTCATGGATATATTGAATAGCCGCATTTAAACCTATCGCGCCAGCAATATTGGGCGTACCCGCTTCAAATTTTTGCGGGCATGTTGCAAAACTTATCTTGGAAAAAGATACTGTCTCAATCATTCCGCCTCCGCCCTGATAAGGCGGCATGGCAGCTAATAAAGTATTTTTGCCGTACAATACACCTACACCCGTTGGGCCGTACAATTTGTGTGCGGAAAAAACATAGAAATCGCAATTAATATCTTGTACATCAACAACGGTATGAGCAATGGCTTGTGCGCCATCGAGCAACACAGGAACAGCATGAGCATGCGCCACTTCTACCATTTTTTTCACCGGATTAATGGTACCCATTACATTAGAAGCATGGGCAAGCGCCACCAATTTTGTGCGGGATGAAAATAGTTGTTGATAAACATTGATATCCAACTCGCCGGAATCAGTCACTGGAATCACTTTAATGACCAAACCTATTTGTTGTTTAAGCAAATACCATGGAACAATATTGGAATGATGTTCCATCTCGCTCAGTATTACCTCATCGCCTGCTTGCCATCTCGATCGACCATAACTTTGCGCAATTAAATTAATCGCATCTGTTGTGCTATGTACAAACACAATTTCATCTGCATGAGCAGCATTGATAAATTTTTTTACCTGTTGTCGCGCATTTTCATAAAGCTGTGTTGAACGCTCACTTAATTCATAAATGCCACGATGGATATTAGCGTAATCATTCATATAAAACTGTGACATTGCTTCAATAACTTGCCGTGGTTTTTGAGATGATGAAGCACTATCTAGATATGTCATGGGTTTTCCGCGATTTTGTTGCTGCAATGCTGGAAAATCACGAGATAAATTTAAATAAATAGGATGATTGATAGCAACATTCATATAACGGCTACCTCATCATTTTGAATGTGTTTTCTAATAGCCACATGAGCAACGCGTTGCATAATTTCATCAGCAAATCCTTGCAATAAAATATTTAAAGCATCCTGATAGCTAATACCACGCGAACATAAGTAAAAAACAGCATCTTGATCTACTTCACCCGTAGTCGCTCCATGCTGACATTTAACATCATCGGCATAAATTTCTAATTCGGGTTTTGAATAAGCTTCTGCTTGGTTGTCCAACAACAAATGATGATTGGCTTGCTGTGCAACCGTTTTCTCCGCTTGTTGCGTAACATGAACACGGCCGCTAAAAACTGCCTGAGATTTTTTTTCTACGATGCCTTTATATAACATTTCACTACGTCCAGATGGTGCCCGATGTTCAATATCAACATGATGATTGACCTGATGTCCGTCGTGTTGCAATCGATAAAAACCACTGGTGGTGCAATGAGCACCGAGATGATTTAATTTAACCAGCAAATCATCTCGAGCAAACAAATTACTTGATGAATAATTAACATGATTTAAAAAACTATTTTCTTGTTGTTGAATCATGGTATGAGCAAAATGTATGTTTTTTTTACTTTCATGACGATATTTATAATATTCTAAATGAGCGCCTGCAGAAATAGTAATGGATGTCACCATATTCATCACATGCTTTGCGTGAATAGCAGCAATATGTTCTTCTAATAAATAAGCTTTGCTTTCTTTTTCGAGAACAATAATTTGTTGTGAATGAGCGACACACTCCTGATGATCTGTCATCAACCATAGAATATGGATGGGTAGCGTGAGTTCGCCCGCGACATAAAGAAATAAACCATCATTTGCTAAAGATGCATTTAAACTGGCAAATGGATAACACTCCGCATGAATCTGTTGCAGCCAATATGTTTGTAGCAATTCAGCGTGCTTAGCAAGCGCCTGCTGTAAACTACAGACAATCACATGGTGAGGTAAATGAGTTAAATCTGAAAATTGCGGCGCATAAAAACCATTGATACACACTAGAAAAATACTTTCAGAATGAACTAAACGTCGTGCTTTAATACTGTCATGAATACTTTTTTCCATGATCGCTACTGGAGCTGCCGCTGAACATTTTATTTTTTCAAGGCAAGCAAGATTTGTATATTTCCAATGCTCATTTCTTTGCCTAGATAATCCCGTTTTCAAACAATCCTCTCGATGATGTCCACGAAAATTAGCAAGCCACGTTGGTTCGGGTCGCGAACTATTTTGTTCAAGATTATCCAATAACCATGTTGGTAAGTTGAGAATCGTCATGTGTTTGATTCACTTTCTAACCAACCATATCCTTTGGTTTCCAATTCTACTGCTAATGTTTTATCGCCAGATTTAATCATTTTACCCTGCGCCATGACATGTACTACGTCTGGTTGAATGTAATCGAGCAAGCGCTGATAATGTGTCACAATCAAAAAGGAACGTTGCTGATTACGCAAACTATTGACACATCGACTGACCATTTGCAAAGCGTCAATATCTAAACCTGAATCAGTCTCGTCAAGAATAATCAAATTTGGTTCGAGTATGAGCATCTGCAAAATTTCATTGCGTTTTTTCTCGCCCCCAGAAAATCCTTCATTGACTGCTCGATGCAATAAGGTTTCATTTAAGCCAACTTCTTTTAGTTTATTTTTGACCAAAAATAAAAAATCTGCGGCATCAAGCAATGGTAAATTTTTTCGTTTACGTAAACTATTGAGCGCCGTACGCAAAAAATACATATTGTTTACACCAGCAATTTCTGTTGGATATTGAAACGCCAGAAAAACTCCGCTTGCCGCTCGCTCTTCAGGTTCCAATATTAATAAATTTTGACCGTTAAAAAAAACTTCGCCGTGCGTCACTTGATAATCTTTTCTGCCTGCTAATACATTTGCTAAAGTGCTTTTACCTGATCCGTTGGGACCCATGATGGCATGCACTTCACCTGGTCGAATAGTTAAATTGACGCCTTGCAAAATTTGCTTGGCGCGTTGCTGATCATCTTGAATACTCACTTGAAGATTATGAATGGCTAACATAGCTTATCCGACACTCCCCTCTAAACTAACTTCTAGTAATTTTTGTGCTTCAACCGCAAATTCCATGGGCAATTCGCTAAACACTTGCTTACAAAAACCATTTACAATCATGGATATCGCATCTTCCGCAGATAATCCACGTTGTCGACAATAAAATAATTGATCTTCGCCTATCTTGGAAGTAGATGCTTCGTGTTCAACTCGCGCCGTCGAGTTTTTAATTTCGATCACCGGAAAAGTATGTGCACCACAGTGTGAACTCAACAATAAAGAATCGCATTGAGTATAATTCCTGGCATTTGCAGCACTCGGTAACATACGAACTAATCCTCGATAAGTATTTTGTCCATGGCCTGCAGAAATTCCTTTGGAAATAATCGTGCTACTGGTATTTTTTCCAATATGAATCATTTTAGTGCCCGTATCGGCTTGCTGATAATGATTGGTCAGCGCAACAGAATAAAATTCACCCACCGAATATTCACCTTGCAAAATGACGCTGGGATATTTCCAAGTAATAGCGGATCCCGTTTCAATTTGCGTCCAAGAAATTTTTGAATGCTTTCCCCGACAAGCACCGCGCTTAGTAACAAAATTATAAATTCCACCTCGACCCTGCTCGTCACCGGGATACCAATTTTGTACGGTAGAATATTTAATTTGCGCATGATCTAATGCAATTAATTCAACAATTGCAGCATGCAGTTGATTTTCATCCCGCATAGGCGCCGTACATCCCTCAAGATAACTGACATGACTGCCTTCATCAGCAATAATCAAGGTGCGCTCGAATTGCCCACTCTTAGCTGCATTTATTCGAAAATAAGTTGACAGCTCCATCGGACAACGAACACCTTTAGGAATATAAACAAAAGAACCGTCACTAAAAACAGCTGAATTAAGCGCCGCATAAAAATTATCGCGATAAGAAACAACCGTTCCCAAATAACGTTCAATCAACTCAGGATATTTTTGCACTGCTTCCGAAAATGGGCAGAAGATAACGCCCACTTCTGCTAATTTTACTTTAAATGTTGTCGCTACCGAAACACTATCGAAAACGGCATCAATTGCAACGCCTGCAAGACGACTATGTTCATGCAGAGGAATGCCTAATTTACGATAGGTCTCTAACAATTTAGGGTCGACTTCATCTAATGTTTTTGGATTATCTTTACTGACTTTAGGAGCAGAATAGTAAATGATATTTTGAAAATCGATAGGAGGATGATGAATGTGTGCCCACGTAGGCGGAGTCATCGTTTGCCATTGTCGAAAAGCTTGCAATCGCCACTCTAGCATAAACAGTGGTTCTTGCTTCTTAGCAGAAATTAGCCGGATAACCTCCTCATTGAGACCAGAAGCAATTTCATCCGATTCAATTTGAGTCACAAATCCATACGGATAATGTTTGTCCACGACTTCTTGAATGAGTTTATTTGCCATAAGCCAACCTTGATAACAGTAATGGTTCAGACATATCCATAATGGTTAATTGCGATAACATGGAATATATTATTTTATTAATTTTTAACCAGTTTTCTTTCATCGTGCACATGGATTCGATATTGCATAATCCCTGCATTTGGCAACATTCAGTCATGGAAAGTTTGCCTTCAATTGCCATCACCACATCAGCAACCGTCACTTGTTGGGCCGGGCGAGCAAGATGATAACCCCCTTCTGGACCACGAACAGATGCGACTAGATCGGCCTCAGAAAGCATTTTCAGCACTTTGCTAACAGTAGGTACGGTTAAATGTAATGCCTCAGCGAGCAAGCTTGCGCTTAATACGGCTTCTGGTCGTTTTGCCATGTTGGTCATGACTAACATGGCATAATCAGCTAATTTACTAATTCTTAGCATTGTTGACCTTTTTAGATATGAAAACTGCAGCATCATTATTATTAAAATTCGCTATACAGTACCATATTCGTACTGATTAAAGCAAATGCCTGATCTCGTGAACCTAAGCCCTATCCTGGTACCTTTTATAAGCAGCGCTTATAAAAGTTTTCTTGTGAGTACCATTTACCCCTCGAGACAAGATCCATTTCCGCTATAATTGAAAAAAAACATGAAACAGTTTATATTCCTCCCTATAAAAAACTAGCCTGTGGCATCGTGTAAAAGGATATTTCCATGCAATATAATCACCTCGGTAAAGCAGGAATACGAATCAGTGAACTATCATTTGGCTCCTGGATTACATTCAGCAAGCAAATTGGCTTAAACGAAGTCAAAACACTCATGCATACTGCTGTTGATCATGGCATCAATTTTTTTGATAATGCAGAAAGCTATGCTCACGGTGAAGCTGAAATTTTAATGGGCAAGGTGGCAAAAGAATTTCGCCGCGAAGATTTAGTGATTTCCACCAAAATTTTTTGGGGTGGAAATGGTCCGAATGATACGGGTTTATCTCGCAAACATTTAATTGAGGGAACTAAAAATTCTCTAAAAAGATTACAATTAAATTATGTAGACTTATTATTTTGTCATCGCCCCGATCCAAATACACCGATTGAAGAAACTGTTTTAGCGATGGATGCGTTGGTCCGTAATGGATTGGTTTTTTACTGGGGAACGTCTGAATGGAGTGAACATCAAATTGAAGCAGCCTATCAAATCGCATCTTCTTTGAATTGTATTCCGCCTACCATGGAACAACCCAAATATAATTTGTTTTTTCGTGATCATTTGGAAGTGGAGTACTTACCTCTTTTTGAAAAATATAACATGGGAACCACTATTTGGAGTCCTCTTGCTTCTGGTATCTTATCGGGAAAGTATAATCAAGGTATTCCTAGCGATAGTCGCCTTGCCAAAGAAGCATGGTTAGTGCCAGATAATTTTATGCAACTCGTTTCTAAGTCTAAACATTTAGAGGCCCTGGCAAAAAATCTTGACTGTTCGCTTTCTCAATTAGCAATTGCTTGGTGTTTAAAAAACCCTCATGTAAACTCCGTCATTACTGGCGCAACGAAAACTGAGCAATTATTAGAAAATTTAGGTGCAATCGACGTGAAAGTCAAACTGACAGCCGACGTAATGAAACAAATTGATGCCATTCTGAATGAAACGACATGACTAAACAGACTTCTTTATCCATTTGCAATCTTGAGCTACCTATTTATTTAGGATGGTCTGAAAACGAACGTCTCGAACAACAAAAGATTGTTCTCACTGTAAATATTAAATTTTCAACTCCGCCTCATGCCTGTGTAACTGACAATTTGAACGATACTATTTGTTATTCTAATATGATCGATAAAATTCGAAACTATCTTGCCCAGAAAAAATTTAATTTGATCGAACACGTCTGTTATGAAATTTACCAATTTATTAAATTTCTTCTTCCCGAATCATCACTGACTATTTCTATCAGCAAACAGCCAAAAATTCCTGATTTTTCTGGAAAAGTAAGCTTCTGTTATTCTGATGAGCAATCCCTATGATTGTTTTGGTATTGGGTTCTAATATCGGCGATCGGCTTCATCATTTACGTAAAGCACTTCAAGCTATTAAAGCTATCCCCCATCTTACAGTTGAGCAGGTTTCTCCGGTTTATCATTCTGAGGCGCTATTGCCTGATAATGCACCACTGGATTGGGATCAACCTTATTTAAATGTGGCCTGTCGATGTGACACAACCTTGGAACCTTTAGCATTACTCAAGCAATTAAAAACCATTGAATGGTCAATTGGCAGAAAACCAGAGATACGACATTGGGGCCCACGTATTTTAGATATTGATATCCTGGCTTGGGATGATAGAGTCATCAAAAGTGACTTGTTAACTATTCCACATGAGAATTTACTCGAACGTCCTTTTGCATTATGGCCATTGGCGGATGTCGCTGCTTTTTGGCGATTTCCATTAGCTGGCCCATTTGAAAATAAAATGGCTGCAGAATTAGTCGTATCCTGGGGATCACGATTTTCTGGTGATGCACCATTTCATACTAAACAAATTCATCAACGTATTGATACACCACAATTAGTTGGCATTTTAAATATCACACCGGATTCATTTTCTGATGGCGGTAAATTTTTATCTATTGAAAATGCATTAGAACATGCTTTGCAGTTGACTGCTGCGGGTGCTGAAATAATTGATATTGGTGCACAATCAACTGCACCGGGTGCGAAAAATATTGGGGCAGAAAAAGAATGGGGAATCCTTGAACCCGTTTTAACAGCTATTCTTGCTGCCAAAAATCAATTTTTCATACCACCTAAAATTAGCATCGATACGTATCATGTCTCAGTCGCTCAACAAGCACTTAAATTGAATATTGATTGGATCAATGATGTCAATGGCTTGAAAGATCCCGCCATGATAGAGCTTCTCGCTTTATCAAAAGCAGATTGTGTCATGATGCATCATCTTAGCATTCCGGCTTCTCGTCATCAGGTGATACCCTATGATCAAGATGCTGTAAAAATTATTTATGCATGGGCAGAAGATCAATTAAAAATACTCGAGAAAGCAGGTGTTACTCGAGAAAGAATTATTTTTGATCCAGGAATTGGTTTTGGAAAAGTAGCTGAGCATTCGTTAAGATTAATAAAAGATATTCATCAATTTAAAGAACTAGGTGTACGATTGTTAGTTGGTCATTCACGAAAATCATTTTTATCGTTATTCACTGATTGTCCTCCTCCCGATCGCGATATAGAAACAATGGTTACCTCGTTGTATTTAGCAAATCAAGTGGATTATTTGCGTGTACATCAGGTAGAGCTCAGTGCGCGCGCCTTGAAAATGGCTGCAGCATTATAAATACTCAAACAATAGTGCGAACATCCGCTTCTTTCAATACATTAGCTACCGTATGAAATGAGCCAAAAACAATGATTCTGTCATTCGGTTTAGCCTTGCTCTCGGCTGCTTCAAATGCTTGATCAATGCTTGGAAAAAAGGTGGCTTTATCCACTTTCGCTTGCTGGAATGCTTTCATCAACTCTTGTTTACTTGCTCCTCGTTTTATAGCAAGTGGCGCATAAAACCAATCATCAATCACATCACGAATGGCCAGGATACTGTTAATCATATCTTTATCGATTAGCATCGAAAATACAGCGTACGTTTTTCCTAAATGAGACATCGCCTTTAATCGTTTGGCTAAAAAAGCAACCGATGCCGGATTATGTGAGACATCAAAAATTTTTGTTATTTCTCCTGGTATAATTTGAACTCGCGCTGGAAGATGTACCTGTAAAAAACCATCCTTGATGGCTTGATGACTAACCGATAAAGACGATTGTAATAATTCGATTGCCATTAGCACAATAGACATATTTTCTAATGCTAGTGAAGTGAGTGGCAAATGAGTATAAGTTACCTGTTTAGATGACCAAGACCATACGACTTTCTCATCCACAAAAGTAAAATCTTTTCCTTGAAAAAAAAGTGTTGTATTCAGTTGTTTTGCATAAGTGATAAGCGTACTAGGCGGAAAAAAATCTCCATATACGGCAGGTTTTCCTTGTCTAAAAATACCTGCTTTTTCTAAAACAATCTTTTCTCGAGTTGCTCCTAACCAATCCACATGATCAATATCAATACTGGTAATGATTGCCACATCGGCATCCATGATATTAACCGCATCTAAACGGCCGCCCAATCCTACCTCTAAAATAATGAGGTCTAAAGCATGTTGTTGAAAAAGTAATAAAGCGGCCAAGGTATGAAATTCAAAAGGAGTTAAAGAAACAGATCCTCTTGCCTCAGCAATTTTTTCAAACACCTTACAAAATTCTTGATCCTCCGGATGATGACCATTAATTTTAACTTGTTCATTGTGTTTATAAAGTACTGGCGAGGTAAAAACACCTACTTGATAACCAGCTGCCCGATAAATAGCTTCCAAACCAGCAACAGTTGAACCTTTACCATTCGTACCTGCTACACAAATTGTTTTGCTTGTTGGTGACAATAATTTTAATTGAGTAGCGACTTGTTTTACTCGATCAAGACCTAACTCAATTTCAGAGGTATGGATCGTTGTTATCCAATTTAACCACTCATTTACTGTGGAGAAGTGCATTGTTTTCCTTGTTATTGGTTGTGTATAAGTTCTTTTTAACTCTGATGGCTTTATTACTTCTTTACTTACTACCATAGAGAACCAGGCTTAAGTTGACTTATCCACAGGATAATATCTCTGTAAGTGCTTAAATATATTATTTTTTTTAAGGAAACCCACAGATTTTACCTTGCTATATAAAAATAAATATCTTTAAAAAACTATATTATTTTATTTAATAGAGATTTTAAATTTAAAAAAAATTATTCAGAAATTCTAAAGCCAACTTCGTGAGGTAAACCATCTCTCTCTTTAGCAAGATAAGAAACCAATTGCCAATCAACTAAAGTAGGACGATTTCTCGAAGCATTATTTACAACATGTACAATGCCAGGTAATGACGTATCAAAAGCACCATTGTGTTCTTCGAGAGCATGATGCGCTTCAACATATAAACGATTATTTTGCCAGGCAACTTTAACGGGAGAATTGATAATAACAACAGGAATTCCACCATGAACGGATGGAAAAAAAGTTTGAATATCCGATTCATACATACGAATACAACCAAAGCTCGCCCGTCTACCCACACTTTCTGGAAAGATAGTGCTATGAATCAGATAAGTTGGAATGCGCATATATATTGCATAAGGTCCTAATGGATTATCAGGTCCTGGCGGCATAATACTGGGCAAAACTATTCCTTGCTGTAAATTAAATTCTCGAATATCTTGCGGCGGAATCCAGATGGGATCTTTCGTTTTTCTTGTAATGCTTGTTTTAGTAATAGGAATCATTTTACCAATTTTACCTATACCAATCGGGTAGGTTAGTACTTCATGACTATTTTCTAAAAAATAATACATACGCATTTCAGGAAGATTGATAACAATACCTTGGCGAGGTTGATTAGGGAGTAAGTGCTGAGTTGGAATTTGTAAGTTACTGCCGGAAGGAAATCCTCTAGCCATATTCAGATGAGGATTGGCACTTGCTATCGCGTTATAACCAAGATCGTATTGCTTCGCGACAGTAACGACATTTTCTCCTGACGAAGTAGAATGATATTGAACTTGACCAATTACCGCTTCATTATTAGCAGGTAACTGATAAGTTGCAGCAAACGCATTCGTATAATTTAATAAAAAAACAATTATCACGCTCCATATTTTTTTGTTACCCATTCGATCTATCCTTAAATGTTAAAAAATTAATTAGGCAGTAAGAAAACGAGAATGTGACAACCAATTTCTATCAGGATAATAGGCAACTAATACAGTATCCTCTTTTATCGTATCAATTAATGGCTTCGCCAGGTCGGTACTAACAGCAGGACATCCCCAACTTCTACCAATTTGCCCACGCGATTTAACCAAATCCGATCCAACATACCAGGCACCATGTACAACAATATCACGTCGATAGGCATTATCATTAATTCCTTGTTCAATTCCACGTAGACGTAAAGAATAACCTTTACCACCAACATACGGTTCATCTGTTATAAATACACCAATACTTGATTTTAAACTTCCGGGACTATTTGAGAAAGAGCTTGCTGTCAAACCACCACTATTTTTTCCGTGGGAGACCCAGGTGTTAAATAACGCTTTACCATTTTTTAAATCAAAAACCCACAATCGTTTTTCCACTGAGGGTTTAGAATAATCAATTACAGTGAGTAATGGTTTGCTAATCGTCACCCCTGCTTTTTTTGCATTAACATAGGCAATTAAACTGATACGTAACACAGAAACATCAATGTTGCTTGCTTGTGAGCGCAAAATTTGAATTTGTTTTTGTATCCAAGCGCTGCTACCAAATAGTTCAGTATTGCTGCTAGGAAATAAAAAAGAAAAAGGCCAACTTGCTCCAAGCAAGCTTACCAATATGAATACAAAAAATAATCGATACATTTTTACCATAAGGATTCCCCCAAATAAACGAAACAAAATGAATCTCTCCCTCGAGGCAATCCTTTGTTTTATTTTGAAGGAGGAGGGCTATTTTTATACAAATCACATGAAAATGTCAAATGAATATTCCTGAAAATAGACTTAAGAAATAACAATATACTGATATACATAAGAAAATTATTTGCATCGATTATCATGAGCAAGGCATTTTTCTTCATTCCTCACTTCTTTTGATAGTAGATACTTTTGAAGTGATGCCAATCTTTGAGCTAGTAGTTACACGTAAAAAAAGGTATAGTGCACCAGTTTTTTAACATGGATCTAAAATAAACCTTCAAACAAGAATCGATTGTTGAAATCGTTATCTAAGTTTAAGGGTTCTTACTTAAATAAACTAGAAAAAAAGAGGAGTTCTTTTATGAGAAAATTTGCTATTCTTTTGAGTTTAGTCGTATCCTTCACAGTATTAACTGGTTGCGCGAATAAATCTGCTACTGATCAAAACCTTGCTGCAGATCAAGGAGTGACCGCTCAACAAGATTATAAAGGTGAAATGAGTAAAAAATAATTGAATTTGCCATCACGGCATTGATGAAATTGAAGAGTTACCATATGGAACAATCAAATAAAATTCGAGTAGCAGTACTGTTTGGTGGGCGCTCAGCAGAACATGAAGTTTCGTTACGCTCAGCAGCAAATGTTATGCAATTCCTTGATCCCTCTCGTTTTGAGATTGTTCCTATTGGCATAGATAAAAAAGGTAATTGGTTTCTTGGCCAAGATATTTTCGCCAGAAGTTTAGAACAAAATAATGTTCCTCAGTTGAATCATGACAATCGAGCTTGGTTTACTGCAGAATGGATTGGCAAGCCAGTTAAAAAAGATACTCTTAATGAAATAATATCTAATGATTCTTCGGGACAATTATTTGATGTCGTTTTTCCTGCCGTTCATGGGACTTTATGTGAAGATGGTACCTTACAAGGTTTGCTTGAGTTGGCTAACATTCCTTATGTCGGTTGTGGTGTATTATCATCAGCTATTGGCATGGATAAAGATGTTTCTAAGCGTTTAGCAATGAATGCCAATGTTCCGGTTGCTCCTTATATCGTGATTAAGCAGGATCAATGGCAAGATAATCCGCCATATTTTCTGCAGAAAGTAATCGAACAATTCGGTTACCCAGTGTTTGTAAAGCCAGCTAATACCGGATCCAGTATTGGTATTACAAAAGTAAAAACTGCTAATCAATTGCCTTTAGCGATTGAAGCAGCATTTCGTTTTGATTCTAAAATTTTAATTGAACAAGCATTAACTATCCGAGAAATTGAAGTGGCAGTTCTTGAAGCGCTAGAACCAAATAGCGATCCAATCGTAAGTGTGATTGGCGAAATAAAACCACACCACGAATTTTATTCTTATGATGCAAAGTATCTTGATGAGCACGGTGCTGAATTGGAAATTCCTGCTGCTATTTCGGAAGAGCAGGCTAGTAAGATTCGTTCTGTTGCGAAAACACTTTTTACGACACTTGAGTGTGAAGGGATGGCTCGAGTTGATTTATTTTTAGAAGTAACAACACAGCAAATTTATTTTAATGAAATTAATACTCTTCCTGGTTTTACTCAAATCAGTATGTATCCAAAATTAATGAATGCGTCGGGTGTTTCTTATACTGATTTATTAACTCATCTTATCCAATTAGCAATCAAACGGCACAAAAATAAAAATCAATTGCAGCGAAACTATACAGTTGAACTAGTATCTTAGCGGATGGCTGTGCGCAACATCAGAAATATAATACAATTTGTTATTCTTTATGCATTCTGCAATTCTGATCTTTTTGCAGAGAAACTACTCTCACTTTCATTAGATGAAGCAATTTTAATTGCTGCTCGTTCAAATCCTAATGTTCAAGAATCGCAATTGACGCACGTTTTACAAAAATTTAATTTGCATGTTGAAGAATGGCAATTTGATTTGCACTACTCATTTCAAGCTTCAGCGGGCGTGACACGCTCAAATGTCCCTCACCAACCAACGACTTATTCACGTAATTATAATATTCAACCAGGAGTTTCTTACAAAACACCAATCGGTACCCAACTTAATTTAATTTCTAACAATCCTATCACCGAAAATTATAATCCGAGCTTATCAATTCAATTGATGCAACCCTTGATGAGGGGGTTTGGAAAAGCGATTGTTGAAACCGCACTTAACAATGCACGCGATTCAGAAGTAATTTCACGCTTATCTATTGAAGGCACGCTGCGTAACACTATCACAGCGGTTATTAATGCTTATCTTGATGTAGTAGCAGCGGAGCAAACCATTGAGATTGATCAAGCTGCTGTTAAGCGAGCTGCCCAGTCTATTGATCAAACTAAAATGTATATTAAGGCAGGACGCAAAGCAGGGAATGAATTAGTAACAGTCGAAGCTGATAGGGCGAGAGCAGAATCCCAATTAATAAATGATAAAAACAATCTCGTGCAAACTCGCTATGCTTTATTAATGGCAATAGGAATGGATCCGAATGCCGATATTCATTTTACCAGCTTAAATGTTGAAAATTTAATAAACAAATATTTATTACCTAGCCTCAATCACACTAAACGATTAATGCTCGAAAATGATATTCAATATCAAATTGATCAAATCATTTTACACGGATCTACCACTCGTAGTTTATCAGTAGCAAAAGATAATACGCGTTGGCAACTTAATCTTGAGGCTAATGTCACGACGGGTAGCGTCACAGAAGCTAATAATCAAGGTCAAAATGCTGGTATCAATGGTTTATTCAATAGTCCCTATCAAACGCAAGGCATTGGTCTCACTTTAGAAATTCCCATTAATGATCAATTAAGTAAACAAGCAGTAGTCAATGCTCAGATTGCACTTAAACAAGCGGAACTTGCGTTGCTACAAGAAAAGTGGAATAAAGAAACTAGCGCCATCAATGGGTGGAATAGCGTAGTGAGTGCAAAGCGATCCTTACAATTTGCAGAAAATGCTGAATTATTACAAAAAAAGACTTATACCATCAGTTATCAAAAATATTTACACGGTTTAATTGATAGTCTTGAGTTGCAATCTGCTCAGTTGCAATTAATACAAGCGCAACAAGTATTATTACGAGAAAGAATGGGATATCTCAAAGCATTGGTTAATTTAGACTTAATAATTGGGAATACTCTAAGAACTTGGAATGTTAAAGTGAGGTTGTAAATGAAAGGCAGAATATTTTTTTTACTAATTATCTTTTTGTTTTTTCAAGCATGTTCCGACGAGGCAAGTAAAAAAGTCGAACAACAAATGATTACTGCTAAATCTCAAGCTGTACATAATAACTTATTTTATTCTGGAGTAATTCAACCGTTAGAAACGATGGTCGTACCAAGTCCTGCTGATGGTGTGGTTATCGACATGCCATTTCAATATGGTGAGAAAGTTCAAGCAGGACAATTGCTTTTTGTGCTTTCCTCCAGCAAATTTTTGTCAGATTACAAAGCAGCATTAACTCAATACGTCAAAGCAAAAAATGATTTTAATACCAATAAATCGCAATTTAGCGAAGCTGAATTTCTCCATAAGAATTTATTGATATCGGATGACGACTTTAAAATGAAGCAATCCAATTTTTATAGTAGCCGATTAGCTTTATTGCAAGGTAAAGATGCGTTAGAAGGATTAATGAATCAAGCAGCGATTAAAAATATTGATTTTGAACATTTAACAATTATAGATTTTGATAAAATTATTCAAGCCATGCATTTAAAAACATCTGAAAATTTACAGATTTTAGCGCCAAGTTCCGGTCTGATATTATTTTCAAATAAAAGTGAGGACGAAAGTAAAAAAATTATGAAAGGTGATGTAGTAAAACAAGGAGATGTTTTAGCGATGTTGGGAGACATGCAAGGCATTACCGTTCATATCAAAGTTAATGAGCTAACAGTCAATCAATTGAAGCCACGACAAAAAGTAAAAGTGACAGGAATGGCTTTTCCAGAGGATACTTTAATAGGCGAAATAAGACGGATTGATCATCAAGGAGAAGGCGCAAACGGCGGGCTCCCTTTTTTTTCTGTCGAAGTGGTAGTACCTAAATTAACAGTAGCGCAACAGAAAACAATACATGTTGGTATGAGCGCAAAGGTTGAGGTCGATCTTGAAGAAGCTCCTCGGATCATGCTCCCGATGGTTGCAGTTCACGAAAAAAATAATATGACATCCGTATTTGTTTATAATGAAAAAACGAAAAAGGCACGAGAGGTTCAAGTTCAAACGGGAGCAACAACAATGGATTCAGTCATTATATTAGCCGGCATTAATGCAGGAGATAAGATTGTCCTCCCTCATTGAATTAATAAATGTTTCTAAATTTTATCAGGTTGGTGAAACCAACTTGGCCGCGTTGAACGGGATTAATTTCAATCTTCAAGCAGGCGAAATGACTGCCATTATGGGAGCATCTGGATCCGGCAAATCAACATTAATGAATATCCTTGGTTTTCTGGATCAATGCACAAGTGGAAAATATTTTTTTTTAGGACAAGATGTGTCACGGCTGAATGATTATGAGCTGGCGACTATTCGTAATCAAAAAATTGGTTTTGTTTTTCAATCATTTTTTTTGTTATCGAGATCTAATGCATTAGAAAATGTCATGTTGCCTTTATTTTATCGAGGAAAACCACGAATAGAAGCGAAAGAGTTAGCAATGGAAATGTTAGAGAAGGTGCATGTTGCGCATCTTGCGCATCATCAACCGAATCAATTGTCTGGTGGGCAACAACAACGCGTTGCTATTGCTCGTGCATTGGTTGGTAATCCTGACATTATTTTAGCAGATGAGCCAACCGGCGCGTTGGATTCACAGACAGGTAATGAAATTATGCAATTGTTTAGCGAGTTAAATATTAAAGAAAAGCGTAGTATTGTGATCATCACCCATGATAAAAATATTAGTCAAAGATGTCAGCGTGTCGTGATGCTTAGTGATGGTGAAATAGTATAAAAAATTTCTTGCTGCGTTCTTATAGAAGGAAATAAGTTGATGACAATATCCAATCAATCGCATTATCAATGGAATGATCCCTTATTTTTTGAAGATCAACTGACCGAAGAAGAACGTATGATTCGAGACGCTGCGTCTACTTTTGCTCAAGAACAATTACAGCCGCAAGTCATTAAAGCATTTCGCGATGAACAATTTGATCCTAATATCTTGCGAGCAATGGGTAGAGCTGGTTTTTTAGGAGCAACTATTCGAGGGTATGGCTGCGCAGGAATCAATCACGTTGCTTATGGATTAATTATGCGTGAATTGGAACGCGTTGATTCGGGATATCGCTCCATTGCTAGTGTTCAATCCAGTTTAAGTATGCACGCTATTCATACGTATGGAAGTGAAGAACAAAAACAGAAATATTTAGCGAAAATGGCGCAAGGTGAATTCATCGGTTGTTTTGCCTTGACCGAACCAAATCATGGCTCTGATCCTGCAGGAATGGATACTCATGCTAAATCAGTAAAGGGGGGGTATCGATTACAGGGCACTAAAATGTGGATTACTAATGCGCCCATTGCGGATCTTTTTATTGTTTGGGCGCGTAATGATAACAACCGAGTGCGCGGTTATATTTTAGAAAAAAATATGCCGGGATTAGCTGCTCCTATTATGCATGGCAAATTAAGTTTGCGCGTTTCCATTACAGGAGAAGTGATTATGGAAAATGTTTTTGTTCCTGAAGAGAATGAATTACCCCAAGCGGATGGTTTGTCCGGCCCATTAGCTTGTTTAGATAGCGCGCGTTACGGTATTGCTTGGGGTGCGTTAGGCGCAGCAGAATTTTGTTGGCTAGCGGCACGTCAGTATGCACTTGAGCGTAAACAATTTGGCCATCCTCTAGCGGCAAACCAACTTATCCAACAAAAACTCGCTAATATGCAAACGAATATTACCTTGGGTTTACAAGGATGTTTACGTCTAGGGCGGTTAAAAGATGAAGGCCGAGTTGAAACACCAATGATTTCCATGATGAAACGTTTTTCAACATTGACTGCATTAGATATTGCTCGAGAATCACGCGATATTCATGGTGGTAATGGCATCACAGAAGATTTTCATGTGATGCGACATATGATGAATCTTGAAACTGTTAAAACGTATGAAGGAACAGCAGACATTCATGCATTGATCTTGGGTAGAGCGCAAACGGATATTCAAGCGTTTAAGCCTTTTGGATAGACGAGATTTTTAAAAATATTTATGAATTTACAATTATTCGTAACTAATTTTTAATGTGCTAGCAATGACCCAAGGTAATAATGTGATGGTGAATACCGATACTCCGGCTAAAAATGCTAATGGTCCTAGAATAGAAAATCCCGCTTGAAATTGTTGAACACAAGTGACTCCTAAAATAAGTGTAGGTGTAACGAGAGGCAAGATAATCAATCCAAGCAATATACCTTGTTGCCGTAATCCTAATGTTAATGCGACACATAAACTGCCGATGCATATTAGTATAGGAGTGCCTAATAACAAGCTAACACATAAAATAATGACGGTAGGAGCAGATAAGTTGAATAATAAACCGAGTAAAGGAATGAAAAAAATAAGTGGTAATTCTGCTACTAACCAACGGGCACATAATTTAGTTAATATCAGCAATGTTAAGGGTAGTTGACTAAGAAAAAGTTGCTCAAGGTTTCCATCTTCCATATCTGCCAAAAAGATATTTTCTATTGCTAATATATTTGCAAATAATGCAGCAAGCCAAATGTAACCAGGAATGAATTTTTGTAAAAGTTCTGTATTGGGTGTGAAAATTAAAGGAAATAAGCTTACTACAATGATAAAAAATCCGAGCGGATGCAACCATTCTTGCGAACGCCGCAGCAATAATACTAATTCTAGATAAAACACCAACCAAACTGTTTTTAGAGTCATATTCCTAACCTCAAATTTTTTATAGGAATAGTATCTTTTAAGAAAATAGACTGATGAGAGCTAACCATACCAATCCCACCATTTTGCAAATGAATGGCGAGTTGTGCTAAGAATAATTCTTGAGTCGTCTGATCAAGAGCAGTTAGGGGTTCATCCAAAATCCATAATCTTTTGGGAAAAAGAAATAGCTTTGCTAAAGCCAGGCGCCGTTTTTGGCCAGCAGATAAAAACTTTGCTTGAGTATCTTGATTTTGCGTTAATTGTAATTGAGATAAAATCAACGATATATTTTTTGTTAGTGATAGAGACAAACTTTGTAATTGTAAATTTTCTCTTACGGTTAATCCAAGCTTCAGACCATTTGCATGACCGATATAATGCAAATGCTCAGTATAAGCCTGATATTTTTTGTGAATGGGGCTACCTTGCCAAAAAATTTCTCCTTCAGAAGGTGGAAGTAAGCCGACTATTAAACGCAATAAACTTGATTTCCCAGAACCATTGGGCCCTTCAATGAGTAACAGTTCGCCGGCAGTTAATTGCAAAGAAATATTAGAAAATAATATTTTTTGTTGGCGAACACAGCTTAGATTGTCGAGTTGTAATAATAGGGAAGAGCACATGGCGACCGAGTTCTTTATAGGATCGACACATTCTAACGAAAATAGACTAGTCAAACAAATATCTTATTCCTAAAGCTAAATCATTTGAGCCGGTGTTTCCCGCATGATAGAGGCCAAAGGCGCCAGAACGGTGATGAATGCGACCAACCAATTGCAGTCTGGGATAATGAGGAATGGCTAGCGTTATTTCAACTACCATAAAGTTAAGTAAATGTTTGGTATGAGTATTGTTGCCCTTTTTTTCGATGGCAGGAATCGATGTATCGTAGGAAACTCCCTCTGCTAGAGCAAATGAGGTATGAATGTAAGCATTCCAAGGAAAATTTGCCCATCTGAACATAATCGAAGGATCGAACTCATAAATGGTTGGTTCGTTACTTCCATTGCGGATAGTAAAATTACCTGCTAATTGCACGACTCCTACGACTGGATAAAAGAATCGTCTGACCACATTATTGTGATTGAGAGTATAAGCAAGCTCGAATGATTGGATATGTTCAGGCCAACGTTTCAGATTATTTAAGGTAAGTACTTCAATTAATGGATTATTCACAGTAAAACCGTAATAGTACATGACAGACCAAGGATAATGATCATAGAGACTTTGTGACGGTTGTTCCTGCAGAATGTTCGATGATTGGCGAATGATTTTTTGCGATGGAAGAGCTAAATTATTTGGTTCTGGAACAGTTAAGCTAGTTTTACTGGTGGCGATAGCGATAAGAGGAAATAATCCGCCAAATAAAAGCACAACTATTTTTTTAGTATAGGCGAGGGATTTACCTGCATTCGCAGAGTTTTTTAAAATATGTGGCATCATAATATCTAATCATTGGACAAAAAACGCTCCTCAGGATGACCTGGGGAGTTACCAAAAAACGACAAAATTGACAAAAAGGCTTGTTACTCGTCGAGCTCCCCGCTAAAATAACCAACCTTAATGTTTTTATCAAGTTTAGTGGAGATTGTATTCATGGTGTTAGCAGCAACTGTCAAAGCGCAGATTGTCAAACCTTTCAGGCGGAGTAGTAACGATACCGGTTCGCCAGAGGTTCAAATTGCATTACTGACGGCTCGTATCAATAATTTAACAGAGCATTTAAAAATACATCAGCATGACTTTCATACTCGTTATGGTTTAACCAAGCTTGTCAGCCAACGCCGAAAACTAATGCGTTATTTGAAGCGTAAAGATCTAGAGCGTTATCAAATTGTTGTCAAAGATCTCGATATTCGTGATATTCGCGATTAAAACTTTTATCCTGATAAATTCTGTTAAAAATAAGCAGGATTTATCAGGCACTTCTATGTAATTCATTTTAAGAATAGGTAATATTGTGGCAACTATTAAAAAAAAATTTCAATACGGTAATCATACCGTTACGCTAGAGACAGGAACCATTGCTCGTCAAGCAACAGCAGCAGTCATCGTTACTATGGATGAAACAGTGGTATTGGTCACCGTTGTTGCAGTTGACGGAGACCAAGAAGAAAGAAGTTTTTTCCCTTTAACCGTCAATTATCAAGAGCGAACCTATGCTGCGGGTCGAGTACCAGGTGGCTATTTTAAGCGCGAAGGTAAACCTAGCGAAAAAGAAACCCTCACATCTCGATTGATCGATAGACCATTGCGTCCTTTATTTCCCAAAGCATTTCATTCTGAAGTACAAGTGATTGCAACTGTATTATCTCTTAATCCTGAAGTTAATGCTGACATTCCAGCTATGATTGGTGCATCAGCTGCTATTGCTCTATCCGGTTTACCTGCTACTAGTCATCTAGCTGCTGCACGTGTGGGATATCAAGAGGGTAATTATTTGCTTAATCCGACGCTTACTCAGCTTAAAACTTCACAACTTGATATGGTGGTAGCAGGCACAGAAAATGCTGTTTTAATGGTAGAGTCTGAGGCAAAAGAACTTCCTGAAGATATTATGTTAGGTGCAGTCATGTTTGCTCATAAGGAAATGCAGGTTGTTATTCAAGTCATCAAAGAAATGGTAACCGAAGCTGGTCATGCGGAATGGGGATGGACGCCACCAATTATCAATGAGGAACTTAAAAAGCGTATTAGTACTCTCTGTCAAACCGATATCGAAAAAGCCTATCAAATTAGTAATAAAGTGGAACGACAACAAGCTATCGAAGAAATTCGTGACCGCATGCTCGATCAATTAATTGCTGATAATGCGGATAAAGAAATGGAATCAATTGAATCGGCCGCAAAAACTATTTTTGGCAATCTCGAGCGCTTTGTTGTTCGTAGCCGAATTTTACAAGGTCTACCCCGCATTGATGGGCGAGATGTTTCCACCGTTCGACCAATTAATATTCAAATAGGTTGGTTACCTCGAACTCATGGCTCGGCCTTATTTACTCGTGGTGAAACCCAAGCTTTAGTGGTGGCAACCTTAGGTACAGAGCGCGATGCACAAACCATTGATGCACTTGAAGGTGAGCGTAAAGAAAGTTTCATGTTGCATTATAACTTCCCACCTTTTTCTGTGGGTGAAGTGGGACAAGTCGGTAGTCCGAAACGACGTGAAATCGGTCATGGAAATTTGGCTAAACGTAGTCTGGTGGCAGTTTTGCCTGCGCAAACCGACTTTTCTTATGTGTTAAGAGTGGTGTCTGAAATTACTGAATCGAATGGTTCGAGCTCAATGGCGACTGTTTGTGGCACGAGTTTGGCTTTAATGGATGCCGGCGTACCAATCAAAGCTCACGTGGCGGGCGTTGCTATGGGTTTAGTCAAAGAAGGCGACCAATTTGCTGTGCTGACGGATATTTTAGGTGATGAAGATCATCTTGGTGATATGGATTTTAAAGTAGCTGGAACGGCGACAGGTATAACAGCATTACAAATGGATATTAAAATTGATGGTATTACTGAGGCTATTATGCAACGTGCGCTCAAACAAGCGAGCGATGGTCGTATGCATATTTTAGAGATCATGAATCGCGCTATCTCGGGTCCTCGTCAAGAAATGTCTGCTTATGCGCCACGCATATTAACGATGCGTATTCCTGCTGATAAAATTCGTGATGTGATCGGTAAAGGTGGTGTCACCATTCGTGCACTTACCGAAGAAACCGGTACCGTCGTTGACATCAGCGATGATGGTGCTATCAAAGTAGCAGCAGCTGATTTAGCTGCTTGTGAAGAAGCGATTCGTCGTATTGAACGCTTAACAGCGGATGTGATGGTGGGTGATATTTACGAAGGCACCGTGACTAAATTAATGGAATTTGGTGCGTTAGTGAATATTTTACCTGGCAAACAAGGCTTGGTGCATATCTCACAAATTTCTAAAGAACGTGTTGCTCAAGTGAGCGATAAATTAGCTGAAGGACAAGTTGTTAAAGTAAAAGTTCTTGAAATTGATCGCCAAGGCCGTATTCGTTTGAGTATGAAAGAGATTGAGACGAGAAGTTAATAAAACAGGACAGATCGTGTGCTACAAAATCGGACAAATCTATGTGTCACTTGTCACTAACACTATTATGAGTAGTGATTGACAATGGACCCCATTTTCTTTTAAGATAGACACCCTTTGATATCTATAAGTATTTGAAAATATATCAGGATTTAATATGAAGCGAACATTTCAACCTAGTATTTTGAAACGAAAACGTACACATGGCTTTCGAGCTCGTATGGCAACCAAAAACGGTCGGGCGGTGCTGAGTAGACGTCGCGCCAAAGGTAGAGCAAGGCTTACTCCTTAACGTATCAACATGCTGAATTTTCCGCGCACAGTGAGATTAACGACTAAACGAGAATTTCAACAGGCATTTCAGCAGCCTTGCAAGGTTAGCAATCACTATCTTTTAGCACTATTTAAACCCAATCAACGATCTTATCCTAAATTGGGTATGAAGATCGGTAAGCATTTGATTAAGCGAGCAGTAGATAGAAATCAACTGAAACGAATAATACGAGAGAGTTTTCGACATCACCAGGAAGTGTTGAAAGGGCTTGATATTGTGGTGTTAATACGCTCAAAATGTAGACCTTTGGAAAAGAAAATTTGGCGAAACGATATTGATGCTTTATGGCAAGTATTACTGAATTCCTTAAAAACGGTTTAATTAAGATTATTCGATGTTACCGTTTTATTTTTAGCGCCATGTTTGGTTGCCGTTGTCGTTTTCAGCCGTCTTGTTCTGCTTATGCGATGGAAGCTATTCAATCTTACGGATGCTTAAAAGGATGTTATTTAACTATTCGACGATTATTGCGGTGTCACCCATGGCATTCGGGTGGCTTGGATCCGGTTCCTTGATAGAGATGGGTGGTATTTGGAAATATGTTAGATAATATTCGAATTGCTTTATATGCGGCATTAGCTATTTTATTTTTTTTATTATACCAAGCTTGGGTTCAAGATCATCCTAAGCCAGATATCTCTCCTGTTTTGCAAACATCTCCTAATATACCTGCAGGACGTTTTATTCCAGATGCAACCGCCATACCTCTATCGGCATCGCCTACTCTTCCAGAAACAATCAAACAAACCCCTCCTTTAATTCCTCCGATGAAGGGGAAATTAATTAAGGTAACAACAGATATCTTTGAGGTAACGATTGATACACGCGGGGGAGATATTGTCGATGCTAAATTATTAAAATATCCCGAATCATTGGATGCTAAAACTCCTTTTGTATTATTTAACGATGATTCGAGTATTCGATATATTGCTGAAAGTGGATTGCTGAGTAAACAAGGTCCTGATACGAGCGAAGGCCAAGCATTTTACACGACTACACAGACAGAATATTCACTGAATCCACAAGAAAACAATTTGATTGTAAAATTAAACTGGCAAAAAGACGGTGTTTTTGTTACTAAATTATTTACGTTCACGCGTGGCAGTTATGAAATCAGGATGAATTACGATATTGATAATAAATCTAACGATGCCTGGACTGGTAACTTATATACGCAATTAATGCGAACGAATACACCACCAACTAATCATGGCGGTTTAGTGAATTTAGCGACCTATTTTGGTGCAGCTATTTCAAGTCCACAGAAACCATTCGAAAAAATATCTTTTAAAGATATGCTTTCAAATAATCTTAATCAAACCGTTCAAGATGGTTGGGCGGCAATGATACAACATTATTTTGTCAGTGCTTGGATTCCTCCAAAAACAGCTACTTCTACTTATTACACACGTGTTACGCAAGATGGTTTATATACTGTTGGTATGATGGGATCTCCTTTAATGGTTGAACCAGGAACCAAAGCATCAACTGAAGCAAAACTTTATGCAGGTCCTGCGATTACTGATACCTTAGAAAAAGCAGCGCCAGGATTACAGTTGACGATTGATTATGGTTGGTTTTGGTTTATTTCCATTATTATATTTTGGATGATGCAACATATTTACGATGTGGTTGGTAATTGGGGTTGGTCAATTGTTTTAGTGACGATCATTATTAAATTATTTTTTTATTTTCCGTCTAATAAAAGTTATCGCTCGATGAGCGCGATGAAAAAATTGCAACCCAAAATGGAAGCTTTGAAATTACGATACGGCGATGATCGGCAAAAATTAACGCAAGCAACCTTAGAGCTGTATCGGGGAGAAAAAGTTAATCCCATGAGTGGTTGTTGGCCGATGTTAATTCAAATTCCTGTGTTTATTGCTTTGTATTGGGTATTAGTTGAAAGCGTCCAATTACGACAAGCCCCATTTATTTTTTGGATTCGGGATCTTTCTCAACATGATCCCTATTATGTTTTGCCAGTATTAATGGGTATTTCTATGTTTTTGCAGCAACGTTTAAATCCGCCACCACCCGATCCTTTGCAAGCAAAAGTTATGATGTTAATGCCTATCGTTTTTACTGTATTATTTGCAAATTTTCCTTCGGGATTAATGTTGTATTGGTTTGTTAATAATACCCTTTCATTTCTGCAACAATGGCATATCATGCATAAAATTGCTAAGGTTGTACCAGCAAAAAAAATCTAATGACTTCTCTTTCTTTTGATACCATTGTTGCCCAAGCGACACCGTCGGGCCGCGGTGGTGTTGCTATTGTTCGTGTTTCAGGTTCACAAGTTAAGTTCATTATAAACACTATGCTAAGACATTCGCTTGTTCCAAGACATGCAACTTATTTGCCTTTTTATGATCATGACAATCAAGTGATTGATGAAGGCATAGCCATTTTTTTTCCTTCACCCCACTCATTTACGGGTGAAGATATCGTGGAGTTTCATTGTCATGGGGGCCCCATTGTGGTTGATTTAATCTTACAATGCGTCATTTCATTAAATGTAAGATTAGCTCGGCCGGGAGAATTTTCTGAACGCGCATTTTTAAATGGAAAAATGGATTTGACGCAAGTTGAAGCAGTGGCAGATTTAATTCATGCTACCTCAAAGCAAGCCGCAAAAAGCGCCGTTCGTTCCTTGCAAGGAGAATTTTCTAAAAAAATTCATGAACTCAACGAACAAATTATTTATTTACGTACTTATATTGAAGCAGCAATTGATTTTGCTACCGACGAAATAGATTTTTTAACGGATGACAGCATTCTTATATGTTTCGATACTATTTTGGATACCTTAACACGCATACAAGAGCAAGCCATTCAGGGGAGTTTGTTGCGAGAAGGCATTGTGGCCGTGATTATGGGCGAACCAAATGTAGGCAAATCGAGTTTATTAAATTGTTTAGTTGGAAAAGATGTTGCCATTGTAACGACTATTCCAGGCACAACTCGTGATATTTTACGCGATACCATTTTACTGGATGGCATGCCGATACACATTATTGATACTGCGGGATTGAGAGAAAGTGATGATCTCATTGAACAAGAGGGTATCAGGCGTGCTTATCAGGAAATGCAACGAGCAGATATCGTATTTTATTTGGAAGATGCTAGCAAAGCATTGTCCCATACTGTTAATCAATTACCGATCTTATGCGATTGCCCAATTATTTTTATTCGCAATAAAATTGATTTATTACAGGAGACACCGAGCATTGTATTGCAGAATAAGGTTGTGATTTCAATTTCAGCTAAGGAAGGATTAGGAATAGATATACTAAAAAATTATATTAAGACCCAAGTAGGTTTTAATGAGGAAGCCGAAGGTGTTTTTCTTGCTAGAAGACGGCATCTTGATGCACTGTCACGAGCAAAAACTTTATTAGAAACGAGTCTAGCCCAATTAAAAAATTCAGGAGCGGGAGAATTAGCGGCCGAGGATTTGCGTTTGGCACACCTTGCGCTAAGTGATATCACCGGGCAATTTACCTCAGATGAATTATTAGGCCATATTTTTTCCAGTTTTTGTATTGGAAAATAATGATTATATTCAAAACTATCATTTTAATGAAATTAGATTTTTTTTTAACCAACCATTTCTTGGTAAATTGATTTTTTTATCAAATACAGGATGAGTTAATTGTATAATTAAATATAAGAAAATAATTTTCTTACTATGGAGGTAGGTATGGATAACTCAAGGCATGAGACGATGATAAATGTTGGGGGTTGGTCATTAATCTTATTTTCAATTCTTTATGTAGCCCTCACCTTAGTCATTGATCATATTGTTCAATCCCAAACGATGTTATATAGCTTAGAAGAGCATCGATTATTTAAAGTGGTAGCAGGATCTTACGGCGTCCGATTTTTTCTCACTATTTATGCTTTGTTGCCTTTGCTTTTGATTCCAGGTGCAGTTGCAACTTATTACACATTTATTGAGAAGCATGAAGCAAACATGCGAGTTGGTATGTATTTTGCTACAGCAGGTGTCATTGCTCTATGCATCAGTTTGCTGATGTTGCCGAGTATCAACTGGCATTTGTTATCACATGTTGATGGAATGCCTGTTGAAATCAAAGCGTCTACTATTATTACCATTCAAGCATTACATAGTTATTTTGGTATTTATGTAGGCGACATTTTAGGATTAGGTTGCTTGTTAGTGTGGTTTTTTATTACTAGCTTAGTGATGATGCGTTCTGGTGTGGTACCGAGGTTATTAGGTGTCATAGAAGTAATCATTGCTATTTGTGCGACTTTATTATTAATGTTTCGCTATTTAGAAGAGACGCAACTGATTTACACAAATATCCAGGCGCCTGGCTTTATCGCTTTATGGATATTTCTTTGCGGAATAGGTTTGCTTTCATTACGCAATAGATAAAAAGTTGCATTCGATAGTGATAATATGCGAGAAGTTAGCCTTGCTTCTCGCAAGGGGTTATTGAGTTTTTCACTTAAACACTTATTATTTTTCAATTCTATTTCTCAATTAATGCTAAGCAGATTCCGAATACAATAAGAAATACACCAAGCGTTTTAGCGATGTATTTTTCCATTTTATTTAAGAGTCGCAAGATACGAGGATGTGACAAAAAAAATGTTAAAGCAATAAACCAACTCATGGCAATCATAAGCATTTCGATACCATAAGCGAGTTGCCATATAAGAGATGTTCCAGGTTTAATGATAACCGTAAACAAAGCAAGAAAAAATAAGGTCGCTTTAGGATTGAGCAAATTACATAAAAATCCTTGTTGAATGGCGATGAAATCAGTAATTTTTGATTTTTGAGTAATTTTATTGCTTGGAGAGAAAACAATGTTTTCTTGCTTTGATCGAAATGAATGGATGCCTAAATAAATTAAATAGGCTGCTCCAAGATATTTGATCAGGCTAAATAATAATAATGATTCAGAAATAATAAGAGCAAGGCCTAATATGCAATAAGTCATGTGTACAATGACGGCTAATCCAATGCCAAATGAAGTAAAAATTCCAGCACGACGATTATGTAGAATGGTATTTTTAATAACTAAAGCAAAATCAGGACCAGGCAGCATCACCGCCATTAACATTAATAGACCAATAGATAAAAATGAAGCTAACATGCAACATCTCCGCAGTATGCGTAAAAGAGATTTTACCAGTATTACTGCTTGGTAGATTAGCGATAGATAAAAAATATCATAATCAAGGTCTCGGAAGCGCTTTGTTACGTGATGCAATGATTCGAGCTGTAAATGTCGCTGATGATGCAGGCGTATTTGCAATATTCGTTTATTACGTTTTTGCTATTCAATTCCCAATCTGTTATCCTTGAATTCTCGGATATAATATACGAAAATTCAAGGATAATGATGATAAATAGAGAATTTTATCTGAATAAAATCAAGGAATTGCTTGTATCATCGCCGGTAGTGGCTTTAATCGGTCCACGACAGGTCGGCAAAACGACACTGGCTAGACAAGTTGCTAAATTTTTTCCGCTCGTCACCTTTTTTGATCTTGAAGATCCCATCGCGTTATCACGATTGACAGATCCTATGCTGACCTTACAAGCGCTAGAAGGATTAATTGTCATTGATGAAGTTCAACATCGACCGGATTTGTTTAAAGTATTACGAGTGTTAGTCGATCAACCAAAATCAAAAAAAAAATTTCTTATATTAGGTAGTGCCTCACTCATCTTATTAAAACAAACCTCTGAGTCATTAGCGGGCAGAATTGCTTACTTGGAAATTCACGGATTTGCATTACAAGAAGTTGGTATATCCCATTTAGATAAATTATGGTTACGTGGGTCTTTCCCACGATCCTATTTGAGTAACACTGAGACGATTAGTGTGGAATGGCGACAACAGTTTATACGTACTTTTTTAGAACGAGATTTACCCCAATTAGGTATCAATATCCCAGCGATAACGATGCGACGTTTTTGGATGATGCTAGCCCATTATCACGGACAGATTTGGAATGCTTCTGAATTTTCACGCGCTTTCGGTATGAATGATAAAACAGTTCGCCACTATCTTGATATTTTGACATCCACTTTTATTATTAAACAACTCGCGCCATGGTGGGAAAACATTTCTAAGCGTCAAGTCAAAGCACCTAAAATTTATTTATCTGATAGTGGTTTACTTCATACCTTGCTTGGATTGAATAATAAAGAAGAATTAGAGGGTCATCCTAAAATAGGTGCTTC
>MGXV01000025.1:0-28756 GCA_001801485.1 Gammaproteobacteria bacterium RIFCSPHIGHO2_12_FULL_37_14
ATATTACGAAGCAGCCCTAGAACAAAAATTAAAATGACAATGGAAAAGCAAATCCATAATAAACGTGAGCCAACTTGATTTAGCCTTTTTTGTAGTGGTGTTTCAGCTCGGGTTGCTTCTCCAAGTAGTCTGGCAATATGACCCATTTCAGTTTGCATGCCCGTTGCAATGACAATTGCTCGGCCCGTTCCATTGACAATAGCGGTTCCCATAAAAACCATATTCTTTCGATCGCCTAAAGGCGCTGCTGCGGTACAAAGTTTGGTATCTTTCTCAACAGGTAAAGACTCTCCAGTCAAAGATGCTTCATTAGTTTTGAGAGAAGAGACTTCAATAAGACGCGCATCAGCGGCAATAAGGTCGCCGCCTTCTAAAAGTAGAATATCTCCAGGTACAACGTGAGATGCCGGAACCACAGTTGCATGTCCATTACGAATTACTGTTGCTTTCGGTGCTGCGAGTTGTTGTAGTGCTAAAATTGCGCGATCAGCGCGGTATTCTAAAATAAATCCGATGATGGCATTTAAAATTACGATAGTTAAAATGGCAAAAGCATCTACTTTCTCATTCAGTACATATGAAATAACAACGGCACCTAAAAGCACCCAAATGACCAGACTATTTAATTGTTGAAGAAAAATTTTAAAAGGAGATGATTTTTTCTGCTTAGTTAATACATTAAAGCCGGATGCTTGTAGTCGATCTCGTGCATCACGCTCAGATACACCTCGAGACAAATTGACTTTAAGGCGTACGGCTATATCCTGTGGCGTTCCCGTATGCCAAGAGTATGTCATTGTACATCCTTGTCTGCTAAGGCTACCTATATAACGTCTGACTGACTTTCCTTAAAAACGTCACTGATAGGTTATATATTTTTTTAGGTAGCAGGACACCAATAAGCGTTGCCAGAGAAAACATGGGTTGCTTCTGCTGTATGTTGTGTTTTTGCAGCCCAATGTTTCTTTTCAATCATGGCGGAGGAGGGCAAAAGCAATACAGTATTTGCTCCTAGTTGCATGGCTTGATTTCTCAGTCTATTGAATTCGTTTGATTTTAAAGAGGTATGCTGATAGGGAGTATCCATTGAACGTGCTTCATCTGTGACTGAAACCTTGCCTCGCCATTTGCAGCTACTGGAAATCGGACCTTTTGTGATAGTCACTTTCCCTGTACCAGGTTGAGTTGGTGTGATAGTTGCACATCCCACCACGGTTACTAAAATTGATGAACTTAATAATATATTGAATAATTTCTTCATAAAATCTCCCTATTTAAGGTGTAGCGTCTATCCTAGTAAAAAGTTCCTTTAATCCTGACAACGTACCAGCTTTTAATTTTAACATATTTTGAATAATGGAGAGCATATTACTCTTCAGTAAAATTTATATCTTGGAAGTCAAATAATTTCTTACAAAAGTAGAGTCCCTAGCAGATAAAGTAAGAGGCTGCCAAGAAAAAATATCTCTTGAGGATGGTGAGACATTCTAAATTCAGAAAATAATGTTGAAGAATTAGCTAGTTGGATGAATAGTCAGGCAGAAGCAAGTTTTGGTGAAATTATTGATAATATGACTCAGTAAATTGCGAAGCATTTTCAATAGTCCCACCAGAATGATTAAAATTCAAAAAATTTGAACTTCTTAATTTAAAGCAAATGCCAATATGTTTTAGGCGATTGCTCTTCAAACATTTCTTTTACAAGTTTGTGTTTGAATTCTTGCATTTCAGGCATTAAATTGTGTTGTTCGAATGCTTCTTTGCTTTTCCATTGCATATACACCATAAATTCAGAAGGATTTTCAATAGATTGATGAATATTGTAAATGATGCATCCAGTATCCTTTCGCGAATGCTCCATCAGTTGCTTAAGAAAACGTTTTACATAATCTTCCATGCCTGATTTTGCAATTCCTGCAATCATTACCGTATAGTTTCCGTTATTCATTGAATACTCCAATTTTTTTAAACGCCCGCAAGATAAAAATGCAATAATAAGCTAATATAAGCAAGCGCCGCTATTATTGCACATATTGCTAATGTTTCAATACCAGCATACATCCAAGATGTGTAGTGAGTAACGACTTTTCACTAAGCCGATAATAAAAAATACGAGTCCTGTTTTTTCTGCCGATTGCGTCAATTTATTTTCCCTATAAATAAAAATCTAGCAGCCTATTGCTGATTTTTTATATTTATTTTTCATGTAGTTAAACAACTTTTGTCCCCATGATGATGAACACATAAGTTTAACTTAAGCAAAATAGGTTATAGTTAGTTTCAATATATTTCTATAGACTATCTAACTTAATTTTTGGTACCCACAAAAAAAATCACTGAAAACTCTGATAAATAATAAAGTGATTTCGAGGAAAAGATGACATGACATCTTCTGGTTTGAATGCGAAAGAAAATTTAACTTATTTTTCAAATAAAAAAGAATATTCATTGTTCTTTACAGATGAACTATATTCTAAAGTAGAGCATTTACATACTGCTCTGCCACAAACAAGTATTTCAGTTTATCCTGATGCAACATTAAAAACCAATGGCTTGCCAACAGGTATCGCATGCGCTTCGATGTCTAAAAATGCTATGTTGTTACCTTTTATTTTGCGTGATCCTGGCTGTGGTTATCTTATGTTTAAGCTCAAGTTTAATAATGGACGTTCACCCGACTGGAAACAGATTGCTGGTAATGCATTGGATGGGCTCGCTACATCGAGGTCATTTCATGACATTAAAAATAATTTATTGAATACGTTTGATCTGAGCTCCATTATCAATAATGGGCTACACGCGTTGAGTACAGAAAAAATTGAAATTGATTTAAATAAATTTATTTATACGAACTTTGTGAAAAACGAAAAGTCTGTTTTGTTGACGAATAATGAAATCCAGTTGTTAAAGGAAGATTTGATGGCGTTAACAAATACAATCGAAATAAGAAAATTAGCAAATATTAAAATGCAGGATGCATTAAGAATGCATTCGATTGACGATCAAGATTATATTGGATTTATTCATACGGGAAGTCATGTTTTTCCAAAGATATTAGGTGAAAAATTTGTCTACCGAATTTGTGAATATGCACATCAGAATAAATTATTCTCGCTGGATGATATAGATAATGGTGTGGTGGGTGTCCCACTCAATTCTACTTTAGGTACGGAGTATGAAACCTGGTTATATGCTGCTATGAATCACGCTTTAGTGAGTCGCTATTCTATTTTTCTTGCGGTTAAGCAAGAACTTGAATCGTTGCTCCCCTGTGAAATCACCCTGCTGAATGACAATCCACATGCGGGTCTTTTTCAAGGAAAGTGGGAGTCAGAGCATGTTGCTTACTCCACCAGAGGTGTGCAGCATATTTTTAAGCAGCAACTTAGTGTCGTCGCTGGACAAAAAGAAACACCAGCTGCTTTAGTTACCGGTGGGGTGAATGTAAATAAGTATAATCATTTTATTTCTCATGGTACGGGCTACCATATCAATAATCAATTTGATTACAGTCAGGTATTTTGCCAAGAGGATCAAGAGCAGTACTTGCTGGATGCACATGATACCTTTTACAATTCCAAACCTCACTATGAAGATTGCATTCCTTATACTTATAGTTTATGTCGTTCCCTGAAGTTTTTTGAAGAAATAGGGTTAGCTGATACAGTCGCATTTTTAAGTCCTGTGATTAATATTCAAAGCGAATGGTTAAAGAATTAACTTTTAAACATTGCAATGAGGTTTCAACGCGATTTGGTTTTTTAATGAAACACAAATAAAGAGTAACTGAGATGACTTATAGACAAGATGATGATTTTGCAAGATCTTATAGCTATTATTCACAAGAATATAAAAATAGCTATTATTCAAAACAACTTACCGATTACAAAACAAAATATACGAAGCTTAAAAAGGAAGTTGCTGCTGCCAAGGAAGAAGCAGAAAGGCAAAATGAAAATAAAAAAAATATCCTACGAATAAAAGAAAAAATAAAACTTGATAAAATCTCGTCTATAAATGAAATAATAAATGGTTTTTTTAAGCTTGAATCCTATCGCGAAGCGTTTGCTCATGTTGATAACATGAATAAAGACAGAGATTTATATCTAGCACAATTAGCTTGTGAAATGGAAGAGCAAATCAATGAAGATTTATCATTAAAAATTCAAGATAAAAATGGTGAATTCTATATTGTTTTATTAGAGGTATACCAAGCATTAAAACCGGAAAGTTCAGATTTATATTTGACGAGATGTACTACTGCAATTAATGCAATAAGTGAAGCAATTGAAGAAGCAACAGATGAAGATGTTATTAATGAGTTGAAAGAACAAAGATTATGTTTTTATATTAAATTGCATCTTCACTATCGCCATCTGCCAGAATCCATTATCGATGAAAATGAATTGGTAAATGAATTGGTAATAGTCAAACTCCTAACCAGTTCTGATGAAATCGGATTGCCTTTAGAGCATGGTATCAGCTTCGAGCAGACTGTAGCAAGATTGGCTATCGATTATAGCCGCAATCAAAAAATGAATAAAAATCGTCCGAATAAAAACGAATTAATTCAGGATTTTGATCAGTTAATTGCTTTAGAGAATGACGAAAATAAAAAAAGAGAAATCCCGAAAAAATTAAAACTTCTATCCGATGCTATTGATCGAATCGAAAATGAAAAACAGGCTTTAACCGAAGAAAACAAAAAATTAAAATCACAAAATGTATCTTTTCATGATTCATTAAATAAAAAAACTGGAAAAAAAATCCTATTAAAAAATTCTTTAAGAATAATGGAAAACGAGCTAGCGATTATGGAAAGTAATCTGCACAACTCTTATCAAGAGAATATTAATCTTGATATGAAATACGATAACATTACGGACGAAAATAAAAAATTAAATGAGGTTTGTGCAAAGTTGAACGAAACAAAAGTTCAATTATCCAGCCAAATTAGCAAGTTGGAAATTGAGGTCAATCAAAAAAATAAGTCGATTGAAAAGTTGCAGACCGACTTGAAACTAATGCAAAGTGAAATTGTAACTAAAACAATAAGGATACTCCGTGAGATCCAAGTTAATATTTATACGCATCCGTGGCATACGGGTATGTTTGGCGGCAAAACAGTTTTCAAAATAGGCGAAATGGAAAAAGACGTTCTGGTAACGGAAACGGCTAAAAAGATTTTAGATATCATGCAAGCTTTTTGGGACGCTAAGAAAAAACAAAACGTACAGCACGTTGATCTGGATGTGGAAGCTAAAAAGTGTCTAAACGAAATCTATACTGTTGCCGATCGCGGCAGAAAACGTAATGTATTCTATCGCTTTTTCTTCAGGCAAAGTGCTTCCTCAAGAACGCAATATGAAGAATATCAAAAGAAAGTATTAGAAATTTAACAACTAAGGAGGGTTGCCAAATATCATATCGATTTGGGGTATTTCAGTTAGACTTGCAAACGGCGATGGCAGAAATTGAGTACGATTTGGTTAATTGAGAAATTTAAGCTTTGTTTACAGAGGTGTGTTTTATGCAGATGAGGCATCTTGCTACTCCAAGTAAGATATTAGAGATAGCGTCGCAAAACGCTCATCTTTTTAATGCCATTCGAAAAGGCAACTTGTCGGCAGTAAAGACATTGCTTGAACAGGGTGCGGATCCACATCAGCTAGATGAAAATAAGCAAACACCCTTATCTTTAGCCATATCAATAGCAAACACAAATGAACAACATCTCATTGTTGCAGAATTATTAAAGAAACCTCTTACTGTCAATATTGGCGCTGCACTTTTAGTAACGATTTCACAAAAACAAATAAAAGAAACCCGGGTGTTACTTGAAAAAGCCGGCAAAGATCTTGCGATAAAAGTATTAAATCATTTCCATGATCAACATGGAAAAACACCTTTCAAAATAGCATTAGAAGATAATGATCCAGCTATAGTATCTATATTAAAAAATTATACACTCGAATCTGCTCAAACAAATAACTATCCTGCATCTTTTATTAGTGATGAAGAATTATTTATTCTTTATAAACAGGTAAAAACGTCTTTAATAAATCGAGGTGAATGTATACAAAGTTTGGAGGCGCTTTCTGAGCGGGCCATTCAAGTTATCAATCAACTGAATAGTAAAGATGTTTACTTAATCTATGCTCTTATCTTCAAATCTGGGTTAGAAAATGAAGAATTTTTAAACCCTTTGTTACTTGCACTCCATATCCCTATCCAAAATCAATGGAATCAATTTAATATAGACAGAAAAAAAATCACTTACTTAGGTCGCTCATACGCATTTCGTCCGGGAAATATCCAGAGAAAAAACGCATTTATTAATCATGTTATTACATCACCAAATGATTTTAATCTTGAGGAAGCAAAACAATTAGGTGCGGTTGATTTATTTAATCCCGCTAATTATTTTGAGCGATCACAAGAATGCGAACAGTATGCAACTGAATTTTTACGGGGATTTTGGGGAAACACAGATTATTTTAATGCAACAATTGCTGTACATCACACTAAATACCAAAACAAATCAATTGGCATCGCAGAAGCACTTGCACCAAGCTGCATTTCATTTGTAGCTGTGACGAGAGGCGAAAAGAAACTTTGCTTGGTACATATCAGTAGCGAAACTAAGATCAGTTCAGATATTCAAGAAAAACTTAAGACGTACATCGCTGATTACAACAAAAACCAAGCTGTCGTTTTTTCTTTTACTCGCGAAAGAAATATATATGCCTTTAATCAGACCATTAAATGCTTGACACGTGATCCTGGTGCAATGAAAAATTGTGCTGAAAAATTTTATTTTAAGGAGTTAATTGAATTACTGTTGACGGAAGGTGATCAATTGCACATTACCGGTGCAGTCAATTGCCATTTCTATCCTTATCAACAAAGCAAAAAATATGGCATGGATGATACCTCTATAGATCGTTATGTTCTACCTAAATTAAACGTATACGGTAGTAAGCAAGTTGAAATCAGCGATCATTTACTGGTTAATTTTATTCCTTGCTGTTCACAATGTAGGGACAACAAACCTGTCATGTTGGCCATGTTAATGGCGGCACGTAGAGAAGGCATAAAATTATCAACGGGCTTTTCGTTATTGCCGCAACAGTCACTGCTTGCACAAAAAGAACAGCGGACTGGAAAGCAAGAGCAGGATAAATCTCTGTCTTCTCCTACTTTTCTAAAGACAAGCTATCGAAACTAGGTCTGTTCGTTTATATGAGTGTTTTGGTAAACGAGATTGATATGATTATCCAGTCAACTCACCACTTCCGTCTTTGAAATCACTTCAGCATCTGGGACAGGATGTTGCAAAAAATTTCCCATAGCAACATCTGAAAGTGGTTGCGTAAGATAATATCCTTGAATTTCCGTACAGCCTTCTTGAGCAAGAAAATCATATTGTTCTCGGGTTTCCACGCCTTCAGCAATGGTCACAATTCCGAGTTTATTCACCATCGCAATAATCGCTCGAGTAATAGTAGCAGAAGTTTCGTCCACTATAATCTGCTTAATAAAAGATTTATCTATTTTAATTTTATCGACCGAGAGGCGTCTTAAATTATTTAATGACCAATAGCCCGTACCAAAATCATCGATGACGATTTGTATCCCTAAATCTTTCAATGCATAGAGTACGCGTAATGTATTTTCTGGTTCTTGCATAATAATACTTTCAGTAATTTCAATTTCCAGCGATGGTGGTGGTAAACTCACTTGTGAAATTAAATCGAGAATATCATCGACAAAAGTGGTCTGTTTAAACTGACGGCCAGAACAATTAATAGCAATGGTTAACGAGCTTAATCCAGAATTATGCCAAACTTTTAGTTGTTGACAAGCAGTTTTCATCACCCAATTACTCACGGGAACAATTAAGCCGGTTTCTTCTGCGAGCAAAATAATTTCATCTGGTGTAATCGTGTTGTATTCTTGATTTTTCCAACGTAGTAATGCTTCAATACCAGTAATACGTCGTGTTTTAATTTCCATCTTTGGCTGGTAAGCGAGAGTAAATTCATTTTTCACTAATGCATGGCCTAAAGCATTTTGTAACGCCATTTTTTCTTGTGCTTTGTTCGTCATTCCTGAGGTATAAAATTGATAATTATTACGTCCATGTTCTTTTGATCGATATAAAGCTAGATCAGCATTTTTCATTAACGTTTGAATATTATGTCCATCATAAGGATACATACTAATGCCGATACTAGTAGTAAGATATATTTCTTTACTCTGAACAATAATAACTTGTAATACATTTTCAAGAATAGTCTTGGCAATTAATGCTACGCCTTCTGTTTTTTTAACATCAGTAACTACTAATACAAATTCATCGCCGCCTAAACGAGCAACCATATCAGTGCTGCGTACCGTACTACGTAAACGTTCCGCAATAATTTGTAAGATAAGATCGCCAGCTTCATGTCCAATCGTATCATTAATATTTTTAAAACGATCTAAATCTAAAAATAACAATGCAAATCCATATTTATGTCGACGAGAAGTGGCTAAAACATGATTAATAAATTGTTCTAGCTTATTACGATTAGCAAGCCCAGTTAATGGATCATGGTATGCCATATGGTGTAAGCGATCTTCTGCTTGTTTTTGTTGTGTAATGTTATGTACTTGAACAATAAAATATAGTGGCTTATCGTTTTCATCTCTAATCAGAGACATAGTCGATGTTACCCATACTATTTCACCATTTTTTCGAAAACATTGTTGTTCTGAATAATACATTTTAATTTGTTTATCGATTAATTGTTGAATATTCATTTGCTGATTATTAAGATCATTCGGATGAATTAAATAATAATAATTCATTGTTAACATATCTGCTTCACCATAACCAAGTAATTCAGTCAGCGAAGCATTCACACGGAGAAATCGACCATCAAGATTTAATAAAGCAATACCAATACCAGATGTATTAAAAATTGTTTCAAAAAGATGTTGTTGTTCGTATAATTTAATTTTTGCATCATGTACTGTACTGCCAAGATTCAGTAATTTTTTCTTTTTATTGAAAAGTTGTTGTAGTAATATTAAAACGCATATTAAAAAAATAAAGCTCGCAGTAAGCGATATTGAGAATTCCAAGGTAGGAGAGAATAAAGAATTAATTGTAAACGAATAGATGAATGCAAATAAACCAATAATTGCCAGCCCGATACTCACTCCTAACATGACAGCTAGCAACAACTTGTTCATACCAAATCCTTTGGATAAATGGATAAACAATCACATTCATTATTTTACCATAATCCTAGCTTGTTGGCATTGCGCTAAGCTGAGATATTAATAGGTCGTACCTTGTAAATAAGCGATTATTGCACCTAAAAATCGTGCCGCTTCTCCACCTGTTACTGCTCGATGATCAAATGTTAAGGAAAGCGGGACAATATGTCTGATTATCATTTTCCCATCCATTGCAACCACCGCATCGCGACTACGTCCACAACCTAAAATAGCTACCATAGGCGGTACAATAATAGGGGTAGCATATCGGCCTGCAATCATACCAAAATTTGACAGAGTAAACGTTGCTCCTTGCATATCGCTTGCCGTTATCGTTCGATCTTGTACAGATCGTTTGTAGACATCCACTTTTTTTCGCAATTCTTCCACCGAATATTTTTCTACCTGTTTAATAACAGGAACAAATAATCCTTCGGCGGTATCCACAGCAAGACCAATATCAACATGATCGAATAATTGACGCTTCAATGTTTTTCCATCAAACCATGCATTGAGTGAGGGTGCAATTTTAACAGCCGCAACAATTGCTTTAAGTAAATGAATCGTAATATTCACCTGCTTAGATAAAGTAGTCGTATCCGCATCGTCAATGATCGTAACCGGTACTATTTCTTGATGTGATTGCATCATTATATTTGCCATCACACGCCGAACACCATGAAGTGATTCGCCTTGATCAACAACAGGAATCCGAGTTGACTGATCAATATATCTTTTGACATCATCAGGTGTGATTAAACCTTGAGGTCCGGTTGGGTTAACGATGCTCAAGTCAATTTTCATTTGTTGAGCAAGTACTCTTGCTGCTGGCATGGCCTTGATAGCCGGCGATTTTGTTTTTACTGCTCCAATAATGACATCGCCTTCATCCCATTTTTTGGAGCTTTCTTCAAGTGAGCCAACGACACTTCCTTTTGATTGCTCAATTGTACCTTCATCTAACTCAAAGCTAATAAAAGGTGAACCCGTTTGAATTACATCATTCACCTTTCCATATAATTTAATAATTTTTCCAGTATAAGGTGATGGCACATCGACAACTGCTTTTGCAGTTTCCATCGAAGCTAACGGTTGATCCACCGCAACTCTATCGCCTTCTTTGACATACCAGTCTCGAATTTCAGCTTCTGCTAAGCCTTCGCCTAAATCAGGTAAATGAAAAATTTTCATGTAAACTCCATCGTCCGATGTACTGCATCAATAATCCGTTTTTCACTAGGAATATAATACTTTTCTAATCTAGAATAAGGCACAATGGTATCAAAACCAGTGACTCTTACGGGTGGAGCCTTTAATAAAAACAATGCTTTTTCAGCAATTTGTGCCGCAATTTCTGCACCAACTCCACCCGTGAGTGGTGCCTCATGAATAATCACACAACGTCCGGTTTTTTCAACAGATAATAAAATAGTTTCCATATCCAGTGGTTTAATGGTAGCAACATCGATGACTTCTGCTTGAATACCTGCTTCAATTAAACGATCGCACGCACTCAAGGTCTCTTTTACCATTGCTCCCCATGTGACTAATGTCACATCATCACCTGTTCGCAAAGTAAAACAAGTATCTAGTGGTAATGCTTGGCCATTGTCTTTTACTTCTTGTTTAGCAAAACGATAAAGACGAGAAGGTTCAAGAAAAATCACTGGATCGGGATCGCGAATCGCTGCTAATAATAAACCATAAGCACGAGCAGGCGAAGATGGAATAACGACACGTAAGCCTGGCACATGCGCAAATAGTGCTTCGGTACTTTCTGAATGATGTTCAGGTGCATGGATACCTGCCCCATAAGGAGTACGAAATACGACAGGACAACTCAAACGACCTCGTGTTCGATTACGAATGCGCGCCGCATGATTAATGATTTGATCAATTGCCGGATAAATAAAACCCATAAATTGAAATTCAGCTACTGGTTTCAATCCTTGTACCGCCATACCGACTGCTAATCCACCAATCATGGATTCTGCAAGTGGCGTATCCAGCACACGTTCAGGCCCAAATTTATCTAATAATCCAACTGTCGCCCGAAATACTCCTCCATCTTTTGCTACATCTTCGCCTAACACGATGACATCAGTATCTTTTTGCATTTCGTGAGCCAGAGCTTGCGTAATCGCTTCAACCAGTGTTATTTCAGCCATGATCAACCATCTCCATCTGTTTAAGAATGTCGCGTTGCTCTGCATAAGCAGAAGGTAAGGTGGCGTACAGATAATCAAACATTGATACCAGTGATTGCGCTTTGAGATCAAAATAATCTTTTACTTCTTGATCAACTTTTTTAGCACAGTCTGCTAATAAAGCCGCTTCTTTTGCTTCATTCCAGATGCCTAATTTTTCGAGATAAACTCGCAACCGTGCAATAGGTTCTTTTTTCCATTCAACTTCTCGTAAATCTTTTGGTTCATAACGACTAGCATCGTCTGCTGTGGTGTGATCATGTTGTCGATAACATACCATTTCCAACAAACGTGGTTGATAATTTTCTCGAGCAACTTTTAATGCTTCTGCCGTTCGATGTTGCACTGCAATAATATCGTTACCATCAATTTGTTCGCCTACTATTCCCGCTGCAATTGCTTTTTGCGCTAAGGTATGGGCGGCGGTTTGTACTTGTCGTGAGACAGAGATTGCCCATTGATTATTACAAACTACAAATACGACGGGTAATTGCCATGCTCCCGCAACATTAAGAGCTTCGTAAAAATCACCCTGTGAGGTGGCTCCATCGCCACAGGTAACCATCACCGCTCGTTGCTGATGACGATATTTGATAGCATAACCCACTCCAACAGCATGCAATGGTTGACTGCCAACTGGTACACTATGCGGAAAATCCTCGCTCTCAGGGTTAAAAAAATTTCCACGTTCATCACCACCCCAATATTGCAAAATTTGCGAAAATGTTACGCCACGTTGCAATAATGACCCTACATCTCGATAGTAAGGTATATAAACATCTTTTTTGGCAAGCGCATGCCCAATTCCAACAAACACAGCTTCTTGTCCACGCGTCGAGGGATAAGTTCCCAATTTGCCCGTTCGTTGCAATGCAATTGCCTTCGCATCTAACATACGAACTAGTACCATTAATTGATACAAAACGGGAAGAACTTGCTTATTTTCAGCAATTAAGGGGAATTCATCTGCTATTTGGCTATTTTCGTTCAAAAATTGATAATATGGGATTTCAAATCGTTCAATGATTTTCACAAAAATCTTCCTTACGTTATAATCAACTAATATTGAACTTCGATAGCTTGCTGTCCAATAAGTTTCAGTCGAATTGTTTATCTCGATAAAATTTTTACTGAAATGTTTGTCTTTCTTCCCAAGTTTTGAAAATGTGTCACAAGATTAGCGATCCCGCAAAACAGAGTCAAGACAGGAGGGTAAAATAAAATGATGGAAAAAAGAATTGCTGTTGTGACTGGTGGTATGGGTGGAATCGGCGAAGCAATTTGTCAAGAACTGTTCAAGCATGGCGTCAAAATTATCGCTACTTATAATCGTGGCGGTAACCATGAATCAGCTCGTACTTGGCAACATCATCAAAAAAACGCAGGTTATCAATTTGATATTGCTTTTGTTGATGTAACGGATTTTGCTTCCTGCGAATCGATGATTAATCAAATTATTGCTGATGTTGGAGCGATTGATATTTTAGTTAATAATGCAGGACTTTCTCGTGATCATACTTGTTGTAAGATGAGTAAAGAAGAATGGGATCTTGTGATTAATACCGATTTAAATAGCGTATTTTATATTACACATGCCGTAATTAATAAAATGAAAGAAAAAAACTTCGGTCGAATTATCAATATATCTTCAATTAATGGGCAAAAAGGTCAATTTGGTCAAGTAAATTATTCGGCAGCTAAAGCCGGCATGCATGGATTTACTAAAGCCCTTGCTTTAGAAGTAGCAAAAAATGGCATCACAGTGAATACTATTTCGCCTGGTTATGTCGAAACCAAAATGATTCAAACATTGTCTGAAAAAATACGTAACAAACTATTAGATGAAATTCCAATGGGTCGATTTGCGACACCAGATGAAGTCGCCTATGTTGTTGCGTTTCTTGCTAGCGAAAAAAGTAATTATATTACCGGTGCAAATATTGCAATTAATGGCGGTCATTACATGCTCTAAGAGATGTTAGTATGCGACTAATAAAGCAATTAGCATTGCAACTGATTTATTATTGTTTGTTATAGTTAATTGATACTTTTTTTATACAGGAATTTGACATTTTCTGTTAAATATCCTAAATTTAAATATAAAGAATGTTGTAGTGCACAAATCAATGGAGGTTGAATATGTTTAATGAAAATTTCGATCAATGGTACAAAACCAAAAATCCATTCACTTCATCTAATGAATGGAGTAAACAAATCACTGAAATCTGTCATATTTGCCAACATATGACACAAAAAAATTTCGAATTGGCTAATGAAAATGTTTTTCGCCTCTCTGATCAATTTAAACGTCTCACTGAAGTCAAAAAGCCTGAAGAATTATTACATTTGCAGCGAGATTTTATTAATGAAAATATGAATGCTTGTATGCAAGGCATGCAAACCTTTATAACCTCATGCACTGAGTGTATAGATGAAGGTATGAAAATGTCTAAGCCTCTCTATACTGCAACGGGTGTTTTTGGCGCTGCACGCGGTGAGACGAATCCATCTCGATCCTATGAAAAACATGAGAAATCGAGTAAATAATTGCTCTTCGTAGGTACAATCTTCTCATCTGTTCAATCCATCATTCATCGTGGATTGAACAGAATATCCATGTAGTGTAGCGTCACTCCCGAGCTAGTAAAGGAACTAGCAGGAAGTTCTCATGAATGAGTACTCCATGCGAGGGATAAATGGACCATCCACATGAAGTCAACTACTACGATACGTTAGATCGCTCACTACAAGTTGCTATTAGCCGTCTTAGTCATGGAATTTCGCCAGCAGCGCTGCTATTAGCTTTCTTCGATTGGTATTTACATATTTCCATTCATCCCGCTAAGCAGATGCAATTACTTGAACTCTTTCAAGAAAATCTGTGGCATTTAATCTATCAATACGTAGGGCAGATCACCGGAGATCCACGCGGTGAATACTGTACGTTAACATCACCGCAAGATAAACGTTTCGTCAACAGCAAGTGGCAGCAATTTCCTTACAATTATACTTTCGAATCATTTCTGATGATCCAACAATGGTGGCATACTGCTGCAATCGAAGTAAGGGGTGTCAGTCGCCATCATGAAGAAGTGGTTGATTTCAGCTTGCGCCAAATTCTTGATATGTTATCTCCTTCAAATTCACCGCTTACTAATCCTGAAGTGCAAGATGCAATTTTTCAACAACAAGGGGAAAATTTGACGCGAGGTTTTAATAATTTTCTTGAGGATCTCAGCCGTATTCATGCGAACAAACCTCCCATCGGAGCAGAAAATTTTATTATTGGAAAAAATATTGCTGTGACGCCTGGAAAAGTTATTTATCGAAATCGCTTAATCGAGCTTATCCAATACGCACCATTAACAAAAAAAGTCTATGCTGAACCTGTTTTAATTACATCAGCGTGGATTATGAAATATTATATATTGGATCTTACGCCAAAGCATTCCTTGGTAAAATATCTTCTAAAAAAAGGGCACACTGTTTTTTGTATCTCTTGGAAAAATCCCAAAAAGAAAGATCATGATTTAAACATGAATGATTACTTCGACTTAGGCATAAAATCAGCTCTCGATGTTATTTCAACAGTCGTACCTCGACAAAAAATTCATCTGCTTGGGTATTGTCTAGGCGGTACACTAGCTGCTATTGCCGCTGCAACCATGGCAAGAGATAACGATGAACGTCTAGCTAGTTTAACTTTATTAGCTGCTCAAACTGACTTTACTGAGCCGGGCGAATTAGGTTTATTTATTGATGAAAGCCAAATTGTTTTCTTAGAAAATATGATGAGAGAAAAAGGCTACTTAGATACCAATCAAATGGCAGGAGCATTTCAATTATTACGTTCTAACGATTTAATCTGGTCACGTCTAATACATGATTATTTATTAGGACAGCGCAAACCCATGACTGATTTAATGGCATGGAATGCTGATGCAACCCGATTACCTTATCAAATGCATTCTGAATATCTACGAAATTTATTTTTAGACAATCAATTGGCAGAAGGAAAATACTTGGTAAACAAACTACCGATATCATTAACTGATATCAGTATTCCTATTTTCGTTGTCGCAACCGAAAGAGATCATGTCTCACCATGGCATTCCGTATTTAAGATCAATATGCTAACCTCGAGTGATGTTACTTTTACGCTGACTAGTGGTGGACATAATGTGGGAATTGTCAGCATGCCAGTAAAAAAAACCAAACGTTATTATCGAATTTCAACTTTAAAAGACTCGGATCGTTACATTGATGCAGAGAGTTGGTATAAAAATACTCGCCCAAATAATGGGTCGTGGTGGCCGGCTTGGGAAAAATGGCTAAGCAAGCATTCAGGTAAGATGGATAAACTACCCCCTAAAATGGGTTGTGAGAAAAAAGGGTATCTTCCTCTTGAAGATGCGCCAGGAACGTATGTTTTACAAAAATAAAACTGCAGTTTTTTAATTCTTGAAAAAGGTCAAATGTAAAAAACGTTGTGAAATTTTTTCCATATACAGATAAATCACTGGCGTAATGTAAAGTGTCAATAATTGAGATACTAACAAACCACCTACTACAGCAATACCTAAAGGTCGACGGGTTTCACTGCCAGCACCAAATGAGAAAGCGATCGGTAACACACCCACTAACGCTGCCATGGTCGTCATCATAATCGGCCGAAACCGTAATAAACAAGCTTCGAAAATAGCATCTGCAGGCGTCTTAGCTGAATAGCGTTGTGCATCTAGCGCAAAATCGATCATCATAATAGCATTCTTCTTAACAATCCCAACCAACATAATAATACCGATGAATGAATAAAGATTCAGATCAATCCCGATAATCATTAAAGCTAATAATGCTCCTACTCCTGCAGCTGGCAATCCAGATAAAATGGTTAATGGGTGTATAAAACTCTCATATAAAATTCCTAATACAATATACACAGTCAATATAGCTACCATTAATAGTATGCCTAAGCCAGCAATAGATGATTGAAATACTTGTGCTGTACCATAAAAATCAGTGGTGAGAGTTTCCGGTGGTTGCATATCTTGTTTTATTTTATTAATAGCAGAAACTGCTGTGCTCAACGACATACCTGGATCTAAATTAAATGAAATAGTCACCACCGGTAATTGACCTAAGTGATTTAATGTCATTAAGCCTTTGGTTAAACCAATTGAAGCAATAGCTTGTAATGGAACCATGGCGCCATGGCTTGAATGAAGATAAAGTTGCGACAACATAGATGGATTGTCTTGGTATGCTGGTTCTAGCTCAATCAATACTTTATACGTATCTTCGGTACCATAAATAGTAGAAATCTGTTCTGCTCCACCATATGCATGCGCCAGCGTATTTTCAATTTGAGCGGCTGAAATTCCTAAAGCCGCCATTTTGTCTCGTAATAAACGAATATCAACTTGCGGACCAGTGTATTGTAAGCTGCTTGTGACATCATGAAATCCTGGAACATTGTTCATTTTATCCGTAAAAAGTGCAGACCATTTATAAAGCTCGGATAATTGATTGGATTGCAGGGTATATTGATAAGTGCTTTTAGTCGTCGTCCCTATTACAATACTGGGGACATTTTGTATGTAAGCGGAAATTCCAGGAATCGCCGCTACTTTTTCACGTAATTGCTGACTGATTTGATCAGCAGATAATTTTCTCTCACTACGAGGTTTAAGTCGCAGAAAAAAACGACCAGCATTCGATGAGGCAGTCGCTCCACCTACACCGGCTGTTGACACAATGCTATCAATATCAGGATGTTCGCTGATAATTTTTTCAATCGCTTGTTGTCGTTCAATCATTGTGGCAAATGAAACAGCAGGATCTGCTTCTGTATAAGCAAATAATTGACCGGTATCCTCATTTGGTAAAAATCCTTTCGGGATAACATAAAATAAAAAAACTGACAATAATAACGTGAAAAGAAAAATTCCAAGCATCAAACCCTGGTGAACTAAGGTCCATTGCAACGTTCGCTGATACAATGAAACCATCCGCTGATAACAGGCTTCAATTTTACGTTGCCAACTATATTTTTCTTCGTGTAGCGCTCCACGAATGAAACGACTAGCCAGCATAGGAGTTAATGTCAATGAAATAACGCCGGATACTAATATAGCAATAGTAATGGTGACACCAAATTCGTAAAACAATCTACCGATCAATCCTTGCATAAATACAACAGGGATGAAAACCGCTACTAATGATAAAGTCATTGATAAAATCGTGAAACTGATTTGTTTGGATCCATTTAAAGCAGCTTGTAGTGGTGTTTGACCTAATTCAAGATAGCGAAATATATTTTCCAGCATGACAATCGCATCATCGACTACATATCCAACTGATAATGTTAATGCTAACAACGAAAGATTATCCAAACTAAAATGAAAAAGATACATAAAGGCAAATGTACCGATTACTGATAATGGTAAGGCTAAAGTTGGAATCAGCGTTGCAGTAATATTTCGTAAAAATATAAAAATTATCATGACCACTAATACGCCAGCTAATACTAATGTCCATTGCACATCTGTGATTGATTGCCGAATAGATTCGGAACGATCATAAACAATAGATAACTTAATATTAGCTGGTAATGTTTTTTCAAATGTTGGAATAATTTTTTTTATCCCATCAATCACAGCAACTGTATTGGATCCCGGTTGTCTTTGTACGGCTAAAATAATAGCTCGTTTACCGTTATGCCAACTAGCTACTTTGTTGTTTTCGACACTATCTATTGCTGTGCCAATATCTTGTAATCGTAGTGGCGCCCCACTCACATAGGTGATGGGTAAAGAAAGATAAGATTCAGCATTATTAAGTTGCCCATCGACACTGATGAGATAAGATTGTTTAGTACCATCCATATTACCTGTTGGTAAATTCACATTATTTTTTTTTATTGTGCTAGTTACTTCATCAATTCCTATATTGTGATAAAAAAGTTTATTTGGATTGACTTGAATCCTCACTGCATATTTTTGTGATCCATACACATTGACTTGCGCGACACCACTGACCATAGAAATTCGTTGCGCAAGAATAGTTTCTGCATAGTGATTCACTTTTGAAAGAGGATACGTATCTGAACTCAACGCGAGATATAGAATTGGCGATGCTGATGGATTAATTTTACGAAACGTTGGAGGATTGGGGATATCTTTTGGTAATTTGCCTGCAGCAGCAGAAATGGCTGATTGCACATCTAATGCTGCACCATCGATATTCTTTTCTAAGTTAAACTGCAAGGTAATTTGGGTGGTACCTAAACTACTCGCTGAACTCATGCTATCAAGACCCGCAATAGTTGAGAATTGCCGTTCAAGAGGAGTGGCCACCGCGCTCGCCATGGTTTCCGGACTCGCGCCTGGTAAATTAGCTGTTACTTGAATAGTAGGAAAATCAACATCAGGAAGATTACTGACTGGTAAAGCGCGATAGGCAAATATTCCAGCGCAGAATAATGCCATCATTAATAATGTTGTCATGACGGGGCGATGAATAAAAAGTTTACTAATATTCACAAATTGTTATTCCACCGTCTTTACTTTCATACCATGTTTTAATTTTAATTGTCCCGAGATAATCACTTTTTCTCCAAAATGTAACCCTTTAATAATAATAATTTGACCATGCACTGTATCGCCTGGTGTCACCTCTCGCACTTGAACCATTGATTTATCATCAACTACATAGACATAAAAGCCATTTTGACCCGTTAACACTGCTAATGAGGGAATCAATAATGCTTGTTTAACATCTTCTACCGGTAATTCAATATTGACATATTGACCAGGCCATAATTTATTTTGTTTATTGGCAAAAGTTGCCTTCAGTTGTACCGTACCCGTTGCTGTATTGATGGTGTTATCAATAAATGTTACTTCGCCTGTTTCTATTTCTTTATCGCGGATAGTGACTTTGACTGGAATACTTTGTTTGGAATTGTAACGTTCTAAGATCGAGAATAATCTATTTTGTGGTAATGAAAACACAACGTAAATTGGATTGATCTGATTAATCGTCACTAACAATGCATCGTTGGCTTTAATGATTGTGCCTGTTTGATAGACTACATTTCCTGTTTTACCTGCTATAGGAGCTCGAATAGTGGTATAGCTCAATTGCAATGTGGCATTTTCAACAGCTGCTTCAGCTGCTTGTACGGCTGCAGCAGCAGATTTATGATTAGCAACTAATGAATCATAAACTTGTGCGGCAACATATCCTTTTTTCAAAAGGGAAGTATTCCGTTTCACTTGCAATTCAAAATCAGCTACAATCGCTTGGTTACGTAATAGATCCGCTTTGGCTTGATTGAATGCTGCAATAAATGGACGTTGATCAATTAAAAATAATTCTTGATTGTTGCTAACCATATCACCTTCTTTAAATCCTTCACTGATGATTTGGCCTGTTACCATGGATCTCACATCAACTGATGAATAGGCTTGAACAGTTCCGATGGTTTGCATACTAATCATGACATCTTTTTTTACCACTGGGCTAACAGAAACAGCGGCAACATGATGCGGATGTTTATCGCCTGAGAGTAAAACTCTAATGATAAGAAAGAGAATCACCACTCCAATAAATATGTAAAGATATAGATGATATTTACGTTTTGTCATACTGACTATGATAGTGTAACCACTTGAGATTGACTACCTGAATCCTACAGATTAGCTTCCGAATACCACTACTTTCGTACCACGATAATTATTAGAACCTCTCGGTGGATCAACAAAGTCATAACGCAACCATTCAGCATCATCCACAAATAAGCGTACGCATCCATGACTTTCATTCCCCCTGATCACGCCGCCTGGTGACCCATGTAATGCTTGTCCGCCATTAAAAAAAATGCAATATGGCATGGGTGCGCCGCCATCTGGAATAGGAAATTTACTGGATACACAATTACTACTACCTAATGAATAAATACGAAAGATTCCAGCTTTGGTTCGACACGAACGATCGATATCGGAACACCAGTCTTTACCACCTGTTGCTGGGCCCCAACGTATTAAGCTACCATCCGCTTCATAAGCACCCCATGCATGTTTTTTTAGATCGACTACCACTACTTTTTCTTCTGGCGGTTCAATAAAAACCGGAAAAGGAGAATGATCCAATAGATTGGAACTCTCAAGATTAGTTGGAACACGTATCGTCATACCAGGGTACAATCGTCCATTGGTATGGTTAATGCGCATCACCAACCCGCGTTCGCTTTCATCAGGAAATAAGGATTGCCATGATTGTCCCCGCTTGATCTTGATACAAGTATATCCCGCATCATTACACCAACTCGATGGGTGAGATTTGGCAACAGCGCTCGGCAGAAAAACCCAAGCAAAAATTAGTGTGGCCATCATAAAAGCAGCTAATCGCATTCCCTCGCTCCTCATTCTTATACTTCTTAATTAAGTTTACTCTATAAACTCGTTTTTTTTATTCTGATGGTTTATCTTAACAAGATGCAGATGAAATTATAGATTATATATGTACAAAAAAAATTTTTATGATCAAAAAATTTCTACTTAGAATTAAGGGTATAATTTGACTATTTTGATATTTTTTGTTCTATTATTTATCTTTTCAATGATTGCCGGGCTTTTAGGAGCGCTAACTGGATTAGGTGGTGGTATCGTCGTCATTCCTGTTCTTGTCTTGATATTTCATACTAACATTCACTATGCCATGGGAGCATCGCTCATCTCTGTCATTGCAACATCCTCAGGGACAGCTGCGGCCTATTTACGCGAAGGATATACCAATGTACGAATTGGTATGTTTTTAGAAACAGCGGCTGTCGTCGGCGCTTTTGTAGGTGCTTTGTTGATTGTATACGTACCCATCAATTTCCTTGCCATTTTGTTTAGTTTAGTACTCTTCTTTTCGGCATACTTGACTATGCGACGCAAAGAAGAACATGAACTATATTCAAGCTCGCATCCTTGGGCTATTGCTTTAAATTTGGATGGTCAGTATCCTTCAGCAAATCAATTTAAATCCTACCATGTGCAAAACGTTCCCAGTGCGCTAACTATTATGGGAGTAGCCGGATTGCTTGCTGGATTATTGGGCATTGGCTCAGGCGCACTAAAAGTTTTAGCTATGGATCAAGCATTGCGTTTACCCTATAAAGTTGCCACGACGACGAGCAATTTTATGATTGGCATAACAGCAGCAGTCAGCGCAGGAATTTATTTTTCTCATGGATTTATCAATCCACTCATTTGTTTTCCTGTCATGATTGGTGTTGTGTTAGGATCATTCTTTGGAGCAAAGATATTAACAAAAACCCAAAATCGTAGCTTGCGTATTATATTTAGCACTGCCATTTGCTTAATAGGATTACAAATGTTTTACAATGCATTAACCGGCCACATTTAAATGTTAGCCAATAAAAATATGCAAGAATCCATTGGGTTTATTCTATTCATTGGAACATTTGTTTCAGTTTGCATCGCTATGGTTGGTGGTAGTCTCTATTTAATTCAACATGGAAATGAAACCTTATCCACACAAATATTGCAATCCGATTCATATCATCTTAGCATCTTTGCCATCTGGCAAAGTGCAAAATCCTTATCCTCTGTAGGAATGATTGAATTAGGATTACTTACTTTAGTGATGACGCAAATTGTTCGCGTTGCCACCTTGGTATGGTTTTATTTAAAAACACATGATTACGTGTTTACCGGGATCAGTTTATTTATTTTATTAACTCTTATATATAGTCTTTTGTGGCGACATTAATCATGAATTATCTAAACCCTATTATCCAATCAAAAAATTTTAAAAAATATGTTGTGATTGCTTTTTTTGTTGCCAGTGGTTTTGCCTGGTTAGGCATAAAAATTTATTCAAATTATTATCTCAGTACCGATAATGCTTATGTCAATGCAAATGTTGTGCAAATCGCTCCTCGGATTACAGGCCAAGTCATCAACGTTTTCATCACCAATAATCAATATGTTCACCAAGGTGATACTCTTTTTGAAATTGATCCTCAACCTTTTCAACTTGCTGTGAACTCAGCTAAAGCCGAGTTAGATTTGGCACAAGCTGAATTAGAAAATGCTGCGATCACCGAAGAACGCGTCATCAATCTTGCTAAGAGAAAATATTTACCTCCACAAGAAAAAGACAATTCCATTGCCCATTTTAAAATTGCACTTGCAAAAGTTGAAGATGCTAAAGCCAATTTCGAACAAATCAAACTTTCTTTGGCATATACCAAGATTTTTGCACCCACCAATGGTTTACTTGCAAATGTTTCTTTGCGTACGGGTGATATTGTATTAGCAAATCAACCACTTTTTGCGTTAATCAGTGATCAAGAATTTTGGGTGGATGCAAATTTTAAAGAAACTGAACTTGAAAAAATTAAAGTGGGACAGACTGCTACAATCACAGTGGATATGTATCCGAATCATCCTTTTCAAGGAATTGTTGAAAGTATTAGTGGTGGTGCTGGTACAGCTTTTTCATTACTTCCTCCACAAAATGCAACCGGTAATTGGGTGAAAGTGACCCAGCGGATTCCTGTTCGAATTCGCATCTTAAATCCTAATTCTCATTTTCCCTTACGTATTGCTACTACAGCATCAGTAATCATTAATTTACATAGCAAAACATGACAAGTGAATTATATAAAAAAATTTCCACCATTGACCGATGGTTAATTACTATCGTGGTCATGTCTGCTACCCTGATGCAAGTAATCGATAGCACCATTGTCAATGTTGCTTTGCCACATATGCAAGGAGAGCTTTCTGCATCACCCAGTGAAATTACCTGGACACTCACCAGTTATTTGGTTGCCTCAGCAATATTTATGCCACTGACTGGCTATTTTTCTGATCGATTTGGTCGTAAAAATTATCTTATTATATCCATCGCAGGATTTACTTTTGTTTCAGCATTATGTGGTGCTTCAATTTCTCTAAATGAAATCATCATTTTTCGTTTACTGCAAGGCGTGCTGGGAGCCAGTTTAGTACCCTTATCACAAGCCATTTTAGCTGATATTTTTCCCCCAGAAGAACGTGGCAAAGCCATGGCTATTTGGGGGATTGGAATAATGGTTGGCCCTATTCTTGGCCCAACCTTGGGTGGCTATTTAACGGATGTCGCTTCTTGGCGTTGGACATTTTACATTAATGTACCAATTGGTTTTTTCACTTTGCTATTAGCCAATATTATTCCTGATACGCCTAAACATCCTAGAAACATGGATTGGTTAGGATTAGGACTCCTAACACTTGCGATTGGTGGTACCCAATACGTACTGGATCGTGGCAATCAAAACGATTGGTTTAGCTCCACTTCAATTTGTTTGATGACTTATCTCGCCATCACAGGATTGCTCGGTTTCATCTTACACAGTACACAAAAGAAAACTCAATCTGTGTTTAGTTTAGAAATTTTTAAAGATGAAAATTTTGTTATTGCGAGTATCTTAATGATTTTTTTTATTGTAGCCATGTACGGCGTTCTAGTAATATTACCGCTCATGATGGAAGGACTGTTAAATTACCCTGCCTTTACCACTGGGTTAATTATTGCACCACGCGGTGTGAGTGGCATGATTAGCATGTTTATTGTCGGAAAACTGATTACCCGTATTGATCCGCGTTGGTTTATTATCACCGGCTGTATTATTAGTGCTGCTGGTATGTGGATATGTGTCTATTATTCATTGAATATCAGTCCATCATGGCTAATTTGGCCTATGATTTTGCAAGGATTCGGAATAGGTATGATTATCGTACCATTGTCTACTGTGGCATTTTCAACTTTACAGAATAAGTTACGAACAGATGGCGCTGGATTTTTTAGTCTCGTGCGAACCATGGGCGGTTCTATTGGTATTTCAATTGCTATTACTATATTTGTCCGTCGTACACAAGTTTTTTGGCATGAATTAGGTGGTAATGTCGATCCCTATCATTTAGCCGTGTATCAATATCTCGCGCCACTTCATCTTCTACCCACACAAGTGGTGGGTACAGCGCTACTCACCAATGAACTCTATCAACAAGCAGCCATGCTTTCATACACAAATGTTTTTGTATGGATGATGTGGTGTTTTCTGATTATGATTCCTCTTGCGTTTTTTTTGAAACAAGGGAAAAAAACTACTCCACCACTTGAAATTAAAAAATGAGTTTAATATCCCTTTGCATTCACATCAAACGTTCCAATATACTGTGGGGCTCGTTCTACGGCTGTTTTTAAGCAACCATTTGCATGCAGTTCAATCCAACGATAGCCCGGTGGAATTTTCTCTAAGGCAAATGATACTTGCTTTGGTTTAAATTGAAAACAGGTAGAGGGTGCAGAATAACAGGGAATATTTCCTATTGTTTGTGCAAACTCTTGATGGACATGCCCAAAAAAAACACCTTTTATTTGTGGATAAGGGGCTATCATCTCCCAAAATTCCGTTGCATTCTGCAGACCTATTGGTTCTAACCAGCCACAGCCAACTGATACCGGATGATGATGAAAAAAAATAATAGTATGATGGTTAGGATAGGAATGCAAACATTGTCGAAGATATTGCAATTCTGATGCAGTGAGATAACCTTCTACTGCTTTCGGTTTTTGTGAGTTTAATAAAATGATTTGCCATTTTTTTAAAATAATTTGCTTTTGATTGGTCATTGATTCGCGAGGATATACTTGCTTCATCATATCCATATCATCATGATTGCCTGCAATCCAATAAATTGGTATGCCAAATGATTTGAGCTCATCGGCTAGATATTCATACGCCATGATGGAGCCATCTTGTGATAAATCTCCAGAAAGAACCATTAAATCTATTTTATTAATTTTCTTTTTCAAAGAATTAATAGTAGCTTGAAAACTTTCTTGTGTTTTTACGCCTAGCAATAATTTTTCTTGATTTCCAAATAAATGGATATCACTGATCTGTATCATGCGTATGACTTCAGCCATGTTCATTCCTTTGAAGATATAAACTAAATTTAATTAAACTCCATGCAATACCAATTGCTATAATAATTAGATTGGCTAGCGAATTAACCGTACCATTATAAAATATACTTGCCATGCCACTGCCTAACACCCCAAAACCAGTTATAAAAGATGTAAATAATGCAACACGTATACTCATAGGTGCATCACTTGCATCAATGATTGTACGATTAAGTGGCGCAAAACATAGTGCTGTGCCAAACGAAAATAAAATCATCCCAATTAAAAAAGTATATATTGAATCAATTGAAAATACATCGAAGATGAATAGGATAATGCCACCAATTAATGAAATCCTTAACCCGAGTTGAATCAATGCTTTTGTTCCCATAGTATCGATCCAATATTTAACTTGGCGATTACCTAAAATATATGCCGCAAACACTAGTGCTTGAATGATTCCAAAATCCACTGCACTATAATGAAAACTGACAATGACCAGTAACGGGCCAGCGGTAATCCAAACAATAAATCCAGAAAAAATAAACCCTAATCCAAACATTTGCAAAATAAATCGCTTATTCCTGAGCACATACCAATATTGCTGAAAAAGCCGCTTAAAATGCAATGAGTGACGCTGTTCTCGTGTTAATGTTTCTGGCATGCAATAAGATAACATGGCAATAACAAATAACACCCATATTGCAATTATCCAAAAAATCCAACGCCAATCGGAAAAAAGTAATACGACACTGCCTAATAATGGTCCAAATGCGGGAGCCAAAATGGATATACTGCCCATTAAGGCGAGTATTTTTATCGCTTCTTTTTCTTTATATAACTCATGAATCACTGCGTACCCAGGGACCAACATGGATGCCATCATGCCACCTTGAATAAAACGCCCTATTAATAAAATGGATAATGTGGTGGTCATCGCACACATTGCTGTAGATAACATATAGATGACGCCGCCCAGCAATAATGTTAATTTTCTACCAAATCGATCGGCAATGGCACCCATGACCAAGGGAGTACTAGCTGCACCAATAAACCAGGTAGTTAGGGTTAATTGTGCTTCGCTAGAAGTCAATTTTAAATCACGCATCATGGCGGGTAATGCAGGCAAATACATATCATTCGAAAGATAGCTAGCAATCTCATACAATACAAGCAATAGGGGAAAAACGAGCGATTTTGAATTTTTTATCATCGTATTATCATCTTAGAATATCAGCAGTTAAAATTTACTGAATCTAAGATGATAACCTTCTTGGGTATCATCACGATAGAGAATTTGATACAAAAGACAACTATTTTTTGAGTTTACTTGGCTGATGTTCTGATTTATTTTCTGCCTCTTTGCTTTCATCTTTAGTAGATGCTTCAATCCTCTGCAAGTAATCCTCATAAGGCGATTTGGAATCTGATGATGCTAACGGATTGTTATCCGATGATTGACTTCGATCACTAAGATTAACATGTAAATCTGGGTAATTCGATTCTGGACTACTCTTCAATGATTTGTTATTATCTGGCAATTTTGATTGCTCCTGAATACGATTCGTATATGAATCAGGATGGCTTTTTCCAAATAGTTTAAGAACACTTTCCAACCTTTCTGCAATTCTGTTTTTGTTTTTCTGTTGCGTTGCGCTCCTTTCTAAACTCTTGTTGCTCGCATCAAAAGAAAGAGGAGGAGCAGAGGGGAGTGCTGATTGAGTAACTGAAACCATTGATTGTCGAATACTCAACGCTGGAGCGGATGGAGTAATAGTTAATAGCGGTGCTGAAGGAATACAATTAATAGCTTGATTAACGAAATCAATTGCGCCATGGATAATGTTTTTTTGATTAATCTCTTTGATTTTTGTATTTAATATAAATTGCTGTTTAGGTAAATCTGGTAAATCTGCCAATTTATTAGTTTTTTTAATTTGCTTATTTACAAAAACATTTTTTGCATACAAATCATTTCCAATTTTTTCCGAATAAAAATCAATATATTTTTTATCAAATTGTTCGGATGGATTAAAAAAATATTTTTCTTTTAAACAGTTTTTAATAAGATTTTTAAACTTTATTTGATCACTTTGATTCACTTCATAATCATCTGTCTTCTTTTTATCATAAACTCCTTCTATCGCACCCTTCATACTTTCTTCAGCAATTTTTTCAGCATACATCATCATTTCAATTCGCTTGGTTGCATTTTTCGCATAAGGTGACTGAGGCTCAGCTTCAATCACTTGTTTATAGAAATCAATAGAAGAATCGAATTCATTTATTTCTTCATACATACGCGCTTGCAGCCAAATAGCTTTAGTATATGTAGGGAATTTCTTGACTAACTCCTTACATGCAAGCATTCCTTCTGTAAAATCTTTTTCATCTCCACTCACTATTAGCAATAAAACATCCATATACGCCTGTTCCTGAGCAGTAGGAATTAATTCCTGGTCTCGCATATATTCAATAACATTTTTTGCATCTATTTTCTGTCGCTCCTGAATAGTAGGAGAACGATTATACATCCTCATAAAGTTAATCACTTCATCTGACCGTGGTAAATATGACTGAATATGTTGAACAACCTTATCCTTATCTGATTTTTTTAAATCGATAAAAAAGTCATATATTGAGTCAACAGGAACACCAAACATCAGTGCTAATTTTAAATCATAACCAAATATTCTTTCTACAATAGGTTGAATTTTTTCTTTTTTATACTGATCAAATGTGTATTCAGAAGAATGACTATATCCTTGTGAATCTTGCTCTCTCCAATCGTTTTCTACCTTAATTTTTGCTGTAGCTTGCTTCAATTGCTGATCTATAGTGTAAAAATATTTCTTAAATTGCTCTAAAAACTCATAACGTTTCCTAAAAATTTTCTCTTCTTTTTCATTAAAATCAATATCTTTTAATTTCATTATTATTCACCTCATTTCATACTTTTTAAGTATAGTCAAAATTCTAGAGTTTTATCTGGCTTAACAAAATACTTTTTTTATAGTACTTTCAAATCGATATGTTTTGCGATGGATGTTTTTTTGATATGCTGTTAACGATATGCACTACATGGATATTAATCTTTATAGAAAAGGGATTGTTAAATGAAAAAATTATTATTCATTTTATTAATGAGCATGAGCATGATCGTTATTTCTAATCATGCATTTGCTACTCTTCAAGATGAAACTGCCCCTGTGTCTGGTTTTGCACGTTCATTTGTATTAGGTACGCCACTTGCAGATGCAACCATTACTATTTTAGAAACCGGTTTGAAAATGAAGACTGATAGTAAAGGT
>MGXV01000025.1:28764-33086 GCA_001801485.1 Gammaproteobacteria bacterium RIFCSPHIGHO2_12_FULL_37_14
CTTTTCAAATTCCTTCATTGGAAACATATTATTTACTGGCTGCCATTGTTGGAGCAAAAATTGATGAGAACAGTTGTCATGTCACCACAACCATCACGGCTTATCACAAAACAATGGATGATGATCCGCAAGGAGAAGTGAATGCAAGAGTAAGCATTGCACCCTATATAAACGAAACACCCTTTTACTTCGATATTTTCACAACTGGACCTTTAAAAGGAAAAACTAACCCTTTTACAAAAGGATTACTCCAAACGTCTGAAGATGGCGGTATTGCATTTTTTAATCTTCCAACACGCGATCAACCATACATTATTTCAGCTATTAAAGCCGGTGTAGTATTTAGTGAAGCACAATTTCAGTGTCGCAAAGGCGCATTTATTAATATTAGCCCACCATTAGGGCCTATGGCGCAAAAATGAGTACTCTCTCCTACTGATTGTATTTATCATTGAATTTTAATATGATTATAATCATGGCTGAACCCACTCTAGCTTCTTATGAAAAAGTAATGATTGCTGATGATGATGAACCTACTCGGATTCTATTACGAACTGCTATTAGTAAATGGGGCTATCAAGTTGTAGAAGCAAATGATGGGGAAGAAGCCTGGCGAATATTGCAACAACCCGATTCGCCAAAATTACTTATCGTTGATTGGCTCATGCCAGAATTAGATGGACTTGCTTTATGTGAGCGTATTAGACAAAAACTCATCTTTCAACCCTATATTATTTTTTTGACTAGATTATCAGGCACACCAAACATTCTAAAAGGTCTTGAAGCTGGCGCAGATGAATTTCTAATTAAACCGATTAATTATTCTGAATTGCATATTCGTTTACTTGCTGGAGAAAAAATTATTAAGTATCGAGATATTATCATCAATCAAAACAAAGATATCCAAACATGTCTTTCTTATATTAAAGGTCTTGAATTTTTACTGTTTGATTTCTTAAAAGGAAAAAAAGATTGATCGATTTAAATCATTTAAAATATATTTTTGGCGATAATAAAAATCAAATTCATGAATTCTTAGTTTTTTTTGTTACTTCTGCTCAAGAAAATATTCAGCAAATTGATCAAGACATTCAAATGAAAAACATTAAATCATTAATGTTTCACATACATAAATTGAAGGGTTCAGCGGGGAATAGTGGGTTGATTAAACTTGCTAATCTCTGTCAGCAGCTTGAAGAAAGCGTCGGGCATCAAGACTGGATTACCCTCGAAAAATATAACTTGGAAATTAAAAATTGTATCTTAAATTTACAAAATGAAATTTCAAAAATATTCAAATCATGAGCTAATTAAATTTCATGCATCTAATTTTCGATTCAAAAAACCTACAATAGTATTCGGTAACGTTCGAATATCAATTGGTTTTGCAATATAACCATCACAACCAGCTGCTAAAATTTTTTCTTTATCGCCTTTCATCGCATAGGCAGTAATTGCAAGAATAGTAATATGTTTAAATTTAGGATCTGCTTTGAGTATACGTGTTAACTCTAACCCATCCATCCCAGGAAGTTGGATATCTAGCAAAATCAATCGTGGTTGAAATGAAGGTAAAAGTTGTATCGCTTCTTCTGCCGATGTAGCAGTTTCAATGCGATAACCTTCTCCGGCTAGCAATACTTTCACAAGTTTTAAATTTACCGCATTATCATCAACAATCAGAATAGAATCTATTGTCATATTTTAGTTCCTCTAGAGGGGACTAGAAGGAAGAATAGCATAAAACGTACTACCTTTCTTCCAAACACTATTCACGCCAACTCGTCCACCTTGAGCTTCAACAATTTGTCGTGTCAGCGCAAGCCCAAGCCCTGTACTGGTATGTTCTTCTAAACTAATGCTATCTTTATCGACGAGTTGAAATCCAATAAATAATTTTGGAATATCTTCTTTGCGAATTCCAATACCTGTATCTTCCACTTCTAAACGAAAGAAATTTCCATGATCTGGTTTAACCCTAATAATGATACGTCCTCCTGGATAAGAAAACTTAAACGCATTGGAAACATAATTATAAATTACTTGTCTAAATTTAGTTGGATCAATAATAATATGATTCACAGAAAGATCCACTTCCATTTCTAAGCTAATATTTTTGTTTACCATAAAATTACTAAAAATATCGACGGTTTGTTGCAACGTTCGAGTCACATCAAGATATTTAGGTTGAAATTGCATTTTCCCGGCTTCAATTTTAGCTATATCTAATAATTCATTAATCATAGAAAGTAATTGATGGGTACATGAAATAATATCTTTTAAATATTCTTTTTGTTCAGAGGTAATAACGCCTGCTTTACCACCTAGTATTAATTCACTGAATCCTATGATTCCATTTAATGGTGTGCGTAAATCATGCGACATATTTGCTAAAAATTCAGTTTTTGCCTGAGATGCTTTTTCAGCATTCCTTGCATACTGTATTGCTTCCATTCTTGCTTGTTCAATACGTTGCTCCATCTGCATACCTGGTGTCTTATCCCAGCAGACCCCTGCTACTATAAATGGTTTTCCACTTGAATCTTTATAGGATCTTCCTTTTGTAACGAGGTAATGTATGGATTCATTAGAGTGAATAACACGAAAGCTCATTTTAAATTCATCAATTTTACTTTTGGATAATGCAAATTGCTGTTTTACCTTCTCACGATCCTGAGGATAAATTAAATTTAAAAAATCTTTATATGCTCCGAAAAATGTTTTTGGATGTAAGCCAAACAAAATATGCATTTGCTTGTCCATTGACATGCGATCATCAATAATAGACCAACTCCATGTTCCTGCATCAGTAAAAGCTAATGCGAAATTCAATTGCTCCTTACTTTTTATAAATGTATTTATATCTTTATCTAGATAGATACCCGCCACCCATACCATCGCTAATAACGTCATGATAGATACAACCGTAATTAAAGTAATATAAAAGGCACTATCTAAAAATACCGTTTTTGGACCGAAAATAGCCATATATCCTAAAGCAATAGGAATAAATAATATAAGTAATAAGGAATAGCGAAATAATTTTCCTCCTGCGGTCTTGCGAGTAAAAATATCAGCGACACCGATTCGTGGTCTCATTAATAAAATAGCACTAATGAATAAAAAAATAATAATTGTAAAATAATTAAACTCAATAAAATTATTAAAAAATGTTTTTGATTGATATATTTGCCAAATCAATAAAAATGAAACGATGATTAGTGCAATAATCAATGGGATTTGAAATACCCAGCGATATACTTTTCGATAATCAACAAATAGAAAGGATAAGCTGATTAGTATAAACTCGATCGCAACAATTGGAACGATGGGCATAACCAATTGACTATTATGAGTTCTCGGATATAGACGTTGAAAAAATATCGTACTGGGTTCAAACAGAAAAAAGTGAAGTAACGTCCCGATACTAATTAAAATAATTAACAAAGCACAGATTGAAGCTACTATATTTTTGTATCTATTAATTGTTTCTCGTCGTAACAACCATAGCACAACACCACCCAGCATGAGACATAGCGCAATATCATGTCGAACGACACCCATAGACTCAGATAAAATTTCTTGATGATGAGGAATAAATGCATTAATGAATACAAAGAGACCCATAAAAAATGTCAGCAAACTAATCATAATGACATAGCGAAAACACCAACGAGATATATTAAAAGTGAAATGTTTATTAGTCATCACTTCATCCTCTTATCCTAAATTCCATAGCACTTGCAATAATGATTCTGTCTTTATATTTTCGATTGAACTGCCCTGCTCAGATTTAGTTAATATTTTTCCATTAGCATATTTTACTATTTGCTTAATATCTTTTGAGCGCAATTGATTCGCCCATGAAATAATAATTGGCCAAAATCGTTGATTAGTTATATAAGCAAGATCTACTTCACCTTCATCTTTAATATAGTAAGTCGGATAATGTTGTTGAAAATGTGAAATAACGCATGTTTTAACCAAGCTTGTGCACAAGTCTGGGTAATCTAACATTTTATATAATTCCATTTCAGGATATTCTTTGCTCGATATAAATGCGCGCATCGCATGCAGAATGAAAGGGTCAGAAAAAATTAATTTTCGCGCTTTTTTTGGTGCTGGAGTCAATTTATCTTCAATCAACGCTGATTGTACGAAAAGGACATCAATAGCAGCTAATACATCTAAATAATTTCCAATTGTTTTTGGATGCTCAATTGATAATTCTTTTACTAATCCATTTAGCGAAACTAATGTCAAATAGTGATGAATAATATATATTAAAATCTCGTGAATATAATTCTTATGTTTACCAAGCA
>MGXV01000026.1 GCA_001801485.1 Gammaproteobacteria bacterium RIFCSPHIGHO2_12_FULL_37_14
CGTTATCTTCTAACTTTTTATAAATGCGAACAAAAAATTCAGCTTCTAACAGTAGCCGTTTTTCTCTTGATAGTTTTTTGGGATCAATGCCTGCAAGCAGGCACAGTGGTGCCATGGCTGACATATCTGTATCCTTACTGGTTGAGGTTGAATATTTAGCTCATTTGTTCCTTTTTTCTCTATACTAATTAATCGTTCATGATCAAGAATCTACGTTAAACAATCATGCAGAAAAGCCGCTTTACTTGACCCAGTCTCTTCGTGAAAGCAAAATATCGGCTGGTCTTTTATCTGTAGCTTGAATTTAGGCTTACAAGCAAACATACTAATATTTTTCGTCTAGCTGCTATTAACAGGATTGATCATAATTTATCCATTATATTCTATAAGTCCATGTTTTAACTTAATAACTAATAAATGCCTCATTAATATTTTCATAACAAAACCAATCAAAAATGTGTAATATTAATATGAACGATATAATAATATACGCGTTTTTAATATATATCAATAATTTTTATGCGCGATTTTAGTGTTTTTATGGAACCATTGATGATCAAAGTAATTGACCCAATTACATGTGGCTATCGTGTCAAAAAGGCGCGTTTACTTGCGGGTCTATCCAGACGAGCGCTTGAGGAGAGATTTAATATAAGTGCTAGTACAATCCAGTCCTGGGAAATTGCTCGTAATCCACTTACATTGAAAGGGGCAAAACGACTAATTGAAGTATTTAAAGAAGTAGGATTATTTTGTACTGTTGAATGGCTTATAAACGGGGAAGGAATATCTCCACGTCCCTATTCAGAAGTTCATCAAGAGAGACCACTTCGCAATGAAGCTATCATTGATTTTGGAGATGAAGAATCAATAAGAAAAGAGATTCTTTTTTTTCAAGAAAACAACTTCGATTCTATTGTGTTAAATATTATTGATGATGCCATGTCACCTCAATATTCAATTGGCGATTATGCTGGAGGAAAACGCCGATATAATGATAAAATATTTGACGCTATTGGAATGAATTGCATCGTGCAATTAAATGTTAATGAATACTTATTAAGAAAAATTTCAGCAATATCGCCTGAATTAAAGCTTACTCTTTCTTCTACCAACCCCGGCACAACAGTATCGTATCCGATTCTTTACAACCAAACAACTTTAAGTGTTGCGCCTATTATCTGGCACAGAAAAAAAAATATTGATTAAATCCATTAAATTATTTCCGTGGATTGAGAAATCTTCCTAAGCATTAACAAGTATTTCTTTAATTCCATAAAATAATTTTTATTTAAATTTAAAGATAAATCATAATTCTTAAGCATCTCAGGCGATTATTTTTTGAGAGCAACACATGAACTCAATTTTTAATATGCGACGTGTTGCACGGAATTTTTCGCCAAATAAATCAGTGCCTTTTTTTCTCATCATCATGGCTTTATTATTAAAATAATTGTTTAAATTTTCTTCGGAATCTAAAATATATTGGACGATTAAAGCTCTTTCATCGCTTGTCTCGTCGCTTGTTTCTGATAGAATTTTGGCATCAATAAAGCCATCATATGATAGCATTTCAGTTGCATGCTCATTTAACCAGATCTTAAATTCATGATAAATATGTTTATCGATAAACAAACTAACCTCATATAGAATCATATTCAAACCTCTTCTGAAAAAGATAAGTTTTATTATTATTTAAAAATAATAATAGTGCAAAACTAGAAAAAAATATAATATACATCGCGGGAGCAATCTTCAACCCTGTCATTTCTATTAACCAAAACACAATCAGCGGGGACAGTCCCCCAAAAATTGCTGATGAAGTGTTATAAACTAACGATATAGCGCTAATTCTAAATTCTACCCCGTACAAATCACATAAAAATGCAGGAATAGGTGCAATATATGCTGCACATGAAGATACAAATATGGCCTCAACTAAATGTACTAAATAATTCGATTTATGAGAGAGAAAGTAATAAAAAGGTATTATTAACAATATCACCATAAATAAACCGATTCGCATTACTAATATCTTTCCATATTTGTCTGCGATGCAACCAAATATCGGGAGGGAAATCATATAAACAACAATATTTATAATTGTGATACAATTTATCTCATATCCATTTAAAAATACAATTCTAGAAAGATAAGCTGGCATGACTATAAAACACGAGAGAATTTTTACCACTTTACAAAACATCATAAACCCAATCATTCACTAAGTTGGAAATTACATGAACAGAGTCCTTGGAAAAAAAACTATTGTCGTCGGTGGAACATCAGGCATTGGGAGAGCAATTGTCAAAAAATTTTCTCAAGAAGGTTCAGCTGTTGCTTTTTGTGGTCGTTCTAAAGAGAATGGTCAGAAAATTCAAAGCGAATGCCAAAACTCCAAATATATGTATTGTGATGTGACAGATAAAGCAAGCATCAATGATTTTTTTAGTTCAGCACTGGAATTTCTCAATGGCTTAGATATTGCTATTAATAATTCAGGTACAAGTGGTGATATCTGTCCTTTCCATGAAACTGATGATCAGTTACTTGATAAAGTAATGAACACCAATTTTTATGGCACATGGAACTGTATGCAACATGAAGTAAACTGGTTTGTTAAAAATAATTTACCGGGATGTATTTTAAATATTGCATCCACATCTGGACTGATTGGAAATGCATTGGGTTTAACGCCTTATTCGGCTAGCAAACACGCTATAGTTGGTTTAACAAAATCAACAGCTTTAGAATATGCGAAGCATCTTGTTAGAATAAATGCATTATGCCCGGGATTTGTAGATACTCCAATGATAGAGAAAGCTGGAGAGGAATCACGACTGCTAAAAAGAAAAATTCCGATGATGCAACCTATTGGCAGAGTAGCCACAACTGAAGAAATAGCTAGTGCTGCATTATATGTTTGTTCTGATGAGGCCTCATTCACGACTGGTAGTTGCATGATAATTGATGGTGGTCTTACTACTTAGCAGGCAGAAGTCAGGCATGAAGATTATTTTTAAACTTTCCGGGAAGGCAAAACCTCGCATTTCTAGAGGTGCCTTAATAACAAGTCTTCAGCTAGCAAAACTAACTATTTTAGATGACAAATCGTCATCCTCAATGCTGGTGGACTAGACAATCTATTTTTATATTTTTCTGCGAAATGAATAATGGCAGATATTCTTGATGATAGCTCATGTTGATCGTTGAGAGCAGTAACTAGTTCTTGGTAGCCAGTAAATTGTGAGTTTACTGTTACTTCTTCCATTCCTTTACCATATGAGATTTTAATCGCAGCAATAATATTTTTCGAAGAAATACGTTGTGGCCCGTATGGGAATATTTCAGACACATCCACCGTACTATCTAATAATTTACCTGTAGCCTGAAAACGCGGTTCTTTAAAATCAGTTGGATAGTTGCTTTTTATTTCATGACAAAACTGACTAAAATCAATATGTCCATCAGGAAGTAAAATAATATATCGCCAAAACGTCTCTTCTCTTTTTGCTCGATAAGGGCAAGCTTTTTCAAAAACTTTTGACAGAGCCAATGAACTCCAATTACTCACATAGATATCATCTATTTTATTTTGACCAAAGCAGCCTCCGGGCGAATTGCCAGACTGATTAGGAAAATAACTGTTGATACACCGTAATGCATTTAAACAAAAACAGGGTAGGAAACATGGTAACAGCATCATTCCGATACAAATATTTATTCCAATTGTTTCTCGATCAAAATGATTCGAACAGGTTTTAGACGTACAACAATATGAAGGTCTGTCTTTGGTGTAGGCTGAAAATCCTTTGGAAAATATTTCTGTTGGTGGGCGAGGATCACCGCGATAAGCAATCATTGCTTCTCTTGAGATACACTCATCATTTTCAATAGCAAATTGAAATCGACGCGCAATACCCGATTGAAAAAAATAACTTATTGGACGTGGTGCTTCAGCAAAACACTCAATATTTTTTTCAATACAATCAATTTTCTCTTTTGGATTTTCATTTAACAATGGCTCATTTTCTCTCATTTAGTCATTCTCCCCAATGCCTATTTGAGTGGAATTATACTCAAGCTATTACTCATTACTAGGCATTTGTTGAGTATTTTTTCTGTAGATAACTAAATAAAGCGCGTATCACCATTGCCTCGCCACCTTGTGGTCGACCTGGACGGGTACGTAAATTCCAAGCCATCATATCAAGATGCAACCAAGGAATATTATCTGGTACAAATTCTTTTAAAAAAAGAGCTGCTGTTATTGCACCACCGTAAGGCTCAAATGAATGATTGTTGATATCCGCAATGGAACTATTAATATATTCTCGATACAAAGTAAATAAAGGTAATCGCCACATTGGATCATTCGACTCTTCGCCTTGTTGAATAACAGCATGGGCTAACTGATCGTGATTAGAAAATACACCTGGTAATTCTGTTCCTAATGCCACGCGAGCAGCACCCGTTAGCGTTGTGATATCAATTAATAATGCTGGTTGCTCACTGACTGCTTCTGCTAATGCATCTGCAAGAATAACACGCCCTTCTGCATCCGTATCGCCAATTTCTATTGTTATGCCTTGACGGCTTTTGATAATATCGCCTGGTCGATAAGCATTACCCGAAATGACATTTTCAACTACTGGAATCAGCACGCGCAGACAAATTGGCAATTTTACTTGCATAATCATGCGCGCCAATCCCAACACATGCGCACCACCTGCCATATCTTTCTTCATTAATTGCATATAAGCGAATGGCTTAATATCTAAGCCTCCGCTATCAAAACAAACACCCTTCCCGACTAAAGTCACTTTTGGATGATTTAAATTTCCCCAACGCAAATCAAGTAATCGTGGAGGATCATCACTTGCTCTGCCGACAGTATAAATCGATGCATAATTTTGCTTGAGTAAATCTTCACCGATAATTTGTTTAAATTTAGCTCCGTATTGTTTAGCAAGATCTTCAGCAACAGCAGCAAATTCACTGGGACCCATATCATCCGTTGGTGTATTAATCCAATTGCGTACCAAATAAATTGATTCCACAATAGAATGGACTGATGTCGAGAATGTTGATGGCAAATACAATTGCGCTGCTTGTTTGGTGGGTTTTTTGTACCGGTTAAATTGATAACTTCCCAATCCCCAAGCAATCGCGTAATTGACATATCGTTTATCCTCTACCGAAAACTCATAAACACCTTCTGGTAACGCGAATGGTAAATGACCAACTTCCCATAAATTATTCGGCTGGGTAATACAACAAATCACTTGATTGATTCGACCTATAGCATCAGGAATGATACTCAACATACCTTTTTCTGCTTTGAATTGGGTAGTTGCTAACCATGTTCTTACTAATTCTGGTTGTCTCGCTAGCCAAGCTGGAAATTCATTGAGCATGATCAGCGTAATCGGTATATTGTTTGGTTGTGCAGTTGAAATAAAACAATTTAACATTTTATCCACCTTGAAAAAATTGCAAAAAAATTATCCGCTTGTATCTGTTAAGAATACACCTTAAGATAGCAAAAATACATGGATGTCAAATAGGTAAATATGACAAATTACTTGCTAGAAACAGATGTTCTAACACCGGATGAAATGTCTCTTTTAAATTCTAGTCATTTTTTAAATGTGATTACACCTAGTCAAAATAGTTTTGTCGATAATTATTTTTTTATTGCCATATTATGTAATTTAATCGATATCGCAAAAAAATTTGAACGCTATATCAATAAAATGGAAGATGTCATTAATCGTCCGATACCACTAGGCACTATTGTTAAAGGCACCATTTTGTATGGTGCTGCTTTTTGGGGTGCAAATAGCGCAACACTTGACTATTTACTTCGACTAGGAGCGAATCCTAATATTGTAGATATTGCCGGCCAAACTCCTTTACATATTGCCATTACGCGATTGAATACAGAAATATCACCCTCTGATGAGGATAAACAATTATCAGAGCAAGAAAATTTTAATAAAATTAAAATTCTCATCAATGCAACTAATCTTACAATAGCCGATAAATTTGGTAATACTCCTTTACATTACATCATGTATAAAAAAAATTGCGACATGTTTATTCCTCATTTACTTGCGAATGGCAGCAAGTCGAGTCAAAAAAATAAGGCTGGAAAATCTGCTATTCATTTCCATGAGCTCTCCGATAAAATGAGAAAGAAAATTAAATTATGGCTTGATTTAGCCGACTCAATTGATGCCATAGAAAATTATGGTTTACAACTGAAAAATGAAGAACCTGATTTTCAAAACGAAACCCTTACCAGAAAAAAAAGCCGCGCCATGATCGATCTTGCACAATCCTTACGAAAAAAAATGGCAACCCTTGAAATCAATAAGCCAGATTCCAATAATAATAAGAGTTTTGTTGAGCTTCTACATAGTCAAGATAATTTGCTCGGCGCACCTCGAGGCTGGAAAACAATTATTGCGAATGTTGGATTATGCCTCGCTGGTCTCGGCATTATTTATTTGACTGCAGGATTCATTCATTTGGCTGCTACACGAGGCCAGCATTTTCTCTTTTTTTCCAATACCGCATCACAAAATAAACAGCGCCATGTTGACCACTGTATAGAAAAATTAACAGCAAAAATGTGAAAATTGGTTGATCATTTTAGACGATTTTGTCGCACTTCTTATAGCGAACCTCTTTAGTTTTTCAGCGCGCTTTGCCCTGCTTTTTCCTTTTTCGAGACACTTTGTGTCGTTCTAATTCTTGTTCCACGGGTTTGGGAAGAGGATTAACCGTAAAAAACGTCGCAGGATTATTGGACAAAGATGGAGTGGTATTCGTCATCATAGAGGGTGTGTCATTGCGAGGGCTCGCAATGACGTCTTCAGGGAGAATCGAGATGAGTTTCTTGATCTCATCCATTCGTTTTCGCAGTGAACGCAGTTGCTTCACTGAAATCCTAGAATTTTTCAAATATTTTTCTGTCTTTTTCAATACCTTATAGTTAGTTTGGGTGGCGATGATAGATTGCATGGGGGGCGTGACACGTGTACTCGTACTACTCAATAAAACAACTTTCAAAAAATTGGCTCTCTTTTTTATGGGTAGACTATCAAGATAGGGCTGTAAAATGTCTTTTGTAGCCTCCCAGAATTTAGATAGAACAAGTTTATTAATATGGGCTGTGCACATAACCCTAAAAATGGAAAATAATTTTTCCGCACCGATTTGCGATAAATGCTTTTCTATGTCCGCTACCCCCATGAGTTTATGAATAGCGCTGGCCCTATGGGTAGAAGCCACAGCATGTTCTAACAGGGCGGCAGCGCTTTCAGGTTGTAGCTTCTTATCCTTAATTACCTCAAATATTTTTTCCCGATGCTTTTGAAATTCTGTCCCTGTCGCAATGCGCGCAATCCCAACCTCTGTTAATTCACGACATACGACAATCAATCTCCCTTGTTTATTGACAGAAGAATTTTCAGCAAGCTCCATGGGCAATGATTCAGGTGGTGCCCGGAATTGATTTGGATCGAAAGAATTTTCAGCAAGCTCTATGGGCAATGATTCAGGTGGTGCCGGGAATTGATTTGGATCGAAAGAATGTTCAGCAAGCTCCATGGGCAATGATTCAAGTGGTGCCTGAAATTGATTTGGATCGAAATCAAGAGACGGCCACATCGTCATCTGATCATAATCATCCTGATTGCCCATGGGCAGTGTACTTATAATCTCATTTGGGAGGTCCAAAGATGTGAGGGAAGAAGCCGAAGTACTATCCTCCGGATATAGAGTGAAGATTGATTCTGGAGTAGTGTTTACCAAAGAGGGCGGTTGAGTATTATTTTGGATGAGCACAAGAAGCTCATCCATTCGTTGTTGCAGTAAACCCAGTGGCCCAACTACAAAAAGCTTGAGATTTTCCTGCAAATATTGTCGTTTGGTTAGCTCTAATACCTCATAGTCAGTTTGGATGGCAATGATAGATTGCATGGGGAGCGTGACATATCCTCCAGTACTCGATAAAACAACGACCAAAAAATTAGCCATTTCTTCTCTAGATAGGCTATCAAGATAGGGCTGTAAAATGTGTTTTGTAGCCTCCCAGAACTTATTTATAGCAAGCTGATTAATATGGGCCGTGCACATACTCTGAAAAATATAAAATAATGTTTCCGCATCGATCTGCGGTAAGTATTGTTCTATATCCGCTACGGCCATAAGCATCTTAAGAGATGTGCACCTAGAGGAGGAAGCTGCAGCATGTTCTAACAGGGCGGCAGCGCTTTCAGCAGATAGCTTACCATCCCTGATTTTCACCGAAATTTTTTTCCAATGCTCTTGAAATTCTGTCCCTGTTGCAATATATACGATTCCGTCCTCTGTTAATTCATGACATATGACCATCATTTTCTGTCTGGGGGGCTTCTTTTTTTTATTTGGAATCTCACTCGATACTAGATAATTTAGCGTATCTCTCTCTATACCAATTTCAAGTGGAATTTCATCCGGAACATCGTCACCTGTGTATTGAAGAGACACCATTCGTTGTCGCAGTAAATCCAGTTGCTCCACTAAAAGCTCGTGATTTTCCTCCATGCATTGTCTCGTCAAGCCCAATACCTCATAGTCAGTTTGGGCGGCGATGATAGATCGCATGGGGAGCGTGACATGATTTGCCGCATTACTCAATAAAATAAGTTTCAAAAAATCAACCCTCTGTTCGATGAGTAGACTATCAAAACAGGACTGTAAAATGTGTTGTGTAGCCTCCCAGAATTTATATAGGACAAACTGATTAATATAGCCCATGCACATAACCTGAAAAATATAAAATAATTTTTCCGCACCGATCTGCGGTAAATGATTTTCTATACCCTCTACGCTCATAAGCAAACGAAGGGGTTTGATCTTGTGGGTAGAAGCTGCAGCATATTCTAACAGAGCGGCAGCGCTTTCAGCCCTTAGATTCCCAGTCTCAATTACCTCAAATATTTGTTTCCGATGCTTTTCAAATTCTGCCCCTGTCTCAATGCGCATAATCCCGACCTCTGTTAATTCAGGGCATACGGCAGATGTTTTCTTTTTTTTATTTCCAGAAGAATTTTCAGCTAGTGAGGAACGTGATCGCTTAAGAGTGTTCGAATAATTATTTTCATTGCCCATGTCGATGAACGTTAGTTGTGGCGACTCTGAAAATTCCATGGGCAATGTATTTAGAATCTCACTCGATACTGGATGATTTAGCGTATCTCTCTCTATACCAATTTCAAATAGAAATTCATCCGGAACATCGTCACTTGTGTATTGAAGAGGCTCTATTCGTTGTCGCAGTAAATCCAGTTTCTCCACTAAAAGCTCGTGATTTTCCTCCATGTATTGTTTCGTTAAGTCCAATACCTTATAGTCAGTTTGGGCGGCGATGATAGATTGCATGGGGAACGTGACACGTTTTGCCTTGTTACTCAATAATACGAGTTTCAAAAAATCAACTCTCTGTTCGATGGGCAGACTATCAAGATAGGGCTGTAAAATATGTTGTGTAGCCTTCCAGAATTGATATAGGACAAACTGATTAATATGGGCCGCGCACATACTCTTAAAAATATAAAATAATTTTTCCGCACCGATCTGCGGTAAATGATTTACTATACCTTCTACGCTCATAAGCAAACGAAGGGGTTTGAGCTTGTGGGTAGAAGCTGCAGCATATTCTAACAGGGCGGCAGCGTTTTCAGCTCTTAGATTCCTAGCCTTAATTACACCAAATATTTGTTTCCTATGCTTTTCAAATTCTGCCCCTGTCGCAATGCGCGCAATCCCGACCTCTGTTAATTCAGGGCATACGGCAGGCGTCCTCCCAGGCGGATTATTACGATTATCCATGGAATCCTCATATTTGTGCTTATAGTATTAATGTGAATATATTAACCAATCACTCTTAAGTTTTTCTTAAAGAGGAGAAGGGCAGGTATTTTATTGTGATTTTCAGTTATTTTTTTATATTTTTCATATATATAGGATTGAATGGTGATAATCGTTTTTTCGATGCATTTCTTTTTGTGCCGCGCTTCTCTAATTAGTTTAGCGGCAGTTGTTAATTTTTCGTCAACAATATGAGGTGAATACATTTGAATTATTCGCCTCCTGATGGGTGTCTTCCCAGAATTTAGCGCTGTTTAGCGAGTGTTTTTTACGAGCTTAGCAGCGCTTAATGTCTGGGATCCATAGAGGTTTGACATGGATCCCAGACAAGCGTCTCGCAAAAACGCTCGACGCTTTCTGGGATGACAAAACCTTGCATTTCTAGAGGTGCCCTAAACCACTGGCAACTTTATCTTTGGTACTCATGCTTTTTGATCGCAAGATCTGGTGCGATTTTTCCAAGTCCTTTGATAACCCCTTTATCAGCATCATTCATTAGCTCATTAATTTTTTTTGATCCTCTTTCGAAACGTTCTGAATGCATTGTGATTCTCTCCAATAATTTTATCTAAAAAAAGATATTATTTATTGACATTATCTATTCCGTTTCATTATTTGCGGATGCTCATCTCACTTGGCCTTGACCACGTACGATATATTTAAACGTTGTCAGTTGTTCTAAACCTACTGGGCCGCGAGCATGTAATTTTCCGGTTGCGATACCAATTTCAGCACCCATGCCAAATTCTCCGCCATCAGCAAATTGCGTGGAAGTATTATGCATCACAATCGCACTATCCACTGCTTGCAAAAATTTTTCCGCAGCAAGTGTATCTTCCGTAATAATAGCATCCGTATGTTGCGTACCATATTCAGCAATATGTTGAATGGCTGCAGATAAATCATCCACAATTTTAATTGCGATAATCGGTGCTAAAAATTCAGTATGATAATCATTTTCCACTACTTGCTTTACTTGAGCATGTATTTTCTGAATGTTTTCATCCCCTCTTACTTCACAGCCAGCAATAATCAAATCGTTGATAATTGCTGGTAAATGCGAGTGAACAATATCACGATCAATTAATAATACTTCGGTTGCGCCACACACACCTGTTCGTCGCATTTTTGCATTCACGATTATTTTTCGCGACATCGTTAAATCAGCAGCATGATGAATATAGGTGTGGCACAAGCCTGCCAAATGTTTAAAAAGCGGGATACGACTTTCAGCGGAAAGTCGCTCGATGAGTTGTTGCCCTCCACGAGGAATAATCACATCAATGTATTTCTCTAATTTGAGCATTTCACTCACAGCAGCTCTATCTATCGTAGGAATCATTTGTATGACTGTTGGCGGTAAAATCGTTTGATTAATGCCTTCGTGTAACGCAGCCATAATGGCCGAAGATGAATGAAAACTTTCGCTACCCCCTCGCAAAATAACAGCATTTCCTGATTTGATACATAAACCAGCCGCATCAGAAGTAACATTAGGACGCGATTCATAAATCACACCGATGACACCAATTGGAACACTAAGACGTATAATGTCAAGTCCGTTAGGTCGTTTAATTTCGACAAGTTTTCTACCCACAGGATCTGGGAAATGGGCAATCGTTTCTAAAGCTGTCGCCATGGTTTCAAGACGTTGAGGATCCAATACAAGCCTGTCAATCAATGCTGCTGATAAACTTTTTTCTTTCGCCTGTGTAATATCAATTTTATTTGCTTGAAGAATAGTGGCTTCATGTTGTCGGATAGCAATGGCCATCGCAAATAATGCTTGGTTTTTTGTAATATCTTTTGTTAAAGCCAGTACGGAAGCCGCCTCTCGTGCTCGCTTACCTATTTCAATCATTTGATTACATAAATCAGTGCCACTACTCATATCAATACCAGATCATCTCGATGTATCATTTCTTCACTGCCTTTATAACCTAAAATAATTTCAAAATCCGCGCTACGTCGTCCCATAATTTTTCGTGCATCATGAGCATTATAATTAATTAATCCCCTCGCTATTTCAATTTTTTCTGAATTCAAAATACAAATCGCATCTCCTTTATGAAAATCACCATCGATTTCTGTCACGCCAACCGATAATAAACTTTTTCCATTACGCAAAGCATTGACAGCGCCATTATCGATAATCAGGCATCCCTTAGATTGCAAATGTTGCGCAATCCAATTTTTTCGCGCTTTTGTGGGCGTCGTTTCGGGAATAAACCAGGTGCACTCACCACGTTGATCGATTCTAGTGAATGGATGTAGATGTTTACCAGCAGCAATTACCATACGACAACCCGACGCTAAAGCAATTTTCGCTGCAGCTAATTTCGTCACCATACCGCCTGATCCATACTCCGTCACTGATTCACCTGCCATTGCTAGAATATCTGCTGTGAGCTGAGTAACTTCTGGAATGAATGTTGCTGTCGGATCCAGCTGTGGATTAGCGGTATACAAACCATCAATATCAGAAAACAATATTAATGTATCCGCACTGACCATTTGTGCAACACGCGCTGCTAACCTATCATTATCGCCAAAACGAATTTCTGCTGTAGCCACCGTATCATTTTCATTAATCACTGGAATAGCACGTAAATTTAATAATGATTCTAATGTATTTTTAGCATTTAAATAACGTCGTCGATTTTCACTATCATCAAGCGTCAATAGAATTTGTGCGGCAGTAATGCCTTGTTCCTCTAGCATTTCTTGGTAAGCATGCGCCAATTTAATTTGACCTACAGCAGCCGCAGCCTGTTTTTCTTCAAGTTGCAATGGACGATTTTTTAATTTTAAATGACGGCGACCCAATGGAATCGCCCCAGAAGAAACAATAATAATTTGTTGCCCACGTTGCCAAGCATTAACAATATCAGCAATCAAACTGGCTAACCATTCACGATGAATGGTACCTGTTGAATGATCAACAAGCAGTGAAGAACCAATTTTAATTACTAAGCGTTTTGCTTCGCTGAGATAGTTCATTGAATGATTTGTTCTGCAGGTGTGTAAGGTTGATGCAAAGCTTCGGCCACCGCTTGATAAGTAATCTTACCTTGACAGATATTTAATCCATGCAGCAAATGCACATTTTTTCGCATTGCATTTTTATAACCATCATTAGCGAGCTCTAAAGCAAATGGCAAGGTTGCATTATTTAATGCCACGGTAGAAGTACGTGGCACAGCTCCAGGCATATTGGTCACACAATAATGCACGACACCATCGATAATATAAGTTGGATTTTCATGCGTCGTTGGCTTACTGGTTTCAAAGCATCCCCCTTGATCAATAGAGACATCCACCATGACTGAACCAAGTCGCATCTGTTTTAACATGGCTTTTTTGACTAAGCGAGGCGCTGATGCACCAGGAATTAATACTGCACCAATGACTAGATCAGCATTTAACACATATTCTTCTATTGAATCCGTAGTGGAAAAAATGGTATTGATTTTAGAACCAAATTGAAGATCTAATTGATATAATCTATCAAGCGCTTTATCAATCACGACGACTCGCGCACCCATACCCATGGCAACTCGTACTGCATTCGTGCCGACTACCCCTCCACCTAAGACAACGACATTAGCAGGAACAACACCAGGTACACCACCTAACAACATGCCACGACCGCCATTTTTTATTTCTAAACTAGTCGCACCGGCTTGAATTGCCATTCGTCCAGCCACTTCACTCATTGGTGCCAGTAGAGGTAACCCACCCAATTTACTGGTTACTGTTTCGTAAGCAATCGCAACGCAACCAGATGCTTGCAATAGTTTGGCTTGTTCAGGATCTGGAGCAAGATGTAAATAAGCAAAAAGGATTTGATTTTCACGCAACATGCGGCATTCTTGTGGCTGTGGTTCTTTCACTTTAATGATCATATCACTCTGCTGAAAAATGTCTGCTGCTTGTGCTGCAATTTTCGCACCTACTTGTTGATAGGCTTGATCATCAAAACCAATTTTCTCTCCAGCACTTTTTTCAACGATAACTTGATGACCATGAGATATTAATTCTCTGACGCTACTCGGTATGAGTCCAACGCGGTATTCAAAACTTTTAATTTCCTTTGGAACGCCAATTAACATAAAATTACCTCACAGCACGACACTGACAAAAAAATAACAGGCAATAATTGTCCGTCGCCTATGCTCTCAGGTCAAGGATAAAAATTCATCTGCCAGTTATCCGAGGCTAGTGTAGCGGGTGACGTTTTCATCCAATTTGCAATCGTCTCATCTTTGGCTCTATATCACTCTTATAAAAATCTTCATTTTCTAAAGTTTTTAAAGCATCTTCTAATTCAAGCTCATTTGGATTGCTAAATAAAACGCAATCAATTTTATTTTTTTCTGTCTCCAATTGCATTTCTTCGTTTAATAAATGATGTATTTCATCACTCAATTGTTTTCGTTTGGAATTTGAAAAAAACACACTCCATGCTGTAAGCTGTCTATTTATCATACCAAGCTGATCATCTATTTGTTTCATCGAATGTGATAATGCAAGCGATCTCTTTTCCAATGGATCAAAGAAAAATTTTCGATAACGGCCTGAAACATATTGCTCGAACAAATCCGTGAATTTCTTAGTGGAGATATTAGGTGGCGCTAAATAACTAACAATATGCAGCCAAAGTTCGGGCAACAAGGTAGCTTGTTTAATTAATGCATGACAACATAAAAACCGCTCTCGAAGTGAAATATGTTCTTGAAAGATATAGGCTTGATGGAAAGTAAGCTGATAGTTTTTCATCCAGTACTGTATCTGGTTTGCGCTGAAGATATTCGCTAACAATTGATAGAAAGAGAGTGGCATCATTACATCATTTGGCAATATCGAAAATTGCTTAGCGTATTCACTTTGCGGATCTTGTAGCATACGCCAATAACTAATCCCTTTGTTTACAGCAAGATCAGAATCAAGTAAAAACCATAATTGCTTGTCACTGGAATCTCCCTCTGTGCCAACGCCAATAACCGTCGCCATTCCTAGTGGGGTATTAACGCGATCCAAAAATTCAACACCATAATATTCAAGAGATGCAGCATCGATAAGTAAATCTACGGGAGGACCCTTCTTGCGTGCTGCTATCTTTATTTCTTGTGCTTCTATTGAAACTACAAATTCTCGCATTTTCTGGTAGGTAGTAGGATAATCAAGCATGAAAAATCTCTGATTAGATATGATTAGACGACAAATATAGCGCAAAAAATTAAAAAATTGTCGACAATTTTTACACTAAGATCCTATTCTTTCCATCCATAATTTATTCATCCGCTGTACGAAACCTGCCGGATCCGGGAGAGTGCTGCCTTCAGCCAGCAATGCCTGCTCATACAAAATATGTACCCATTCATCTAACCATGTCTCACCTAATTCCTGATTTAATTTACGGACAATAGGATGTTCGGGATTGAGTTCAAGAATCGGTTTAACCTCCGTTACTTCCTGACCAACTGCTTTTAATAAACGTTCCATTTGCGCACCCATTGCATTTTCATCTCTTACCAAACATACAGGTGAAGATGTCAAACGATGAGATAACCTAACTTCTTTAATTTGTTTATCCAGAATAGTCTGGATTTTTTTTAGCAAAGGATCGTAAGCTTGTTGCTGAATTTGATCTTTTCTTTCTTCAGCTTTTCTTTCTTCTACATTTTCATCGACAATTTCATCTAATTTTAAATCGCCTTTAGCAACCGATTGTAATGATTTGCCTTCATATTCAGATAAATGACTCACTACCCATTCATCAATTCTATCGGTCATTAATAATACTTCAATATTATTTTTACGGAAAATTTCCAAATGCGGACTAGATTTTGCAGCTAATAAACTATCTGCCGTTAAATAATAAATCTTCTTTTGTTTTGGCTTCATACGTTTTATGTAATCATCAAATGATACCGTTTGCTCAACACCATCATCTTGAGAACTAGAAAACCGTAATAATTTTGCCACTCGGGTACGATTAGCGAAATCTTCGGCTGGTCCTTCTTTCAAGACATTCCCAAATTCTTTCCAAAAAAGAGTATATTTAGCTGGGTCATCTTGTGCCAATCGATCTAAGAGATCTAATGTATGTCTAACCAAGGCACTGCGGAGCTTTGGAATAGAGGCATGGTCTTGTAATATTTCTCGAGAAATGTTTAATGGTAATGCAGTAGTATCAATAATACCGCGCACAAAACGTAAATAATTCGGCACAAATTGTTCCACTTGATCCATGATAAAAACGCGCTGCACATATAATTTCAAACCATAATGTTTATCTCTTTGCCATAAATCGAGGGGGGCACGTTGTGGTAAATAGATTAGGCAAGTATAATCAATATTTCCGCCTTCAATTTTATGATGGGTCCAAGTCAATGGATCTTCAAAATCATGCGATATATGCTTATAAAATTCTTTATATTGTTCATCGGTCACGTCGCTCTTAGGTAATGCCCATAATGCAGTGACGCGATTAACCGTTTCCCATTCTTCAGTCGGCTTTTCATCTTCCGTTCGTTTTAACATTTGAATAGGAATATTCAAATGATCCGAATATTTTTTTACTATACTACGTAAGCGCCAATCATTTAAAAATTCATCTTCATCTTTTTTAAGATGTAAAATAACATCTGTACCTCTCGATGCTTTTTCGAGATTCTCAATAATATATTCGCCATCTCCACTAGATTCCCAGCGCACACCATGCTCTACACTTAATCCAGCGCGACGGCTGATAACCGTTACTTTGTCCGCAATAATAAATGCTGAATAAAATCCAACACCAAATTGACCAATCAGATGCGCATCCTTTTTTTGATCGCCACTTAAACGTGTTAAAAATTCACGTGTACCAGATTTAGCAATCGTTCCTAAATTACTAACAACTTCATCACGATTCATACCGATACCGTTATCACTAATCGTGATAGTTCTTGCTTCTTTATCAAAATTTATTTTTATTAATAAGTTTGAGTCAGATTCATAAAGCGCAGGATCAGATAGCGCTTCGAAACGTAACTTATCAATCGCATCAGAAGAATTGGAAATCAGTTCGCGTAAAAAAATTTCTTTATTGCTATAAAGTGAGTGAACGACGATATCTAATAATTGTTTAACTTCAGCTTGAAAGCTTAACTTTTCTTGGCGCGCATTAACAGTCATGGTCAATCTCCACAAAATATAACTTATTACAGCTATATAGGAACGAAAATGAAATATTCAAGTCCAATACCTACCCGTCGCGGAAAATAGCATAAGAAAACAATCTAAATCAAGGGTTAACGCCGCAGTAATTTATTGGATAAAAATAGGCTAGCTAAGGTAAATATAAAGAGTGGGAGGAGTGCCGCTAAAAACGCCGGCAATTGGTAAACAACGCACAGTTGACCCAAAAAAGCATTGCCAATAAAAAAAATAAATCCTACTAAAATACCTATCATTAAGCGCCAACCCAAGGTTGCGGTGTTTAATGTTCCTAAAACAAAAGGGATCGCAAGAAAAACCATTACCAGCGACATGAGTGGTTGGAAAATTCGCTGCCAAAATTCATATTGGTATACCCTGGCTTGTAAGCCATTTTTTTCTAAATAGCGAGCAAATTTATCGAGTTTAGTCAATGACATTTCATCAGCATCAATTAATCCGACATTGAGTAGGTTAGGATTAAATTGTAAATTCCAAGGAACATGTAAATAAGAGTGGCTTTTCGTTTGATTGTCATAAAAAGTAGTTTTTACCACATCGTTCATTTGCCATTGCTCATCTTTTAAAGACAAGCTCTTAGCAAAATAGGCCGCTTCTAAACGATGTTTATCATCAAACTGGTAACGGGTGACTCCTTCTAATAATTCCCGACTAGCGATGCGCTGTATATGAATAAAATTATTATCCACATGAAACCAAATACCCGCTGCCGTGACGACTGCTTGGCCAGCATTGCGTGCATTTTCTTTGAGCATCACTGCTCGATAATTTAATCGAGGCGCAAATAACTCACCTACTGTACTGATAAATAAAATTAATAACAAAGCTGCGCTCAACACACTATAGATAACACGCATAACAGAAAATCCGGACGTGCGCATAATTGACAATTCACGATAAGACGATAAAATGCTCAGCCCCACAATACTTCCTAATAAAATTAGAATAGGTGAAAAATGATAGAGTTCATTGGGTAAACGCAATAAAACAAAAGAGATGGCTTCACTGATCTCGTAATCCCCTGATCCGATATTTTTTAATTCTTGCAATAACATAATCAGCAACATCACACTCGCAACAATGAGTGTAATGATAGTTGTCGCCAGCATAATCACTTTTGAAATATAACGATCAAGTATATTAATCATCGTCTAAGCATTCGCCATTTCATGACACCCAACAAAACTAACGCAATTAAAATGACTACCATACCATGAACCCACCACATTCCTACTGCAACGGATATCACACCTTCCTCCATCCAACGCCTAGCAGCAAATAGTAAATTAATGTAGACAATATAAACCAAAATAGCTGGTAATAAGGATAAATATCTAGCTTGTCGTGGTTGTAATGAAATGAGAGGTATAGCGAGCATGGCTAATAAAAATGTTGAGATAGCAATCGAAAATCGCCACTGTAACTCGGCTGCACGTTTTGGATTAGCATAATCTTGCCATAATTGTGAGGTTGATAGTGATTCATCTTCTTGATGTGCAACATGCACATTGCCAGTTGGCATTCGCACCGTATATTTGCCATATTGGGTAATCGTATAATCATTTTGTCCCGGCGTACCTTCATAACGATAGCCTTGCGTCGTAACAAAAAATTGTTCTTGTGAGGTGTTTTTAGTTTGATAACCTTGTTTAGCAAAAACTAATTTCCATGCATTCTGTTGCTGCATCCCACTGGCTTCTTTACCTTCAGCTAAAAATACATTTTCAGCACGTTGCCTATCGCGAGATAGTTTTTCAACATACATGACGCGATTTCCATCTGGGCTAACCTGGAACCGACCAGGTATCAACGTTTCGATTAAATGGAGAGTCGCTTCATTGCTCTCCATCATCTGTTGTCGTTTAGCGGAAATAAAAGGATTCACCCATAGCATGAGTGCTAACACTATCATCGATACGATGAATGCTATCCAAACAGTTAAATACATCAAGCGCTGATTACTAAAACCACACATTTGTAAAATTGACATTTCACATTGCGTAGCTAATTTACCGTAGGCTAGCAAAATACCGAGATATAATCCCAATGGCAATAAAAGAGCAAGCAAATAAGGAACTTCAAAACTAACCAGTTGAAATAATACATTCGTTGGAATTTTACCTACTGCGGCGTAATTCATATACCGAACAATTTGCTGGCAAAGAAAAGCCAGCAACAAAATGCTTGTTATCAACACTAATGCATTCAATACTTCTCGCGTTAAATATCGGGTAATAATCACTCAATGCCTCGCCGCCACCTTAACTGCCATTTCTAGGATTATATCGATTTCCTAGTAGCAAATCATTCGGTTTGAATTGATAATATAGAACTAGAAATTCTTGACGGAGCAATTATGAAATTTAGTATTAAAGTGACACATGCTGAAAAACAACAAAAAACTTGCCTTATTCTTGGGGTATACGAAGAAGGAAAACTCACCCCCACTGGAATAGAAGTTAATAAACAATGTGATGGCGCTATCGCTAAACTGCTAAAAGAAGGTATTTTTCAAGGAAAAATGGGGCAAACCTTACCTCTTTTTCAATGTTCACCTTTTGCATGTATTCTATTAGTCGGTTGTGGTAAAGAAGCTGCGCTGACTCCAACACTATTCAAAAAAATCGCCGTGTCAAGTATACGAGCCGCTCTTGCGTATAAAGTAAAAGAAGCTATTTGCTATCTTGGTGAAATCAACTTAAAACAGCGATCATTGTCTTGGAAAGTAAAACAACTGGTAGAAGCAAGCGGCGAAGCTTCCTACCGCTTCGATACCTTCAAAACTGAAAAAGAACCTGCGCCAACATTAAAAGAACTGATCATTGATATCCCCAACATAAAAGATCAAAAATCATGCGAACTGGGATTAAAACAAGGCCAAGCCATTGCAGAAGGAGTAGCCTATACCAAGAATTTAGCTAATCTACCCAGCAATATTTGTACGCCTAGCTACCTAGCAAAACAAGCCCAAGCCTTGGCTAAACATTATCCATCCATCCGCGTAAAAATTATCGAAGAAAAAGAGATGAAGAAATTAGGGATGGGCGCCATATTAGCTGTTTCGCAAGGTAGTGCACAAGCTGCCAAATTAATTTGTCTTGAATACAAAGGCTCGAGCAAAAAGAAACCCATTGCTTTAGTAGGAAAAGGAATTACTTTTGATACCGGTGGTAATTCTTTGAAAACGCCCGATAACATGGTTGGAATGAAATATGACATGTGTGGCGCAGCTACTGTACTCGGCGTGATAAAAGCAACCGCCATATTAAAATTGCCTATTCATTTAATTGGTATTATTCCCACCGCTGAAAATATGCCTGGTGGCACAGCCTACAAACCCGAAGATATTCTTACGAGCTTATCAGGACAGACCATTGAAGTGATTAGCACGGATGCCGAAGGACGCTTAATTCTCGCCGATGCCCTAACCTATTGTGAACGCTATCAACCCGAAAGTGTAATTGATATTGCTACCTTAACGGGTGCTGTCGTCATTAGTCTAGGTTTTCATGCCACCGGGTTATTATCTAACCATCAACCACTCGCCACCACACTCTTAGCCGCTGGTGAAGAAAGCAACGATAGAGTGTGGCAACTCCCTTTGTGGGATGAGTATCAAGAGCAAATTAAGAGTCCTTTTGCTGATATGACTAATTCCGGAGGCCGAACAGCCGGTACTATTACTGCAGCTTGTTTTCTGTCACGATTCACCAAAAAATATCACTGGGCTCATCTGGATATTGCCGGCACGGGAGCCATGATGATGGGAACAGCTGAGCGCATGGCAACCGGCCGACCTGTCCCCATGTTGATGAGCTATCTAATGGGACAATCCGATAAATGAAAGTTGATTTTTATATATTTGAACAAGCCAGCGAAGAAAAAACTCGGCGTTTTGCCTGCCAATGTATTGAAACAGCCTACCACGAGCAAAAACAAATTTTTTTGTATGTTGATAACCATGAAGAAGCTGAGCGGATGGATAAATTATTATGGATTTTCCGAGATGATAGTTTTTTACCTCATCAACTCTATCATGCATCGGATCATTCGCGCGCACCGATACTCATTGGCTATGACAAATCCATTGTCGCCCATCATGATGTCGTCGTGAATCTGAGCAAAAAAATACCGCCCTATGAACAGTTCGATCATGTCATCGAAATTATATTTTCTGATATAATCGTGCAACAATTAGCACGAGAGCGTTATCGCTTTTACCGTGACCATAATTGTATAATAAATGTTCAGAAAATAAATTAAGAATCCAAACACTCAACGAGGAAAAAATGATGTCGCCCAATCTACCTAAATTTTATATGAACGAGAAGTATTGCACAGAATTAAGCACCTGGTTAAAAAGCTTACCTTTAGATGCCATTATCGTCTTGCTTAAAAGTACTCACCTTATTACAAAAAAACCCTTTTACCCATATTCTTTTACGTTGGCGGTGATAACAGCCTTTTGTCGAGATGGTTATAATGGAACACCACCTAATGATATGTTCTTCGGATATACTGCCACGGGTCTTAAAAATAACCATGAACAACATGGAATCAAGTGGAACCTAATCACTAAAAAGATCGGCATATGGTTTGTAGAGGTACTCGCTCTTATTTTAAATAAATCACCTCAAGATCCGAAAGGAAGAAGAGTGAAAAAATTAACCGCCATGCATCCAAATCATGAACCTTTCAAACACAAATTTCACTATTCGAAAACAGATGTAGCAGAGCTAAAAAAAGAGAGCGTGGTTGCGCCTATTTCTCAAATAAGCAGAAACGGCGGTATACCTAAATATACAGTCGATGTAGCGGCCTGCGATAATTTAATTACATCATTGTGTGCGCTCAATCACCGAGCACCTTATCCAGAAATAATGACTTGGATGAACATCGAACCTACCTATTTTCATCAGTCTGTTCAAGATTCTAATCCGTCGAAAAAAAATTATGGTATGACATTCATTGAATTAAAAAAATGGAAGCATGTAAATATCGAATTTAATGCTGCGCTAAATCGGCAAGAGCCTTCTTCCTGGATAAAGCCTTGGATGAACATCGAGCCTGGACGTTTTCATCCGCCTACTCAAGATTCCAATCAGTCGAAAAGAAGTAGCATAACATTCATTGATGCAAATTCAACCACCCCAAAAAAACAGAAGCATGCAAATCATGATTATATAACTATCGAATCTGATGATGATGCTATGAATGATATAGATGTTGTGGATGCGGTGGATGCTCGTGTGATTAAACATGAAAATTCGTCCACTGAAACTACTATTACTCCCATCTCCCCTCTTAATCAACCATCTGTTCTATCACTTTTTAATAGCAATAGCTTTTTTAACAATAACATCAATAACAATAATCACTGTAACGAAACTCATTCTCCACATATGCTACCTCAGGTTAGGATGGATAGTTCTACCGAAGAGCAATTAAAAGAAGAAATCATTCGATTACAGCGTGTCACCGCTCTACAACAAGAAACCATAGACAAACAGCAGCGAGAGATTCAGATGATGAAGGATATAAATTATGCATTAAATACGCAATGTTTAGAGTCGCAGCTAAATTTAAATGAATTGCAGGAACAGTTAAAGAACCATGAGCCCGTACGATCTACGAGACGACAATGAAATAAGAGTAAGCCAACATGATAGCTATTGATAAAACATTTAATCCACTATCCATTGAACAACATTGGTATCAAATCTGGGAAAAAAATAACTATTTTATACCCACAGGGAAAGGTAATCCTTATTGCATCATGTTACCTCCACCCAATGTCACTGGCAGTTTGCATATGGGTCATGGTTTTGGTTTTACCCTAATGGATGTGCTCATTCGTTATCATCGCATGTGTGGGGATAATACGCTTTGGCAGACGGGTACCGATCATGCAGGAATTGCCACACAAATGGTGGTGGAACGTCAATTCAATCAACAAGGAAAAACACGTCATGATGTTGGACGTGAGCATTTTGTTGAAAAAATATGGGCATGGAAGGAAGAATCTGGCGGTCGTATCACACAACAATTGCGTCGCTTAGGCGCATCCATGGATTGGCAGCGTGAACGATTTACCATGGATCCTGAACTTTCTTATGCAGTACGTGAAGTTTTTATTCGATTGTATGAAGAAGGTTTAATTTATCGTGGTAAACGTTTAGTTAATTGGGATCCCATATTACTCACAGCCATTTCGGATTTAGAAGTTGTCAATGAAGAAGAAGAGGGAAAACTGTGGCATATTCGCTATCCATTAATTGATTCAAAAAATAGTTTAATCGTTGCCACCACACGACCAGAAACGATGTTTGGTGATGTCGCGATAGCCGTTCATCCTGATGATGAACGTTATCAATCCTTCATAGGCAAACAAGTCAAACTACCGCTGACACAACGCCTGATTCCCATCATTGCTGATACTTATGTTGATCCGCTATTTGGAACAGGCTGCGTTAAAATTACACCTGCTCATGATTTCAATGATTATGCGATTGGATTGCGTCACCGTTTAACGCCATTCAACATATTCACACCTACCGCACAGCTGAATGAAAATGTACCGCCCTCCTATCAAGGATTAGATCGCTTCAAAGCTCGTGAACAAGTTATTCGGGATTTACAAACACAAGACTTACTAGAAAAAATTGATCCGCACAAATTAAAAGTGCCACGAGGTGATCGCTCCGGTACTGTCATTGAGCCTTATCTCACCTATCAATGGTACGTCAAATCTAAAATTCTTGCGGAACCTGCTATGGCAGCTGTCGAAAAAGGTGAGATTCGTTTCATTCCAGATAATTGGAGTAAAACCTATTTTCAATGGATGCATAACATAGAAGATTGGTGTATTAGCCGACAACTCTGGTGGGGACATCGTATTCCTGTGTGGTATGACAACGAAGGTAACACCTATGTTGGTCATGATGAGCAAGATACTCGTCAACGTCATCATTTACCGCGCGATCTAACACTCAAGCAAGATGAAGATGTCTTAGATACTTGGTTTTCATCTGCATTATGGCCATTTTCATCCTTAGGTTGGCCACAAGAAACACTGGAACTAAAAACATTTTTTCCAACTAATGTACTCGTGACGGGTTTTGATATTATTTTTTTCTGGGTAGCCAGAATGATTATGTTGAGTCTTAAATTTACTAAGCAAGTTCCATTTCGTGAAGTCTATATTACTGGACTCATTCGCGATGCCGAAGGGCACAAGATGTCAAAATCAAAAGGAAATGTATTAGATCCGATTGATTTGATCGATGGCATTAACGTAGAAGATCTCATTCAAAAACGAATTTACGGATTAATGCAGCCAGGAATGGCACAAAAAATAGAAAAAGCTACTCACAAAGAATTCCCGAATGGTATCCCTAGTTATGGTACCGATGCATTGCGCTTTACTTTTTGTTCAGTTGCCTCTTATACACGCGACATTCGTTTTGATGTGAATCGTCTTGCCGGTTATCGTAATTTTTGTAATAAATTATGGAACGCAGCTCGTTATGTATTAATGAATATCGAAGGACAAGATACTAACATCGAAAATAAAGCATTCACGCTCTCACTGCCTGATCGCTGGATAATCTCTCGTCTACAAAAAACGATCGCGCTTGCGCACACTACGCTTGCACAATATCGTTTCGACTTATTCTCGCAAGCATTATACGATTTTACGTGGAATGAATTTTGTGATTGGTATTTGGAATTATCTAAACCTATTCTCACTGCACCAAACAGCACTGCAGAACAATTGCGTGGTACGCGACACACCTTGGTAAACGTACTGGAAACTTTGTTACGTTTACTCCATCCTATTACCCCTTTCATTACCGAGGAAATCTGGCAAAACGTTGCGCCATTTGTCGGTAAAAGTGAAAACAGTATTATGCTTGCTGCTTATCCTCTAAGCGATAGCAACTTAATAAATGAAGCAGCTGAACAAGAATTAACTTGGTTGCAAAATATTATTATTGCCATTCGCACTATTCGCAGCGAAATGAATATTTCACCCAGTAAACTTTTAGAAGTATATTTTCGTAAAGGCACAAATGTTGATAAAAAAAATAGCGAACAATATCACCACTTACTCATGACATTAGCAAAATTAGAATCAATGACCTGGCTTGCACCAGAAACATCGCTACCTCCCGCTGCAACCGCTTTTATCGGTGAGTTAGAAATATACATTTCCATGTCTGGTTTGATCAACAAAAAAGAGGAAAGTAATCGTCTAAATAAAGAAATTGCTAAATTACAAAAAGAACTTGCGTTTATTGAAAAGAAACTCCAAAATCCTCAATTCATTGATAAAGCACCAACTGAAGTAGTTGCTAAAGAACAAGTAAAATTAGTGGAAATAAAAACCACATTACTTAAATTAAAAAAACAATTTGAACAAATTAATATGGGCTAGAAACGTGAGCCTCATCAAATGGTGGAAGTTAGAGGAGTTAACGATGAAAAAACAATTTTTATTAAAAATATCTACGCTGTTAATCATTGGTTTATTTACTTTGCCTGTTTATGCTTTTTGTACGTATCAGGAATTTGATATTAATGGCGGTTATATTCAAAGCGCTATCAATGGACGCACGCTTGATTTGTTTGGTGATAAATACAATACTCATTTTCAACGTTCTTATCATAAACAATGCTGGCAAGGAAAATCTTTAAATCAAGTGGTCGTTGAGCTAACAGGTAGTAATACTCCTACTGTTTTCCTTGCTTGGTATTATACTATTTCTTCTCATGGATGGTTGGTAGTTCAAACATCCACGATTCATCCTGGTGAGTGGAATGTAAACATTACAAATTACAGAAATGATGGCAGCATAAAAGACACGGCCAATCGCCACTGTCTTTTAAAAGGTAAAAATAAAAATAATTACATTTCTTGTGACTGAGGAAAATCCCCCCCTAGCCCCCCTTTTTCAAAGGGGGGAACTAGCTGAAAATGCATATCCACTCTAAGTACGCCACGCTGGTGATTGACATTTTCCGCCACTTATAAAAACCCATATCTGGCGGGATAATGAGTCTAGCCCAAAAAAGCACACTTAGAACGGCATTAATTGACTCGTTCTAGCCCCCTAACCCCTTGAAAAATGGATAATTAACTATTTTAAATAAAATACATCCACTAATATCGCATTTTTAAGTCTAGCTTAAGCTCATTGTCGTACAATTTTAATTCGAATTAAAAATGAGGAGTAGTTTCATGCACCCAGATTTTGTTAAGAGCACAATTAATCAAGCTTTTACTCAAATAGACGATTCACCGCTACCCAGGAAGGAACAGAATGCACTGAAGCTAAACTTCATTGTAATGTTAAAACATTGGAGCAATCCGCATTGGTGCACGGATAACTCAATTACTCGAGTAATCCTAACCTATCCAGCATTACTCAAAACAATCTCACCCCTCCGTGAGGCAATTCAACAGGCCATACAAGACGACAACAAAACAGAACTAGAAGAAATTCGTCGACAAATAAATCAAACTGTTGAAGACATTATTCAAGCACATGGTTTAACTCAACTCTTTAATAGCTATATTAACAAATGTGTTTGGGCCCAAAACGCAGCCGAACAAGAAAAGCTACAAAAAAAATGGTGGGAAGGACAATTACAAAACCAAAAAGAAATTGCGAATAAATACGATAACCTTGCAAAGGATCAAAAAAAATTCCTCAGAAACCAATTTACGCCTGATCGAGTCACAAAAAAGCATGTCTCTCTCCAGGCTGCTTCACATACATATTCAGAGAGTCCTCTTCCAAACTATATCGATTATTTCTGGATGACACACTATTCTCCCGAGTTGCAATCTTTTGCTACTAGGCGCGCAAATAATAACGGACATCTCGATAGTGATCTCTTGACTATCGTACCAATGGTCTCCACAGCAGGTGTCATAGCTTTTAGTGTGGTTGGTGCAATCGTCCAAGGCGCACTGGGTGCAACCGTCGGTATTGCCGGCATCATCGGTTCAGGAGCAATCGGCGGATTGTATGCGCTTAAAAAAGCCTTTAATTCCGTGACCAATCTCGTGACTGACAATAAAAGATGGCGTAGTCTTTTTCGTCTTGCTGGAATAGCAGGCGGTGGCTATGGTGGTTTTGTTTTAGGTGGTATGGCTGGTGCAGCGTTAGGTTCTATCGTGCCAGGTATTGGTACTGTCATCGGTGCGACTCTCGGTATGATATTTGGTGCTGGCTTTGGTGCTGGCTTAGGTGCATCAGTGACCAAATATACTGCCAGACTTATTTCATACTTATATTACAAAAATGATAAA
>MGXV01000027.1:0-1675 GCA_001801485.1 Gammaproteobacteria bacterium RIFCSPHIGHO2_12_FULL_37_14
TATTTTAGAAGAGTCAAATTTTAATCCCTGTCGAGAACCAAAAAACATTGGGAATGAAACATTACATGATGGATACCGAATTGATCTCATTTACAACATTTTAAACGCAAAAGATAGAGCAAATGGAATGAAAGTTGATTATGAAGGATTGGGTTATACAAATTGTAAAATTTTATCTCCTATGGAAGTGATGGAAAAAGATCCTTTCTTGGTTGATTTTTGTGAAAGTTATTCTCTAATAAATGAATTTGGAAAACGTCAATGGAAAAATGATGCTGTTGCTTTATGGCGGCCAGGCGGTTGTATTGACACACAAGTCTTTTTACCAAAATTTTTTACTTATCTTAAAAAAGTAATGGGTCAATACACTAATGAATTGGATGAAAATAAAGACTGTTTTCAATTAAGGTTTGGTAGAAATGTAACAGAAGTTACTTACGATCACGAAAATGAAAAAAGAAACATGGTCAATGGATTAAAGTTTTTTGGCCATTCAACAATAAAACATAATACACATGGGTATGAAAATTCCGATTATGTATTTTGCCCTGGGGAAGCTGTTGGTACGTTGCACAGTCTTGGTTTGAATGAACCAGCTTACGCTAGATTTGCTGGAGCATCTTTAATGTTAAATATCCCAGTTCCTTCCGATAAATTAGAACAATATACGAAGTTTAATCATTGCATGGAAGTTCACCAAGAAGGCGTCGTTCTTGCATGGCAAGCTAGATTTAGAGATAACAAAATTTTTATTGGTGTAGCAGGTACAAAAGCTTTTTACAGTGATCAAAAGCCACATAAAGATCAAGAATTTGCAAGAAATAGAAATCTTTTGCAATTAAATATGATCAATGATGTATTGCCTGAATTTATCTCTCTAGCATTGGGCAGAGATACAAAAGGACAGAAATTAAGCGAGCAAGACTTAAAATATTTGGAAGAAAAGCGTATTGCCGATCGCTGGGTTGGAACACGTGCTGTTGCATATGATGGGTTCCCAACGCTTGGTGCTGTATCCAATACAGATGGTGAAATAAGTAATGCGCGTTGCACAACACATCTAGGTTCAGGTGGAGGCTCATTTTCTCCGGCAGCAGTTTCTGTTAGCCGCAGTACTTTGTATAAACATCATGACTCGAATGTTTTAACACAAAATGTACTAAAATATGGGGCTTCCAACCGCAAAATGATGCTATAAGAATCGATAATAGAAGGGCAATTGATGAGGCATAGGTATTAACTATTGCTTAAATAATACACCTTTGGCACCTGGTCGGTGCGCCGTTGTAGCAAACTTTAACGCTGAAAATGGATTTCTAAATAAAGTTTGCATTGCTATGGAGAAGATGGCGGAAGAACCGCCGAAGTCGGTTGCCAGAAACAGACTTCAAACCACTTCATGTGGCGATCATTAAGAGTGAGGTCTGATCGCACTCTCAATTTTGATACTGTTTACTGGCTAACGACGCGTCAACAGTGGTTCAAGTTTATTCGTCTTTCTGATTCATACCTGCCGAGTTTTAAACTCGCGCTTTACTTCATTGCTCATGACCATCACTCTTATGGAATATTAAGCGCGCAGCTAGTCAATTGAAACAACATGCACATCAATATCTGATAGATGTAGCCATTTTTTTAAATCGTGGTGTCATGCAAATGGGAAAGAGATTATCAT
>MGXV01000027.1:1694-11046 GCA_001801485.1 Gammaproteobacteria bacterium RIFCSPHIGHO2_12_FULL_37_14
TTTAATTGTTGGAAAAAATACATCTATTCGGATGAGTGATAAATCATCTTTGCAGCCAATGTTTGAAACGCATCAGGAATTATTTGGGAAAGATAATAAAATTTCTACTGCGCTTGATAAAGGTTATTACTCAAAAAATAACAAGCAATTTTTAGAAACAGAAACTGGCTCATCAATAGGTTTACAAAAACCTGGAATTCCAGTAATAGCACTTCTTGAAGAAGAACAAAATAATCAAATAGCGTTAGTCAATAGACGAGCAGGAATTGAACCATTAATAGGGCATGCTAAGCATGGTGGCCAATTAGGTAAGAGCAGAATGAAGTATGATCGAACAACAGAATCTGCGGGATACGCAGCAATTCTAGGTTTTAATAGCAGACAAGTGATACGCTATTTGAAGGGTGCATCTGTGCTATGTAAATAATTTCGCGCCAGCGACTATTTACGGGCGCGACACGAAGTCGCTATGAGAAGCTGTCCCTATCGGCTGATGAGGGACCATCCGCTACCGGATGAATCTAGGAGCTTGAATCAAGAGCAGCTTTGACAATGGAACAAAGTGTATCATTACAGGGGTTCAACTAAAGAACCACAAAAACTGCTTAATCTCAAACTGTAAGGATAAATTTTACAAAAATACCAATTTTGGCTGGTTTTTCTCTCCTATAAATTCAAGCATATCTTCTTTCGTCGAAATCTTATGGTGCACAGGATTGTCTAATGCAACTGATGCCATAGCATAATCATAAAGAAATATTGCTGGCGTTTTAGCATTAATATCTCCCATGAATCCTTCGCCTCTATACCACATGTCAGTAAGACAACCTTTAACAGTTTTCAAAACAAGTTGGTTTACTTTCGCATCAGCCTTTTGATCAAAGACATTAAGTGCGAATAAATGCCTTTTGGGGTGCTCAGCTGAAACTCGTTCGTAAATAGCACGGAACTTATCAGTTCCTGGAGAATTGTTAACATACAATATTAAAACGTTTCGATCCCAATCATCGTTTTTAAGCTGTTCTTGGCAGCGCACTATGTTATGGTTATCAAGCTCAATGACTTTAGCATATGCGACCTGAATCATAAAAATGATCATCCAAAAAAGAATATTTTTCATCAAGGATTTTCCTCAGTGAACTTGCTGGTTAATATGATTAACTATTCCTTTAATCCAGAATTTCGAAGTTTATAAAAAAACATTGATAAATTCTTTGCGGTAAAGATAAGCGCTATACTTAATAAAATTTTTAATGAAACAACAATTAGGGTAATAATAGAAGGTCCTTGTTCAAATAGTTGCATTATACCGATGGTACTTAAAGGTGGTGTTTTTATATAAACTGATAAAAAAGCATATATCCATGCAATAAATTGAGGGATAGTTGTAACCAAGATAAATATTCCGATCACACGAAACAAAATTACTTGGAGATCATCGATATCAGATCGTTCGATAGTACTAGTGTCGACCATTCTTGTTTGAGTTTTTGATATTAATGAAGCTATCTTGCTTGATAAGACCCATAAAAAAACTGGGATTAATAAACTCACTAAGGGTAAAAGGCTTACTAATAATTTTAAAATACCAGAATTAGGCTGACTGAACAGCATTGATAGGGTCATTACCCAGTTTGGTAAGCTACTAATGATCCCTAGAGCCACATAAATAGCTAATAATCTAACGCCAATAAAAGCAATATCATATTTCGTAACATTTGCCATTTGAAAAATACCTATAATAATTTGTCGTTGTAATGCGGGCTCTGCGAAGGAACCCACCTGGTAAGCTAACGCCCGTTACCGAGCGCAGCCACCATTGTGTGATGCAGCTTGATAAAGATAAGGTAAAAAATAAAAATATAAACGCCCATAAAAGCCGATGCATATTTCTTATACTCCACATTTTTCTGATTAATGAGTAGCATTAATATTACTAAAGTCTAATGATAAATCCTGCTTAACTAGCCCATAGGCTTTTAAAGCATCTTCATCATTAGAATATTTATCTTTTGTTATCCACTTTTTTGATAAAATAAATACTGTACCATTCCATCGATATAGCTCGATTGCATAACGGTGAGGATCGATATGAGCTTCATTATTACCCCAAACACATGTCCAAAATACAGCGCCCATATCCTCCTGATGCGGCAATTTCCCAATATAAAATCCACCTGAATATGTTTCTAACTTCCATTTATTTCGATTTAACTGAAGCAGCTTTATTCGGTTATTAACAATGGCGTAAGGATAAATACTATAAAATCCTGCTGAAGTACCTATACTATCAATGGCCGCAAAAAGAATGAGTGGTGTAGGCAATCCTTGAATGGTATAAATTTTAAAGCTCACATTAGGCGTATCAAATTTAATGGAACCTAATAAATGATTTTTATTATCTTTTATGATCACTTGAGAAGTGCCGTTTAAATCTAGGAGAGAATCAGGACTTTTATTTATGGAAATAAGCTGAATAAGTATTTTACGTTGATCTGGTAAAGTTAAAATTTCTTGATGTTTAATTATTTTTTCTGGCTTTTTTAATGAATGAGCTGCATTTACTGTGACAGGAAAAATAAGTAAAAAAACCAATATAAAATTAAATGGAAAAAGAAAATAATTTCCAAATTTCATCATGTTCTCCAGCTGATTGCTGATCGATATCTATGCTAAACATTCAAGTCTCAAAAACGGAGGTTTTTCTTCCCTGAGCGATAGATACAAATAATGCACCTATTCTTTCAAGAAATCAGTACGAAAGTGGTTAAAATTTCAAAGTTAAATATCTTGCTCATACGGAGCGAGTTATATTAACATTTCTGTCCATTTTATCAAATGCATCCTCTTATATGCGTAAATATTAGTCAGGTGCTGAAAAACGGACATATCCAATAAGCATTTTTGTAGTTCCGTTAGCTAAAATCGGGGGCGATTGTATCGTATCTCATTCAATAAAGGCAAGATATTTAACTTTGAAATTTTAACCACTTCAATTACCATATGCAGGGAAAAATTGGGCGGCTATGTGCATCTGTCGATCAGGTAACATAAATCCTCGTTTTTGAGTCTGATTAAAAATACAATTTATTGAGCCCATCCCTTTCTTTATATTTAATTTGTGGAAAACAAGCTATTGAAAGTTAATGGTAATATTCTTTAAGACTAATTTAACAAGTTCATTATGAAAATTATTTATACTGCTGCCTTAGTCCTTTGTAGTTCATTATTTTTTATGATATCTCCGGTATTGGGATATCCTTCATTCGAGAAAGAAATGAAAAATTTACAATCACAATTAGAAAAAATTCAGCCCCAGTTAAATGGCAGCATCATTCTTATTGATAATGAGAAAGATAAGTTTGCTTACTCGAGTAACAATGTGTCTGATAAATCTCAATTCTATATCGGCTCTTTAACAAAACAATTTACGGCTTTTATTTTCCTTAATTTATTACATAAAAAACACCCATCGGAAGATATTGAGAAATTATTAAATCGTAAACTGTCTGAAGAATTTCCTGATTCAAATATCCTAAAAAGCCTTGATAAAAGCTGGGTAACTGAAATAAGTTTGTTGGATTTACTAACCCATCGTTCTGGTTTAAGTGATTATATCGAAGCATATGTATTTCAGCTAAAACAGCCTGAATTATTAAGTAAACCAATTGATGCAAAGAGCATTTTGCAAGTTGTAAGCTTTGATCCTGAAAAAAATTATCGTTATTCAAATACTAATTATTTTTTATTAGGAAAGCTAATTGAAGAAATGCAAGGCGAAAATTTTGATCAAGCATTTAATACACTGATTAAAACGCCAGCTAAAATGGATTTTTCATATGCGCCTACACAAGATAATTTTCACATGTTTATTCAAGAAAACCGTTTTCAAAATCTTGTACCAGATATGAATAAAGAAATTTTTATTGATGTGGCTAATGCCATCGGTACTGGAAATATTATTTCCACCAGTGAAGATTTATTGAGTTGGAATAAATATCTTTACAGCGAATCAAATGCTGAAATCAGAAAAATTATGCTTAAAGGATTTTTTCAAGATGAAGATGGAGATATTGTCAATTTGGGCTTAACTACGAGCCAAACTAATTTCGGCCCACTTATTGGCTTCCAGGGGGGACAAGATAGCTATCATAGTTTTCTGGGTTATCTTCCAAGCCATAAATTAAACATAGTAATCTTAAGTAATAATACAGAAGATTTTGAAAAATTGATGGGAATCTTCATAAATTTTCTTCAATCAGATTTAACTAAAACTAAGAAGGTTGGAAGCTCTTTATTTTTTCGTTCTAAAACAAAAGAGGCTGATACAGTTCAGGTTTTGAATCAAACACAGTCAAATAACTTGAAATAAAATCTAAACACTATCTAAAGCTCAGATTAAGCACTTTTGTGGGTTGCTCTGCAGAACCCAATCAACGTCAGTAATATTTTTTTAACATTAGGTTTTGCAAAAAGATAATTTATAAAATCACGAATCATTTGATTGCCAATTCCTAGATTAATTAAATCTTTTCTCCTATAAAGGCCTACTCACTCACGTACCTTCACAGTGGGCCTACAAAAATTCCATTCTAAATTTGGAGCCTCCCAGGCGATTCTAACACGACGAAAAAATCAACGGTATATCCTAAGTGGTTGATTTACAGTAGGCTAAAATTTGATGCGGCAGGACTCAGAAGAAGGTAGGTTTTCAATATACTCATCAATAAAAATAATAAATTCATTAAAGCATTCTGATAATAAAAAGTGATTATTACATTTGAAATGATGCGACTTTAAGTTATGCTCATGTAAAAATGCTATGGTTTCTTTACTAAGAGAATCACCATAGCAGTATATTTTTTGCATTGGTAATGCAGTATATTTTTTGCCAATGATATGCGTATATTTACCAGTTAATTCGTGGCTCATGAGATACATTTGCTTGCCATTTTCTAAAAATGCTTCAGTTTGACAAAATTCTAATGCGGCATAATAAGGGCGAATCGAAATATTTTTTTGTGCTAAATTTTCATAAATCTGTGTTTGTTTAAAATCTTTATACCATTCTGGAAACTTATTTTCCGCTATTGCATTCATCATTTTCTCAGCAATAAATGAGCCAAATTGTGTAATACTACCTTCTACATTAATAAAAGCCTTTATTAATTTTTTAAGACTAGATTCGCAAAGTAATGTGGCATGAATACTACCCATTGAATGGCTAATCAAAATAAAGTTGGATAATTCCACGTTACATATTTTTTGTAAATAAAAAATATGTTGTTCTATACCATCAACTTGATGCTTAAAGCTGTAGTCAGATGAAGCAGAGCTTTTGCCATAACCTAATAAATCTGGAACCAATATATTGTAACGATCAATTAAATTTGATGTTAAATAATCACGGTAATCTACGCTAGCATCGCCTAATCCATGTATAAACAAAAGAGTAGGGCGTGATGATTTTAATTCTGAATGAAGCAGAAAATAATATTCTTTGCCGAGCTGAAAATAAGATTCATACATTATTGCATACCTATGTACATAATAGTCCATATAAGGGTACCAGGCACCTTATTGATCAAAGGGTAAGTTAACTTACTATATAAAGTCAATCATTGCTTACCCTAGGCATTAAGGGTAGTTATCAAGGCCAATCATTTCTCTAAAATTTTGATTCAAATTCAACATATGATTCGGCAAATATAACTTCGTAATGCCACTCCAATCTTTGTTATGCTGGAGCAGAAATAAAATGCGACTTAACAACATTCGCTATTTTAGAAACAACACCGACTCTAGTAAATGCTCCTTGGAATAGATTGCGTGGAAGAATCTCTAGAACTATCCGGATTTCTTTTAATTTCCATTAAATATGCTAAACCATCAGGCGTTATGATCTTTTTATTAAATACAAAACCTGATTTTTCATAGCAACGGATAGCACGGGAATTTTTTGGATCAACATCAGTAATTATCTTTTTAATATTGGGATTCAGAAAAAGATAATCAATGAATGCGCGTATCATCTTTGTTCCAATTCCTCGGTTAATAAAATTTTTCTCTCCAATAAATTGATCAATTCCTACTGTTCTTTATACCTCATCTGGCCACCATCCATTGCCAACTTTATTGGCATGGTAGTATTGAATAAATCCTATTGGGTTATTGTTTAAATAAGCTATAAATGGAACCACGATTGTGTCGCCAATCCTTGTTCTATATTTTGATTTAATTTTTTCATCGGTTAATTGATCATTCCACCATTCTTTCACATGAAGTTCATTCAACCATTTCCTCAAGTGGTTTAAATGTAAATTTTTGTGAGAGATATTTGTGGTACCGCAATTCGTTTAACGTGATGTCATTATTATACTGTTCTAATTTCGAGTGACCATCTTCAGTAAATCCTATCGATTCATAGAATTTTCTCGCTTGCTCATTTTCTTTTAAGACCCAAACAATGACTTCGCTGAATCCCGTTTTCTCTAATTCTGATAGAGCAGCCATGCATAATTTCTTGCCTAACCCCTGATACCAAACATTAGGGTGCAAATAAATGGCGCTGATTTCACCGCATTGCTTGGGATCAGTATCTTTATCACGAGAAGGGCAAAGACTTGCGAAACCAACAATGTTCTTATCTTGTTCTAGTATCAGTACTTTCACATTATTAATTAAAAGATCACGCCATTTCTGTTCGCGTTCTTTTGCTGATAAAGTGTCAAGTACATGATCAGGAATATGGCCACGATATATCTTTTGCCATGAAACTACATGACAGACTGCGATTTGCTCAGCATCAGATATTGTGGCAAACCGTATCTTGATATTAGGGGAGCTATTCATTTTTTGAGGTGATATCGTTTAATAAGTTAATAAGTTGTTTCTGATCTTTTTTGCCAACAACGCCAAAAAATTTTTCGTCTATTTTTTCAACGATGGGTACTAATTTAGAAGCAAGCGACTTTCCTTTTGCAGTGAGATGAACAGATTTCGCACGCATATCTTTTTCATGCTCTTCACGCTTAATCAAGCCTAAACTGACTAATTTCTTTAGCGATTTTGATACGGTCATTTTATCGAGTTTTGATTGGCGAACAATTAAAATTTGAGTTGGTTCTTGTTTGATTCCTTCAAACCATAAAACAATGGCCAAGATAACAAATTGGGCGTGTGAAATTTTATAAGGATCAAGTGCTTTTTTAATGAGACGTTGCCAGGTAATGGTTGTTTGCCAAAGCAAAAAACCAGGACTATCTTCAGGTTTTTCAAAGCCAAATGCTTTATCCGGCATTTTTCGACCTCGCAAACTCCACTAATGTATCCATTTGTTTTGGTACAGAGTTGGCTACATTTTTGGCGACTATTTGCCACCATATAAACCCTAGTATTCCTGTTACCGATATTCTGCTTTTAATAAGCAAGCCATTGTTTGTTTCTTCTAATTCATGATCATCATACATGGTTGCACCAAAAAATTTACAATAATCAGTAAATTTTTGATTAGGAATGACTTCAGATAAAGTAATCTCAACTTTTGGACCGTCAATGGGTTTTAAAATAAAACGGCTTCCTTTCGTAAAAGGCGCTTCCATTTTGCAGTATTCCAACTCTTTGTCCCATTTAGGCCAATTATTCACATCTGCCCAAAATTGCCAGATGTCTTCTTTTTTAACTCCCGGATAAGTTTTGCTATATTCTTCGACCCACATAGTCATACCTCTTTAGTAAATAGGTATATTGTATACGAGTTTACTAATTTATCAAGCATACTATTATTTCATTGATAAAGCGTATATTCCAAAAGCTAAAATAATCATTCCAGAAAATCTATTAATTCTTCGCAAACTAGCAGGGTTTAAACGATGATGTAAAATAAATGCCACGCCACTACTCAGTAATAGCCACCAAATGGCTGAACCAAGCGTAATGCCTAAAACGAGAGTAATCGCATGAACATAGTCTGCATGCGTTGTACCTAAGCCTAGCCCTACAAATACTGCAACAAAAGATAAGATAGTAGCTGGATTAGTTAATGTTAGTAAAAAGGTAGTGAAAAGTGCATGCCAGGGAGACCGGTCAGAATTGCCTGCTGATTTTGCTTGTGGGGGCGTTAAAAATAGTCTTATTCCTAAATAAAGTAAAAATAAGCCACCTATTAAGCGAATCCAAAATTGATGATCTATTAAAAGAGAAGATAGGGCAGTTAAGCCAAAACCAGCGATTAAGCCATAGGTACCATCTGCAAAAGCCGCACCTAATCCAGTCATCAAACCAATTTTGAACCCATCGTGAAGAGAACGTTGAATACAAAGCACACCAATGGGACCAACGGGCGCTGCTATCGCAAATCCAATGATTAAACCTTTAAGGAATAGAGTGAGCATAAGTTATCAAGAATCACTCCAATTTTGGGCAGTAAAGACGAGATAGTATAACCTATTGGAACCTTACTAAATAAGGATATTACGCTTGAATTTTAATGGTAAAAATATTAAATAATCAATAAATTGCATAGGCAAGTTATATTATATTGGGCTGTGTTTTAATAATTCATTAGAATAAAACTTTACTTTTCTTCAAATGATAGGGTAATATATGCACAGGCTCACAAGGGGCGCCTTTACCCACAAAAGATGAAATCACCCTACGGTTAATCCTAAAAAATACTATTCATTAACCTTTTGTTTGCAGGACTAGTGGGTGTCTGGCGTAAAAACAGAGGTATTGTAATGAATAAGTTACGTAAGCCCTTCAATCTTGTTGAAGCAAAAGTCCGAACGTCTATTTTATTAAAAGCCTTTCATAGTATTGATGCACAAAAAGCAGCAAAACGTTTTAAACATTTACCTGAATTTGCAAATTTATCTATTGAAGATATTTTGCAAAAAGATATTAAACGTAAACATGCGCTTGCGGTCATTGCTATTGAAAATGGCTTTAAGTCTTGGACTGACCTCAAAATGCAAATCCATTTTATTGTAGGGGGTTATCTCAATTTATGGTTTGCAAACTACACGCAGGCAAAATCTCATCTCAAATCTGCTGGTGGGTATTTATTGCCATACAAAAATCAGTTTTTTATTTGTAATGCAAATTACATCAGACAAATTGGCTTTGACCCTGATGACCCTGATTGGAAATTAATTGGATTTGATTGGGTTAAACCAGATGATAAAAAAGCATGGCAACGGTTATATAAAAAGTGGTCTTCTACAAAAGGAGGCCGCCATGAGTAAGCCCTTGCCAAATAATATTTTCTTAAGAGGAATCTGGGAGCCACTTCCTTTTGAATGCGATATTAATGATCCCATTGTAATAGGTGAAATACCTAAAGAATTGAACG
>MGXV01000028.1:0-122987 GCA_001801485.1 Gammaproteobacteria bacterium RIFCSPHIGHO2_12_FULL_37_14
CAAGGGCGGATTCCATTCATATACGTATATTAGAAATACTTAAATTCCTTTATAATAGCGAAAATTTTTCTCAGAGAGGATTGATCTATGCAATCCCAAGCTAAAACGGCACTTTTTAAACTGGCAACTGCTGCTCTGCCATATGAAGAAGTTTTTGTAAAAACAGACACGGCCGATCTTTATTGTAGAGTAATGGGTACAGGTTCCCCACTTATTGTGGTACATGGAGGGCCAGGTCTATCAATGAATTATCTGTTGCCTGGCCTTGAGGAATTAGCAAAGGACCATCTCGTGATTTTTTATGATCAGAGAGGAAATGGGAAATCTACTGGTCAAATAAATAATGAAAACATGAATCTCGAAAAATTTGCCGAAGACCTGCAAGCAATTCAGAATCATTTTAACCTGAAAAAAGCAGGCTTTGTGGGTCACTCATTTGGTGTATATTTAGTATTAAAATATGCGACAGAGCATCCTGACCGAATAAACAAGTTGCTCTTGTTAAACTCCATACCAATATCTTTTTCTGAAAATAAATCCACTTCAGAGACAAAACAAGATCCTTATGAAGCAATGATAGATGGAATAATCAAATCTGATGCATTCAAGGATAACAATGCCCAAGGATTAATAAAACGTTATAAGGACCTTTTTCAATACTTCTTCTTCAATCCTGAATTAGTTAATAAATTGAATTTGGATAAAATGTCGGCGGATCAAGTTAAAAACAGTGCGCTCATACATAAGTTGTTTGAAGAAAATTTCTTTCACCAACCACATGATTTACGTAATGCATTAACTAAATTAAAGGATATTCCGACATTAATTGTTCACGGTAGCGGGCATGATATACCGGAATCAGTAGCCAGAGAAATACATTCGCTAATTGAAAACTCGGTATTAACTATACTCAATAGTGGACATTTCCCTTATGTTGAAAAGCCAAATGAATTATTTGAATCAATATCAAAATTCAATGAAGCTTATCCAACCAAAAATGCTGATCAATATGCAAGCCACACTACTTTTTAAAGTTGATATAAGAACTCAATGTAGGCCAAGAAAATGTGGGTAAAATTCCTGATTTGTAGCTATTTTGATCCTGTAGAGGATGTTTATATTCAACAGGCGGATATTTTTTAAATTCACCTTTGTGACCAAGCTCAATTTTTAATATAGCTAAATGTGGAATAATGTTTTTGTCTACTTCGAAATATTCAACATCAACGTTTAGTGGCTCATCAAAATAATCATTTTCGTTATGTGTATTTATTAATAAATTTATACTATTATTTCTTATATTATCTAATCTATCCAAGTATTGGATTTTAAAAATAGCTGGCTGATACACTTTTTCTCCGTCATTACTATTAGAATCTTCAATAACTCTTAAGTAACGGGAATAAGCAAGCGCTTCCGCTTCTGATTTGAAAAGTCGAATTTTTTCCTGTGTAGGAGGGAAAGACGATCTAATTTCAGTATTAGATATATTTTTCCTAAAATTTATATACAGTACATCGTACCCTACACCAAACATAAAGCTAATTAGCTTATTACTGGTACTCCTTGGAGATGAAATTAATACTGGATCGCCTACGGTATAAAATATCTGGCTTGCTGTTTGTTTTATAAGGATCTTTATGGATGCATTACTAATATCTTTAAATTTTTTTGAAACAAACCGATTATTTTTTAATTCTTTTCTTGTAAGGAAACTAAATACATGCAGTAATGCATCGTCGTTTAATTCATCAATAGATAATTCTTTTCTATTATTCATATAATAACCACCCCAATACCCCACATAAGATGTACTTTCTTAGTAACTCCCCAGGCGTCATCCTGAGAAGCGCTTTTTGCGACGAAGGATCTCGATTTGTTTAAAAAAACGAGATCCTTCGCACTAAAAAACAGTGCTCAGGATGACAATCACGTATTTTGTTACAAAAATAACCCTAATTTATCCACAACCTGGGGGGTTACCTTTCTTATAATAATGTTGATTAAAGTTAGTGATTATATCAAACCTTCGTTATAATAACCGAGCGAGATTTTTAAACAATCTAGCCGATCATTAATTATGCAAAAGTTGCGGTTATCATGAGTAGATGCATTTTATGCAATGTACCAATATATGTCCAACATCACTAGAATCGATTACGCAAGAAAATTCTTTAGCAGAGAATGAGCACGCCACATATCAGGGATTCCAAACCTCAACTACTGCTATCATGTCGCAATTAGGTGTGTTAGGTCAGCAGGTTCCGCATTACTATTCTCTAGCGTACCCAACCTCTCATCCGCTGCCATTTGTAGAGGTTGGAGCAGAAGGTGATTCTTCTCATCGCCAACAACAATTTGCGATGGTACGACGAGGAGCCGCAGTAATTGCAAATGCCATCCCCCCTCCCCCATTTATTATGTTTTTAGGTGATAATTTGTATGATAATGGATTGGGTGCTGCTACTCGTGGCCCTACGGTAGCAACTACAAATATAAAACGAAGAACTTAAAAAATTTTGATAAGTTAACTTCTTTTATTCCTATCTTTTGGATGTTGCTTTTTTTTAGTATGCGCATAAATTTTTAATACAGCGTTTATAAGAGTTTGATAACCTCTTCCCTGATGTTTAAAAAACTCAAGGACATCATGGTCAATTCTCAAAGTGACGCTATCTTTCTTCTGTGGAAGCGTCACAATTTCCTTTTTAAAAAAAGATTCATCCATCGGGGGTATATCAGAATAATCAATATCCGCATCGGCCATTTTATCCAATCTCTTTAAGTCGCTTGAAATAGATTTTCTTTTCGCGCTCATTGGCTTTCCTCATTGAAATAATACGTGTTAGAAGATCGCGTTGAGTATGCACAACGACAACTACTCGATTTTTTAATTCACCTAAAGTTATAAAGCGTTCCTCACCATAATTCTCCCTATCATCCTTGAAAGAAATGGGCTTGCTTTCAAAAACAAGCTCAGCATCTTCAAATCTTAATCCATGTTTCTCATAGTTAATTTGATTTTTCTTTTCGTTCCATTCGAATTTCATATATTAATTGTAGTTACATTTTGTTGTTACGTCAATGAAAATTATCCGGGCTAAAAATGAGTTAATATCATGTTTTTTAATGATATTTTGAGTTTTGTTAAGCGTTGTTTCCTGGTGTAAAAAATATATTAATAAATACCGTGTCAATCCTGAGTAGTTAAATATGATTTCAAGGCCGACTATCAAATTTATCTATTTTTTGGTCCACAATGAGGGGCTGAAGCAATTTGCTTACTTAACTCAATTAGCTGAGTAAAAGTTATTTGGGTAGGAGTATTTAACTTCAATATAGCCGAAGGGATATAGGAATCATACATTTGCGTTAATGTATCGAGTGCACTTTTCGCATATTCATATTCTTTTGAATTAATATCTTTTTTTAGTCCTTTATCGATATCTTCAGATAATTTAATGAATAAGTCCGGATAAAATCTAATTGCAGAATAAAATGCATCTCTAATGTAACTGTTGAGCGGATATTCGAGAGGATTTAATTGAAAACTAGCTAAATAATTCATACTAATTAGTCGCTGGTGCGAAATGATTTGCCAAAATCACGTTGCTTCCAGCCTTATTTTTCCTATCTTGTAGCGAATTAATTGTCTCAGATTAAATCCCAATATTGAAGCAAATCCAGATGCTTCGATTGTTTTGTCTGATTTCATTCTACTTCTACCAAGCTGACCTTTATGTTTAGCATGGCCTATCAAAGGCTCAATACCCGCACGTCGATCAATTAGTTCATCCTCACGATATCGTGGCAAAGGTTTTACTCTAGATTTTTTTACATTGTCTGGCCTTTGAATACCTATCTCAGTTACACCATGTTCTGCCATTATTTTTTCATTTTCTGCTGAATAGTATCCTTTATCTGTACTTGCTGAAAAAGGAGATTCATTAAAAATATCTTGATGTGTATTCAACATTAAGTTGACCGATTTCTTATCAGACATATTGGGCGCTTGGCATTTTCCTGAGAATAAAAAATTTCCTTTAATTCTGGCGAGATGAAATATCCTACCGAATTGATATTTCTTTCCGGGCTTGTTTTTTGTAAAACAACACACTTCATTGAGATGAAAAGAAAGAATTTTATCTGGTACCATCTGATGAGTTTGAAGAAAATGTTTAACGTCCTTTAAATACTTATCCGCTTTTTCTATAAGTTGGCAAAAGATATTCCTGATGTTCCACGGCATGTTATTTACAAAATTTTCACCCATACAGCGACTATTGCTAACGACTAATCTTACTTCCTTTGATACGTAATCTAAAAGCATACTAAGTCGATTATTTTTCTCTTCTTGAGTAGCATTCTTTTTAAGAAAAAAATAACGCCTTGCCATAGACTTTATTCCTTTGAGATTCACCTCCATTGGCTTAATTTTGAATTCAAATAATTTCTCATTTAGATAACCTGCAACTCGTTGTGCGATTTTTCCAAGCTTACATAACAGGCCGCTATCATTTGGATAAGTCATATTTGCTTCTTGAATGGTGGAATCAATATCAATATGTGCCGGATCAGCAAAACCCAATTTGACTGCAAGACCTGCAATTGCATTACCAAATCGTTGTTGTGTTATAATACTTAGTCGTGAACGGAATTCTTCTATCTTTGTATGATCAGGATAATGCCACTTCTTAACAACATAACGTCCGCAAAATAATTGATGGGCCGCATTATCTTTAATATCATATTCTGTTTGTCGATCTGTTTTATTAAAAATCTGCTGTAAAATGTATGCGCCTAAATGAATTCGCAAACGCAACGCTCTACCCATCCACCATCGACCTTTCTTAGTTGTCGATTTTAAGTCTGGCATTACAATTTCAGCCAAATCATCCCATGATAATGCTTGTGCTAATTGAATGAGTGGGTGATTATTTTTAACAGTAATCAGCATATCACGACCCACAATCTTGTCATTTAATCCAGAATAATCAATACTCATCTCTTTTTACTATCCCTATAAATTTTTTACTGTTAGCAACGATAAAAATTTCCATGTAAGCCTAAAGGAAGATGAACCGGTAAAAATGCTTCTGCTACCTGCTGCATGGACTGTGCATCTAAAATTACTAATGATGAGCATTGATTATCAGTATTAAATGCTATAGATAATAACATACCGTCATCTTCAAATTGGCCATGAGGTCTTGCTACAAATACGGGTTCGCCAATATAATAATTCATTTTCTCGTAACATTGGATTTTCCCTGTGCGAACGTTAAATTTTTGTATTGCGTTAAAAAATCTTTGACCAGCATTCGTTATTAAATTAGTGTAAATAAACTGATAATCTTTCCCATTAATCGCCTTATAATTGATGCGAGGAAATTCTTGGTTATAAGATGATAAGGTTGTATAGCCACAGCGTTTTGAATTGATATCAATTACATAACGCCTTAAAGTTCCGCTAGGTAAGTTTGGTTGTGGAGATTGGAGATTTGATAGATATAAATAATTATAAGGATTTCCGTCACCATGACATATGAGATCAAGGATTACTTCATTACCATTTTCATAAGCATTAACATTGTGCAAGCAAACAAATGGATCAGTTTCAATTTCCCGAGTGCTTCCGTCATTCCTATCAATTATAATGAAAGACGAAGGATTATTTCTCAACCAAGACAACGTATCATTAAATGGTAGCCCCAAAAGCAATTTAAATTTATTTATAACTAAAGGGGATTTAAATAAAATCACATAATTTGATGTAATGCTAAAACTATGCATATAAAATAATTTTTTTGAGATATAAGTTTGAATAATTTCACGTTTGATACTGTGAGGAACTATCTTATAAATATGATATTTAATGATTCGGCCGACCTCAATTGCGATATTGATAATTTCGCCTGTTGCAATATCCAAGTGTGGATGAGCTGAGGCTAATTGCCCTTGAACGTTATCAGCAAACTGAAAAGGGCCAATAGTACTAAGATCATTTAATTTGAATTCAATAATATCACTAGTCTCTGTCATTGCGATAAAATGATCGGCAATGCACGTTGTATTTATATTGCAATTATCGTAAATATTGCCATCCATTAACCCTTTAATAGAACGTCGTAAACGTCCTAATAAAGAAGTGTTAGCATAAGTTGCAAATTCATTACTATTCAATCGACCAGATGTATTACTTATTGCGTACTGTTGGGATCGTAAAAAACGATTTTGAAAGCTTACTTTTCCAGACTCAAAATTAAATTTTTTAAGCATAGCAAATCCATCGAACCAGTGATTAAAATGAGTCGTATTTACTTCGAACTGAGCTGGCCCGTTGCTAACAAAGCTTCCAGATAACCATTTGGGGACATCCCCAATGACCACAAGGTTGTCTAATGATGTCTCACTAGGTTGGGTTAGATAAGCCTTGGAAAACCCTGTATTTTTCATCTTCATTTTGATATACTCTTAATGTTTACACCGTAAACATTATAATGAGTATGTTAACAATGTCAACATCCAAGAAAAAACGTTCTATTAAATCTCGGTATCACCACGGCAACCTATTGAGTGATTTAAAAAAATATGCTGTAAAACTGATAAAAGCCAAAGGAGTTACCCACCTAAATTTACGAGACTTAGCAGCTAAATGCGGGGCTTCCGCAACGGCTGTCTATCGCCACTATGAGAGTAAAGAACATTTGCTTGCAGCAATCGCCGAAGAAGGATTTAATGAATTACAACAAGTGATGTTAAAAGCCAAATATCCCAACAAATTACAGGAAATAGGTATTTCTTATATTCATTTTGCGCTTCAACATCCCGTAAAGTTTAAGCTTATGTTCGGGACATTTTTTGAAAAAGATAAGTATCCTGCATTACTCAATGCAAGCAATGCAGCATATCTAATTTTGCGCAACCAAGTCGAAGAAGGCATTCGGCAAGGAATCATGGTTAATGACATCGATAGCTTAACTCGTACTGCTTGGGCAACTGTCCATGGTACAGCGATGCTACTACTTGATAATCAGTTTGTTATCCAAAAACATGAGATTATCGATAGTAATGAAATTGCTATAGAGATCACGACAGTATTAGGGAAAGGACTATTTGTCAAACCAGAGTAGTATGAATATAAAATTTATTCTATTTCGCGCCAACGACTAATTATTCGTTTGAAAGTCTCAAGTCTTTTTTTCTGCTCAATTTCGATTTTTAATTGTTTCATTTTATGAAATAAATTTAAATAATCTACGTATTCTTTGACTTGACTAATGGTGCTTTCTAATTGGCTCATAGTGCATTCTACATTAGCCCCTGGTTTTTCATCCAATGAATACATTATCAACGTATCATTACTCATTTTTTGTATTAGACTTATTAATGTATTCTTATCATCGTAATAATGTAAATTTGTCATGTTAATAAGGGTAATCACTGCATCGTGTTTTTTTATTATAGAAAATAATTCATCACATTTGTTCTCGTTAAGCAGATCAGTTTTTGCATGAACAAACATTATCTTTTTTGCAGCTTCTTTGCATTCTTGGAATCTTTCAAGACTAGAGGTAAATATTTTATCTTTGCCGCCATCAAAGAAAACATCATCATTCATTAAACGCTTAGATAACGAATCTATCGTTACTACTTTCAGCATAAAACTATCGTTCATGTACCATTTTTGATTTTCTATTTTAATAGGATGATTGTCTCTATATTTATTTTCAAACTCTTGAATGGTATTGGCTTCATTTAAGCATTTTAACAAATGATTAAAGTGAGAATGCATTTTTGGATTGATATCGTTAAGAATAATCACGTCGGTATGTTTTTGAAGTTCTGGTAACAAAGATAAAAAATGCGATTCCCCTACCAAAATCGCAATTCTTAACTTTTCTGTCTTGATTGGTTCATAATGACTTAATTTATTAATTGTAAATCCAAAATTATACTCATTTGAAAAAGGATAAAGTTTGAAACTGCGATTAGATTGTATATTAAGATCGTCACAAAACGCGATTGCTTTTGATTTGATATCTGTACGATCAAAACTCATTAAAATTACTCCAATTAAGGATGATTGATATCACTACAGCATAAAGCACGTCATAATGATCTTGCTACCTACAGATTAAGATTATCCCCGTCGTTTGTTGGACGAACCATTTTTTGAATCAACTTGTGCTATTAATTTAGCTGCCTTATCCAAATATACCTCGCGTCTTGATTTCCAAAAACAAAATGTACCAATTTTTGCACCACGAACAGCCACATAAATACCTCCTGAGAGAATCGCAAGCACGATTCGTTTGAATTTTTTACTGCGATAATCATCTTTAAATGAATTCATGGAATTATTCGTATTAAACGCATTTTTAAATTTATTCAAACTATCATTTACATCAGAAAAACGTAAATTTTTTGCAAGTAAATCAATTTCCTTAAATTTTTCTTGTTGATTCCGAGATGTCAAATAATTTAAATAACTCATACATTCGGATTCTAGTTTTAAAATAGTATTTACTTTATTTAAATAATTACTTACTTCTTGATTAGAGATTTGACTATATGATATTTTAGACGGATGAATTGTACATTTATCTAATTCTTTAACTAAAAATTCAATCGCCTTTAAAGAGGTTTTATTATTAATATGATTAATTGCTAAAATAACATCAGCTCCATTGTCTACATACTTGGCAAGATCTGATAAATTATTTAAACCTACTTGAATAGCATGGTTCAATTTGGCAGTAACAAGTTGCCTACTAATATTGTAATCTAATATCTCGTGAAAACATTTTCTACCCTCTAATTTATCGCATTTTTTACGCATATACTTTAAACTCTGCTCCCAAATAGCATATTCATCATTCGATTTAGGTTTGTAGCCTTTAATTTTTAATGCCTGCAATAATCCTGCCAACATAATTTGCTCTTCAACTGTTGGATTGTTTTGTCTGCTATCCATTTCGGTTATTCTTGCCTTAAGAGTAGTAGCAAGCTTTTTCATATTTAAATTGAAAGCAAAATAGAGCTCAGAACCTTCAATAAGAATATCAATCTTGTCTGAAGCAGAAGGAGAAATTCGGTAATATGGCCCACAATCCGTCCAAGTAGTGTTAAAATGTCCAAAGGCACCTCGATGTTCTAAATGTTTACCGATAACACGAGCAAACGATGAGGCTTGACTGCCATAGACAAATAAACCTCTCTCATCATCGGTAATATTGTGCGGATGAGGAATAATTTTAGATTGCTGCAATCCCATATTTTCAAAGAAATCCCTTAAATATTTTCCGTTTCTAAAATGATGTTCTTTAATTGATTCTAATACTTTTCCTGAATGTATATTGATATATGAGCCAATTTTCATATCTAAATTTTCTGATAATTCAGATGTTGCTTTTTTTTCAAATTCGGCAATTAATGATTTTGAATAATTTGTAACATCAACTATGCCAAAAATACGACCATAATGTAATTGTTCTGAATGCAAAGCACCAAATTTTTGATGGCTTTCATGAACTAATATAGAGAGTTTTCCATTAACTATATATTTTTTTAAATCCTCATCAATTTTAAAATGTCTATACATGGCAGATGTGGCATCAATAATTATTGTTGTTGGCTTTAATCCATCCGATCCGCTTCTTTCAATTAACGATCTAATAAATTTATTGATATCAAGTCCAGGATGAATCCCAGTCCAAACAGTAGGCCCCCCAGAAATGAGATAAATATCATTAGTAGAATCTTTTAGATTGATTTTCGTTAACTCAAGATTTTTAAATTCGAAATAAAGATCGCCTTCTTGTATTACTGCAGTCCTTCCATTTTGGTAAGCTTTTTGAGCAAGACTACAAGTCAATATCAAAGCATTGGTGCCTGAATTTGCAGGCAATGCTATATATTGATATTGAGAATTTTGCTTGGGAGATGGCAAATCAAATGCTGAAATAGCATTATCTATTGCTTCTTGTTTAAACTCTTTAAAAGTAACATCCAGGACATTTTTTGATAAAAGCATTGATATTTCATGAATGATACAATACATGATAAACGCAAATCGATCGTAATCGTACCGATTATTTAATGCCGAATCAATAAATAACGATATTCTATTAATCACATTTTTATTTATCTTAACATCATTAGGAATATCATTAACCAAATTAAATAAACATGCTGCTAAATGATGTGTTGGTATTTTTTCTGATTTGCTAATGGAGATTAGCTTTGATAAGCGATTACGATTTTTTAAAGTCGCTAAATTATTAGGTAAGTATTTTTTGGCATGTTTAAATTCGCTATTAATTTCTATAGGCGGGGTGTGATTTTCATCTATTGTATTGATAGCAATTTGCCACAGCGATGCTTTTACTCCAAGCCCAGCAACTGTTTTGGAGAAATTAGATTCTAGTAATCCTACGATTGCCAGCACCTTTTTGATAAAGAAAAATCTTTCGTCATTTTTTTTAATTTTAATGAAACCAAGTTTACTGTTTTCTTTTTTTAAAATCGTAATGTTTTGCTCGTGTTTTGGTGCATATTGATGAATAATATCTTCAACTATACTTAAATTTGATATCGTAATAGGAATATAGGTGTATGATTTTAAATCTGGATTTATTTCATAGGATGGGATGATGCTTTTTAATTCTTCAGCAATGGTATAGGTAGGATCAGTTCTATAATAGAGGGCTTCTGGATGGATGAATGGGTTTTTTGGGATAAATGTAGGAACGCGAATTTGTTTATGTGGAGCTAATGTTTTTCCAAACATCATCTGAGATAAATGTTTAGTCTCAGGATCATCATCATGCATTTTTATGTAAATTTCGTAAGAATTTTTAAAAAAAGATTTTTGAAATTTGTACTTCCTCCAGGTTTCTTGTATTTTTTTAACCGAAGCAATCTCCTTTTCAACCGAAGCAATCTCCTTTATTCTTTTCTGTTTTTCACTCTCTTCTTCTCCGTTTTTATTTTGATATTGATTCAAAGACTCTATTTGAGTTGATCGCTCTAATGGAGGTAGTTGACATTCTTTTTCAAGATACTTTAATAACTTATCCACTATAGAATACGGCATTAGCCCCTCGTTTTCGATTTGTACTTTTTTTAATTAAGATGAACTATTTGTTTTTTTTAGTTTTTTTAAGCTATGTTCAATAGTATAGTGATATAAGATTAAGATAGTCTTAGAAAATAAGAGGAGATTAAGTGGTTGAAAATTAAAGTATTTGTTATCCATTCGTCCTTCTTACGCGTAAATGTTTTGCATCTCGTTTCCAGTTCCTGCAGCCTTGAACGCAGCTTGCAGATTTGCTGCACTACGCTCTCTTGATAATTGGTATTATCACTCTTATTGGATGCGGGGGATTCGCAGCACATATAGCAACCAATCATAAGGCTCAATCTGATGTTGTTTGCATGTATCAACTAACTATAAAAAGGTACAAGTAATAGCCAGTAGACGCTATTATGTGCTAATATATCGCTAAAATTATTTTAATGATGGTATTTAAACCAGTGAATAATAGACTATTTTCTACTGAGAGCATTAAACAAAGCCAAGATTATCAAAATGCCTTTAAACATCTAGTTGCTAGAGATTCAGCCACTCCTGAAAACATTAATTTATTGGAAAGCTTTGCTCATGATCCCTATCTGGGTTTAGCACAAATCATACTAAAATCATCAGATTTATTTAATGAAAAAAACCTAAAGTTAATCACAAAGGATTTGGAAGCAAATTTTCACTATCAAGCAGTTAATTTAGCAGAAGCATTAGTGCTAGTAAAAAGTTTTAGGCTAAAACCTGAAACGCAAGAAGAATTGTTAAAACACGCTTCAGCAGGACTTATTAATATCTTAAAAAAACTAGATGATATGAATGATGAGTTAGTAAATAGGATCGCAAATTTAAAGATTGAATTTAACTCCTTAGTTCGTATAGCTAAGCTTTTAGAAAATAAATTTTCAGCACATCAAAATTACATTAAAATAGTATCGCTAAAATAATGCACATCTCTCCTGAGGGGAAAACGACTTCACTGCATGTCTTGGCGATCAAATATCCAAGCTATTTTACAGATTTTTTTTCAATTATGAGTAAAAATACAGCCTTCATAAAATCATTTTCTAAAATTTTAGAAGCGAAAAATGATCTTGGATATCCAGCTTGGCCACTCTTACATCTCATTATAAAAAATGCTTCTTGTTGTTTACCACAGCTTATTTTGTTAGCCAAAGGAAACAAAGAAATTATGCAAGCAATCCATAGATTGATGTCAATGGATGTAACTATAAAATGGACAGATGGAAGTAATTCAACCATGAATGGGTTTGAACTACTTGGTCAGTCTGCATCAGATTATGAAGCGCGATTTCATGAATTATTTGCACTCGCAAAGTCATCTCTTGCAAATATGAATACCCTATTTCACAAAAAATATTCTCCATTAAATTCTGATTTTGCTTCCCAAAAGGAAAATTTCAATGCCAAAAATTATATTGCCACCTGTTAATTCATTCGAAGAATATGAAAAATTCAAGTTATCAAACGATATGCTCGAAAGCGCAGCAAAGGAGATTATTGCATATCATCATCTTCCTGATGACTCTCTTTCGCTTTTCGAAGGAACCAATATTGTCTTTGCCTACGGAAATAGAGTCATAAAAATTTATCCACCTGTGCACCAAGATCACTTCCAAAATGAAGTGCTAGTTATGAAGCATCTCAAAAATAAACTTTCAGTAAAAACCCCTGAAATAGAATACGAAGGGACGATATCAGGTTGGCCCTATATTGTGATGAATCGACTTGATGGAGTGCTTTTAGAAGGCCTGTGGGAAAAATTGGATGAGACAAATAAAATTACTATAATTCATGAATTAGGTTCTTTAATACGAGAGGTTCATTCGTTGTCTACTGATGGACTTGAAGCTATTGATTGCCATTGGACACAATTCATTTCCCAGCAGATAAATCAATGCGTAGCGCAACATCACGCTACAAAACTTCCTGAAGCATTATTAAGTCAAATTCCTAATTATTTAGCTACTGTTAAAGCGTTCCTACCTGTTATCAAAAAGCCCGTGCTTTTAACCGGCGAATACACACCAATGAATTTTCTGGTAACGCAAAAGCTTGGCATTTGGCATATTGACGGATTGATAGACTTTGGTGACTGCATGCTAGGATTATCCGAATATGATTTATTAGGCCCTGGAGTTTTTTTGATTCAAGGGGATAAAAAATTGTTAAAAGAATTTCTATTAGCTTATGGTTATACGTCTGGAAACATCACACCCTTATTAAGCCGACAATTAACTGCTTTAATGCTACTACATCGCTATAGCAATTTAGGCGTACAGATTAGAATATCTAATTGGAAGAATAAGGTAAGCAGCCTGAGTGACCTTGAGAAATTAGTTTGGGGATTTTAAAACCGCAGAGTCATACCTAATCCTCAACATGGACGATCAAGAGAAAATTGTTGGCTTTTGCAAGTAGTCAAGCAGCTGGGCTGAAGCCTTAATTAGGAAAAATAATTAAAGAATTATGAAAAGACATTCTATTATAAAACTTTTAATATTTATAATCGTAATTTCTACATTGTCAATTAATACTGTTTTTGCAATAGAAGTAGCAATTACAGTAGATGATTTGCCTGCAAATGGTAATCTACCTCCCCATGTATCACGTATGGATGTTGCTAAAAAAATGCTATTCATTATCAATGGTGTTATTTAATCGAGACATTAAAAATGTCTTGCTCATACACATCAATTTATTAACTGCGGAAATGCTTGATGAATTACTAACAAGTTATGAAAAACAAAACACACAATTTATTTCTTTGCCAGAAGCGTTGAGTGACAATGTTTACGAAATTAATCCTAATATTGTTCGAGATAGAGCATACACTTTCCTTAATCAAGTACGCTTATCAAGAGGATTAGAAAATCCTGAAATCGTGAAAAAATTATACGCATCCCTGCCAGAAGAAAAACTAGAAAAACTATGCACCTAAAAACAATTTTAAAGACATTAACATTAATTACAATATTAACATTATTACATTCCTTATTATGATTCTTTTTCTTTCTCACCGTGGATCCCGTGCCTCGCTTTGCTCGCACGGGATGACAAATTTTTTTACACTTTCCCCGGACAGGTTAATTTCCTGCTGAGTAGGGTACATATCAAATAAAACATGTTCAAAACAAAAATCTTTGAAAATTAATGCTGGATAATAGATACTACTATCCCCTTAAACTAATAATTTTATTTAGAAAGAAGTGAAGAATGATGAAACGATTTAATCCCGCTTTTTTTTGGACTAAACCACCAAATAAAGCACCCATCAATAAAAACGCTAACATGACAATGGCTTTACCTGCGCTTCAAACTCATCATCAGCTTGATGCCTATCGAAAAAGTAGAGTTTTATTTGATTCCATGCTGGAAAAATTTTGGATCACTGGTCAGGAAAAATGTTCTAAGGGACAGCCTAGCCAGGCATTAGATGATTTTCAAAGTATTGTAGCTGTTTTTAAAAATGAGGAAATTTCTAATCTTACTAAAACTCAAGCTATATTATTAGCCAATACCTATACTACAGCAGCTAATATTCTTATGGTAGGAACAGTCGAAGATGAAAACCTCGCTGCAGAATATTTGGACAAAGCCCTTGCTCTTGACCCAACATTGCAAACAGCATTAGATTTAAAACAAGCAATACTTGCTGATCATGCTATCGAACGTGAGTTGATGATTTTAGAAGAAGATGAAGAAATGGGTCTTCAGCAGAGCCCACTAACATTCGCTAAATAAATGTTCCCGATATCGTTTAACCACGTCGTTTAAGCTAGACAAGATGAATGGTTAATGGAGAATGTCAAATGTATATTGCTCATCCTAAGCGCTGTTCTGAATTGATCGAGGATAGCGCTTAGAATAATAGTTGTTGAAGGGAGTATAAAGTTACTTTTTATTACAATCTGCTATAGGTATGTGTATTGCTAGCTTCAGCTTGATTATTCTTGTTACAAAATAAAATAGCTAATATCACTAGCGGTACGCTGAGGATAGCGGATCCAACGGCTGCACTGGCAATATCATCTCCTAAAGGCAACAATGTGTCTTGAAGTAATTTTAAAACTCCAAAGCCTACTAAAGCATTTAATAAGTCACGAGCGACAAAAAAACGCGGATCATTATTGCTTATCGTTTTAAAAAATTTACTCGTTGATTCATCCTCATAGCTAAATCTTAATCCATCAACTGCGCCCAGTACTGCGCCTGTAATCACTCCACCTACCCCTACCACATGACTAACTTCACTTATTTGTATGTCATTTAAACCAGTAGCTTTCAACATAGCTGAACCAATCGCGCCGCTGGAGGTAGCTTTTATCCCTTCTAAAACGCCACCACTTGCGGCACCTAACATCATATAGCCAAACTTTTTCATCATACGACCAAAACTCATTATGTGTCTTCCCCTTGATTTATGTTTAATAATTTATAGTGGAATAAAAAACGGATGTTAGCATGATAAGATTATAGCGACAACTTTTATGATGGATATTCTCGTCCTAGGTGATTGATCAGCAATGTTAATGACGATTAGATTGCATAGATTGATTCACGTTATTATTTTTCTCATCAAGTTCTTTTTTAAGATTATTCAGCATTAATCGAGTGGCGGTGGGTGTTTTACTATTGGGAGCAAAAATATTACGATGAGTATCGATAATCTTTTGGTTCTGTTTTTCCCATTGAGTAATGATCTCAATCAGAACATCATTACTACTAATAAATGATGTTTCTTCAATTGTCTGTTGCAATTTTTTCAAGGCGGCTACTTTATCAGGGCTGCTCACTAGAAACAACCGAAAGAAATTAAATGTAGTTAAGGCTTTAAGCTGAGAATTTATTTTTGAAATAATTAAGCCATGAGTTTCTGTTTTTTTTGCGATTGCTTGATGTAATAAATTTACTTTTTCCATGGGCACAAATACACAGGGTTGATAGTCACCACCAGAATCCTTGAGGAAAACATTTCGAAATTGAAGACAAGGCTCATCTTTTAAATCCTTTTTAAGGAGATCATAGAGCGCTGATTTGCGTGAAAATCGTATACCAATGGCTTTCTGATTGGTATTGTCTGCCGATGCTCTCACAAGAATGGATGAATCATTAAATACTTTTCTAAGTTCAGCTTCATAATTAAAAATAGTTTGATTACCAATCAATGGTGTTTTTTTGTAATATTCATCTAAGCATAATACCATTCTAAATTCTGGCCATGCATCTAGTGTTTCTGGTGATCGTTCATCGGTAACAATCTTTCCTGTTTTATAATCTCTAATTTCTATTGATAATTGATGTATACCATCTTTATCGCGATAAAAACCACCATCGGGATAATCAGTTACTTGTACAGTAGGTGAAATACCACTTTTTTCATTAGTATCTAATGGCGCAATACCGGTTGCGATATTTCGACGTTTACTATCGATAGGAGCAATGCGAGAGTTGGTATCTCCAAAAATGACTGAAACACTTGCGCTTGTGTCAGTTAATAATTTTTTATAACAGGCTTCTGTTTTGTCAGGAAAAGGATTAAAACGCCCCCATACATTATGTAAGTCTAATGACATGTTATTATTTTTATCTTCTAGCTTTAAGGTATGTATTCCATTCGCATGATTATATTTATATGATATGTCTGTGCTTGGATTACCTTCAGCATCTTTGCACAAATCAAATCGCTTTTTGTTGTAACAACTGATGATGCCAGCCCTTTCAAAACCAGGGAGAACTATTTCCCAATCGTCACCAAGCTTTGTTTGCAATTGTTCTTTTAATTGTTTTGTTAATTCTGGAGAACCTGTTTCTTGAAGAAAAATAACATCTATACCATTTTTTTCTTGAGCGCTCTGTGCTAATCCTTGAATCATTTTATGGTATCGGTTGCTCGTGTTTTCCTTAGTTTCCCAGTTGTTACCTTGATTGAAACCACTACCAGCATTCTCTCCAAGTATATTTAAGGAGGCTACTTTTAAAGGCGTTTTATCAGGGCCAAGTGGAACCGTAGTTGTTATGGATAAATGGTCAGAATAAACTAACTCAGGATTGCTCTTGGCTTCGGCCACAGTTGGAAAAAGTGGATGCCTTCTTTTGGGTGGTAAGGATGTATCGGTCATTGTTCGCTCGTGTTTAATGGTTAGCATCATTAAATCATGAAGATATTAAGGGAATATTATACAAACAGGAATAATATTATTTTATAATACAAGCACTTAACATATGATGAAGTGGGTCAACACGTAGAAGTCATTTTCTCTTCTCTAGATGATGATGATCATGGTACATTTACTGGCTAAACCGATCAAGAACCAATCAAAATGAGAAAAACCTAGTCTCGTGGTAATGGATGAAAAATGAAAAATGAAAATTAAAAATTAAGAGCAAATGAGTGTCTGATGCTATTTCATAGATAGGCCTTGTTTGAAAACAAAGTAGTTAGTTACGTTTTTACAATTATTTGGATAGCTATGTTAGAGTATTATCTTCAATCTTTTTATCATCGCTATTTTACATTTCCATTTATAAAGCTTGATGTTATTCGATCAGTCTCGCCTAATTTTTTTACGTTTATGAGTTGTTTAACAGGAATAGGTGTTTTTCCCATGTTATGGCTAGGACAATATAGCATGGCAACTCTATTGCTTTTATTGTCAGGTTATTGCGATTCCATGGATGGAGTATTAGCTCGAAGTAGCAATCAGACATCGGTGAATGGTGCAGTATATGATATTATGTCGGATCGTATGGTTGAATGTGCCGTGATACTGGGGCTTTTTAGTATGGATCCCGCTCAGCGCGGTGGCCTATCATTAGCAATGTTAAGTAGTATTCTGATTTGTGTTACCAGTTTTTTAGTCGTTGGTATTTTTATCCAAAATAGTACGCAAAAAAGTTTTTATTACAGCCCTGGCATGATTGAACGCGCTGAAGCATTTATTTTTTTCATTGCGATGATATGGTTACCACGATATTTCAACCTATTAGCTAGTATATTTACAATTTTAGTATTTTTTACCGCTTTTTTGCGTATTTATCAATTTGTCAAAAACCAGAAAAACAATCCTTCACGAAGTTATATTTAACTACGAAAACATTTACCCAGAAAAACGCGCCCATGGATCAATTTAGTGAGCGCGTTGACGGTGACTTATCTTAGATGGCGTTTATTTTTTGATCGCTGATTTAAATCAATCACCTCTTCTACTGATTGTGAATGATTTCGATCAAATAATCCGAATTTTTCCGAAGATTTTATTAAACGAGAACGAGAGGGTTGTTTTTTATTTGCATTCAATAGTTCTTTCTCTAGGTTCGTGTCATCGCTACTGCTACCAGTTAAAGATGATTCATCTCCATTAGTGTCGCCATCGCCTTCGAAATCAAGATCGGAAAGATCGTCTTCTGAGCCTATTTCAATATCCTGATCGATTGGAAAATTTTTATAGCGACCTTCAAGTTCAGTCACCTTAGCTAAAAATTTTTGAGAGCCAGGGGTCATATCGGATATGCCTAAATCTTTTTTAGTAATTTCTCGTACATTCGTTTCAGCATCTGTTTCGCTTTCATCTGAATCTGCGATGCTGGGCGTGCCTTCATCATCTGCTCCTAATATTTCTAATTGTTTTTGTAACTTCACATGATTAGTAGATAATTTTTTATGATTACTGTCTTTTAGCGGCTGTTCTTGTATAAATCGTGGAGCTTCCAAATCAATTGAGCGATCTTTATGAATCATATATCGTTTCAAAAGAGCATCATTTTCAGATGGCGACATGTTTTTTACGACAATCACTTTTTTTGAACTCGTAATAATTTGATGCATATCATTACGATTTCCTTCGATCGCAGCGATAACATCATGAATATTATTAATTGGCTTACTATTAATTTCTTTAACAATACTGTTTTCATAATCTTCATAACCTTGATTTTCTTCACAATCTAAAATACTATTTATCACGATAAATTGATCGTTAGGTGATTTTTTTGGTATATTGGATAGCAAACAACTTTCTTCTAAAATAAATATTTCTTCTAATTCTGCTCCTCTACCTTCTAAATAATTTCGTGATAGTGGAATAAAAGAAATTCCTGAAGCAATATAATACGTTGGCACTTTATCATGTTCTGTTTGTGGAACTTTTTCAGTTTCAAGAGGTGCGCGATCTAAAGTGATTACAATGTTTTGAATGGTTGCTTCTTTTGTTTCAGAATTTTTTCGTAGAATTTTTAAATTCACGGTATCACCAATATATTTCATGTGCGTAACATGAATGAAATCAATACAATTACCTATCCCAGCAATATCTACCGTTCCTTCATTAGAAATTGACAAGGAATCAATTTCTAATAGAATATCATCAGGTTTAAGTTTGCTGTAGGCATCACACAAATAATCAATTTTATTGATGCGGACACCAGTTTGATCCTCTTGCATACCATAATATTTTCTCAATGCAGGATTTTCTAATGTTTGGAATTCTACTGGAAGTATTGGAAATCCTCGATAATGCTTTTCAGTTAGCGCTTCTTTTAAAAAATGTTGGATAATCGGTATTGGAATCATATATCCAAGGCCTTGTCTATCATAACCTTGAAAAGCTATGCCTACTACTTTGCCATCTGAAAAGACAGGACCACCGCTATTACCGGGATTGATGGCAGCATCTACTTGAACTTGCAGCATATTCAATGCACTCATACAATAATCTCTTACTTCAATACGTGAGACGATGCCTTTTGAGACAGAGATTTCACTGCCTCCCATAGGAAATCCTACTGTTTGCACTTTATCTCGAAGGTGAATCATTTCACCTAACTCAATTGATTCCGCTAAAGCATCAAAATCAGGGTGATTGACTTCTAATAATGCTAAATCACATTGATAGGAAACACATTTTTGTTTGGCTTCATATTTTTTCTTACGATTGTTTGCTAATCTCACTCTTACTATAATAGCATTTTCAACGCAATGCGCATTGGTAAGAATATATTTTTTATTTTGATGTGCGATCACTAGCCCTGTGCCAGAACTATAATTATCGACAACATGTGTACCAATCCAGGGTTCATCGTAATCTGGTTCATGTGAAGTTGTGCTAATTTGAACAATTGATTTTTCATATTCAAGATGAGTAGGAAATACATTTTTTGATTTTGATTGTTTAAGTGAAGTGGATTGAAAAAGATTACTAACGGACGTACTTCTCCCTGGAACAGCAATTGGCGCCGATGATATTGCTGGAGATATCTTATTATTATTTTCTAAAATTTTTTGTTCATTAGTAGGTGTAGTACCTTGCAGTAAATCATAAGCAATCGCGGTTGCTTGAGCTAGATCAGATGCTTTTCTGAAAATCGGATATTTTTTAAATGAATTAAGAGATAGTTTAAATTTAACTGAGCGCTTATGTTCGGAAATGGTTACTGCAAAATCAATGGTTTTAATGACATCTGAATCTAAAAACATAGTAAAAATTGGCTTAATTTTAATAGAAGCGTGCGGGCGATTGAGCGCAAACCATTTTGCGATGCGTTCAGGTACCATCATTTCTGTATTGGCCCACTTTGGTGCGGCTCCTAAATTATTTTCTCGCTGTGGGTTTAGATTGATCGGCGTTAATGAAAATCCTTCGCGATGGCACCATTCGGGACGATAATTACTTTTGAATTGATCACGCAATGGTGCACTGATAGCGCGTGTTAATACCGTTTTCATATCGTTACTCCATTCATCCTTTCTGGAGTCATATAATTCTTCAAATTCATTTACCGCGGATCTACCCATGACGGTATTTTGATCAGGTGTTCTCGTTCGATTAGCATCTCGATACTTAACGGAAGCATGATCGATCGCAAGTTCTTGCCCGCCTTTAGTTACTTGAGGTAATTCTTGTAATTCTTTATTGAGATCTTGTTTCTCTTCTTCAGTGAGATCATCTCTAAATATCGCTATATTGTCTCCGCCTCCCCAAAATGGTTCTTGCTCATCATGAGTTGGCGAAAAACAAGCAATTTGTAGCGTTTCTTGATGATCACCTTCCTGATATTCAATATCTAGAACTCGTTTAGCATACATGTTAGTACCATCTTCTGCTTTTGCTTTAAATCTCACTTGACCAAAACGTTCAATCGCTTCGATATCTTGCAAAGGAAGGACATGCGGAGAATGATTACTATTGGATTGAGGAATAGGATATTGCCGTGCAATTTTCCCTAGATCAGTTTTTTTAATAACAGCGTGACCGATATTCGTACTGTTATTTAGATACCGCCAATTTTCATTTTTAGATAAATGGGCGAAATCATCTGCAGAAAATTCATGTTCGCTAATATTTTCTAACATGGCTGAAGCAGTGATTGTCAAATCTGTTTTTAATTTTTTTGATTTATTTTGATCAAGTTCGACGACGGGGCTATCTTGGATAAAACGTTTCTTCCTTGTCTTTAACATAGTGAAAACTCCTTTTTCACAAATAAAGTATTTTTACAAAGATAAAAATTTTAGAGTGTAAGAAATTTTTCAATTTCTGACAGCACTATATTTTTGATTGTACGCGATAGAACCTTAAGGGAATCTTAAGGAGTTTTCAGATGAAAGTGTTTCTGATGAGTGGATGAATCAATTTAGCTACAAATATAAGGTATTCAATCTAATTTACTAGGTAGAAATATTTATTATCCTAGGATTATATTCGAGGTCCCTGACAAGTTCAGGATTAATTACCAATCCAAAATTTGTCTAAGGACACGAATATAAAAATAAAATTTTAATTTTCTTCCTTATCTTCGTTATTGATATGTCCTTTAAATAAATCACCTAAGGTAGTTTTAAGAGTAGAATCAGATTTCTTCTTTTTTCCAGTAGGAGTAGTTGGATTGCTAGCTTTTGCTGCTTTTTTACTACTAGTAGCAGGCTGAGCCGCTTTCGCATCTTTGGCTTTGATCGATAGAATGATGGCATGTACTTTTCTATCTGTTCCCATTACTTTTGCTTCGATAGTATCATCTACTTGCAATTTAGTACGCGCATCTTCTACCTTTTCAGCCGAAATTTCTGATGCTCGCAGAATAGCTTGGATTCCTGGCGCTAATTCTACGATTGCTTGTTTTTGATCAACTTCAACCACTTTACCAGTGACAAGGGTACCTTTTTCATGTTCAGCTAAATAATTAGCAATCGGATCATCAGCAAGTTGTTTGAGACCCAAGGCAATACGTTCACGATCCACATCAATGGCCAAAATAATAGCTTCCAATTCATCACCTTTTTGATATTTACGCAAAGCTTCTTGAGCATCTGATTCACTCCAAGCAATATCAGAGAGATAAATTAAGCCATCTATGCCACCATCAAGCTCAAGGAAAATACCGAAATCGGTAATCGATTTAATTTTTCCTTTAACTTGTTCGCCTTTCTGATGATTTGTTGCAAATACTGCCCATGGATTAGAGGTGCATTGCTTTATTCCTAAAGAGATGCGGCGACGTTCGCCATCCACATCTAAAACCATTACTTCAACTTCCTGACCTAAGTGGACAACTTTATTAGGATTGATATTTTTGTTTGTCCAATCCATTTCAGAGACGTGCACGAGGCCTTCAATACCTTCTTCAATTTCTACAAAACAACCGTAATCAGTAATATTAGTGACTCGACCAGAAATTTTTGAATTGACTGGGTAGCGTTGGCTAATATCTAGCCATGGATCACCTGCTAATTGTTTGAGTCCTAATGATACCCTGACATTGTCGCGATCAATTTTTAAGACTTTAACTTTAATTTCATCACCGATGTTTAAAATCTCGCTTGGATGCTTCACACGTTTCCAAGACATATCAGTAATGTGGAGTAAGCCATCTACTCCTCCTAAATCGATAAATGCGCCGTAGTCAGTAAGATTTTTGACAATACCTTTAATTTCATCGCCTTCATTAATATTTTCTAGTACGGCAGCGCGTTCGACATTGGTTTCGGATTCAAGCACGGCACGTCTCGATACCACAATATTATTGCGCTTAGGATCAACTTTAATCACTTTAAATTCGAATTCTTTATTTTCGAAAGATTCGGGATCTCGTATTGGTTTGACATCGACTAAGGAGCCAGGCAAAAAGGCACGAACTTTGTTGATTTCTACTGTAAATCCGCCTTTTACACGACCAATGATCATACCGCGAATAGTTTCTTTATTTTCGTAAGCGCGTTCTAAATGAGACCAAGATTCGAGTCGTTTTGCTCGTTCTCGGGATAAACGAGTGCTACCAAAACCATCCTCCAATACTTCAAGCGCTACTTTAACTTCATCCCCAACTTTGGTTTCAAGTTTTCCGGTTTCATCATAAAACTGCTCGATAGCGATATAAGATTCAGATTTAAGTCCAGCATCTACGACTATATATTTTTCTTCAATGCGCTGCACAGTTGCTGTGATTATTGCTCCTGGCAACATCGGCGTTTCTTGCAGGCTTTTTTCTAATAATTGTTCAAAAGTCTCACCCATAGTATTCAATCTCAATTAAAACGGTTAAAAAACATTAATAAGCTTACTCTGCTGCCTCAGCTAGAATCGGTACGACTATTTCTAAGTGCGAGGTAGCAGGAAAGGCCTTTTTTCGCTTGATCTCGAATAAGATACTTTCGACTACTTGTTCGATCGTTAAGCGATTTGTATCTATACAGATAGCATCTTCTGCTGGCTTAAGCGGCGCTACGATACGTTCTTGATCACGCTTATCACGTTCGCGTAGCTCCTCAATAAGGTCGCCTAGCGTAACACTAATACCCCTTTCTTTCAACTGGTTATAACGTCGCATGGCACGCTCTTCCGGGCTCGCTTGCAGAAAGATTTTAAGCTCAGCATCAGGGAAAACAACAGTCCCCATATCTCGGCCATCGGCGACTAGACCGGGTTTGTCTCGGAAAGCGCGTTGTCTGCTTAGCAAAGCAGCGCGGACTGCTGCTAGAGCAGCAACAATCGAGGCGGCATTACCTATTTTTTCAGTACGTATGGTTTCAGTTACATCTTCACCTTCGAGAATAATGCGTGGCAGATTATTTTCTTGGGCAATAAATTGCACATCTAAATGCTCAGCTAGAACATTTAACGCTTTTTCATTATCAAGGGCGACACGATGCTTTTGAGCAGCTAGTGCTAATACCCGATATAAAGCTCCGCTATCTAAAAGTTTCCATCCCAAGCGTTTTGCAAGCAGTTGACTCACTGTACCCTTACCAGTACCGCTTGCGCCATCGACAGTAATGACTGCGTCCTTTTGTGGCGACATGTTTTTCTCCTTTAAAAAGTAACAATTATTGTAACTCCCCAGGTCATCCTGAGGAGCGCTTTTTGCGACGAAGGATCTCGATTTGTTTAAAAAAACGAGATCCTTCGCACTAAAAAACAGTGCTCAGGATGACAATCACGTATTTTGTTACAAAAACAACCCTAGTTTATCCACAACCTGGGGAGTTAACAATTATTCATAATAACTAAGATTTGTCCACTTTTCTTAATCGACCACAAGGTTTTTTATTGAGGTGGATTATTGATATTTCAGGTTAACAAAATATCAATAGGCTACAGTGGTGAACTGGTTTGAGATAAATTCTTAATGCACTCAAGACTAACTAATAGCTCTTCATTACCGAGTTGAATCAATCTGACACCTTGAGTATTGCGGCCTATTAATGATATTTCTGATGCTGGAACCCGTACTAATGTTCCTTTATTACTAATGAGCATCACTTCATCTTCGTGATTGACCTGAATAGCACCGACGACACGGCCATTGCGCTCATTGACGTGAATGGAAATAACGCCTTGTCCACCTCTACCACTTTGGCGATATTCTTCTAATTCAGTACGTTTTCCATAGCCTTTTTCAGTAGCCGTTAAAATGTCGCCTTGTTTAGCGACAATGAGCGAAACAACTTTTTGGTCCGATTGTAATTTAATTCCTCTCACACCAGCGGCTTGTCTACCCATACAACGAACTTTGGATTCATGGAATCGTACTACTTTGCCGATATCAGAAAATAACATAATGTCTCGATTACCATCTGTTATATCAGCCTGGACTAAGTAATCGCCTTCATTTAAGGCGATAGCAATAATTCCAGAAGCACGCGGACGAGAAAAATCAGTTAAGGAAACTTTTTTAGTAAGACCCGCAGAAGTAGCCATGATGACAAAGTGTTTGTCATCATATTCACGTATCGGTAAAAAGGCATTCACTTTTTCCCCTTCAGCAAGGGGAAGTAAATTGATAATAGGACGGCCGCGTGCAGCACGATTTGCTTGCGGGAATTGATAAACCTTCAGCCAATATATTTTGCCATGTGTTGTGAAGCACAAAATAGTATCGTGTGTTCGTGCTGCGATAAGAAACTCAATGTAATCTTCTTCTTTCATGGTAGTAGCTGATTTTCCTCTGCCACCACGATGTTGTGCTTGATAGGTATCAAGAGGTTGAGTTTTGACATAACCTTCATGTGAAAGGGTGACGACGACTTCTTCATCAGGGATAAGATCTTCGATTAGTAATTCACCTTCCTCACATTCTACAATCTCAGTACGTCTGGCATCGGCAAATTCATCCTTGATAGCAATTAATTCATCTCGTATCACCTGCATTAAACGTGAAGCATTTTGCAGAATTTCGGTTAATTGCTGTATGAATAGTTGGAGCTCTTTATGCTCGGCAGTAATTTTATCTTGTTCCAATCCAGTTAAGCGATGCAAACGCATATCTAAAATGGCTTGTGCTTGTTCAGGCGATAAGCGATAACCTTGTTCGGTTAAACCATAGTGTTCAGTCGTATGTGAAATGCTGTCATAGGCTCCTGCACGCGTTAAAATTTCCACCGTTTGCGCAGCTTGCCATACTTGATTCAATAATTTATTTTTTGCTTCACTCGAGTCTTTTGCTTGTTTAATTAAGCTAATCATGACATCAATATTGGCAAGTGCTACTGCTAAACCTTCTAAAATATGCACTCTATTGCGCGCTTTTTGTAAATCAAAAACGGTACGTCGTGTGACTACTTCTCGTCGGTGATCAATGAAGGCTTCTAGAAATTGTTTAATGTTGAGTATTCTGGGTTGTCCATCGACTAAGGCAACCATATTCATACCGTAAACAGTTTGTAACTGAGTATGCACGAATAAATTGTTTAAGATGACATCAGTATTTTCACCGCGTCGTAATTCTATGACGACACGCATACCTTGTTTATCTGATTCATCTCGTAATGCAGTAATTCCTTCTAATTTTTTATCTTTTACTAATTCAGCGATGCGCTCCACCAGCCTGGCTTTGTTCACCTGATAAGGTAGTTCAGTGATAATAATCCGTTCTTTATTTGTTTTTTCATCGGATTCAATATGTGTTTTAGCGCGGACAACAAGACGACCACGCCCGGTTAAATATCCTTCGCGGATACCATTTCGTCCTCGGATAAGACCATAGGTTGGAAAATCAGGTCCAGGGATGTGCTCCATGATTTGTTCAATGGTGATATTGGGTTGATCAATCAGCGCAATGCAGGCGTTAATCGTCTCAGTTAGATTATGAGGAGGAATGTTGGTTGCCATACCAACAGCAATACCCGAGGATCCATTAACTAAGAGATTAGGAATTTTAGTAGGCAATACGACAGGAGCGGTTTCAGTTTCATCATAATTAGGAACGAAATCTACGGTTTCTTTTTCGATATCGGCTAATAAGCTATGAGCTAAACGCGACATACGGATTTCAGTATAACGCATAGCAGCAGCAGCATCACCATCCACCGAGCCGAAGTTTCCTTGCCCATCGATGAGTAAATAGCGCAAGGAAAAAGGTTGTGCCATGCGAACAATAGTGTCGTACACAGCGGTATCACCATGAGGATGATATTTACCAATGACATCACCGACAATGCGGGCTGATTTCTTATAAGCTTTATTCCAATCATTACCTAATTCATGCATAGCATATAAAACACGACGATGGACGGGTTTTAATCCGTCTCGGACATCTGGTAATGCGCGACCAACGATCACACTCATAGCGTAATCGAGATAAGATTTTTTGAGCTCATTTTCGACGCTGACTTTTAAGACTTCTTTGGCGATTAAATTATCCATAATGAACTGCAGTTTTAGGTTAGATTGAAGTCACAAATTATAACATAGAAATAGGATTATCTACATGGGTTTAAATGCATCAATTCTGGTTAAGAAAAGTACCTATTTTTCTTAACTAATTTAAATTTTAAATGAGATGAGTGTGATGATATAGCGGTATTTTATATACCAACAAAACTCGCATTGAATGATAATGGTATGGAGGCTAGGTTCAACGAAATGTAGATGTTATTATATTGAGAGACTAGAAGGAGCTAAGTAATGGATAAAAAAGTTGCTGAATTGTTAGTGGAATGTCTTGAAATAGAAGGCGTCACGACTATCTTTGGTCTGCCTGGTGAAGAAAATACAGATTTCATTATGGCATTATCTAACAGTAAAAAAATTCGCTTTATTCTGACTCGCCATGAACAAGGTGCTTCGTTCATGGCTGATATATATGGGCGTTTAACCAGTCAAGCAGGTGTTTGTCTGGCAACATTGGGTCCGGGTGCGATTAATCTTTTATTGGGAGTGGCTGATGCTAATTTAGATAGTTCTCCGATGGTTGCGCTTACCGCACAAGCTTCTCTTGATCGTCTTTATAAAGAGTCACATCAAATTATTGATCTCGTTAAATTATTTTCTCCTGTGACAAAATGGAGCGGCATGATTGGATTACCCGCGACAACACCTGAAATGGTGCGTAAAGCTTTTAAGCAGGCTCAATCAGAACGCAAAGGCGCTGTTGCACTTATTCTGCCTGAAGAAATTGCTGGATTAACGACGGATGCTGTTCCCCTGCTTCCTCAGGAACCCAAATTAACCATGCCTAATCCACAGCAAATTCAAAAAGCTGCTGATCTCATTAATCAAGCAAAAAAACCCATTGTTTTAGCAGGCGCTGGTATTTATCGGCATCATGCTGAACAAGCGTTGACACAGTTTGTGAATCAGACTGCTTTGCCTGTCGCTACTACTTTTATGGCGAAAGGGGTGGTATCCGATCGAGATCCATTAGCAATTGGAACCATAGGTTTTATGCGACATGATTATACTAACTTTGGATTTGATCAAGCGGACGTGGTCATTACCGTTGGATATGACTTAGTTGAATATGCTCCTAAAAATTGGAACCCACGGGGAGATAAAAAAATTATTCACATACATGGCATACCTGCCGATGTTGATTCGCAATATGTTTTGGCGGTTGGCATTCAAGGCGATATGGCTTCTTCGTTATCGGCGCTTGCACAAGCGCTCAAGCCACGCAAAAAATTACCAGTAGGAGTGGATGTCATACGAAAATTGGTTCAACAGGAATTAGACGAGCATAAAAATAATCAGGCCTTTCCATTAAAGCCGCAGCGAATTATTACTGATTTACGTACAGCTTTAGGAGATTCGGATATTGTGCTATGTGATACCGGCGCATTAAAAATGTGGATGGCGCGTTTATATTCTTGTTATCAATCCAATACCTGCTTAATTTCAAATGGCTTGGCAACAATGGGTTTTGCCTTACCTGGAGCTATCGCTGCTAAATTGGTTCACCCGGATAGAAAAGTTGTAGCGGTTATGGGTGATGGTGCGTTTTTGATGAATTCGCAAGAAATTGAAACAGCTAAACGAGAAAAAATACCCTTTGTCATATTAATTTGGCGTGATGATGCGTATGGATTAATTGAATGGAAACAAAAACTCGAATACGGTCGCTCTGCTTGCGTTGAATTTACTAATCCTGATTTTGTTAAATATGCTGAAAGTTTTGGTATACGTGGTATCCGTATTCAAGCAGCGGATGAATTATTACCGGCATTAAAAAGCGCGCTTGCATGCAATGAATTAGTATTAATTGATTGTCCTGTGGATTATTCAGAAAATATTAAATTGACAGATAAGTTAGGACAGTTGACGGAAGTGATTTAAGCGCTAGATTTGGCAGTTAAAATCCCCCCCTAGCCCCCCTTTTTCAAAGGGGGGGAATGCTTTCTTTCCTCTTTTCAAAGGGGGAATGCTTTCTTTCCTCTTTTCAAATTTTTAGATTTCTTATGGTGCTTCTCGCAGAGCGCGACGTAATATTTTTCCGACATTTGTTTTGGGTAGCTCTTTGCGAAATTCAACGAATTTTGGAATTTTATAGGGTGTTAAATGTTCGCGAGCATACTGAATAACAGCCTCGGCGGTAAGTGTTGCATCATTTTTTACTATGAAAGCTTTTACTGCTTCACCTGAGTGTTCATCAGGAATTCCAATGATAGCGACTTCTCGTATACCAGGAAGTTTTGCTAGAACATTTTCAATTTCATTTGGATAAACATTGAAGCCGGAAATTAAGATCATATCTTTTTTCCGTTCAAGAATTCGTAAAAACCCCTGTGCATCTATGGAGGCAATATCCCCACTTAATAACCAACCATCAGCAGTAAAAACTTTTTTGGTTTCTTCGGGATGATGCCAATACCCTTGCATGACTTGAGGACCTTTAATTGCGAGTTCTCCTGCTTGTCCAATGGGTAATTCGCGTCCTTCTTCATCTAAAATAGCAACATCGGTTGAGGAAACCGGTAAACCAATCGTACCGTTATAGGATGATAAATTAGGAGGATTGACTGATACGCAGGGAGACGTTTCTGTGAGACCGTATGCTTCTAGCAGTGGCGCTTTCGTGATTGTTTGCCATTTTTCAGCAACGGCTCGTTGTACTGCCATTCCACCGCCTAATGCCAGATGTAAGCGACTAAAATCCAAATGGGAGAAATGTGGATCTTGAATTAAGGCGTTAAATAATGTATTGACACCGGTAATAGCAGTAAATTTAAATTTTTTCATTTCTTTAATCATGGTTGGAATATCGCGTGGATTAGTAATTAAAACATTCAATCCACCAATTTTCATGAAGAATAAGCAGTTAGCAGTCAGTGAGAAAATATGATAAAGGGGTAATGCGGTAATAATAATTTCTTGATGTTCATCTAATAAACTTCTAAACCAAGCTTCCGCTTGTTGGATATTGGCGACAATATTTCTGTGAGTAAGAATCGCTCCTTTTGAGATGCCTGTTGTTCCTCCAGTATATTGCAAAAAGGCAATGTCCTGATTGTTTATAACGACAGGGAGAAATGGTAAGTTGTTACCTTTATTAAGAACGGTTTTGAAAGGAATAGCATTAGGAAGATGCCATTTAGGAATACTTTTATAAATATATTTTAAAACAAAATTCGTGATGCTTGCTTTAAAAAAGGGAAATATATCGCCAACTTGAGTCACGATAATATGATTGAGTTTTGGCGTATGATTTTTAGCTTTTTCAAGCGTGTGAGCAAAATTTGCCAGTACAACAATCGATTCAGATTCTGAATCATTCAATTGTAGTATTAATTCATCAGCAGTATATAAAGGATTAATGTTAACTATTACTAAACCCGCGCGTAATGCACCAAACATGGCAATAGGATATTGTAGAATATTCGGTAGCATAATAGCGAGGCGATCGCCCTTTTTTAGTTTAAGCTCTTGTTGTAAAAAAGCAGCAAAACTATGGCTGTAATGATCAAGTTGTCGATAAGTTAATGTGACACCAAAATTATAAAATGCAGGTTGATCGTTGTATCGTTGGCAAGCTCGGTTAAATATCTCAATAATAGATTGATAAGCATCTGGATTAATTTCAGCTGGGATGCCAGGGGGATAACTTTTTAACCAATTTTTTTCCACAATTGCTAGATCCTTCTTGCTTGTTTTTGATTGCATGTTCCATCCAATATTTATTTGCAGGTCTAAGGGAGATAGGACATTTCATCCCCGCACTGCTTTGCTTTATTATTCGGGACGGCCGGATTTGAACCGGCGACCACTTGCGCCCCATGCAAGTGCGCTACCAAGCTGCGCCACGCCCCGATCATTTTTATATTAACCATCATCCCGAAGAAGAATAAACTCATTCTCTCCTGAGCAATCCCTATGCATATATTCGCTATGTTTGAGGTTTGCAATGACGGATTTAAAACGGATTAATGATTTATTGTCATGTCAGATTTCAGATTTTGCAGAACCCCTTCGAGTTCTGCAATAACTTTTTTTATCATAACATCATTTTTTATTGATTGACTTATTATCTCCGGTGTGGTGGATAATTGAGCACGCGCACCTTCAATGGTAAATCCATTTTCATAGAGGAGCTTTTTAATTTGCCTCACTAACAAAATATCTTGATGTTGATAGTAGCGTCGATTGCCTCGTCTTTTTGCCGGTTTTAATTGCGGAAACTCTTGTTCCCAATAACGTAAGACATAAGCCTTTACTGCGCAAAGCCGACTCACTTCACTAATGGTAAAATATAATTTATCTGGAATAGCAGGCAGATTTTGCTCTGAAAATCGTTTACGCTTATTATTCCTGCTCAATCGGGTACGTTTCGAGTTCTTTCCCTGCATATTTTTCGACTCTCGCCTTAAGTTTTTGTCCAGAGTGGAAGGTTACCACGCGTCTCGCAGTAACAGGTACTTCTTGACCTGTTCGAGGATTGCGGCCAGGTCGTTCATTTTTATCGTGCAGCGTAAAATTGCCATAACCCGATAGTTTTACTTGACGGCCGTTAATTAAAGCATCGCTGATATTTTGATAAAATAGTTCAATGATCTCTTTCGCTTCTCGATTGGTTAAGCCGATTTCTTCATCTAGGTATTTCGCAAGATCTGCTTTCGTAAGCGTCATATCAACTCCTTAATACTGCTCCTAATTGCTCTTTTAATACTGTCATGACTCGGTCCATTAACTCTAACACTTCCTCATCAATTAATGTACGAGTAGAATGTTGTAAAATTAAAGCTAATGCCATACTTTTTAAACCAGGTGCGATTCCCTTCCCTTGATAGACATCAAAAATATAAACATCTTTTAACCAATCACCCGCATGACTCTTTATTGTATCCTGAATAGCTTTTGCAGGTATAGTCTGATCGATAAGAATGGCTATATCACGTCGGATTTCCGGAAACTTTGGCGGTTCGTGAATAGTCAATGTAGCTGCTTTGCGTAAAGCAAGTAAATCTATTTCATAAATGAATACGTTTTTTGGTAAATCCAGTGTTTGGATAACAGTTGGATGCAGCGCGCCTATCATACCAATTTTCTTATCACCAATATAAATACCAGCAGTTTGACCGGGATGACAAGCCAAATGTTTATCCAATCTAAAGTCATATTTATCTTCACGATAAAACAAATGGAGAATACTTTCAATATCACCTTTTAAATCGTAAAAGTCTACTTCTCGAGAAGGAATTCCCCATTGTTCATGATACGCTGATCCAGTGATTAACCCTGCCAACATGGATAATTGCAAAATTTCAGCATTGCGCAGCTGAAAGCACGTTCCTATTTCAAATAAACGAATACGATCTTGTTGGCGGCTATGATTATAAATAAGTGTTTGTACGAGTCCTGGCCATAAATTAGTTCGCATGACGCTCATGTCAGCAGTGATGGGGTTGACAAGCTCATAAGGTGTTTCTTCAGGATTGAGTAAGAGTTGTAATGGTTTATCAACAAAACTATATGAAATAATTTCATGATAACCGCGATCAACTAATAGCTGTCGAATGAAAGCAGAATGATTATTTTGTTCATTACCAGGAAGATTCACTTCTAATTTTGCGATGGCATGATGTGCTGGAATTTTTTCATAGCCATATAATCGAGCGATTTCTTCGATTAAATCTTCAGGTATCGATATATCGGGTCGGTACAATGGAACGTTTACTACCCAAGCATTATTTTTTTTCTCATATTGAAAATGTAGTGCGGTTAATATGTTATCAATGTCGCCGGTGGAAATTGCTACCCCAAGAACGGATACGACATTCTCATGATAAAGTGTAATTATACATTCAGTTAAAAGATTTTCTTTATTTGATACTTCAATTGCAGGACCAGCCTCTCCCCCGACTATTTCTAAAATAAGTTGAGTTGCTCGTTCAAGCGCATCGCCTTGAATAGTTGGATCGATACAACGTTCAAAACGATAGGCTGATTCTGAGCTCAGATCATAAAATTGGCGTTGACGAGCAATTGTTTTAGAAGAAAAATAAGCACTTTCAAGAAAGATATTTTTCGTAGTTAAAGTAACACTTGAATCCATCCCGCCCATGACACCTGCAATGGCAAGAGGCTTATTGCTATCCGCAATAATTAACGTTTCTCCATCAAGTTCTTTTTGACTGCCATCAAGCAAGGTCAGGCATTCGCCAGATTGTGAACGTCTTACATTAATCTCTTGCTGAATGGTATCAAGGTCAAAGGCATGCATAGGTTGACCCAGTTCAAGCATAATAAAATTGGTGATATCAACGATTGGATGAATGGAACGTATACCACTACAACGCAATTTTTCTTTTAGCCATTCAGGAGTAGGCGTATCTGTTTTGACATGCCGTATGATTCGACCTAGGTATCGTGGGCAATCAGTTTTTGCAGTAATCCTAACAGGAATACTATCTTTGATAGTGGGTTGAATGGAGGAAATGCTGGGATGTTTGAAAGAAGTATTGGTGAGAATTGCTATTTCCCGAGCAATCCCTTTTACACTCAAACAATCTCCACGATTAGGAGTGATGGAAATATCGATTGTGTCATTACTTTCAGAAGATTCAGCACCAATTGATTCAACCTCTAGTCCTGCCATGGTTAATATATGGGATAATTCTATTCGAGTTAATGGAGGATTAACCCACTCACGCAACCAAGATTCACTTATTTTCATAGGACTGATCTTTTATTAAGAGCCATTGGAATTCGCAACCTGCTAAAACTGCCGTAAAAAGCGCAAATCATTTTCAAATAAAGTACGTAAGTCAGCGATACCATATTTCAGTAAAGTCAGACGATCGATTCCCACGCCAAAAGCAAATCCACGGTAACGTTTGGTATCAATATTAGCACCTAGTAATACATTTGGGTGCACCATGCCACAACCTAAAATTTCTAACCAACCAGATTGCTTGCAGATGCGACAACCGTTTCCTTTACAATTTAAACAGGTGATATCCACTTCTGCAGATGGTTCAGTAAAAGGAAAATAAGAAGGACGAAAACGGACAGCTGTTTCTGGCGAAAAAAAGGCATGTAAAAATTGAATGAGCAAACCTTTTAAATCCGCAAAAGAAACATTTTCATCGATCATTAAACATTCTAATTGATGAAACATGGGTGTATGAGTGAGATCAAAATCGCGTCGATAGACTCTTCCCATTGCGATCATACGCAAAGGCAAGGTCATGGTTTTCATTGCTCGAATTTGTACAGTAGATGTTTGACTTCTTAACAAGGTGCCATTTGGAAAATAAAACGTATCTTGCATGGCGCGTGCAGGATGTAAGGGTGGCACATTTAATGCCGTAAAATTATGATAATCATCCTCAATTTCAGGACCTTCCATAAATATAAAACCCATTTGAGTAAAGATATCACGTAATGCATGACAAGTATGCGTAATGGGATGGAGGCTGCCCGAATTGAATAATCGCCCTGGTAGGGTAATGTCTATGCTTTCTTCTGCAAGTTGAATATCAATTTGTTTTTGTTTGAGAATTTCGGATCGTGTTTCAATCAGCTGCTGAATCACTTGTTTTATTTCATTTACTTTCTGACCGATAATGGGGCGTTCTTCTGGAGAAAGTTGGCCTAGTGTTTTCAAGTATTCAGTCAGCTTGGCTTTTTTACCAAGATAATGTACGCGACAATCTTCTAACGATTTTAAATCCGTTGCTGTTTCGATAGCAGATTTTGCTTGTTTTAGAATTTCTTCTAATGAGAGCATATTAATCCTGAATATCGTCGCCTACTGATAATCATGCTGACGAAGAAGCAGCAACCCACCAAGCGTTTTGCGGATGACATGCCTGCTCCTTCATTTTTTTGCAGTTAAGCAGTAGCGGATAAATTCGCTTTAGCTTTTTCAACCAAAGTTGCAAATGCAGCTTTATCATGAACAGCAATATCAGCGAGCACTTTTCTATCAATTTCGATAGTTGCTTTCTTGAGGCCATTAATGAAATTTGCATAACTCATTCCGTGAGAACGCGCTGCAGCGTTGATACGAATTATCCACAATGCGCGAAATTCGCGTTTCTTTTGCCGACGATCACGATAAGCATACTGAGCTGCTTTAATAACAGCTTGTTTAGCCACACGTAAAACCCGGCTTCGAGCGCCATAATAGCCTTTTGCCTTCTCCAAGACTTTTTTATGTCTGGCTCTAGCGGTAACACCTCGTTTAACTCTTGGCATAATCTATTCCTCTTTAATTGTTAGTTGGTCAGTTTCCTGACGATTATCCTTTAACGCGGGAATGTAGGTCACAATATTATGTGACCTAGCGCTGGGGGATAACTTTTATAGCAAACGTTTTGCTAATCAATATAAGCTCGGGAACCATTACCTTCTATAAAAATTATGATGCGTAAGGTAACATTTGTACCACTCTGCCTAAATCCTCTTTACGTATTCTAGTTCCACTTCGTAAATGGCGTTTACGTTTCGTTGATTTATTGGTGAGAATATGATTTCGATTCTTGCTACGGCATTTGAATCCGCCATTAGCAGTTGCTCGAAATCGTTTTGCTGCACCACGATTTGATTTTAACTTTGGCATTACTTTTTACTCCAATATCTATTTCTTTTTAGGACCTAAAATCATAATAATTTGACGTCCTTCAAATTTAGGGTGTTGCTCAACCGTTGAGGACTCGTTCAGTTCCTCCATGATACGCTTTAATAGTTGCATGCCTAATTCAGGATGAGCCATCTCGCGACCACGAAAACGCACAGTTACTTTTGCTTTATCTCCCTGTTCTAAAAACTTTATAATGCTACGCAATTTGACTCGGTAGTCTGCTTCTTCTGTTGCTGGACGGAGCTTAATTTCCTTAATCTGAATTTGTTTTTGTTTTTTCTTTGCTGCCGCTTTACGCTTACTCATTTGGAATTTATATTTTCCATAATCCATTACGCGGCAAACAGGTGGTTTAGCTTCTGGGGAAACCTCTACTAAATCAAGACCAGCTTCTTCGCTAATTTTTCTTGCTTCATGAGTCGGCACTACACCGAGTTGACCCCCCTCTGCATCGATCAAACGAACCTCATGGGTTCTGATTTCATCATTCACCCGAGGTTTCTTTTCTGTACTAATTCTACACCTCCTAACAGCTCACCTGCATAAACAGAAAGAGCTTTCTTAGTTCAACAGGTTTAAGCGGGAATCGCTGACCTCTTAATTGGTTCGGCCTAATTTTGCTATCTCCATTTGCATCAATTCAGTCAATTGACTAAATGGCATCACACCTAAATCTACTCCGCCCTGGGTTCTAACAGAGACAGTGCGTGATTCTACTTCACGATCACCCACTACTAATAAGTAGGGAATATTTTGTATAGTATGTTCGCGAATTTTAAAGCCGATCTTCTCATTTCTCAAGTCCGATTTTGCTCTAACCCCATGTTTTTTCAATTCTTGAACGATTTCTTCAACATAAGTAGCTTGTTTATCGGTAATATTAGCAACGACTACTTGTATAGGCGCAAGCCAAAGCGGTAATTTACCACCATAATGCTCAAGTAAAATACCTAAAAATCGCTCAAATGAGCCTAAAATCGCTCGATGCAGCATAACAGGGGTTTTTTTCGATCCATCTTCAGCAATAAAATACGCTTCTAATCGGGCCGGCATAGCATAATCGATTTGAAGTGTACCACATTGCCACATCCGTCCCAAACAGTCTTTTAGATGAAATTCAATCTTTGGGCCATAGAAGGCACCTTCTCCAGGCTTTACTTCATAGGACAAGCCTTGTCCTGTCAAAGCGGCCGCTAATGCGCCTTCAGCAGCATCCCATAAAGCATCATTGCCAAGACGTTTATCTGGTCGAGTCGCTAGTTTGAGAATGACATCATTAAAACCAAAATCTCGGTAAACATCTAAAACAGATTGAATGAAAAAGGATGCTTCAGCTTGTACTTGGCTATCCGTACAAAAAATATGGCCATCGTCCTGTACCAATTGTCTGACGCGCATTAAACCGTGCATGGCTCCTGCCATTTCATTGCGATGTACACAGCCGAATTCAGACAGTCTGATGGGTAAATCACGATAACTCTTGAGTCCTTGTTTGAAAATCATAATATGGCAAGGACAGCTCATGGGTTTGACGGCAAATTTTCTATCATCTGCCTCAACAGTAAACATTTGTTCACTAAAATTGGACCAATGGCCGGATTTTTTCCAAAGCTCAAGATCAACTATTTGTGGTGTCACGACTTCCTGATAATTCTGCTCGGCAATTTTTTGGCTGATATACTCTTTCATTGTTCGATACATTACCCAGCCATTGGGATGCCAAAATATCATACCAGGTGCCTCTTCTTGAACGTGGAAAAGGTCCATGGTTTTTGCTAATTTGCGATGATCGCGTTTTTCAGCTTCTTCTAGGTTTTGAAGATATAGATCGAGAGATTTTTTATCTCTCCAGGCTGTACCATAAATTCTTTGGAGCATTTCATTAGTAGAATCCCCTCGCCAATAGGCGCCTGATATTTTAGTTAATTTAAATGCTTTTAGCATGCTGGTACGAGGAACATGTGGCCCGCGACAGAGATCAGCAAAATCCCCTTGGTGATAAATTGTTAAAGCTTCATGAGCAGGAATAGCTTCAATAATTTTTACTTTATATTTCTCTCCAAGCTGATTGAAAAAATCGATAGCTTCTTGTCGGCTGACGACCGTTCGGGTCACTGAATAATTTTGTTCGACAAGCTCATGCATTTTGGCTTCAATGTTAATCAGATCGTCGGGTTGGAATGCTCTTTCAAAGGCAAAATCATAATAAAAACCATCTTCAATGACAGGGCCTATTGTGACTTGAGCGGAGGGAAATAATGATTTTACGGCATGGGCAAGTAAATGGGCGGTTGAATGGCGAATGATTTCTAATCCTTCTGGGTCGCGATCAGTGATGATGCGAGTAGTTGCATCTTCTTCAACTTTAAAAAAAGTATCGACCAATTTCCCATTCACACTGCCAGCAATGGCAGCTTTTGCAAGGCCACTACCAATACTCGCAGCAATTTCTGCGATCGATACTGGCGCGTCAAAATTTTTTTGACTTCCATCAGGTAACGTAATTATTGGCATAAATTCACTATGTTTTGTAGGCACGAGTGGGATCGAACCACCGACCACCACCATGTCAAGGTGGTGCTCTACCACTGAGCTACGTGCCTAAATACTACGATCAATTCGGGTGCTAACAATAGCATTATTAACGGAAAAGATGCAAGAATATTTCTTATCATCTCGTGAAGACAAGAAAACTTGCAGTAGTCCTGATTGCTGGATAACGTTTTAGCGACAAGAATGTCACCTTCCTCATAAAAAAATTGTATAATAAAGCTTTTATTAAGGGTGAACTGAATGCTGTGGTATGACTGGGTATTATGGATAGGCTTGCTGTATATGACGGTTGGTTCGGAGTTCGGATTAAACTGGTTGACAGGTGTTGCTTTTGGTAAACGAATTGACAAAAATTCAAGAAATCCATTTAATCGATTATATTACTATGTCTGGGCTGCTACTGATCCTATGCATGGACCCATTGATAAATCGCTGGTTGATCATAGCAATATCACTGCGCCAATTAATAAAAAACCTCTTGAACCCGGCATTATTGCTATTGATCAAATCAATATGTTTATTACCTTTACTTTAGAAATTGCTATTTTGATTGGCATGTTGACTCACGAATCTTATTTAAGACCGGCAGTATTTATGTTTGTTTTTCGTGGTTTATTAGAAATGATTTATGCGGCACAATTAATGTATGGTCAACCTGGCCTCAAAGGATGGGCACTGATTAATTATTTATTTATTGGGCTTATTCCACAAACGTTAATTCCATTTTTATTGGTGATGCGCTTTGCAACATCGATTGAAATAAATATTTTATGGTGGCAGCCATTGGTTTTTGTCGCCTTCCCTTATGCCGTATTTATTTTCACATCTATTGTGGCAACAAAAAATCGCTCATAAACTTTATTTTGCTAATAAATGTTCTTTAATTTCATGAATCACGTCGCGAAGGCGAGCAGCTTCTTCAAATTCAAGATGATGTGCATGTTCGTACATTTGATTTTCTAATTTGGTAATTTTTGCCGATAACGCTTCGGGTGATAAAGTGGCATATTCATATTCTTTTTCCCCTACTCTTGCTTTAGGAAAAAGGCGTCCGCGTACGTTGGATTCAGCATAAGCACCTTCCATGACATCATGAACCGCTTTTTTTATACTGCGCGGTGTAATGCCATGAGCTTGGTTATGAGCGTGTTGTTTTGCGCGACGACGCTCAGTTTCCAGAGTAGCCCGTTGTATGGAGCCCGTTGTTTTGTCAGCATATAAAATTGCTTTACCATTAAAATGCCGCGCTACTCGGCCAATCGTTTGTATGAGTGATGTTTCAGAGCGTAAGAATCCTTCTTTATCCGCATCAAGAATAGCAACTAATGAAACTTCTGGTAAATCTAATCCTTCCCGCAGTAAGTTAATGCCGACAAGTACATCAAAGATGCCTAAACGTAAATCCCGAATGATTTCTACGCGTTCTACTGTTCCTATATCCGAATGTAAGTATCGCACTCGTACATCATGTTCTTCTAAATATTCCGTTAAATCTTCTGCTAAGCGTTTCGTGAGAGTTGTCACTAAGACGCGTTCTTGAAGTTTCACACGTTTATTGATCTCGGATAATAAATCATCTACCTGAGTAGTGGCTGGTCGAATTTCTATTTCCGGATCTAATAAGCCCGTTGGCCGGACGATTTGCTCAGCAATAGTATCGGCATGTTGCAATTCATAAGACCCAGGTGTGGCGGAAACATAAATTGTTTGTGGTGCTCGGGCAGCAAATTCATCGAAGCGCATCGGTCGATTATCGAGAGCAGAAGGTAGGCGAAAACCATATTCTACTAATGTTTCTTTTCTTGAGCGATCTCCCCGATACATCCCATGTAATTGTGGAATGGTGACATGAGATTCATCAATGAAAAGCAATGCTACTGGCGGTAGATAATCAAATAAAGTAGGCGGCGGTTCGCCTGCTTGATGACCTGATAAATATCGAGAATAATTTTCAATGCCTTGACAATAACCTAATTCTTGCATCATTTCTAAATCATAAATGGTACGTTGCTCTAATCGCTGGGCTTCAACCAATTTATTTTTTTGATGCAATTCTTCCAGGCGAACTTTCAAATCTATTTTAATTTGATCGATAGCTTTCACAATGGTTTCACGTTGAGTAACATAATGCGTTTTAGGATAAATGGTTAAACGTGGTACCCGACGAATAATTTCTCCCGTGAGAGGATCAAAATAAGATAAATTTTCAATTTCATCACCGAGTAATTCAACTCGTACTGCTTCGCTATCTGATTCAGCAGGATACACATCAATCACATCACCACGGACGCGATAAGTTGCACGATGCAAATCCACATCGTTACGCGTATATTGTAATTCTGCCAAACGACGTAAAATATATCGTTGATCTACTTTATCACCGCGATCTAAATGCATCACCATACTGAGATACATACGTGGATCGCCTAGACCATAAATCGCAGAGACAGTCGCGACAATAATGGCATCGCGTCGCTCGAGTAATGCTTTCGTGGCAGAAAGTCGCATTTGTTCGATGTGTTCGTTAATGGAAGCATCTTTTGCAATGTAAGTGTCGGAAGATGGTACATAGGCTTCCGGTTGATAATAATCATAGTAGGAAACAAAATATTCAACCGCACTTTTTGGAAAGAATTCTTTCATCTCACCATATAATTGAGCAGCCAAGGTTTTATTCGGAGCAAGAATAATGGTAGGGCGTTGTATTGCCATAATGACATTAGCCATGGTGAATGTTTTGCCTGAACCAGTGACACCGAGTAGTGTTTGATGAGCCAAGCCCTGATTCACTCCATCTACTAATAACCGAATGGCATTCGGTTGGTCACCAGATGGCTGAAACTCAGATTGTAATTCAAATTTTTGTGTCGGCATGGTAGCAGTGTGCAAGGAAATACCCTATAATTAGCGCAAATAATCATACCACGATTTTCATATAGATACCGGACAAATTATGATAACTCATACTATACAAGCATTAGCAAAACGTGCACAACGTATCAAGGTCTCTCCTACCTTTGCGCTGTCTGTCAGAGCAGCAGAATTACAAGCAGCTGGGAAAAATATCATTAATCTAACGATTGGCGAACCTGATTTTGATACGCCAGCCCACATCAAAGAAGCAGCAATTAAAGCAATACATGATGGTCAAACGAAATACACTGCTGTGGATGGTACAAAAGGTTTGAAAAAAGCTGTTGTCGATAAATTTCTCCGTGAAAATAATTTAAAATATGAACTAAATGAAATCTTGGTTTCATGTGGTGCCAAACATAGTCTTTATAATTTATTTTCGGTGATATTAAATGCAGGAGATGAAGTTATTATTCCTGCGCCTTATTGGGTTTCTTATCCCGATATGGTGATGTTAACAGATGGCAAGCCAGTATTTATTGAAGCAGATATAGACCATTTATTTAAAATTACGCCTGCACAACTGGAAGCTGCAATCAGTGAAAAAACACGAATGTTTATTTTAAATAGTCCTTCAAATCCTTCAGGAGTGGCTTATACAGCGGAAGAACTCAAGGCATTGGCTGAAGTAATTTTACGGCATCCAAATATTATTGTGGCAAGTGATGATATTTACGAGCATCATTTATGGAATCATACGCCTTTCACCAGTATTCTTAATGTGTGTCCTGAGCTGCGTAATCGCTGTGTATTAATCAATAGCACATCGAAAACCTATGCTATGACGGGCTGGCGAATTGGTTATGCAGCTGGTCCTGCTTATATTATTTCTGCCATGAAGAATGTTCAATCTCAGAATACATCTAGCCCTACAACTGTTTCACAATTTGCTGCCCAAGCGGCACTGGAAGGCAATCAAGCTTGTGTAGGACAAATGACGCGAGCTTATAAAGAACGTCATGATTTTGTGATGAGTGAATTACAAACGATGCCTAATATTCAATGCATACCTTCTGATGGAACATTTTATACCTTGCCATCGATTAAAGAACTTCTAAATAAAAAAATAGGGATGAGTAATGATTTTGAATTTGCTGATTTACTATTACAACAAGTTGGTCTTGCTATTGTACCGGGGTCAGCCTTTGGTGCACCTGGACATATTCGTATTTGTTATACGACGACCATGGAAAATCTTTCAGAAGCCATGCAGCGATTACGTAAGGTGGTAATGGAATTTGAGGGATATTAGTAATAAATTTATTGACGAGTCTCTGATCCAATATTAGTATTCTCGTCACTCAGATAGATAACCTTCCCCGGTAGCTCAGTCGGTAGAGCAAGTGGCTGTTAACCACTGGGTCGGCGGTTCGAGCCCGTCCCGGGGAGTTAATTGTGAAATGAGTCGTTAGAATAGATGATGATTCTGCGGCTTGTGATGGAGTAATCATGGCAAAATCTGGATTGCGACAGGCTCTCGCTCAAGAATCCCCCTTGCAAATAGTAGGTACCATCAATGCCTATACCGCTTTGCTTGCACAAGTTGCAGGTTTTCGCGCTATTTATCTTTCTGGAGGAGGTGTTGCTGCCGCATCTTATGGCATGCCCGATTTAGGAATCACTAATTTAACTGATGTAGTCGAAGATATTCAGCGTATTACCGATGTTTGTGAATTGCCTTTATTAGTAGATATCGATACCGGTTGGGGCAATATTTTTAATATCGCTCGATCGATTAAAACATTGATCAAAGCAGGAGCAGCAGGTGCGCATCTAGAAGATCAAGTTCAAGCTAAACGTTGCGGTCATCGACCAAAAAAAGAACTCGTAGATGTTAGCGAAATGTGCGATAGAATTAAAGCAGCAATGGATGCTAAATATGATCCTCATTTTGTATTGATGGCGAGAACAGATGGTTTAAGTGTTGAAGGATTAGATAAAACCCTGATGCGTATTATTTCTTACGTTGAGGTAGGTGCTGAGATGATCTTTTTAGAAGGTGCAACTAGCCTTTCTCAATACCAAGCAGTTGTTTCAAGCTGCAAAGTACCGGTATTAGCAAATATTACTGAATTTGGAGTAACCCCACTTTTTACTAAAAATGAATTACAGCAAGTAGGGATTCAATTAATTCTTTATCCTCTTAGTGCTTTTCGAGCGATGAGTGCAGCTGCTTTAAATGTTTATACTACTATTCGTCAACAAGGAACCCAAGAATCATTATTACCCATCATGCAAACGCGCGAGCAATTGTATGAAGTTCTGCATTATCATCAATATGAACAAAAGCTTGATGAGCTTTTTGAACAAGGAAAAGCCAAATGATAACGAAAGCTAGAGGGTTAGAAGGGATGACTGTGGGAGAAACAGCTGTATCCACGGTGGGTAAAGAAGGAATAGGATTAACGTATCGCGGTTATGATATACATGATCTTGCTACTTACGCGACTTTTGAAGAGGTGGCTTATCTTTTAATTTATAATGCATTACCTACTGCTGCTCAATTACAACTTTATCAAGAAAAACTAATCAAATTACGTCGATTACCGAATGAATTAAAGTTGCTATTAGAAGCCATTCCTGCTTCTGCTCATCCGATGGAAGTGTTGCGCACGGGTGTATCGATGTTAGGGACGTTGGAATCTGAATCATCGCAATATACTGCGCAGCATATTGTTGATAGATTGATTGCTTGCACGCCTAGTATGTTGCTGTATTGGTATCAATTTCATCGCAATCATATGCGCATAGAATTATGGGATAGTGATGAGCGTACGATTGCAGGTTATTTTTTACAACTACTCTTAGGCAAAAAACCAGATGATGAAGTGCGTCGCTGTTTAGATGTATCTTTAATTCTTTATGCAGAACATGAATTTAACGCCTCTACTTTTGCAGCGCGTGTCACCGCATCCACTGAATCTGATTTTTATTCGGCTATTGTTGCGGCTATTGGTACCTTGCGCGGTGCTTTGCATGGTGGCGCGAATGAAGAAGCGATGAAATTAATTAGCACTTTTAAAACACCTGAGCAAGCTGAAAAAGGTGTAGAAGACATGCTGGCAAAAAAAGTGAAAATTATGGGATTTGGCCATCGTGTTTACAAACAATCAGATCCACGTTCGGATGTTATCAAAGCTTGGTCACAAAAATTATCAACCAAAGCGCGTGATGGTTATTTGTATGCTGTTTCCGAACGTATTGAAGAAATTATGTGGCAAAAGAAAAAATTATTTCCCAATTTAGATTTTTATAGCGCTACGGCTTATCATTTTTGTAATATCCCAACACCTTTATTTACCCCCATTTTTGTTATTTCACGGTTGAGTGGTTGGAGTGCTCATATTTTAGAACAGCGTGCGAATAATCGATTAATCAGACCAGATGCAGAATATACGGGCCCTACACCTAGACCTTTTCTGCCATTAAAAGAACGTGGATAAAACATGGCTATACATAGTGTTGATGAAAATATTAGGCCTCCTCCAGACGTTGAGTTAATAGCGATTGCAGATTATGTATTACGCAATAATATAGCAAGTGAATTGGCATTAACGACAGCACGTTTTTCACTCATGGATGCGTTAGGTTGCGCTATCCTTGCTTTGCGATACCCTACTTGTACGAAATTGTTAGGGCCTATTATTCCTGGCACTATTGTGTCTGTGGGTGCGCGCGTTCCTGGCACATCTTATCTTTTAGATCCAATACTCGCTGCATTTAATATTGGAACATTAGTACGTTGGCTAGATTTCAATGATACTTGGTTGGCAGCTGAATGGGGTCATCCATCCGATAATTTGGGCGCTATTTTAGCGGTATCCGATTATCTTTGTCGTAAAAATACTGCTCGCAATATTACTCCTTTCACAGTTAAAGATGTTTTACTAGCGATGATTAAAGCACATGAAATTCAAGGCATTCTCGCATTGGAAAATTCTTTTAATCGTTTGGGATTTGATCATGTTATTTTGGTTAAAATTGCATCGACGGCTATTGCCACTCATTTTTTAGGTGGAACACGCGATCAAATTATCGATGCATTATCACAAGCTTGGATAGATGGTGCTTGTTTGCGTACCTATCGACATGCACCAAACGCGGGATCACGAAAATCATGGGCTGCAGGTGATGCGACTAGTCGAGCAACGCGATTAGCGTGGTTAACGATGCAAGGTGAAATGGGCTATCCCAGTGCATTGACCGCAAAAAAATGGGGTTTTTATGATGCGGTTTCGCATAAAAAATTATCCATCAGTATGCCCTATGGTTCGTATGTGATGGAAAATGTACTATTTAAAGTTTCCTATCCAGCCGAATTTCATGCCCAGACGGCTGTTGAGTGCGCTGTTAGTTTATTTCCACAAGTTCAAAATCGTTGGGATGATATTGAAAAGATTGTTCTCACTACGCAAGAGCCAGCCATACGAATTATTAGCAAATCAGGCCCTTTGCATAATCCAGCGGATAGAGATCATTGCTTGCAATATATGGTGGCTGTTACCCTCTTACATGGAAATCTTAAAGCAGATTATTATGAGAATGAATTTGCCAAGGATATTCGCATTGATCAATTACGTGAAAAAATGCAAGTACAAGAAGATCAGCAATTTTCTAAAGATTATTTAGATTCGCAAAAGCGTTCTATTGCTAATAGCATACAAATTTATTTTAAAGATGGTAGCTATACTGATAAAGTCATTATTGAATACCCGATTGGACATCGTTTGCGACGAGAAGAAAGCTATCCCCTGCTCTATAAAAAGTTTGAAGATAATCTAGCGACACTTTATCCGCCTGACAAATGTGAAGAAATATTGGCTCTTTTTCGAGATCAACCTACCTTAGAAAAAATTGCTGTTAACGAATTGATGGATATGTTTGCGGTTTAATAAAGCAATTCAGGCGTTGAACCGTTTGCGAGTCATCCAGGGCGCAAGGTATTTGGAAGTAAGTGCGCTGGCAACAATCGAGGTGGTGGCAAACAGTCCATGCTTAATGATATTTTTTTGCGATTGTTTTTCGGTTTTTTTGTTAATAGCGGGAGGGTTAATTTCGGTTGTATTAGTCATGTGTTTTTTTGATACTTTGACACAAGTGTCGACTTGAAATCCATATTTCATATCATCCAATGTGGAAATAATCATGGGGCCAATTGTTCCAAATAATGAAAGGTAAGACTGGTGGCTGATATAGATAGCAAAATGAAATGGCAAATAGGTCGGCGGATCTTTATAAAGAAAAACAATATCTCCTGGGATTAATTGTTCTTCACAAAATGGTTGCGCATCGTGTAGTTGAAAGTAATCTAATGAATTATCTTCTTTAACAACATCTCGTCCGTATGCTAATTCATACGCGAAATTGATACAGCAATAATCAGGCTTGGACTCTGGTTTGTAATTTTTAAAAAAGCCAACTAAATTAGCAGTCATTTCGCTTGGCAAGGTAATGGATGTTTTGTCTTCATAAAAATAAAAATTTACCTGCGTATTTTTATTGGTAGATTCAAATAATTTTATTTTTTCCTTTCCTATATCATCTAACTCAAGACTGCATGAGAGTTGATGGGTGTTAGTATATATTTGTACGTTTGCATTTTTTGCTGGGAAGAGATGCCTATTAGTTGAATTAAATGCATAGGATTCTCCATTGATAGTGATGTTAATATAGTTATAAGATTGGTCACCCATGAGACAATTATTAATACCCTCGCTTAAGACACGTTGCAGCTTGAAATTCATCACTATCAAGCGTATTTTCGCGCTGTCGTAGAAGCTCTGCTATAGCACTTTTTCTAGCCATTTCATATAAAGGAACACGATTATTTACGTGGATTAATTCTTCTGCTTCAGTTTTCTTTCGTGCAAGAGACATATTAGTAACCTTTTTTGTAACTCCCCAGGTCATCCTGAGGAGCGCTTTTTGCGACGAAGGATCTCGATTTGTTTAAAAAAACGAGATCCTTCGCACTAAAAAACAGTGCTCAGGATGACAATCACGTATTTTGTTACAAAAATAACCCTAGTTTATCCACAACCTGGGGAGTTACCCTTTTTTTAAATTTTTTATAGGTTGATGCTATTCTTTAAGGGTTACATCATATCAAGCTGGCTTTTATAGCGCAATTCAAAATGAACTATTCACAATAAGTCATAAATTCAACGCATATCGAACATTACGTCCGCTACCCATTTGCCTGAATGCTTTGATAACAAGCAAATGTTGCAAATCTCGGGTCGCTGTTGCTTTGGAAGTGGCAGTTATTGCCATATATTTTTTTGCACTCATTCCTCCTTCAAATCCTTTTATTCCTGCTTGCATCATACGCTTTACTACTTTCAGTTGACGTTCATTTAATACATTTTTGAAGGTATCAAAAAATATTGATTTTTTAAGAATAAAATTAATTTGTGTCTCCACTTCAATTTGTGCGCTTAATACTACGTTTGCAAAATAACGTATCCATGCAGTCAATTCATTTGATTTTGAAGCTGCGTGTAAAGCTGAATAATACGCTTTTTTTTCTGCTTCAATAGCCAAGGATAAACTTAATATGACAGGATAACCAAAACCTTGCGACAAAGCTTTTTCTGCAATTGCTCGGCCAATTCTACCATTACCATCTTCAAATGGATGAATACTCTCAAAGTATAAATGTGCAATAGCAGCGCGTACTGGTGCAAATTTAATTGCATGAGGTTTATCTGGAGCAGTATCATTAAACCAACGAATAAATCTTTTCATTTCTTTCGGAACATCTCGAGAAGGAGGTGCTTCATAATATATAATCCATTTCCCAGGATGTCCTGAAATAATTTGCATAGGCTCTTCATCTATTCGCCAACAGCCTATTCTAAGGTTTGGATTAAATGAGCTAGATAATAGCATCAAGTGCCAGTCGAATAATTGGGTTTCCGTAATGGGTTGCTTGAATGTATTGCGTACATCAAGCATTAATTCAGCGATACCTTGCGCGCGCTTATCATGTACTCGGATAATTGGCTGATTTAGCCCAAGTTTATTTTTGATAGATGATCTGATATCTGGGCGATTAATATGTTCACCTTCGATTTCAGAGGTTTTAACAGCTTCCTCTACCATTAGATTAATCATGGCTTCAGCTTGAAGGTTTTCAGTTAAATGCTCTAATTTACCAGTGATAAGCCCCATTTTTTCTGCAATAGAATATAAGATTTCATATGTAGTGGATAAATCATATTGAAATTTAGGCCAATCAGCTTGTTGCCAATTATATGTCTTCATGAGCCAATTATATCAATTAATCGGCTCAATATCAATAGCAAAATGAGCCGATTACTTGAATTAATCGGCTCATTTTCGGTACGAAAGAAGTATCACTCTTCGCATATTATCATTATTGATATTCATGAAATGAAATAGATCCAGAAATGGTGCGCGTACTATTTTTCTCTGTCTCGAACGGCGTGAAGAAGTCAATCAATCAACTGGTGAATTTAAAGTAGAGCATTCTGAGTATGCATGGATTTCTAGCATCCCAATTACTATTGATAATGCGCATGACCTGCTAAATTTAGGTGCTAGAAAGAAACAAGCAATTGAAGATAAGCATTTATTTTCGCGTTTTTGTTATATAACAATTTATAGAATTGAAAGTTTATGCATTATTGAATCATTTGCTGTATCTTCTGACCTGTTTCCTTTAACGTTTCGCCAATCTTGGTTTTTTCCTCAATAGCAGCAATAGCTGGCGAGACAAACTCAATTAATTTAGCAACATAAGGTTGATATTGATTGACGAACGTCGATTGTTGCCACCAGGATTCTTTTTTTAATGGTGTCAGTTGTACGAGAAAAATGACTACCAGCACATAGATGAAACCACGAATAAGGCCAAATACGCCGCCTAAAAGATGATTGCCAATGCTCAATATACCTACATCAAGCCCTATGCTAAATATACGTGATGCAATTGAACCCACAATCATGGTAAGTGCAAAGAGTACACAAAAACTTAATAATAAAGCAAAGTAAGAGACGGGCTGTGTCGTATCCATGCCGATTAAATTAGAAGCCCAATTAATAAAGTTTTTTACAGCCGGATAATTCATGAAAGTTGCTGCGAGCCGATCAGCGAATAAACTAGCGATGACCAAGGCAGCAATGATAGCCACGATGGAAATAACTTCTTTGATTAAACCGCGTTTGAACCCAACTAATACTGATACCACAAAAATGATGACGAATATATAATCTACCCAATTCATGTTATCCATATGTTCCCTATTTTGCTGTAAATTAATCTAGTATAACAATGCGAAAGAGAATGCGCTAGCATCGAAATGTTATGAGAGAATAGCTTGGATCCTATCTGGTACATCACTAAATACAGCGTCTACTCCCCATGAATAAAGTTCAGCGGCGCGTTCTGGTGTGTTCACGGTATAGCATAATAATATTTTATTTTCGTTTTTTATTTCTCTCGCGCTTTCTTCGGATAAAATTTCATGATTAATATGTAAGGAAACACAGCGAAGAGAGTCATATGTTTTTTGCCAATCTGCTTGCCATTCATGCAATAACAAACCCATTTGACAGTGAGGCAAATATCGACGCAGGGCATACAGTGCGGCAATTGAAAAACTTGAAAACAAAATATTTGTTGATTGATCTCCAAAGTATGAAATGATTTCTTTCGCTACAATTTTTACTAGCGTATCTTCTCGACCAGGTAAAGCCTTAATTTCAATGTTAGCGTGCATTTTGGTATTTTGTAGACATTCCAGCACAGCATTTAATGTGGGAATTTTTTCACCAGAAAAACTAGTGTCAAACCATGAACCTGCATCTAACGTTTGTAAATAGGTATAGGGATAACGATCTACCTCCCCTCGCCCATTGCTTGTTCTATCGAGCGTTTCATCGTGGAAAACGATAGGTTCACCACAAGCTGCTTGCATGACATCAAATTCTATCCATTGAATACCAAGTTGAGCTGCTTTTGTAAATGCAATCATGGTATTTTCAGGGGCATGAGCACTTGCACCACGATGAGCAATCACTGGAGGATGAAATTGTAATATTTTATTAAGGGGAGAATCGTATTGTTTCGTCATGCTGCTCATCACCGTGTTTATTTTTTATTAATGATGTATAAAACGATTTAGAAAAAAAATTATTATCGATACCTAATCCTGTGCCTGCACCAATACTCGTGCCAGTTGTTAGTCCACCTAGGCTTAATACAAAAAATGAGAGAGGATTGACAGCGGTTGCGAAAGCGATGAGGGTTCCAAAGCTTGCACCACTGGCACCGCCAATTAACATTTTTAGCCCATGATGCTTTAAAAAAGATTTGAGATAGTCAATATTCGATTCGGAAGATTGACTTAACTGATTTTGAATTTCAGCGAGTGTTTGTCGATAATTATCCCAGGTAGAGTTGATTTTAATGAAACGATCAATAATTTTTTTTTGGTTAATACTATGCTGGTTGATTTTTCTAATATTTGTTTCAAGTCGGAGTAATAAATCTTGCATGTCATCAAGATGGTTAAAATAGGGTTGGATCAATTGATCGAATTTGTTTGCAATATGGGTAACAATATTTAATTTTTCAATCACGATAAGCCAAGTATTTGATTTGAGCTTATTTAACAAGCTTAATCCAACTTGATGTTGGCATATGGCGAGAGTGTCGGTAGTGATATCATATAATTCATTTTTACTTGAGCTATCGCTGAGAAATTCAAGTTGAGCAATCGCTTTAAATAATTCTTGTAAATGAGCATAATCATTTAAATCTGAGATGATGGATTGATTATTTGCAAGTTTTTGAGTTAAATGAGTAATGGTATCATTATTAATTTGGATGTGTGAGGAAATTAATTGGTTTAATATGGTGTATGTTTGAGCAATATTTTGTAGATCATGGTTATCACTGTTTGCTGGGGCAGCTTGGAGAATTCTTTCTTTGATTGAAGCCATGGTTGGTAGATGAGTTAAGAGTTGACGAATTGATTCTAGTCCCATTTCATCTTGCTTAGTCAGTTTAGATAAGGAAGGGAAAGTTGTCGCTTCGTAATAGCCTTTTTGGACGAATATACGTGCAATTTCAGCTAATAAACCTTCAAGAAAAGCCAGTTCATTTTCAATTTCATTTTTTTTTGTTGAAAATAACATCACTTGCTCGTGCAGCTCATTGCATTTCATTTTGAATTCGACCATTCGAGAAGTAAGTGGTAGCCCCATTTCATCATCATCGTTGAATAACAGTAGGAGGGCACGTTGTTTAGCTAAATGCTGATGAATTTCGATGATATGTTCTAATAAGGATTGAGTGGGCTGAGTAATGATTTCTCGGGATAGATTGGCATCTCGACAATATTCAAAGATTATTTGTTCGGCATTTTTTTGTAAGGGTAGATTAACAAAGGCTTGCTCTGAGTGAGCTTCTTGGAAATTGAGTTGCTGCCAAACGGCTTCAAAGAGAAGATGCTCATGATTGATCGCCGTTCCCATTTGACTGGAACGGTTGGAAAATGCTTCAGAAAGAGTAATATGCAATTCTCGAAGAATTCGATTGATTTCGCTGATGATGATTTCCCAAGGTTGTCCATTTATCATATAGAATAAGTATCCTTTAAAGAGTGAATAAATCACTCGGTTTATCACGAGAAGTCAACCTGATCTTATACTGCTCAGATAGTTATATCCTCTTCCTATTCTGGGTTCAACTGTTAAAATAGCCCACTATGACAATTGAATATGCTAATATTTTTCAGCCACCCTTACCCCAGGGTAATTTATCCTATATTTGGGAGAATCTCTATGGATCCAGTATTGGGTTGGCACTTACTAGTACCATTGCCCAGTCTGATCACCCTATATTAATTGTTGTTCCAGATAGTCTCATTGCTTCGCTTTTAATGGAAGAGTTTCATTTTTTTGATCATTCAGAACATAGGATAATGCTGTTTCCTGATTGGGAAACACTTCCTTACGATTATTTTTCACCCCATCAAGATATTATTTCAGAACGATTAGCTACCTTGTCTCAGCTGACAACTTTTCGAAAAGGGGCAATTGTTACCACGATTTCTACTTTAATGCATAGACTTGCACCACGCGAATACCTCGATGGGCAAGGTTTTTTTCTGAAGATTGGCGATCAACTTAATATTGATATTTTAAGAACTCGTTTAACAAAAGCCAATTATCGTTCAGTGGGGCAAGTGCGCGAGCATGGTGAGTTTGCAGTGCGAGGATCAATTGTAGATTTATTTCCCATGGGAAGTAAGCAACCTTTTCGTATTGATTTGCTTGATAATGAAGTTGATACAATTAGAATTTTTTCAACTGATTCTCAACGTTCAACGGATAAAGTAGATGAAATTCATTTATTGCCTGGTCGTGAATTTCCATTGACTGAAGAATCAATCGAACGATTCCGCCAAAATTGGCGTAGCCAATTTACTGGAAACCCATTAAAAAATCCCATTTATCAAGATATCAGTGAAGGTATTTGTTCGCCTGGTATCGAATATTACTTATCCCTTTTTTTTGATAAAACAGCTACTCTTTTTGATTATCTTCCTGAAGATATTTGTATCGTAACAATCAATAATATTGTTGAAAAATCCAAAGAATTTTGGCAAGAAGTTAGTACGCGTTATGATCAAGGACGATTCAATACAGCGCGTCCTTTACTTTCGCCAGATAAAGTATTTGTTTCTGCTACATCTGTTAATGAATCATTAGAAAAATTTGCAAACATCCAAATTAGCGATTCTCACCATGAAAAAGCTACTCTACTAAGATCCAAGAGGCGACCTGTTTCATTTGCGACCACACCGACACCTGCTTTAAATATTAATCATAAGGAAGCGCAACCATTTGCTGCATTACAGCAATTTATTGCTAATGATGCAGGACGAATACTATTTTGTGTGGAAACCATTGGTCGACGAGAAATTATTTTACAACTTTTTAAAAATATTTCCCTACATCCAACTTATTTTCATTCATGGCAAACATTTTTAACGAATAGTGAGCGATTGGGAATTATTGTAGCGCCACTTCAAGAAGGTTTTAAGTTACATCACCCTGAAATCACTCTCATTACAGAAGCACAATTATATGGCGAACGAGTGTTGCAACGCCGGCTTCGTAAAAAAAATCACCAAGATCCAGATAAACTAATACAAAATTTAACCGAGCTGCAAATCGGCGATCCTGTGGTTCATATAGATCATGGCATTGGTCGATATCTAGGTTTGCAAACACTCAGCATCAAAGATCAGGTGACTGAATTTTTTTGTTTGGAATATCAAAATGCTGATAAATTATATGTACCAGTTGCCTTGCTACATCTGATTAGTCGCTATTCAGGAACGAATCCTGATCATATCCCAATGAGTAAGCTGGGAAGTGAGCAATGGCAAAAATCTAAGCGCAAGGCAACTGAAAATGTTCGCGATATAGCCGCAGAATTATTAGATCTTTATGCAAAACGTGCGGCTCGATCTGGGCATGCTGCTACATTCGTTGCTGATCAATATAAGATATTTGCCTCTCAATTTCCATTTGAAGAAACACCCGATCAACTACAAGCAATCGATCAGGTATTTGCCGATATGATGTCAGAAAAACCTATGGATAGAGTGATTTGTGGTGATGTAGGGTTTGGAAAAACTGAAGTAGCTCTACGTGCAGCATTTCTTGCAGTACAAAATAGTCAGCAAATAGTGGTATTGGTACCAACGACATTACTGGCTCAACAACATTTTCAAACATTTCAAGATCGCTTTGCTGATTGGCCTGTGACGATTGAAATGTTATCTCGTTTTCGAACTAGTAAAGAACAGAAATCAACCATGCAGCGCATGGAACAAGGACAAGTTGATATCGTCATTGGTACCCATAAATTATTACAAACTGATATAAAATTAAAATCGCTGGGTTTAGTCATTATTGATGAAGAACATCGATTTGGCGTTCAGCAAAAAGAAAAATTAAAAGCGTTGCGCACTTCTGTGGATATTTTATCGTTAACTGCAACACCTATTCCACGTACATTAAATATGGCTTTATCAGGTATCCGTGATCTATCAATTATTGCAACGCCACCAGCTAAACGATTATCGGTGAAAACATTTGTGCATGAATATGAAGACCATTTAATTCAAGAGGCAATTCAACGAGAGATCTTTCGTGGTGGTCAAGTATATTTTTTACATAATGAAGTCCTGACAATTAATAAAAAAGCCGAAGAAATCTCTGGTTTAGCGCGTGAAGCGCGAGTCGGCATTGCGCATGGACAAATGCATGAACGTGAACTGGAACGAGTCATGGCTGAATTTTACCATCGTCATTATAATGTGCTGGTTTGTTCAACCATTATTGAAAGCGGCATTGATATTCCTACTGCAAATACCATCATTATTAATCGTGCAGATAAGTTTGGGTTAGCACAATTACATCAACTGCGTGGACGTGTGGGTCGTTCACATCATCAAGCTTATGCCTATTTGCTGATTCCATCCAAGCAATATATTACTACAGATGCTAAAAAACGTTTAGATGTGATTGCATCACTGGATACTTTGGGTGTTGGCTTTACGCTGGCTACACATGATCTTGAAATTCGAGGTGCTGGTGAATTGTTGGGCGAAAGCCAAAGCGGGAATATTCAGGAAATCGGTTTTACATTTTACATGGATTTGTTATCTAGGGCCGTAGAATTGCTCAAATCTGGCAAAGAAGTAGATTGGCAAAAGGCATTGTTACCGCATCATTCGGAAATTGATTTACATTTGCCAGCACTGATCCCAGAAATTTATTTAGGCGATATTCAATTGCGCTTACAGTTTTATAAGCGTATTGCTAATGCTAAAAACGAAACTGAACTCGATGAAATTCAAGTTGAGATGATTGATCGATTTGGTTTGTTACCTCATCCGCTCAAAAATTTATTTGCATTACGTAGTTTAAAGCATTATGCGGATCAACTCGGTATTGTCAAAATTGATGCAAATGAGCAAGGAGGAAGAATTGAATTTAGTGAAAAGCCTAATATTAAACCCGAGAATATCATTAAGTTGATTCAAGCGTATCCCACTGTTTACCGTTTTGATGGGCCACGAGGTTTACGTTTTGCTTTAGATAAGCACGAAATTAGTGAGCGTATTCATTTAATTGAGAAAATATTGAGCCAGTTTTGATTCGAAGGTAAGGAGTTTAAGATTATCATGATTGATATAAAACTTTCTCAAAAATCTGCCAAGATATTACCATTCAAAAACATGAATATGACTACTGTTTTAACTCCTAACCGGCGCCTTGCGGCAACCTTACACAAAATATTGCAAAATAAACAAACAAGTTGCGAGTTAAGCGCATGGCAGACACCTGACATATTGCCAATTACTAATTGGTTTGAGCGACTTCATGAAGATTATATTAATCGTTTTGGTTTGGCCTATCCATTACTATTAACAACTTTTCAAGAAGAATTTATTTGGGAACAGATTATATTGGGTTCAACTGAAAGTACGCATTTATTACAATTATCTAAAATGACAGAAGTGGTTCAATCTGCATGGTTACTAGTAAAGCAATGGATGATTGACATTCAACATCCGCTATTTGAATCAATTGATGATTGCGCATCTTTCCAGCGATGGGCAATATCTTTTCAAAAGACTTGCGCAGCAAATCAATGGTTGGATCATGCTTCATTACCAGATATCATGATAGATAAAATTTTAGGGAAAAAAATTTCAATACCTAAGCAAATTATATTATTGGGATTTACTGAATTACCCCCGCAATGGAAAAAACTATTGATGGTGAGTGAGTCAGTAGGAACGGTGCTTCATCATAAGTTGTCAGTCAGGGATGTTTTAGATTTGATGCAATCGACACTCGATGATTCTGGGTTGCAAAATAACTATATTGCTGAGTATGCTTTCCATGATTCATTCCGTTATCGAGCGCGATTTCTTGATCCGGAAAACGAATTAACCACGATGGCTCGATGGGCAAAAGCTATTATTAAGCGTGAACAACAAGTAACAATTGGGTGTGTTATTCCTTCTTTGGAAAAAATTCGTGATCGCGTGACACAGGTTTTTTCAGAAGTATTTTCTGAAAATAATATCTATGGAATTTCTGCGGAGCAACCTTTTAACATTTCAGCAGGAAAATGTTTGTCTCAGTATCCCGTCGTACATACAGCGCTCATGCTATTGAAATTGCAAAAAAAAACCATGTCGACTGAATTATTTAGTTATTTATTACGATCACCATTCTTAGGAGAAGCAGAAAATGAGTGGCTTAAGCGTGCTCATTTTGATAATTTATTACGTAAGAAAAATATTAATATGGTTTATTTGAAATCAATATTAAACGAACAGCATCAAGTTTCATTGCTTAGAAGCTGTCCTCACTTAAGCAAGCGCATTAATCATTTTTTAGCATTTATTGAAGAAGAAAAGACAATCAATCATTATAGCCATTGGATGCATGTATTTAGCCAATTATTAGCGATTCTTGGATGGCCGGGAGAAAGAAGTTTAAATAGTGAAGAATATCAAATAATCGAAAATTGGTTTAAAGTCATTTCTCAATTAGCGACATTTGATTATATTGCAAAACCTGTTGATTTTAATCAAGCGTTTCATGCGTTGGAGCGCTTACTTGAGCAGACATTATTTCAACCAAAAACACCTGAAACTTTTATTCAAGTTTTGGGAACGTTAGAAGCGGCCGCATTACCATTCGATTATCTTTGGATTGCAGGTATGGATGATCTTTCTTGGCCACCACAATCTTCTCCCAACCCTTTTATACCCAGACGCATCCAGCGTGAATTAGCCATGCCTCACGCGACAGCAGAGCGTGAATTTTTTTATTGTCAGCAATTAATTAATCAGTTTCAGCACAGCGCTCGGCATCTCATTTTTAGTTATGCTGAAATAAAAGACGACATGCCCTTACAAGTAAGTCCGTTAATTCAGCAATTAGTTGAAATTGAACCTGCTAAATTAGAACTCGCTGTTTATCAAACTTTTAGCGAAACGATCTATTATAGTAAAGCTCTTGAAAAAATATGTGATGAGGTCGCTCCTTCTTTACAAACTAATGATGTTATTCATGGTGGTGTCAATGTCATTAAACAGCAGGCTTTATGTCCATTCAAGGCATTTGCTGAAAACCGTTTATATGCGCAAGCACTAGAATCTCCTTTACTTGGCTTGAAAGCGAAAGATAGAGGCATCATCATTCATAAAATTTTGGAAAAAATTTGGGAGAAACTTCACGATCATCAGAATCTAATTCAAATAAATGAAATAGCCCTCAATGATTTAATTACAAACTGTGTTGCTGATTCGATGAATGTTATTGCAGATATCTATAAAGATAGGCAACAATATTTCAAATTAGAGAAGCAGCGTTTGCATCGCTTAATCTATTCATGGTTACAAATTGAAAAGCAGCGCAGTCCTTTTACCGTTTCTATGCAAGAAAAATCAGTTCAAGTATCTTTTGATAAACTCATTATTACTATTCGTATTGACCGCATTGATGAGGTAGATGATGGAAAACTGATTATAGATTATAAAACAGGAAAAAATAATAGAATTACAAATTGGTTTAGTGATAGACCAGAAGATCCGCAATTGCCTTTATATTCTTTGGTGGATCCTGATAGTACGATTGGAGTAAGTTTTGCTCAGCTGGTGCCAGGTAATTCCGGTTTTAAAGGTATCAGTCAATACTCGCTCAATATCGATGGTATTCAATCCATCGATAAAATTAAAAATTGTCACTCTGCTGTTTGGCATGAGCAAATTTCATATTGGAAACATATTTTAAATAAATTGAGTAATGACTTTTATGATGGTATCGCTTATGTGGATCCAAAAAGTCGCTCACAAACATGTATGTGGTGCCAACTCAAATCATTTTGTCGAATATATGAAGTATTTTAATGATGACTTTAGTTAATATAGAAAAAGATAAGCAACAGCGATATTTAGCTTTAGATACTTCACAATCATTTATTGTGCAAGCACCAGCAGGCTCAGGAAAAACTGAATTAATTATACAGCGATTTCTCAGTTTGCTAACTCAAGTAGACTCGCCAGAAGAAATTTTAGCAATTACTTTTACAAAAAAAGCAACTAGCGAAATGCGTTCACGAATCATTTTGTCTTTGCAGCATGCACAAACCTCCCCTCTACCAGAATCTGCTCATGCACAATTAACCTGGTCATTAGCAAATAAAGTATTACAGCGTGATCAACAATTTAAATGGAATTTACTCAGTAATCCTAATCAACTTCGGATTCAAACAATTGATTCATTATGTGCCTATCTTGCTAAGCAATTACCATTGTTATCTCATTTTGGCTCTTCACCGAGAATTACTGAGCAACCGACAGTTCTTTATCGCGAAGCTGTACAAGAAATTTTAATGCATCTAGAAACGGATTTATCATGGTCACCTGCTTTAGAAAAGTTATTATTACATTTGGATAATGATCTAAATAAACTTAGTGAATTATTAATAGACTTGCTTGCAAAGCGCGATCAATGGATGCCTTATATTCATTTAACACGCCATGAAGATGAGATGAAAAAACAACTCGAATATCATTTTTCGTTGGTGGTAAGCGAGAAATTACGCAATCTCCATTCACTTTTTCCTAAAGATATGGTGAAGGAGTTACTTAATGTTGCACATTGTGCTTCGGATCAATTAATTTTAGCTAATCAACAAATGGAGATTATTTATTGCCGACATCTAACGGAACTTCCTGGAATGAATGGCAAGGATGTAAATGCTTGGATGGGTTTAGCAAAGCTCCTGTTAACGAAGGGAATGAATTGGCGGAAACGGGTAGATAAAGATATTGGTTTTCCATCCCTCTCTAGCATAAAAAATCCTCAATTAAAGAAAGTGCATGTAGAGTTTAGAGAGCGTTACAAATGGCTGATCGATCAGCTATCAATGAATGAACCCTTGCGGCTTGCGCTAATTCAGATATTTTCATTACCTAAAGCTTTTTATGAAGAAGATCAGTGGGAAATTTTAAAGGCTTTATTATATGTTTTAAAAATTGCTGTCGCACAACTTCACTTGGTTTTTAAACAATATGGCCAAATTGATTTTATTGAAAATGCCCAAGCTGCATTAACTGCATTAGGCGATGAGGAGAATATCACGGATCTTACATTAGCGCTTGATTATCAGATTCGGCATATTCTTATTGATGAATTTCAAGATACTGCTTTAACTCAATATCGTTTACTAGAAAAATTAACTGCCGGTTGGGAAACGAATGATGGTAGGACACTTTTTATTGTGGGTGATCCTATGCAATCAATTTATCGGTTTCGAGAGGCAGAGGTTGGCTTGTTTTTGCGAATATGGCAATATGGCATCGGCCAAATTAAATTATCACCCTTGCGCTTAAATATAAATTTTCGTTCTTCAGAGAAGATTGTGCAATGGAATAATCAACTCTTTCAATCTATTTTTCCTGCTCATAATGATGTGGCAATGGGCGCTGTTACTTATCATTCAAGTATTTCAAATCATTTAATGGACGAATTTCAACCCGAAGTTCATGGATTCGTGACACAAGAGGCTAATATTCAAGAACAACACATTGTACTATTAATGAATGATCTTCAAAAAGCTTCATCGACGGATAGTATTGCTATTTTAGTTCGGTCACGCGGTGATTTAATTACGTTACTACCTGCATTGAAACAAGCGAATATTGCTTATGAAGCTGTGGATATTGAATCATTAGCATCTCGGCAAATTATACAAGATTTGCTTGCGTTGACGTGCGCTTTACTGCATCCGATGGATCGAATTTCCTGGTTAGCAATTTTGCGCGCACCCTGGTGTGGCTTAAAATTGGCTGATTTATTAACCATTGTGGGTAATAATGTTTTTACCCCGATATGGGAACGTCTTCAGAGTGATGATATGATCAATCAGCTATCGGATGATGGCAAACAACGAATTAATCGAATACTTCCAATTTTAAAAACAAAAATTGCTGATCGTGAACGCCAACCCTTACGTTATTGGATTGAAAATACCTGGATGATGCTAGGTGGTCCGGCTTGCTTACATGATTACTCATCAATGAGTGACGTGAATACTTTTTTTGAGTTATTAGAATTAATCAACCAGCAAGATTTAACAATTGGCGTGGATCACCTGCAAGCTAAAGTTGAAAAATTATATGCTGCGAGTACATTAAAATTAAAGCAAGATAATCCTATCCGAATCATGACGATTCATACGGCAAAAGGGTTAGAATTTGATACCGTGATATTACCTCATTTAGAATCTACTACGCCAGCAGACGATAGATCGCTATTGCTTTATATGGATTATGCTCTAGCCGACGATCAAGTAGCTTTATTACTTGCGCCAATTCATTCAACTGGTCATATCAATGATGCTATGTATGAGTTTATTTTCCAACAAAAGAAAATTAAAGCTGAATTTGAATCGGATCGTCTTTTTTATGTCGCAGCTACGCGTGCGAAGAAAAGATTACATTTATTTTTTGATGTCACACAGAATGCTGATGGTAATTATAAAATTCCTGCAGGTAGCTTTTTAGAGAAAATATGGCCGCAAATTTCAGCTTCTTGTCAGGCTAGTCTTGGAGAAGATATTTCGTCTCTTAGTAGCCAGGAAATAGTGACTGGTTCTTCTATCACTTTTACTCAAGATACCAGTACACAGCGCGACGAAGTGCAAAGCGCACGTTCAAATCGTTATGTAGTACGTTTAGATTCGGAATGGAAAAATCCTGTTAAATTTAATGATTCATTTACTACAGCATATCATCAAAATCAAATTGGCTTTGCATTTAGAGAATCAAAGCCAAGGATAATCGGTACTATTATTCATAAAAATTTACAATTGATTTCAATGCATGGGAAAAAATGGTGGGAAACTATCACGGATCAATATATCAAACATCAGTTACTAAGATTAGAAATACTTTCAAATGAAATAGAATCAGCTATTAATATTGTTCGTCAGGCAATGGAAAATACGTTGAAAGATGCTCGTGGCCAATGGATACTTCATTCTCATCAGGCGGCGCAATCTGAATTTGCAATTTCTGCTGTGATTGACGGTGAGGTACAACGTTTAATGATTGATAGAACATTCATTGATGAAACTGGTACTCGGTGGATTATTGATTATAAGACGAATACGTTATCAAATGAGCAGTTAAATGATTTTTTACAACAACAACGAGAAAAATACTTAGAAAAAATGACTGTTTATTCTCAAGCAATGCGGACTATTGATACGCGCCCTATTCGTTTGGGCTTGTATTTTCCTGTTTTATCAGCTTGGCATGAATGGAGTGTTTAAGCGCGCTCAATCATCTACAAATAAATCAGGAATAAGTGGTGTCCATGAATGCATAGCATATTGTTTAAAATCTTTTACTCCTCGAGTTTTTAGTAAATGCTCGTCAATAAAAAAATTACCGGTAACTTCTCGGCTATTGCTAGTTAAAATTTCATAAGCCGCATCGGCCATGATGCTGGGTTTACGACTAGCATGATAAAGTAATTTAGAAAAATTAACAGAAATTGCTGCTGTAGCAATTAAAGTTTTAGGCCACAAAGAATTAACCGCAATACCCTCATGCTTAAATTCTTCAGCCATTCCAAGGGTACACATGCTCATACCATATTTTGACATTGTATAGGCAACATGTTTTTTAAACCATTTAGCATTCATACTGAGTGGTGGTGCTAGATTAAGAATATGAGGATTGTTAGCTTTTTTAAGGTAGGGGTAGCATAATTTGGAGCACATAAATGTCGCGCGAACATTAACAGAAAATATAAGATCAAAACGTTTCATCGTTATTTCACTGGTGGAGCCCATATTAATAGCACTTGCATTATTAATAAGAATATCGATACCGCCAAATGTTGCAATTGTTTTTGCAATGGCTTCTGTTACTTGACTTTCATCACGTACATCCACTGCTAATGGAAGTGCTTGACCACCTGCTTTTTCAATTTCTTCCGCAGCAGAATAAATCGTGCCTTCTAATGTGGGATGCGGTTCTGCCGTTTTAGCAATAATAGCAATCTTCGCACCATCTTTTGCGCAGCGGACAGCAATTTCCTTACCAATACCGCGACTCGCTCCGGTAATAAATATAATTTTATTTTTTAGGGTCTTTGTCATCACGATTTCCTTGGTATTTAGTAGTTAGCTCTTACAATAATTCCCTATAAACTTGTCGACCTATCTTAACCTGATGTGGAATTTCTGTACATGCTTGTGTACTTGTTTTTGGTCTAACAATAGTGCTTTGCAGTATTATTTTAAATGATTTAGGTGCGCTCGATTGAAATAATAAAGTAATTCGATAGTAATCTGCTGTAATAGTATGATTTTTATCAATTATTCTAATTAAGGCACAAGGATCATTTCCCAATTTTTCAATCACATAATGATAAAGAGTAGTATGGTTACTAGCGCAAGCAAATTTTCCCCACCATTCAGTGGAACGATTAATTAAAAATTGTGGAGATAGTGCCGACTGTACGCAGCTAGGAATTGTAAAAATTAAATTATTTTCAATTTTATGCAAAAATGCATTACTCATTAATAAATTATTGGTTTTTTGCCAACGATCACGAGCAAGTTTTAAATTTAATTTAATTGACATTAGTTCAGCTAATACAATGAGCGAAAAAATTTGCATAAAAATAAGCATTATTAATAATATGAAACCATGATTTTTATCATTCATTATGGAGGATCACAGTAGTATACCAATGTTTAATCAGTGGTGGTGATAACAAAGTAAGATCGATATTGACGCCAGCGACCATCGACCAATCAATGATATCACGTGCATGAAAATCGATAGAATAATTATTTTCTATTAATGAATATGTCACTTGCATGTGATGAATTCCCTCAACCAGCTCACTTTTTTGATGAAAAATATTTTCGGTGTATAGCGCATATATGCTGCTACCATCTGGATTACGACGATTAGTTTTATCAATATAATATTTATTGATAATTAATCGTCCTATTTCAGCATAGGGTTGGTATAGATAATGAAGTGGTTGTTGTGAAATTAATTTTTGTTGTGTTGCGCTGCTACTAATAGAGGCTAATTGAAAAATCTCAGCTTGATTACAGTTAGAAATAATTAAAATGTCACCCGGTGTAAATGGAGTTTCATTACTGGTATATAGAGTAGAATGATCCTGCATGGGTGATTTCAATAATACTGTTGAGTAATCCATAAAACGTATCGTCAATGCGTTATCATTTCCGGTTATCTTGTTACTCATGCTGACCGAATAATCACGATATGAAACGATTGGAAAATTTTCTGATAGATGACCGCAACCAATGTTTCCAGCATGATGGAGTGCTGAATTTAATTGACTGATAGAATTGTTCGCATTATCTTGAATATCATTTAATGCCTGTTGTAAAAGATCATTTTTTTGATTAGTAATATAGATCGAAAAAATTAATTCAGTTAGCAATAATCCCAAAATCATTGCGATGATTAATTCAATGAATGTAAATCCCAAAAATTTTCGAGCATGATATAAGAAATAATACGGATTATTTATGATTGTTGAGGGATGATTAGCTTTAAACATCCAGAATTTCCAATTGTATTTTTATTGCAAATCATTGATTTATTGTCTCCCCAAAAAATGTTTAGCTGATAAATAGGATAATGAGTAATGATGGTGCCACGACCATGGGGAAGCGCTTGCTGATTTTCTACATTCCAGTTAGCCAACACATCAGTTACCTTATCATTTTTGATTAAAGTAAGCCGCTCAACTAGATTATTGAGTTGTTGCGTAGCGACACTGAAAAAATAAGCAGTTTTTGCTTCACGTAAAGCCGTTATCGTAACGGCATCTAAACCCAGTAAGACAAGTGATAAAATGAAGAAACTGATTAATATTTCAATTAGGCTGAAGCCTGATGAAATAGGCATATTTATCCTTCGAGGCATGTGCTTCGCACACATTCTTCACAGCAAACAGGAAATGAAATCTTAACAGGCCATATTTCTTTTTCTAAAACTTTCCATAAAATTAAGCAGAGCATCGACACCAAGTTCTGGCATAGCATTGTAAATACTAGCGCGCAATCCACCGACACTACGATGTCCCTTTAAATTGCTTAAGCCTGCTTTATTTGCTTCTTCCATAAATAATGTGGTTAATGTTTCAGTTGGAACGTTAAATATAATATTCATCAGCGAACGACATTCAGCATGAATGGGACAGGAATAAAAATCAGCATGTTGATTAATAAAATGATAAAGTTTATTTGCTTTGCGTTTATTACTTTCGTAGAGCTTGCTTACCCCACCCTGCCGCTTTGTCCAAGCTAATACCAAACCGGTAATATACCAACTGAAGGTTGGTGGCGTGTTATAAAATGAATGGTGCTCCGTATGAGTTTTATATTTGTAAAGCGTAGGTGTTGAAGGTAGCGCCTCGTGAATAAGATCGTCACGGATAATGACAATCGTAATACCAGCTTGCCCCATATTTTTCTGGGCACCTGCATAAATCACGCCATATTTTTTCACATCAATTGGACGCGATAAAATCATGGATGACATATCTGCAATCAGTGGCACGCTAATATCAGGAATCCAATTAAACTCCACACCTTCTATTGTTTCATTGGGAGTATAGTGAAGATAGGCAGCATTTTCATTTAATTTCCAGACATTTTGATGTGGAATATAGGCTAGATGATCTTTATGTTCCAACGTAGCCACAATATTAATTTCACCATAACGCTTGGCTTCTTCAATGGCTTTTTTTGACCATATACCCGTATCGACGTAATCAGCTTGTTTATTTTTATGCAGAAGATTCATTGGAATCATAGCAAATTGAGCTGTCGCTCCTCCTGTTAAAAAGAGTACGTGGTAATTTTTCGGAATAGCCATGAGTTCACGTAAATCAGCTTCAGCTTGTTCGGCAACTATTTTGAATTCTGCACCTCGATGACCTAGCTCCATAATAGACATACCGGTAGCATGCCAATCGAGCATTTCTGCTTGAGCTTGAAGAAGAACTTCTTCTGGCAGTATAGCTGGACCAGCACTAAAATTATAAACTTTGCGCATAATATTGTTTCAAGAGTTATTCAGGGATGGCCAATCTAGGACTAGCCATCCTTATATTAAACTAGATTAATAGCAATTAATAGATTTTAATATTATAATCTTAGGCTCGTCAGTAGATTTCAGTTTCCCGCTATAAGATAAATATGACGAGTTCTCAAGAGAAACTTAATAATGGGCTATACAGAGACCGTAAAATTTCTTGTTGCAATGATCATTATGATGAACCCGTTGAGTTCGCTCTCTATTTTTTTACAATTGACAAATAAATTCTCACTTTCCAATCAGCAAAAAACTGCGCTTAAATGTGGTTTTTCTATAATGATTATTATGGTGATTACTATTTGGTTGGGCGGGGATTTATTGGATCTTCTTGGTATTACGATTGATTCATTTCGAGTGGCTGGAGGAACCATTTTATTTTTGACAGGATTATCTATGTTGCAATCTAAAGAAAGTCCCATGAGCCACACGCCTGAGGATGATATTGCGGCTGAAGAACGTAGTTCCATTGCCATTGTCCCACTTGCTCTACCTATTATTATGGGTCCCGGTTCAATCAGTACCTTGGTCATTGCTTCCAATGATTATTCAATTGCTTTTTACAAAATGTGGCTCACTATTCTTTGTTTAATACTAGCTGTCGGAATGGGCTTCATTTTATATCATGGTGTTTCCATTGCTAAGTTGATTGGTGAATCGGTCATTAAAGTCATTACTCGTATTATGGGAATGTTGATCATGGCTATTGCTGCAGGCATGTTTACTAATGGTCTGCAAGGATTAATACCTAGCTTACGATAATGTTTAACTTTGCGATTCACATTTGCTATTCCTTTGGACCTAACATTGATTTGGGATTAACATATTTTTTGAATTCATCTTCGCTTAAATAACCTAGTGCTAAACAGGCTTGCAACAAAGAAGTTCCATCATGCCATGCTTTATGAGCAATTTCTGCAGCTTTGTCATAGCCGATTTTTGGAGCAAGACCAGTTACTAACATGAGTGAATTTTCTACCGATTGATTAATTACTTTTTCATCAGCTTTTAAATCTTTTATACAGTATTGATTAAACATAGCTGAAGAGTCTGTCAATAATCTAACTGAATTCATGAAATTATATATAATCACCGGTTTAAATACATTTAGTTCAAAATTACCTTGAGAGTCTGCAAAACCAATGACAGCATCATGCCCCATGACTTGTGCGCATACCATGGTTAACGCTTCAGATTGGGTTGGATTCACTTTACCCGGCATAATCGATGAACCAGGCTCATTTGCAGGTAGAATCAGCTCGCCTAAACCACAACGTGGACCAGATCCTAGCCAACGAATATCATTAGCAATTTTCATTAGCGCGCAAGCAAGTGTTTTTAATGCGCCACTCGCAAATACAAAAGCATCATGAGCAGCTAAAGCAGCGAATTTATTGGGTGCTGAAACAAATGGCAAATCGGTTAACTCCGCGATTTTTTCTGCTGTTTTTTCCGCGAATTGTGGGTGTGTATTCAAACCAGTACCAACTGCTGTGCCGCCAATCGCCAGCTCATACAAGCCAGGTAGAGTTTGTGTAATATTCTTTATTGCTGCATCTAATTGTGCGACATAACCAGAAAATTCCTGACCAAGCGTCAAGGGAACAGCATCTTGTAGATGAGTACGACCAGTTTTAATGATGTGAGCAAATGCCTGCTGCTTAGCAGCTAATCCATCTCGTAAAGTCTGAATGGCGGGGATTAGCTGATGAACTATCGTGTACGCTGCAGCAATATGCATAGCAGTAGGAAAAGTATCATTGGAAGATTGCGATAAATTTACATGATCATTCGGATGAATAGGTGTTTTACTCCCCAATTGACCCCCTACCATTTCAATCGCGCGATTACTAATCACTTCATTGACATTCATATTGGTTTGCGTGCCGCTACCTGTTTGCCAAACCGATAAGGGAAATTGATCGTTCCATTTTCCTGCAATTACTTCATCGGCTGCTTTTGTAATGAGATCCATCCATTCATTTTTCAATAATCCTAATTCAAAATTACTAATAGCTGCTGCTTTTTTTAATATTCCAAATGCCCAAATTAATTCTTTTGGCATAAGATTATTACCAATAGCAAAATGTTCCAGAGAGCGTTGAGTTTGTGCTCCCCAGTATTTATCAGTAGGAACGGCCATGGTTCCCATACTATCTGATTCAATGCGTGCAGGTTGATTAGTCATATTCAGATCTCGTATTCAAGGGCTTTGAAAGTTACTTCATATAAATCGGCTGAAATTTCTTTATGTCGCAAAAGTAATTCTAATTGTTCTCGCATTAGCTGTTGACGTTCTTTATCATATCGTTTCCACGTAGTCAAAGGTTTTACCATTCGAGCTGCAATTTGTGGATTTAAACGATCCAGTTGTTGTACGACATCACGCAAGAATGCATAGCTCTCCCCCGTTATTGAATGAAAATTAATCAAATTGCGATTGCCGAAAGTACCAATTAATGCATACACTTTATTTGGATTTTTAATGTCAAATGTACTATCACGCATCAATTTTTTGACTTCAGACAATGCTGAAGGTAATTTAGATGCGGCTTGAATAGCAAACCATTTATCCATCACCAACGCATCTTGTTTCCAGCAATCATAAAAGCGACTCAGTGCTTTTTTCCGTAAGGGTGAATCAGTATTTGCCAGTGCACTCAGTGCAGCTTGGGTGTCAGTCATATTTAATTCAAGTGAGGTTTCAAATTGTTGCATACCTAGTTGAATGGATGGTGGCAATCGCATGAGATAAGCGAGGCAGTTATTTTTAAGTTGTCTGCGCCCAACCTCTTCAATCTCAAATCGATAGTTGCCTTTAGAATCGTGATTATCATGATACGTACTTAACCATAATGGATATAATTGATTAGCGATTTCCGTTATCATAAATTCTCGCACAGTGTGAATGCCATCAATATCAATCTCATCCATTTGTTCGCCAATGTATTTTTCAGATGGAATAACTAGCATTTCCGAGAGAAGCCATTTATCTCGGTAAGATTTGATCATGTATTCAAATACTTCTAATAATGCAGATGGCAAGATTAAATTTACCTCTTGATGATAATTGCGTAATAAATTAAGCGTGATGCGCAGTAGATATTTTTGTCCCGCTTCCCAACGATTAAATGCATCATCGTCATGTTTAAGTAAAAACAATAAGTCCTTATCTGAATAGGCATAATTTAATTTTACGGGAGCAGAAAAATTTCTCAGGAGTGAAGGAATGGGCACGGAGTTTATATTTTGAAATTTAAATGATTGATGTGAAGATGTTAAAGGTAAAACTTTCTCGTCTTCAGTGATATTATCCTGCAATTGCAATGGTATAGTTTTGCCTTGTTGATCTAATAATTTAATTCGAATAGGAATATATAGAGGTAATTTTGTAGGCTGACCTGGTGTTGGCGGACACGTTTGCATAAATGATAAAGTATAACTTTTTTCAATTTCATTAAAATCTTCTTCTACTAAAATAACCGGTGTTCCTGCTTGGCTATACCATAACTTAAATTGAGCTAAGTCGAGACCAGATACATCTTCCATGATAGCAATATAATCATCAATCGTAGTGGCCTGGCCATCGTATCTTGCAAAATATACATCCATTCCTTTACGAAATAATGAAAAACCTAAAATGGTTCGTAACATACGAAGTACTTCCGCGCCTTTATTGTAAACAGTCGCAGTATAAAAATTATTGATTTCAATATAGGAATCGGGTCGCACGGGATGGGCTAATGGTCCAGCATCTTCTGGAAATTGTATTTCACGTAAATCACAAACATCATGAATGCGCATCACAGCGGCTGAAAAAAGATCTTCTGAAAAAGTTTGATCACGAAAAATAGTTAATCCTTCTTTTAAGCTAAGTTGAAACCAATCTCGACAAGTAACACGATTGCCACTCCAATTATGAAAATATTCATGACTAATAACAGATGAAATATTGATATAATCATCGTCTGTTGCTGTTTCTGGTTTAGCAAGAATATATTTGGTATTGAAAATATTTAATCCCTTATTTTCCATGGCGCCCATATTAAAATCGCTAATAGCAACAATCATATAAATATCGAGATCATATTCTCGTCCATACGTTATTTCATCCCAACGCATCGCTTCCTTCAAGGAATACATCGCATGATAGGCTTGATTACCATAACCTTTTTCAACATAAATACGCAGCGAAATTTCACGTTTAGATTGAGTTGTGAAAACATCTTCAATCATATCGAAATCACCAGCAACCAAAGCAAATAAATAGCAAGGTTTTTTAAAAGGATCTTGCCATTTAACCCAATGTCGATGGTTATCTAATTTTCCAGAAGCAATTAAATTACCGTTGGAGAGTAAAATTGGATAATGTGCAGCATCTGCTGTGATTGTCGTTGTAAAACGAGCTAAAACATCTGGACGATCGAGATAGTAAGTAATTCTTCTGAATCCTTCTGCTTCGCATTGAGTGCAATAGGTTTTTTGTGAGCGATACAAACCACTTAAAGCTGTATTTTTATCAGGAAAAATTTTGGTGGTAATTTCCAGTGTAAAGTGATCTGGTAGATGAGGAATGATGAGATGATTATCGACTAATTGATATTGATGATTATTTAGGAGATCTTGATTTAATTTGATGGATTGCAATATTAACTCTTCGCCATCTAATATTAATGTCTTTTCTTGATTTACATGAACACGATTATGTCGTAGCTTCATCAAGGTCGTGACAATTGTGTGTTCTTCATAAAGATCAACATTAAGATTAATTTCATCTATGAAATAATTAGCTGGCGTATAATTTTTTAAATACGTAGATTGTTGAGGAGAAGTTGATGCAATTTTCATTAAGTGATTAATCTCTCAGTGATGTTAAGGAATGTTGATGGAAACCGGTTGATTATTATTTGCGCCTTGCGTTTGTGCCGGCATGATAGATGGTTGCTTTATTTCAGGTGGTGGCGGTGCCGGAGGTTGTTTTGGCGCTGAACTTACTTGAGCACCTCGGGGCGGTGTTTGAGTGGCATCAGAAGAAGGTCGTTTCGTGGTTTCGCTTGGAATGCCTGTTTCTTGAGGAGGAGGCGATTTGGGTGAAGTAGCATTTTCAATGATTTTTAAATTACCATCTTGGTCGACGATAGTGGTTTGTTTTTCGCCATTTGCCATTGTACTCTCGAGGTTATTTGATTGTGTTGGTGTGTTATTGATAGATGATGTTTCTGCGATAGCATTAAGAGCAAAAAAACTTGCTGCAATCACAATGAAATAACGCTGATTCATATCAAAATTCCTTTTTAGCATTGAGAATAGATAGATTAACATGTTAAATTAATGACATTATAACGTTTTCTTATACTACGTCAGTATGCAAACATGCAAATCAACTATGATTCTCAAGAAATAGATCATTTTTCATCTCTCGCGGCTCATTGGTGGGATACAATGGGTTTACTTAAAACTTTGCATCAAATAAACCCAATAAGACTATGTTATATAAAGAAGAATGTGAATTTACTTGATAAAAAGGTGATAGATATTGGTTGTGGCGGAGGAATTTTAACTGAAAGCATGGCAAAAGAAGGTGCAATTGTCACTGGAATTGATATGAGCAAGCCAGTTCTGGATGTCGCTGAGTTACATCAACTAGAATCCAAAACTAACATTGAATATATTCACACAGCAGCTGAATCAATAGCGACTAAAAGACCAGCCAGTTATGATGTGGTGACTTGTTTAGAAATGTTAGAACATGTACCCGATCCATTCTCCATCATTCAAGCTTGTGCTCAATTAGTTAAGCCAGGTGGACATGTTTTTTTCTCTACAATTAATCGCCATCCTAAAGCTTATTTTTTTGCTATTTTAGGGGCAGAATATTTTTTAAAACTCTTACCAAAAAACACACATGATTATGCAAAATTCATTCGTCCATCCGAATTGAGCACTTGGTTGCGGCAATCAAATTTATTACCTCAAGAAACATGTGGTATATCGTATTCGCCATTCACTTCACAATTCAACTTAACCAACGATATTTCCGTGAATTATCTTTTATATGCTCGAGCGAATGATATGGCAATTAGCAAATGAAAAATATCCAAGCTGTACTTTTTGATTTAGATGGAACCTTAGTCGATACTGCACCAGATTTGTTGCGCGTACTCAACCAATTGCGTAATGAATTCAAGCTTCCTGAGATTGCGTTGCAGGCTTTTCGCTCGATGGTAAGCTTTGGTTCGAAAATAATGCTCACTAAAACGCTTGGAATTGAAGAAAATCACCCTGATTTTAAAATTTTACGACAGAGATTTTTAGATCTTTATCAAAAACATTTAGCTGACTCCACCCAGCTCTTCCCTCATGTTGAAAATGTATTGACCTATTTGGAACAACAAAATATTCCTTGGGGAATCGTTACTAATAAACTAACTCGTCATACCCTAGAGTTATTAAAAATACTCCAGCTTGATCATCGAGCAAGTTGCATTGTTTGTGGCGATTCGTTACCAACCTACAAACCTGATCCCGCTCCTATTTTGTATGCTTGTCAATTATTGAAATTTAATCCGAAAAGTTGTTTATATGTTGGTGATTCAATTACTGATGTCATGGCGAGTAAGGCCGCGGGAACCACGTCTGTTGTAGCATTATATGGTTATATTGGATTAGGCGAAGATCCATACGCTTGGGAAGCAGATGCTTATGTTCATGAATTAATCGAGATATTGAAGTGGTTATAAGATTATCATAGCCAATGATTTACTGAAACAAAGCGAGCACCAGCTTTTTTCATCTCTTCCATGGATTTCGCAATATCTCCAGAATTTAATTCCACGCCACGACAAGCATCGGTAATCACATAGACATTGAAACCTTCACGAATAGCATCTAAGACTGAATAGTTAACGCAATAATCTGTTGCTAATCCCATCACATACACATCTTCCACCTGTTCTTTTTTTAGATAGTCACTTAAACCGGTCGAACGACGATGAGCGTTATCAAAAAATGCACTATAACTATCGATATTTTTGTCTATCCCTTTATGAAATATTTTACTGATCGAATCTGTATGAAGGAGTGGATGAAATTCTGCGCCTTTACTTTCTTGAACACAGTGAATCGGCCATAATATTTGCTGGAGACCATTCACAGAGATGACCTCCCCTGCTGTATGTCCCGGATGATGGCTAGCAAAACTTGTATGATCGTGCGGATGCCAATCTTGCGTCGCCACAACAAGATCAAAATAAGCTTGTAATTGGTTAGCCAAAAGAATGACTTCGTCACCACCAGGCACGGCTAAACTTCCATGCTGACAAAAATCATTTTGTAAATCAACCATGATGAGTGCTTTTTTATGCATATTTTATACTCGTTGTGTTGTACTTTTTAAGCGTTTACAATCACCTATTCTCTGGAGCGAAATCATACTGCAATTTTTTGGAAATGTAATCAGCTAATATGAAAGAGACTACTAATATCAGCGTTACCAGCGCAATGACCGTACCATTGAAAAATGATGGTATATTAAAAGTGAGTGGGATGGATGCGAAAAAATTTTTGCAGGGACAACTCACTTGCGATGTGAATGACGTGGCAATCTCTGAAAGTCGTTTAGCAGCGCATTGCAATCCCCAAGGTCGTATCGTTAGCTTGTTCTACCTTGCTTTTTTTCAAGAGGCATATTTTCTATTGATGCCCTCTTCGATGATTGAGCTTACTATGCAGGCACTTAAAAGATATGCTGTCTTTTATAAAGTTACATTAGCAGATGTGAGTAATCATTTTAGCCTCATGGGTTGTGTAAATGTCGATTTATCAAATGCAACAAACATCATCAGAATTAATATCCCATCCATCACAAATCGATACGTGGTGGCAGGAGAGTTAATTGATTTACAAATACTACAAAATCAAGTTAAAAATGTTGATTCATTATCCACTAATGATTGGAAATTCTTGGATATGATGGCTGGTATTCCTGCTATTTATCCTGAGACATCTGCGAAATTTCTCCCTCATGAAATTAACTTATTTCAATTTAATGCCATTAGTTTGAATAAGGGTTGCTATACCGGCCAAGAAATTATTGCTCGCATGCATTACCGAGGTAAGCTGAAAAAACATTTATATCATGGGCAAATTGCTTGTCAACACACGATACCAGTGCCTGGCATGGATATTTATCGTCAGGAAAGCCATGCTATACTAGTAATCGGAGTGATTGTTGATGTTTGTCCAAATGATCTGGGGTATGACGCTCTCATCATGTTAGATGAATCCGATGTAAAAGATGATTGTTTGTTTTTGGAAAATGATCCACATACTTATTTTTACAACATCACAAAGACGAGCTAAAGCATGACGACTAGCATTCGCATTGCACTTGCCCAACTTAATTTATGTGTTGGAGATCTTGAAGGTAATTTACAAAAACACATTCATGCAGCTAATGAAGCGAGAGATAAATATGCTGCTAATTTAATTATTTTTCCTGAACTTAGTTTAACGGGTTATCCGCCAAAAGATTTGTTACTTCGTCCAGCATTTATTGCGAGTGCGCAGCGGATATTGGAACAATTTATTTCTCAAACAACAGGCATTGATGCACTTGTCGGGCATCCTTATCTGGATGAAAAAGGGTTACAAAACAGCTGTTCGCTCATTCGAGATCGAGTATGTTTAGGCAGATATGCAAAACAATGTTTACCGAATTATAGTGTTTTTGATGAGTATCGTTATTTTGTTCCAGGCAATCATTCTTATGTCGCAATAATTAATCATCTTCCTATTGGTTTTATTATTTGTGAAGATGTATGGCAAACAACGCCCATTTCGCAAGCCATAGCAGCAGGTGCTAAACTCATCGTTGTGACAAATGCCTCTCCATTTGAAACCGATAAGCATGAATTACGTTTAGCTGTGTTGGCTAAATATGCAAAACAATATCGCATTCCCATTATTTATGTCAATCACATCGGTGGGCAGGATGAAATCATTTTTGATGGTGGCTCGATGGTTATTAATGAGGAAGGCAATCTTTGTCAATTCGCTGGGTTTTATCAGGAACGCTTATTAGTGGTTAATCTTGATGTTGCATCCACACAAGCGATTGAAAAAAATATTATCGTTCCACACCAACTTGAAAGAATATACCAAGGATTAGTACTTAGCACGCATGATTATGTTGAAAAAAATAATTTTCAGCGAGTCTTGGTTGGTGTTTCGGGAGGAATCGATTCCGCTTTAACATTAGCGATTGCTGTGGATGCGCTCGGTAAGGAGAGAGTGAATGCCGTGATGATGCCATCGCGTTATTCAGCGGCAATCAGTTTAGAAGATGGTATATCTGTTGCAAAAAAATTAGGTGTAAAATTTGATATTATTTCGATTGAGCAAGTCCACCAAAGTTTTCTTGAAACACTGATGCCCCATTTTGCAGGAAAAAAGCCCGATGTAACCGAAGAAAATATTCAATCGCGTTGTCGTGGTGTGTTGTTGATGGCGCTTTCTAATAAATATCATTCGCTTGTTCTTACGACGGGCAATAGAAGTGAGTTAGCAGTCGGTTATTGTACCATCTATGGTGATATGGCTGGTGGTTTTGCTGTTCTAAAAGATATCCCAAAAACATTCATCTATAAACTTGTAAACTATCGCAATCAATTATCCCTTGTGATACCACAACGCACGATAGAAAGACCGCCAACGGCCGAATTAGCGCCCAATCAAAAAGATGAGGATTGTTTACCACCTTATTCTATTCTGGATGAAATTCTTTATCAGTATCTTAATCGCAGCCAAAGTATCGATGAAATAGTTGCCCAAGGATTTAAACGTGATATGGTCACAAAAATAGTAAATTTGATTCGTATTAATGAATATAAACGTCAACAAGCGGCTGTTGGGCCGCGTATCAATTACAAGTCATTCGGTGATGATTGGCGTTATCCAATTACCAATGGCTTTAAAGGTTAACTACGGTTTCGAGATTTATTTTCTAAATTATTGTAGCGCAATACCAATAATACATCTTGTTCGAGCTTTGTCATTCCTAATTGGTGATAAGATTTAGCCATTATTTTTAATCCATCGATGACAGCCGGAGCACCTTGATAATGCATCACAAGATCACTAGCACGATTTGCCGCGGCAATATAAGCCCCTCGTGTATAATAATATCGGGCAACTTGCAATTCATGATTGGCCATTAAATTACGTAAATAAAGCATATATTGGTGAGCGGGAGGGGTATATTTGCTATTTGGAAAGCGGTATACGAGCTCTTCGAAGTCGTGATAGGATTTTTGCATTTGAGTTAAATCCCGTGTTGCTAGGTCAACACTAAATAATCGTTCAATCACTCCTAGATTTTGATAAAAATCAGACAGTCCTCGAATATAGTAGGCGTAATCAACATGAGGATGCGTAGGGTGAAGACGAATAAAATGATCTGCTGTCGCTACTGCCATGGCATATTCATCTTTCATGTAATAAGCGTAGATGAGATAAAGCTGTGCTGATTCTGTTTCGTTGCCAAATGGATATTGTACATCTAAGGCTTCAAAACGTTTAATTGCTTCACTATAACTTTTATCTTGAAGCGCTTCTTTACCACGCTGATAAATTTGTTGAGGAGTTTCATCTTTATAAGCTTCGGATGGCTCAACTGCGGCTGCACAGGCAACTAGCAAGAGTGAGATTGTAGTAAGACAGGCAAATTGTAAAAATTTTTTCATGGAAAGTACCTTACATTCACAATAGAGTTGTATTCCCACCGCTTGCCGCAGGACAAAGCGATTTCAAAACAGAAAACTTTGGCTGCTTTGCAGTTCTAGTTTTTTGCTTTTGACGTGCATTGTAAACTAAATTCTGTCATCATTCACCGTGCTATGATAAAAAAAATCCACGAAACATTCATTATTTCAGAAGACTATCTTCATCAACGACTAGATCAAGCGTTGGCTAAACTGCTGCCTGATTTTTCTCGTACTCAAATTAAAGAATGGATAGAGTCAGGATCCGTTCTAGTGAATCAGCAAATAACTAAGTCCAAGCTTCGCCTAAAGGGAGGTGAAACGGTGACGGTAGCAGTTAGCCTATTGCCTCCTGTGCAATCGATTGCACAAAATATTCCTCTTTCTATTGTTTATGAAGATGCTGAATTGTTGATTATAAATAAACCAGCATCAATGGTAGTTCATCCGGGTGCCGGTAATAAAGATCAAACGCTGCTAAATGCGCTACTTTTTCATGATCCTCAATTACAAGCTTTACCTCGAGCTGGAATTTTGCATCGTTTAGATAAGGATACAACTGGTTTATTAATTATTGCCAAGACATTAGGATCGCTAAAAAAACTATCGATACAACTAAAAAAACACACTATCGTGCGAGAGTATCAAGGAGTGGTCTATGGAAGAATCATTAGCGGTAATACGATTGATGCACCAATTGGTCGTCATCCTACTCAACGTACGCATATGGCAGTAATCGAAACAGCAAAAGCAGCTGTGACCCATTATCGAGTAATAGAAAGATTTCGGGCACATACTCTATTAAAAATCCGACTGGAAACAGGCCGTACCCATCAGATACGCGTTCATATGGCACATGTTCGTCATCCTATCGTGGGTGATACGACTTATGGAGGCAGAATTCAATTTGCTAAGGGAAGCCACCCTGCTCTCATTCAGACCTTACGCCAATTCAAGCGTCAGGCTTTGCATGCTTACGCATTAGAACTAGTCCATCCAGTAACACATCAAACAATGCGTTGGGAAGCGGCTTTACCTGAAGATATGCAACAACTTATTCATGCTTTAAGAGTAGATAATGAACTACATTCAGCCTGATTGGCCTGCTCCACCATCTATTAAAGCCTATACTACTTTGCGATCAGCCTGGCAGGGAAAGGAGTCGTTAGGCATGTCATTACCACTACCTGCTGAACCTATTTGGATAGCTCAAGTCCACAGTATCTTAGCGGTAAAAGCCATTCCTGAAAATAATGGGAAAGAAGCAGATGCCGTGTTTACCAATGAGCTTCATCGAGTATGTGTAGTGATAACAGCAGATTGTTTGCCTATCCTCATTTGCGATAAACAAGGTACGCAAGTAGCCGCTATACATGCTGGTTGGCGAGGATTAGCAGCAGGTATTATTGAAAGCACATTAGATCAAATGAAGCTTTCCAGTAACGATTTACTAGTCTGGTTAGGACCAGCAATTGGACCTAAGCAATTTGAAGTAGGTAGAGATGTCTATGATGCTTTTACCTTACGTCATCCTCAAACTGCCACTGCTTTTAGTCAGAGCCAATCGAATCACTGGTTTGCCGATTTGTATGCTCTTGCAAAAATTCGATTAGCATTGCGAGGGATAAAGCAGATTTATGGGGGGAATTACTGTACTTTCACTCAAAAAGAGCTGTTTTTTTCTTATCGACGAGATAAAGGCATTATTGGCCATATTGCTTCCGCAATATGGATTGACGGTGACCATAAATGATAAGATATCAAAAGCCTTGCCTAAGCGTAAAATTGGTGCACTTAGGCAAGGTTAAACGTATCCCTTAAGAGTCACCACTTGGGATCTAAAATGTTAAGTTTTTAAGAGGATTTGCCATGAGTAGATATCTATCTTTTATTATCCGTACTATCACTATTATATTTTTCTTTATTAGTAACCTAACTGCTCACGTTTATGCTGCAGCACCTGCTGATACGACTATTGCCCCTATGCTCAAATCGGTTTTGCCAGCCATCGTCAATGTCAGAGCACAAATTAAAGTTGATCTCAATGCGTTACGCGAAATGCAAAAACGTAACAAAACCAAAGATTCTGAAGATGATCGGCTACTACCTCCTGTTAGTGATACGGTCATATCCGTTGCTTCGGGCGTTATTGTTGATACAAACCACGGGTATATTTTAACTAATTCACATGTCATTGATGATGCGCAGATCGTGACGGTCACGCTTGGTGATGGCCGACGCTTTACCGCAAAAATAATTGGTAAAGATAAACCATCTGATGTTGCCTTATTGCAAATAAAAGCAAAAAATCTTACTGCCCTTCCGCTAGCTAATTCAAATGATCTGAAAGTAGGTGATTTTGTTGCTGCGATCGGGAATCCTTTCGGATTGAATCAAACCGTTACCTCAGGCATCGTGAGTGGCTTAGGCCGCACGACATTGGGTATCGAAAGCTATGAAAATTTCATACAAACTGATGCACCAATTAATCTTGGCAACTCAGGTGGCGCGTTGGTCAATATGCAAGGTCAGTTAATAGGCATCAATACGGCTATACTTGCCCCTGATCGTGGCAGCATAGGTATTGGTTTTGCTATTCCTACAAATATGGCAAAAAGAGTGATGGAGCAGCTCATTGAATACGGTAATGTCAAACGCGGTGTATTAGGGATAGGCGCACAAGATATTACGCCAGAACTAGGCACGGCATTTAATATGAATACCACAAAAGGAGCAGCAGTAGCGCAAGTTGTTCCCGATTCTCCAGCTGCTCAAGCAGGTATTCAAGTGGGAGATATCATTACCGCTGTGAATAACAATGCAATCAGTAATGCTAGTGATGTTGTTAACACGGTTGGTTTTTTACGTGTCGGCACTAGAACAAACGTTGAAGTATTACGTAATGGCAAGCCATTAACGATCAATGTTATTTTATCTGACCCAAAAGTCCGAAAACAATTAGTTGAACGAAATGATCCATTTCTTTTTGGAGTAGGATTAAAGAATTTCAGCCTTTTAAGTCCCATTCACGGCAAAATAAAAGGTATTCTTGTTGTTTCTGTTGAACAAGATAGTAATGCTGGTCGTGCTGATTTGCGACCGGGAGATATTGTTACTTCTGCTAATCAACAACGCGTGCAAAATATTGATGAGCTTAAAAAAACAGCGACAACATCCGATAAAACATTATTAATAAATATTATTCGAGGACCGGGAGCAGTTTTCCTCGTTATCAATAAAGAAGAAGCATAATCATGTTATTTTTTTCATCCATAAAAAATTCATTTAAAAAATTAACTAATACACCTATGTCAAAAATGTTAACCTATGTGACTCTATTTTTTGCGTTGGTTTTTAGTGTGTATGGCGGAAAAAAATTGATAATGATGTGGTATATGTCTCATTATCAACCGCCTCCTGTTACCATATCAGCTACCAAAGCGAAGGGGAACGTTTGGCAAACTTATATTACGACGATTGGCACATTAACAGCCATTCATGGTGTCGATTTATCCGCAAATGTTGCTGGCATTGTTAAAGAGATCCGATTTAATTCGGGACAAATTGTTAAAAAAGGTGATGTAATTATTTTACTTGATATGGATATCGAACAAGCTACTCTTAAAAGTAGCCAAGCGAAATTGGAATTAGCAAAAATTGATTATGCGCGTGAGAAAAAATTATTTGATCGCCACGTTGCTTCACAAGCAACATTAGATACACGTTTCGCAGAACTTTTAGAGGCGCAAGGCAATGTTGAATCTATTCAAGCGCAAATTCAACAAAAAACCATCACTGCTCCATTTGATGGTAGATTAGGAATACGTCAAATGGATCTTGGCCAGTATTTACCGCCTGGCGCACCGATTGTTACTTTACAATCGATGAACCCATTGTATGTTCTGTTAAATATTCCTGAAAAATATTTATCTCATCTCTATATCAACCAAGTGATCGATGTTGTCGTTGATATTGGTAATGATAAAATAGTAAAAGGAAAAATTACGGCTATTAATTCGAAAGTGGATCATGCTACGCGAAATGTTCTCGTGCAAGCAATGATTCCAAATGACAAGTATGAGCTATATCCAGGCATGTTTGCTTCTACCAAGGTATGGTTTCGCGATAAAAAAAATACAGTGGTTGTTCCACAAACAGCAATTTCTTACAGTTTAAGTGGTGATTATGTTTTTGTGGTGAAAGATGAAAGTAAATCCAAAAAACAACATGAATTACATGTCTACCGCCAGTATGTTACGGTGGCTGAGCAACGAGGTACGCAAGCATCTATCACATCGGGTATTCAACCCGATGACCTTGTTGTTATCTCCGGGCAATTGAAACTGCAAAATGGTACCTCAGTCATCATTGATAATAGTGTGGAGCTCTAAATTTCCTCATGATATTTACCGACATATTTATTAAACGTCCTGTTCTTGCCTGTGTTGTTAGTTTAATTATTTTGCTATTTGGACTACGCGCTATTTCCATGCTTGAATTACGCCAATTTCCGAAAATCACTAATACCGTTATTTATGTGACAACAAGTTATCCAGGCGCAAGCGCTGATCTCATTCAGGGTTTTATTACTAGTCCTATTGAAAAATCTATTGCAAGTGCCGATGGCATTGATTATCTCACCTCACAAAGCATCGATGGCTTAAGCACCGTTACAGCTTATATTCGTCTGAATTATGACCCCAATGTAGCGATGACAGATATTATGGCTAAAGTTTCTGAGGTTGGTAATCAACTACCCAAAGAAAGCAATCAACCGGTCACGCAAAAATCGACGGGTGAGCAAATGGATTTAATGTATATTGGGTATAGCAGCAAGCACATGAGTAATGAACAAATCACTGATTACTTATCTCGAGTTGTTCAACCTAAACTACAAACTGTTGCTGGGGTTTCAAATGCTGAAATAGTAGGTGGTCAAGTGTATGCAATGCGTGTTTGGCTAGATGCCAACAAAATGGCAGCGCTAAATATCTCACCGCTTGAAGTCGTGGCTGCCTTGCAACAGGAAAATTTTCAGACGGCAGCGGGCCAAACCAAAGGTAAATATGTTTTATTTAATATTACCGCCAAAACTAATTTAGAAAATCCTCAAGCTTTTAATGATATTGTGATTAAAAATCAAAATGGAACCTTAATACAAATCAAAGATGTTGGTTCGGTTGAACTGGGCGCTCAAAGTTATGATTCATCAGTCAAATTTAATGGCAAAAATGGTGTGTTTATTGGGATTAAAGGGACACCGACATCGAATCCTCTAACCGTCATCGACGATGTCAAAAACATATTGCCGAAAATTGCGCATAATTATCCTCCTTCCATGGAAAGTAAAATTGTTTATGATAGCACTGAATATATTCGTAGCTCGATTAAAGAAGTGATTCGCAGTATTCTTGAAGCAACCATTATTGTTATTTTAGTTATATTCGCTTTTATCGGAGCAATTCGAACCGTTACTATTCCTGTTATTACCATTCCACTTTCGCTAATTGGCGTGTGTTCCTTAATGTATGCCATGGGTTATTCTATTAATTTACTGACGTTACTGGCAATGGTTATTGCAATTGGACTAGTCGTTGATGATGCAATTGTGGTGGTTGAAAATATTTATCGGCATATTGAAGATGGATTAAGCCCTTATCAAGCCGCACTTCTTGGCGCTAGAGAAATTGCTTCTCCTGTTATTTCAATGACAACCACCTTAGCGGCTGTCTATGCACCAATTGGTTTTATGACTGGCTTAACTGGTGCATTATTTAAAGAATTTGCATTCACCTTAGCCTTTGCAGTGATTTTATCAGGTGTCATCGCTTTAACTCTATCACCCATGATGTGTGCATATATCTTAAGCCCAACGATGATGCAAAAACGTTTAGTTATTTATATCGATAAAATGTTTGAAAAATTAAAACAACTCTATACTCAAAAACTCTACCAGGTTTTGCAGCATCGTTTAGTGGCCGCAGTTTTTGTCATGATCATGTTATTAGGATGTCTATTGATTGCATTCACCACCACTACTCAGCTGGCGCCTGATGAAGATCAAAGTATTTTATTTTTATCTCTTAATGCGCCAAAATATGCTAATTTGGATTACACTGAAAAATATACTGATTTGTTGACCAATATTTTTGAATCCATACCTGAGACAGAAGATTTTTTTACAGTAAATGGGTCGGGCTCGGTTAATAATGCTTTTGCTGGATTGATATTAAAACCATGGGATCAAAGAAAACTCTCTCAATCACAAGTGCTAGAAAAACTACAACCTAAATTATCGAAAATTACCGGATTAAATGCAGTTGCTTTCCCTTTACCTTCTTTACCAGGAAATTCAGACGGATTACCTGTTCAGTTTGTCATTACCACGACCGAAAATTATACTTCACTACATCAAATGTTAAAAAAACTTGAAGATGCTGCTAATACTAGCGGTTTATTTGCTTATGTTGACGGCGATTTAAAATTTGAAAAACCTATGTTAGAAATTTCGATTAATCGCAACAAAGCAGCAAGCATGGGCGTCAGTATGCAAAAAATTGGTAGTGCACTTTCAACTCTTTTGGGTGGTGGCTATGTCAATCGATTTAGCACTTATGGTCAGAGTTATGAAGTGATACCACAAATTTTACAGATAGATCGTTATAATCCAAATAAAATTAACGATTATTACATCACGACTGCTTCTGGTAGTTCTGTACCGCTTTCGAGCATGATTGATTTAACCACAAAAACACAAGCAAACGAACTTTTTCATTTCCAGCAACTTAATTCAGCTACATTATCAGCAATGATGTTTCCTGGACAATCAGTAACGGATGGATTGAAATTTTTAAAAGAAAAAGCTGATAAAATTTTTCCTACCGAGTTTAGCTATGATTACGCTGGTCAATCTCGGCAGATTATTCAAGAAGGTCAAACCATGGTTTACACTTTCTTTTTTGCATTAATTATTATTTATTTGGTTCTATCCGCACAATTTAATAGTTTTCGTGATCCATTTATTATTTTACTTAGCGTGCCCTTATCCATGATTGGTGCCTTACTGCCTTTGCATTTAGGATTTGCGACATTGAATATTTACACTGGAATCGGATTAATTACTTTGATTGGCTTAATTAGCAAACATGGAATCTTAATGGTAGCGTTTGCCAATCAATTACAAATAAACGAAAGATTAAATATTCAAGACGCAGTTTTAAAAGCAGCAGGTTTGCGTTTACGCCCTATTTTGATGACCACGGTTTCAATGGTATTGGGTGTTGTACCACTGATTCTTGCAAGTGGCGCTGGAGCTCAAAGTCGTTATAATATTGGTTTAGTAATTGCTTCTGGAATGACGGTTGGAACTTGCTTCACACTTTTTATTGTTCCTTCCATGTATGCACTTTTAGCAAAGAAAATTGAGCCAGAAGGTGACATGATCGTAGAAAATTGAAAGGTAGTCATGTATGTCTCTGAGTAAACTATAATGGATCCATTTTTTGGTGCAAAAAGTGAAGATTTTTTTCCTGTTTTGTTATAATAATTCCATTCATTTTTAAGCTCCCCTGTTTTTCCATTTCTTATTGTTATGGTAACCTGTTTACTAGAATCAGCCTGGGTAAGATATACAATATCATTATTTGGTAATATTGCTAAATCAACCAATGGTTTTGATATAAGCTGTTTGTAAAACTCAACTTTCTTTTTTTTCACCTGGATGAGGAGAATGTAGATGATGCTATCACGTCTATTATTGATAGCGACAATCAAATCATCATTCGAATTTTTTTTAATAACAGTAACTTGACCAAGGAAAAGTAAATTTAATAAGATTTTAAATAAAAATCTGGGATTTAATTTTTCATCAAGAAAACCCGGAGTTAGCTTCGAATAATCTAATCTAATGATATCGATAGGTGAATAAATAATGATATTATTTTTTATTTTTAATATATAATTTTCTGAATGGCCAGGCAGCACAATTTCTTGCGAAGGGCTTCCTGATGGTAAGCTCCAAAAACAAATTGATTTATTACTCGCACTACTGAGAATGATGTATTCGTCCGCTATTTTTGTGAGGACAATCGAAAGCACAGAGCCAGGGTGACACCCAATAAATTTTTTAAGCCCTACCTTTACATCCCAAATAATAATCACACCATTTTCATAACCAATGACAATTTCACGATCATTAATAGGGGCCAAACAGGTAATGGAGATGGTTGATTGATAAAGCGTATTCGAGTTGGTATGGATGATCCCCATTTTTTTATAACTTTTATCATTCGAAACTAAAAGTAATTCTCCCTTACTACTTCCGATAACTAATGTATTATGATCTAATTCAATCATCGTTGAAATATTTCCTCGTAATCCATAACACTCATTACATTGCTTGGTTTGCTTTGGTAATGGTTTTTTATAATTTAATATAGGAAAAGGTGCAGAAGAATAATGACGTTTGCTGATGTCATGAAATAACTTGCAAGCTTGTCCAGCAATAGCCAATTCTTGTTTGTTCAAATAGTAGAAAATATCATCTAGGATATCTCTCGGCATAAATATGCTTAACCGTGTTTCGTTTGCTTTCGTCCTATCATCTTGTAGCCAAATTAAAAATAATTTAGCGCTTGCTCGGTTGCTTCGTAAATAACGATCATTAAATAATTTTTGTTGCTTTTCATTAGGCAATGATTCAATAAAAAACTGATAAGTGATATCCTCCTCATCACCTTTTGTAGCAAGAAAATTTGCTAATAGCGTAATTTGCTCCGCCTCCTTTATGAACTCGATCGATTTCCCAAAATATTTTCGAAATGGTCCTCTGTTGATTTCTATATATTCTTGCAGTTTGTTTTTAATCAATTTAATGTTCATTTTTTTCTCCTAGTGATGATATTAAACTTCCCTTCATGGACAGGAAAAATGATGTAATTTTATTCAGTCAAGGTATAATCCTATGATTCAGCAGCTGGGGCAAAAAAGATAAATTATGAGTAATCATCTTGCACAAAAATTACAAACCCGTCATCTCAATATGATAGCGATTGGCGGTTCAATAGGTACTGGAATTTTTCTCGCTAGTGGCTATTCTATATCAATTGGCGGGCCAGGTGGTGCTTTGCTGGCTTATAGCTTAATGGCTATTATCGTCTATTTTCTGATGACCAGCTTAGCTGAAATGAGTGTATACAAACCGAGTTCGGGCACATTTTGCGAATATTCGACTTCCTATGTAGGGGAATCTTTCGGCGCAGCAATGGGCTATAACTATTGGCTAAATTGGGCTATTACTATTGCTGCAGAAATTTCAGCGGCATCATTAATAATGAATTATTGGTTTCCTGAAATTAATGGCGCTATTTTTTCTGTCATTTTTTTCAGTATCATTTTTCTGTGTAATTTTTTCTCTGTACGATTATTTGGCGAAATTGAGTATATAATGTCTTTCACTAAAGTGACAGTGATTGTCATCTTTATTCTTCTCGGAATACTAATGGTTTGGAAACAACCGCACTTTGGCGCTACAAACTGGAAAGTGGGAGATGCACCCTTTCATCAAGGATGGTATGGGTTTATTGCTGTTTTCTTATTTGCTGGATTTTCATTTCAAGGTACTGAATTGATTGGAGTGGCTTCAGGCGAAGCTCAACATCCTGATATCTCTATCCCAAAATCAATTAAATATGTATTTTGGCGTTTAACTTTATTTTATGTTTTATCAATTGCAATTATTACCTTGCTTATTCCTTATACCGACAACCGCCTTACCTATCAAGACAATGTTATGATGAGCCCATACACCTTGATTTTTAGTCATTATATTGCAGCTTATGCGGGTGATTTGGTTAATTTTATTATTCTTGTCGCGGTTATATCTGCAGCCAATGCTAGCATGTATTCATCTACTCGTATTTTATGGTATTTAGGCAAAACCAAACAGGCGCCTCTAGTTTTCAGCAGAGTCAATTCGTTTGCTATTCCAATTGCAGCATTAATTGCTTCAGCTTTAATTGGTTCATTGGTATTCCTTTCGTCATTCATAGGTAATGGGAAATTATTTACTTATTTGGTGCAAATATCTTCGCTTTCAGGTTTTATTGCCTGGTTTGGTATTGCATTAAGCCATTATCAATTTAGAAAAAAATATTTATCCAAAAATGGTGGCGTACAAATCCTCAAATACAAAGCCAAATTCTATCCCTATGCCCAAATTATTTCCATGTTTATGTTGGTATTTATTGTAGCGGCACAATGCATACCTTTAATTAGAAATGCAAATTATAAAATGAGTGATTTTCTAATCATCTACTCCTCAGTCTTGCTATTTTTTATTTTTTATTTAGTGCATAAAATAAACAAACATTTGTGCAATCGACGAATAATGAAAACCCTTTAAATATATTTCCCGTGGCTTGGCGTTATTATTTAGGGCGTGAATGTTTGCTTAGGTGATGAGTTTATCAATCCCAGCCGCCTTAGCAATAGACAATAGATTGTCAGGGAGATTCGTCAAAGAAATTTTTTTCTTATGTTGCTTTGCATATTTTATCCACTCAACGATAAGCGCTAATCCAGCGCTATTGCTAGAATGTAATTGTGAAAAATCGAAATTTAATTGTTGCGCTTGTTTTAATTGGCTTAAACTTTTTTCATAGATTAACATTACATTTGAAAAATCCAATTCACCTGATAATAAAAATTGATTATTATTGAAAGTGATGGTTGCTTGTTTAGAATTTCCTAACCTCATTCAATAATCCTGTTATTATGCCGCGACATTTTAGCTAATAATTGATCCATTGAGCCTTGCGATAATAGATCAGAAAATTGAGCACGAAAGCTATCCAGCATGCTAACACCCTCAACCGACATATCAAATAATTTCCAACCACTGGGAGTATGCACAAGACGATAGACCACTCGAATCGGTTGTCGATTATTACTAATAATCTCACTCGTTACTTCAACAGTACGCCCACTGCTACTACGAACAGGATAAAATTTTATCGTTTGATCTTCATAAGCTGTCAGTGCTGATGCATAAGTACGAATAATCGTGGTAGTAAATTCTTGCTGAAATTGCTTTCTTTGTAATGCGCTTGAACTGTTCCAGACCGAAGGCGGTAAAACGCGTTTAGACATTTCAGCAAGGTCAGCATTAGGAACAACATATCGATAGGCTAAGTTATAAACGACAGTCGGTTTTGTTTTTAAGGTTGCTTTATTTGCTTTTAACCCCGCTATCATATTATCCGCAATTTGTTGCAACAAAATGACTGGATCCGTTGATTGCGCAAAGACAGGCGTCAATACATTTAAAAAAATGATCCATGCGTACAGAAAGTGAATTGTTATCAGTCGCATATTAATTTTTCCTTGTGGTTTCTTTATCACCAACTCGATATAAAAGCTGACCGATTAATTTTTCTAAAACCAACGCGGAATTAGTAAATTCTAGAGTGCTACCATTTTTGAGAACGACTTTATTATACATTGGCGTAATAGCTATATAATTATCGCCCAGTAATCCTGCAGTAAAAATTCCAGCCGAGGAATCATCCGGAATAGTATTATATTCATCTGAGATTCGCAGGCTGACAATCGCCTTAAAGGTAACTGGGTCAAGCTTAATGTTTGTGACTTCACCAATTTGCACACCACCGATTTTTATCGGAGATCTAACTTTTAAACCACCAATATCATCAAATGCTGCCGTTACGACATAACTTTTTCCAGGAAAAAGAGAGGTTAAGCCACTCACTTTAAATGCTAATATTGTTAGCGCGATAAATGCGATTAATAAAAATAAACCAACTAATAATTCAATCAACCGTTGCGATAGCATTACCAAGCTCCTATCATCATGGCGGTTAAAATAAAATCTAATCCCAGAACAGCCAGCGATCCATACACAACCGAACGAGTAGTAGCGCTAGCGATGCCTTCTGATGTTGGCACCGCATAATAACCTTGTGCTACAGCAATCCAAATGACTACTGCGCCAAATGCTAAACTTTTTATAATGCCATTCAAGATGTCTGAATAAAAATCTACGGAGGTTTGCATATTTGACCAGAATATTCCTGCATCAAGGCCTAACCATTTTACGCCAACTAAATAGGCTCCATAAATTGCCATCACATTAAATATCATGGTTAGCAAAGGCATTGAAATTAATCCACCCCAAAATCGAGGAGCGATAACATGACGAAGCGGATCAACAGCCATCATTTCCATACTAGACAATTGTGCGGTTGCTTTCATTAAACCAATTTCAGCAGTGACTGCCGTCCCTGCTCTACCAGCAAATAAAATGGCTGTGACAACCGGGCCTAATTCTCGCGCGACACTTAATGCAACTAATGGGCCTAATTGCTGTGAGGCGCCAAACTTAGATAAAGTATGATAGCCTTGCAAAGCAAGGACCATACCAATAAATACGCTGGAAACAACAATGATAGGCAACGATAACACGCCTTCTGCATAAATTTGATGAAGAATTAAAGGATATCCTTTTTTAATATTGGGTATATTAAAAAGTGCACCAACCAGTAATAATCCTGCTTTACCAAGCTGGCGTAAATTTTCAATTCCCCAGCGACCAAGTATGGCAACGCTATTCATCATGATGCTATTTCCACAAAGAAATCTTGTTCTAATGGTTTAGCTGGATAATCAAACGGAACCTCGCCATCAGGTAAACCTTGAATAAATTGTTTTAGTTGATTGGAGGGGTTATTCATAATAGTGGCGGGCACGCCGTGACCAATGATTTTTTTATCTGCAATCACATAGGCATAATCTGAAATACTAAATGTTTCAGCGACATCATGCGAGACTATAATACTGGTTAAACCCAAAGCATCGTTCAAGGTACGAATTAATTTAATTAATACACCCATTGAGATGGGATCCTGTCCAGTAAATGGCTCATCATACATAATCAACTCTGGATCTAAGGCAATAGCACGTGCTAAAGCGATTCGTCTTGCCATCCCTCCTGACAATTCATTGGGCATAAGATTGGCTGCGCCTCGTAATCCTACCATCTGTAACTTTAATAATACCACTGTGCGAATCATGGATTCAGACAATAAGGTATGCTCGCGTAGAGGAAAAGCGATGTTTTCGAATACAGATAAATGGGTAAATAAGCCGCTACTTTGGAATAGCATACCCATGCGCTTGCGTAAACGATACAGTTCGGTTCTAGATAGTTGATTAATTGCCTTGCCAGAGACGATTACCTTACCACTGGTAGGCGATAATTGGCCTCCAATTAAATGGAGCAATGTGGTTTTACCGGTTCCACTGGGACCTAAAATTGATACGATTTTGCCTTTAGGTATAATAATATCGATATCTTTAAATACATAACAACCATTCTCGTATTGAAAAGACATGTGGCTGATTTCAACTTGATTGTCTTGCATCTTCTCAGTTTCGCAAATGACAAGCGAAATTGCTATAGAGAGAAACCCTGGCGGGTTTGGCATATTGTTCCTTACACAAGCTTGTAAAAAGGCGTAGGACTTGTCCCAAATGGCAAGCACAGCTAATATAGGCAGCAATTGAAATAAAATTTAGGGTTTTGCTATGGATAATGAGAAAATATGTGAATTAGGACGAGCTGTGATTGAAATTGAAGCAAAAATGATCAATAACTTAATGAAACGAATTGATCAATCTTTTGCTAAAGCTTGTCAATTTTTACATCAGTGTGACGGTCGCATTGCTGTGATGGGTGTCGGTAAATCAGGGCATGTGGCTAAAAAAATAGCAGCTACCTTTGCTAGCACTGGAAGTCCAGCTTTTTTTATTCATCCCAGCGAAGCCAAGCATGGTGATATTGGGATGATCACGTCAAAAGATGTCGTATTAATTCTTTCAAATTCAGGCGAATCAGAAGAAATTATCGCTATTCTTCCCTACATCAAACAAATGCATCTTCCACTGATTACTCTCACAGGTCGGCCACAATCCACTTTAGCAAAATCAGGGACAATTAATATTGATGTTAGCGTGGAGAAAGAAGCTTGTCCTTTGGGTCTTGCACCTACATCGAGCACGACTGCTTCGTTAGTCATGGGTGATGCTTTGGCAATGGCAGTTCTAGAAATGCGTGGCTTTACCGAAAAAGATTTTGCGCTTTCTCATCCAGGCGGTAGTTTGGGTCGTCGCTTATTGCTTCGTGTTCACGAAATTATGCATTGCGATGATGCTATTCCCAAAGTTCTTCATTCAGCAAATCTGAAAGAAGCTTTAGTTGAGATGACCCGCAAAAAACTAGGAATGACGACTATCGTTAATGAAGCAGGAGAACTCGTGGGAATATTTACCGATGGCGACGTACGACGTGCTTTCGATATGAATACTGATCTTGGCGAAACTCAAATTCAAACAGTGATGACTAAAAACCCAAAAATAATCCCTCACTCCATGCTAGCAGTAGAAGCTTTGCAATTTATGGAATCTCATAAAATTACCTCGCTTGTTATCGTGAACAACGAACGTCAACCGCATGGTATTATTCATATTCATGACATTTTGCGTTCGGGAGTGGTTTGATGTCGGCTATTCGTGATAAAGCTAAATTAATTCAACTTCTTATTCTTGATGTAGATGGGATATTAACGAACGGTGAATTGTATTATGATCGTGATGGAGAGCAATTGAAATGTTTTCATGTTCACGATGGTTTAGGTATCCAACTTTTACAAAAATGTGGCGTAAAAATTGCTGTCATTTCATCGAAAAAGTCTGCGGCAGTTTCCCATCGTTTAAACCATCTTGATATTCAACACGTTTATTTAGGACAAGATAATAAACTTACTGCTTATGCAGAACTTAAACAACAATTACAGCTTGATGATAATCATATCGCTTGTATGGGTGATGACTTACCTGATTTACCCCTATTGCGTCGTGCTGGATTTGCCATCACGGTTCCGCAAGCACCAGAAATAATTCGCGACCATGTTGATATGATCACCACTCGAGAAGCTGGCAAAGGTGCCGTACGTGAAGCTTGTGAATTTATCATGATAGCAAAAGAACTATATCAAAATGTGTTAAAACCTTATGACTTATAAAAACACTATTATTAGTTCAATCACTATTCTAATGGTACTACTTGCCGCATGGATTACTTTAGCATATCAAGCTAAACCATCTATTTCGAAGCAAGAGACGCCACAACCAGATACAGTGATGGAAAATGTTGTTGCAACCATGATGAATAAACAAGGCAAACCAAAATTGAAAATCGTTACCACCAAACTCATGCACTATATTGAAAATGACACAACGGATTTGATATCACCCGAATTGACTTTATTTCGTCAATCCCCGCAACCTTGGCATATCACTTCAAAATTTGCAAAAGCAAGCGGTGGCATCAACCAGATTGATTTTTGGGGAAATGTTGTCATTCGCCACGCTATTACCGCAACAGATCCATCAACTGTCATTCGAACGGCGACATTAACCGTCTATCCAAATAAACAAACTGCTGAAACAAATGATCCTATTACGCTTGCGCAACCTAATACTTTTATCAAAGCAACGGGCATGCTAGCTGACATGAATAGTGGAGATATTAAATTGCTTTCACAAGCACGAGGCGAATATGTTCCAAGTTTTTAATGGTAATATTTTATTGCAAATAGGAAGCTGCTTATTACTGTTTGTTTTTTCTCTACCGGTATTTGCGCTTGGCGCAGATCGTCAAGCAGTTGTTCACATTGTTGCTGATTCAAGTATTTATAATTACAAATCAGGCGTGAATTTATTTGAAGGTAATGTCAAAATTGATCAAGGAACAACTCACATTACTGCTGATAAAGTTGTCACCAAAGATAATCCGCAGCACAAGATGCAAGAAGCGATCGCTTATGGGATAAAACAACTTGCACATTATTGGACATTACCTAAGCTAAATGAACCTGAAATTCATGCGAAAGCAAAAGTTATTAAGTTTTATCCTATCGAAACCAATATTGTACTTGAGCAAAATGTTATACTAACGCAAGGTGAAAATAGTTTTCACGGCGAATTAATTCTTTATAATAAGAATAATCAAACGATAATTGTACCGGCTGCTAAAAATGGTCGTGCGGTTTTAGTTTATAATCCAAGTAAATGACTATGTCAAAAACATTAAAGGTAGAACATCTAAAAAAACGCTATAAATCACATGATGTTGTGAAAGATGTATCCTTGCAAGTTAAAAGCGGTGAAATTGTTGGCTTGCTTGGGCCAAATGGAGCTGGCAAAACGACATCTTTTTATATGATAGTTGGACTTATTTCATGTGATGGAGGAAGTATTAGCTTAGATACCCAAGAATTGACTCGACTTGCCGTACATGATCGCGCTCATTTTGGTATTAGTTATTTACCTCAGGAAGCTTCTATTTTTCGTAAATTAACTGTTGCACAAAATATTATGGCTATTCTGGAATTGCAACACGATTTAACAAAATCTGAACGGAAAATGCGACTAGAACAATTATTAGAGGATTTTCGTATTACACATATACGCAATACCTTAGGCATTAGTTTATCTGGTGGCGAAAGACGTCGCGCTGAAATTGCTAGAACTCTCGCTACAGATCCAAAATTTATTTTATTAGATGAACCATTCGCTGGCATTGATCCTATTTCAGTATTAGATGTTAAGCGCATCATTCACCATCTTCATTCACGAGGTATAGGTATTCTCATTACGGATCATAATGTTCGCGATACTTTAAATATTTGTGAACGCGCTTACATAGTGAATGAAGGTAAAATTATTTGTGAAGGAAACCCAAAAGAAATTTTGGCCAATCAAGAAGTTCGAACAGTTTATTTAGGTGAAGAATTTAATTTATGATTAGACAAGCAATGACGATTCAAAATAAACTTGGTTTGCATACGCGTGCAGCTGCCAAGTTAGTGGATGTTGCAAAAAAATATGAAAGCCGTGTGGAACTCGTTTATCGCGATCGAATGGTTGATTGTAAAAGTATTATGGGCGTTATTACTTTAGGCGCACAAAAAGATAATGTGCTTGAAGTGATTATCAATGGTAGCGATGAAGCACATGCCCTCGCTGCAATTGAACGATTGTTCAATAATAAATTTGGTGAAGAGTAATGCACTCCCCCAACCTGCGACTGCTTTAAAAATATTAAAAAAGAGCTGGTTTTTATACTTAAATTTCATATTGTCATTATATCATTGTTTTCATCTACAAGAAAAATCATACCAATTTCAACTTTTTCGTAATATCAGAAATTTCACTGGATAGCGTTGAATATCCCAATGGATCAGAAAAAAAGTTCATCCCTAATATAAATGGTTTTTTTGTTTCATAAATGTCAATATGATTTTCGATATATGATTTGTTTTTATTATTAGCTTGACCTTTATAGGGATTACGAACAGGTAATTTTTCTTTTAAAAATTGATTATATTTTTCTTCATCGAAATGAATATCTGTTTCCAAATATGGTTTTAATAATTGCTCATAATCACTAATGAGCAATTGCGCTTCTTGAGTAACAAGGTCAAGCACAACTTTCATCCCAGCATGAATATCCTCTAATTTCAGCAAGGGTTGATTATTTTTTTCACGAGCAGCATTGATCATCACTAAATAAGCTTCTTCAGCTTCTCCTTGCTTAAACCAACGCCCATAGAAATTAAATTTCTTCATTATATTGGACACATACACTAACCCATTGGCTTTATCTTTGGTTTCGACAAATGAATATACCGAAGCAAGATGATTATAATGAGGATAATCTAATTTTATTTGCTCCAAAATTTGAAAACGATCAACTCCATCACCTAATTTTTTCTTACATTTATCATAAGAACTTTCAAATAAATGGTGAGTATAATTTGATTTAATATGTCCTTTTACTTTTACAAGCACTTTAGGAAGACTCAATATTTTATGCTGAAATTGGAGCTCTACTTGTTCACGAGATAATTCTGGATGTTCAGTTTCTAATAAATGGATATAAATTTCACGTATTTGTAAATGTCTTTGAGCATTTAGCTTTTCAGAGCTACAATCAGATTTATCGCTATTTTCTTCAACCAAATAAAATTGAAGAGTCTCAGGAAATAAAACTGCAGCTTTAGCAAAAAAATCGCTACGCGACACCACGGTGCCATCTTCATATTTTATAGGCCAACCAGCATTAGGATTTTTAATGTGATAATAATCTTCTGTTCTGGCATAAAAAAACCCAGGATCACCATAACCACGCATGTTGTCTTCTTTTTTAGGATGATATCCTTCAAGCAAATAAAACCAAAAATTTCCACAAACATCGTATTTTTTGTCGCCTATTGCTACTCGATATTCACTACTACAGTTGGAAATAAAAAAATTTAATCTTTCTCTATCCAGCCTAACTTTAATGAAGTAAGCCCCTCTTTCTTTAGCATACTCTTCAATAGGTGTAACTTTATCCTGCATAACATGCCAAATAAATTCATAATCATTTTTTACCCATTGGTAGGGAACTATTTCAGTAGAATGTTCATGATCATAAGCCACCAAAGCTTGACTTGCCTGAATAAATTGAAGCCTAGCATCTTTTATTATTTTTAATCGATCTAAAAATATAGCTTTGATACTATCCATATTCGGATCGTTCATTTCATGGTTCGGGCACCAATCAAGCGCTGTCAAACCATTAGTATCTATAGCATGGATATCGATACCCAAGTCTAATAGGTAAACAATTAGCTTAGGATGATGACTATATATGGCATGATGAAGCAAAGTTGTATTCTTCCTACCTCGCCAAGCCACAAAATCTATTCCCTTCTGCGTAATAGCTTCTAGAATTTGGATTTCACCTGTCCTTACAGCCACCTCCATCAAGCTATTTTCATAATCTTCATAAGATACCTTGCTATCATCCAAGTTGGCGCCTCTATTTATATAATAAAGCGCTATATCTATCAGTTGTTTTTTAGAGGATGCGCCTCTTTCGTCTTTTAATATTCTTAAAGCAAAATATAATGGAGTTTCATGCTTTAAAAATACAGCATTAATATTTGCACCATACTCAATAAGTAACTCCACAATAGCTTTGTTTCCTTTAGCGGCATGTAAAGCTGTGAAGTTTCCACGATGACTAGCCATAGTAGGGTTGGCGCCCTGCTTTAACAAAAATTGCACCATACTATAATCACCATTTCCTGATGCAATTTGCAAAGGAAATTCATCAAATCTTAATTCATCATCATATTGCACTCCTTCGCGCTGCGTTGACAATGCATTTATATCAGCGCCATCTAATAGTGCAGACTCAACCATAGCAATATTTCCTCGACGCGCACCTCGAATAATACGTTCGTGAGAAGGATATTGTTCTTCTAAAAAAGTCTTTTTAATTTGAGCGAAATTTAATATTTTTATTTTAAACAAGATACATAACTCATCGAAGAGAGAAGAGAGATTTTCTGATAGATAATCCATTATATTAATACGTGAAACTGATTTGTCTGTTTGTTTCAAAAATTCATGACGAAACTTATTCATTTCATTCATCAGACATTCATCATTTTCTTCTAATCTCAATTCTTTATTTATTCTTTTAACAAATGGTAGTAAGTACTGATTATCGACTACGTTCTCTTTATCTGGATGCATAGCACTAACAAATAAAGTAATTACTTTCTGATATAGTGATTCAAAGTGTGTACCCACATCTTGATTAGACATATGGTTTGAAGAAACATGAGATTTAAGTATGCCGTAAATAAAATTTCTTAAAATAGATTGCATCAATATTTCCCATCAATTTTGATTTTTTTGAAAGTTAAATCACATCATGCCATATTTAGATTCCGTTAACATTTCAGGGGTATCTACAACTGGCTTTGGTTTAAATATCGCCATTTCTGCTCTTAAAATACACATTACATTTTTTGAACAAACTAGTACCCAGTTTGTTTTTTGGTTATACTGGCGAAAAAGTTTTAACGAATCCAAGTTTAACATAATAAAATTATCGGGGTATATATGTTTGCATTAAGCCGAGACAAATTCTTTTCTGCAGCGATTTCTAACTATCAGACAAAAGCTTTTAAACAAGCCCATATGAATTTTAATACTCTTCGTACACTGATTAATTCTTCTTCCTCTTTACCTAATGATCTAACTAAAGAAAAGCTATTACAATGCGATTTAGGTATATTGGCCTGTCAACTATCTGATCAAGCAATTTATTTAAAATATGCTCGTGAAAAATTTGAACAACTTAAACAACAATATTTGGCAATAAAAGAAAAAACTATCGTTAAACAAAGCGACATAGATCGCTGTCAAGAGATATTGATTCGTCTAGAATCACCCAGACAAGAAGCAGATTATCATTGTTACTTTGTAAAACGAGTAGATGATTTTTTTCTAAATCATCACAAAGAGCTGGCTAAGAATGTATCATTAATTGATGCACTACATGCTGCGGAATCCGCTATTGATTTTTATACTCAAAATGAAACGGAGCATAATGTAAAAATTCCTCCCCTACATCGTGTTCTGACTCGTCTTTATCCTATATTGGCAGAACAATATGTTAATAAAGGTAATAATCAGGAAGAATCGTTAGAAAAGCGAATAAATTATGTGGAGCAAGCCGCAGAGTTCTACATCAAACTTCTCAAGTTATTAGGTGAACGTATCATATCAAACAGTGAATACATCAGTAAAATTATTCCTTTACATTTCGAGATTGTGAAAATATGGCATCAATTAGCTGTTATCTTAATAGCTGAAAAGCATGAAAAAAGTTATAATTTCCTGAATAAAATCAGGCAATACATTACGCATAATCAATTATATTCGTTAGTTAAAGAATATTATATAAATGATTATGAGACCAAAAATGAATTGATCCAGCAGTTGGACAATCATCTATTACTTGTCATGTTTATCGATGATGATTTTCAATTCTCTTCTTCAGTTGCTGATACAGATCAATCTATTAAACAATCAGCTAACAACATAATTACTGAACCACCTAAAGCTGAAGAACCACTGGCTGTTACATTGGATCAAGAAAAATCAACAGATGACAACCATCTACGAAATTTTTTACAATTTTGTCAATATATGGATAAACATCCAATGGAATTATGCAATCCGGAACAAGTGGAAGAAAATATCAAACCAACTACCATGAGGCCGTAGACTCGTAATATTAATTAGTTGATAATGGACTCATGACATTCAAAAATAAAACTGTTTTTATTACGGGTGCGTCGAGTGGCATTGGCGCTGCTTGTGCAAAGTATTTTGCGCAAGCGAATGCTAAGTTATTATTGTGTGCTCGTCGCTTAGATATTCTGCAATCAATGACTGTGCAATTACAAAATGCTTACGGCATCGAAATTTATCCATTTCAATTAGATGTTAGTAATCATGATGAAGTAAAAAGTATTTTTTCATCTCTACCCCAAGCATGGAAAGACATCGATATTTTAGTAAACAATGCTGGTTTAGCTGCTGGATTCGATCCCATTCAAAATGGTGATATCAACGATTGGGAAGCGATGATCAATACGAATGTCAAAGGATTATTGTATGTCACTAGAGAAACTTTACCACAAATGATAGTAAAAAATTCTGGACATATTATTAACATTGGATCTATCGCGGGCCATCAGGTTTATCCTAATGGTGCAGTTTATTGTGCAAGCAAATACGCTGTTAAAGCTTTATCTGAGGGTTTGCGAATGGATTTGCTTGGTACGAAGATTCGTGTCAGTAGCGTTGATCCTGGAGCCGTTGAAACTAATTTTAGCTTGGTAAGATTTAAAGGAGACAGTAAGCGCGCTGAGACTGTTTATCAAGGCATTGAAGCTCTCTCAGCTAATGATATTGCTGATGCAGTGTTTTATTGTGCGACACGGCCGCCGCATGTCAATATTAGTGAGCTAATTATTATGCCAACCGATCAAGCATCCGCCACCTTAATCTCACGTAAATCATAAAATAATCGACTTGTTTTGCCTAACATATCTATTTAAGATGATTAAATGGAAACACAGCCCAATTCAAGCTGCATAAATTATTATATTTTACCTTTCATTATTTTTATTGAAGGATTGGTATCAATTGCTATTGAAATCTTAACTATCCGCCAACTACTACCAGTTGCTGGAGGTAGTATTATTGTCACCAGCCTCATCATTGGAATTTTTTTATTATTTTTGGCTTTAGGCTATCATGCAGGTGGAAAAATTCAGAAAAATTTCAGAAAATCTTTATATATTAATTTTATTCTTGCTGCGTGCTGGCTAGGGATAGGTTTATCTTATCAATTTATTTCATTATTTTTTGATAGTATACAAAAAATAATGGGCTTTCACATTATCTATCCTCTCATCGCATATTTATTATTAATTCTTGCACCACTGATTTATCTGCTTGGACAAACTGTTCCAATTACCATGAATATGGCTAAACAAAATCGATCCGTCGGTATGATAGGAGGAGATACATTAAGTTTAAGTACGCTTGGCTCCTTTTTAGGCGCCGTATTAACGACATTATTATTCATGCACTATCTTGGAGTAGCATGGACAGTTTTTGTTAATTTTTTGTTGATAATTTTATTAACCTTTTTAGTAACTGATTCCTCTAAAATAATCTTTCAATCTATCCTAGCTATTATCGCCACGGGATTTGTCTACGTTATGAACGTTAGCATGGAAAATAATTTATTTATATTAACCAATAATTATGCGAATTATCAAATTTTAGATGAACATAATTCAAATCTTAAATATAAAGAGAAAATTTTACAAATTAATAATTCCTTCAGTTCATCAATTAACGATAGCCAGCAAGGATTTCCTTATATTGAGATGATAAAAAAGATTTTATTTGATGAACTGAAACTTCGTGGTACCAATATTTTGGTTTTAGGTGCAGGTGGTTTTACACTTTCAGCAAAAGATAATTATCAAAATCATATAACTTACGTAGATATTGATCTTAATATTAAAGATATCGTTGTACCAAAATTCATTCCGCGCTTAAATAGTGAATTCATTGCTGACGATGCTAGACATTACTTATTATTTACTAAAAAACAATATCAAGCAATTGTTGTCGATGTGTATAGCAATACTAAAACTATTCCCAATCATCTTCTCACCAAAGAATATATACAAGCTATCCAAAATAAACTTCTCCCTCAAGGAACAGCTATCTTCAATATGATTGCCAAACCGACATTATCAGATCCTTATTCTAAGCGAATTGATAATACTATTCGTGATGTTTTTAAAAGCTGTATGGTTACCCCTATCGTTTATGGTGATAAAATGACGAATATTCTCTATATTTGTAGCAATGCCGCTAATCAAGCTGAACGCACTATTTATACAGATAATCGTAACAATTCGACCACCGACTCATTCGATTGGTGAACTCTTGCTGGCTCTTTTTTACATAAAATTATATACATGAAAAATATGAGTATTTTAATCTTAAACGACAAGTTTTTAATTAAATTTTAGTCGTTAAATCCATACTACCATCTATAATAAAGCTATCTTTCCAGATGAGTAATAAAATAGACAAATGTTAACAGAAATAGATATTTATAGATTAATTAGAACTTATGCGGATGATTGCTATCGGTCCTTAGCAATGCATCCGCTTATTTTAGAAAATAAAAACACTTCCATCAGTAATGAATTTTCATACCTTGATTTTTCAGCTAGAACGAAGCATCTCGTCATGGCATTATTTGCTTTTATTGAAAAATATCATCCCTTACAACAAAAAGATGCGATGCTTTTTCTTAATAACTTTCCTGAAACACTACATTCAGTTTTTCAATCATTAAATGGATATGATGATCCAATAATCAATTTTCATTATAAACAATCATCCAGTTATCATGTTGCTGAAAATATTGTTCAACAATATATATTGCCAATGGTAGAAGAATTAATGCGGCTACATGATTATATAAGTTCAAAAAATAATCACCTATCAAATCCACGAACACAAGCCAGACAAAGGATTTTGCTATGTGTACATGTCAATAGCGATGGTATCGGAGATGTACAGCATTTAATCGGAATTTATAAATATTTTAAAGAAAATAAATTATCAGATTTTTATGATTTCATTCCAATTGTATATGCTAAAAAATCTCATCTTAATAAAGTTAAAGAAAAACTAGAAAGTAGCATCCAACCATTTGAAAATTTTTATGGCGATGAAGAGTTATTTCTTATTGAGCATGCTCACCTATCAAAATTATTTTCGACAGCGGATCAAATTATTTTTATATCTTTCCGTATTTTACACCCATTTGATCCTTTTTTAAAATATATTAATTCAGATGCTATTGTAAAATTCATTGGAGAACACGAACAGTCAACTTCTCCTTATAAAGTAAGTTTAAAAAATTATTCAGAAAATAAAATTATTTCGACTTCAATGGGGCTACGGCAAGATAACCATTCATTCCCATACGGCATAAAGCTTGAAAAAAAATCAAACGAATCCGCGAGTGATTTACTAAAAAAGATACAGGAAAATGACAAGGAGTTTTGTGAAACGCTTATGACGACAATGAAAATAAATTCAATTGATGAAGCGCCAGGAAATATTCATTTACTTCCTGCCTATTTTGCTCAATTGCAGCTATTTGTGGGTTTCTTAATGCTATTAGCAGTCAATAAAAAATTAAATAAGCCTATTGCTATTTGCTTTTCTACTGGCCAACATGACAATATTTTAACTGAATTGGCTTCACTAATTAGCAAATGCAAGAAAAATATAAAATTGCTTCAGCATATTCACGTTAACACTATTTATCTAATTGACAAAAATAATAATTCGATAAATGTTACCTTGAACAAGGATGCGGATAAAAATATTTATATTTTTGTAAATTTCAGTTTAAGTAATGTTTCTTACAAAGCTTTATATCAAACAGCACTGTTTGCTGGTGTTTCAGGTGATAATTCATTAGAGCTTGCCATTCCCTTAACACTGCCATTTTATCATTCAACGAATATGAGTGATAAGCAAGGTACATTGTATGCCATCAAAAGCATTGTTGATAGACTTTCGCTACCGATAAGATTAACTGAAAGTTTCCATCTTTTTTTTGATCGTAATAAATTTTTAGAATTTAACGAGGCTAAGGATGAATCATTGATTGAAAGTTATGCCAAACTGGATTTGATTACAATGTCAGAACAGTGGCCGCAAATTGCTCAATTCATTATTAAAAATTATAACTTTTACGATAAGCTAAATTATCTTCTGGTAAATGGCTCCTTCTCAAATAATCATCTATCAGACATCCAAAAAATATTGGAGCAATTACGTGAGCAAAACTTATATGTATTCTTTACTCCTTCTTTAGTACAGATTTATTTAAAGTTAACCGAACTATTTTCTATTGAGCTGGAAAATATAAATATAGAGCCTGGAAGTCAATTTATAGATGTAATACCAAAAATAAATGATTTTAGCTCTTTAAAACTTGCAAATTCTATTCTCTTACTTATAAAAAATTACCTAAAGAACGATACTAATCTAAATGAGATTATCAAAATTTTCGAAAGTGAATTAGAAAAATTTCGATTAAAAAGTCTGATCCAAAAAAATAATCCGGATGAAATAATATTTTTTAAATCAAAGTACACAAAAAAACATGATCTCATGACTGATATCATGAATTTATCGAAAGAAATGATATTAATAACACACCAACACCCGGATGCAAAATTCAATAAACTGCACTAAAAATGGTACTACCAACCTCATAGACGAGGTATGAACCGCTTCCATGCTTGCCAATCTCGCTCGCCTAATTTTTTTTCGAATGATAATAATTCTTGAACTGCTTTTTCACATATTTCTTTAGAAGGAGTAATATATTGTTTACCCATTGCAAGAAGCAAGCATTGCGTCTCACAAGCTTTTTGTAGATGATAAGTATAAAACATAGCTTCTTGAATGGTCCGTCCACAAGCAATCAATCCATGATTTCTAAGCATTAACACAAAATGCGAGCCTAGATCATCGACTAATCGCTGCCCCTGATACTCATCAAGTGCTAAGGAATCATAATCATGGTAATTAACTCGATTATAAAAATGTAATGCCCACTGACTAATAGGCAATAATCCTACTTCTAAACTCGATACTGCAAGACTTTCGGGAGTGTGCAAATGAAAAATAGCTTGGATATCAAGACGTGTCTGATAAATGGAGCCATGCAGAATATAACCAGTCTTATTATATTGGTATTCATTTCCTTCTAATACCTTTCCTTCAAGTGAAACTTTCATCAAATTTTCAGGTTCAATTTCTGCAAATCTTAAGCCAAATGAATTAATATAAAATGCATTTTTATTTTTTTGATCACGTGCTGATAAATGCGTGTAAGTATGATCATCAAGCTTTAAGTGCGCTAAAATATGATAAGCCAGTGATAAATCATTTTTAATTGATGACATGATTGCAACCTATTCTCCTGCTACCATCATTTCTTCAAGCAAGATTGAGCCCGTACGAATATTTCCACGAGTATCGACATCATTGCCCACATCAAGAATTTGTTGGTACATGTTTTGCAATTTATTTGCAACAGTAATTTCATGTACTGGATATTGAATGTCACCTTGCTCAACCCAAAAACCAGCGACACCACGTGAATAATCGCCCGTGACTAAGTTAGCTCCCTGCCCCATCATCTCAGTAATCAGCAATCCTTTATCCATTTTTTTCATTAACGCTTTTAAATCTTTATCACCAGGGCGAATAGTTAAATTGTGAGTACCACCAGCATTACCAGTCGTTTTCATTCCCAATTTGCGAGCAGAATAAATACCTAAAGAATAGTTCTGCAGTCTGCCATCTTCAACAAAAATATTTGCTTGAGTAACCACACCATCATCATCAAATGGTGCACTTCCCAATGCGCGCGGTAAATGTGGAAATTCTTGAATGAAAATAAATTCCGGAAAAATTTTTTTATTTAGATGATCCAACAAAAAAGATGCCTTACGATATAAACTTCCGCCTTGTATGGCAGCAGCAAAATGACCTAATAATCCACGCGCTTCTTCTGCAATATAGATAACCGGTGTTTTCATGGTCGGTATTCGTCTGGCGCCTAAACGATTTACCACTTTATCCGCTGCTTCTTTGGCAATGATGGATACTGATTCTAGCATATCGGGATCACATGCCGTTGTATAACTATAATCACGCTGCATCTCATCACGCTCTTTAGCAACTAATACGCAACTGATTTCATGTCGAGTATAAGGAAAGCAGCCCATAAATCCCAAACTATTTGCATGCAAGCCAAAAGCTTCTGCTGTTGTGATGCGAATATCTTCGGCACTCATAATACGTTTATCATAAGCAAGCGCTTCTTGCTCACATTGACAAGCTAATTTAATTGCATCTTCAACTGAAATTCTCCATGGATATAGCATATCTAATTGTGGATATTGAAAAGCTAATTCCGATTGATCCGCTAATCCCGCAGCGGGATCTTCATCCGTAAATTTTGCAATGTGACATGCTGCTTCTACTGCAGCACGAATAGCATCAGGTGTGAGATCAGAAAAACTAGCAGAGCCTGTACGTTTTCCAAAAAATACGGTCACTTCAACTGCTTTATCTTGATGATATTCTACTGTTTCTACGCTTCCACCGCGCACACTTACCGAAAAGCCTTTATTGGTGCCTATTCCAACTTCGGCTTGATTTGCACCTAATCGCGCAGCTTCATTCAATATATCTTGAGCAACTTGCTGTAATTTATTTGTATCAAAAGAAATTTTATCAATTACTTTCATGATTTCGTTCCACCTACAACTAATTCATCGACACGCAGCGTGGGTTGCCCGACGCCAACCGGTACGCTTTGTCCATCTTTACCACACACACCCACTCCCGTATCTAACTGTAAATCATTTCCGACCATGGATACTTTCGTTAACGCCTCAGGTCCATTGCCAATAATCGTTGCGCCTTTGACAGCCGGACCAATTTTTCCATTTTCGATTAGATAAGCTTCGCTTGCTGAAAATACAAATTTACCAGAAGTAATATCAACCTGACCTCCACCGAAATTCACGGCATACAACCCTTTTTTTACAGAGGAAATAATTTCATCCGGAGTGGATTGACCAGGTAGCATATAAGTGTTTGTCATGCGCGGCATAGGTAAATGTGCATAGGATTCTCGTCTACCATTGCCAGTTGATTGTGTACCCATTAAGCGTGCATTACGTTTATCCATCATGTAATTCTTGAGAATACCATTTTCAATCAGAATATTATTTTGTGTTGGTATCCCTTCATCATCCACATTCAAAGAACCGCGCCGATTAGGCAAGGTGCCATTATCAACTATTGTGCATAATTCACTTGCAACACGCTGGCCAAGGTAACCACTGTAAGCAGAAATTCCTTTACGATTAAAATCTCCTTCTAAACCGTGTCCTACTGCTTCATGCAATAATACACCTGGCCATCCTGGGCCGAGCACCACTTGCATCGGACCAGCGGGCGCTTCTATTGAGTCCAAATTAACCAATGCCTGACGTAAGGCTTCATCAGCATATTGGAAAGCCAATTGATCCGCGATAAAATGTTGATAATCAAACCGTCCACCACCGCCAGCATAACCGGATTCTCGTCGTCCATTATGATCAACAATCAAACTAATATTAAAACGCACTAGCGGACGTATATCTGCTGCAACATGGCCATCCATACCCATTACTAAAATACTTTCATATTCACCTGCTAAACTGATATTAACTTGGACAATACGCGCATCTTTTTGACGAATATATTGATCGACTCGTTGCAATAGTGAAACTTTCTCTTGCTCAGTAAGCGAATGCAGGGGATTGAGAGGTAGATAAAGTTTATGTCCTGGAAGTTTGTGCCAAGCCTGAACCGATTGTTCTTGTCCTTGTTGAGCGATACTTCTTGCTGCTTTTGCTGCTTGTTCCAGCGCAGGCATCACAATATCATCCGCATAAGCAAAGCCTGTTTTTTCCCCACTCATGGCTCTTACTCCAACACCACGGTCGATATCAAAACTACCGCCTTTGATGATGCTATCTTCTAATACCCATGATTCTGAGTAAGTGGATTGGAAATATAAATCTGCATAGTCAATTTGCCGACCAGCTAAGTGGTGTAGCACATTTTGCAATTGTTGATCAGTTAAACCACCTGGATCTAATAAAGTGCGACGTACGATCTCAAAAATATCAGCCATTAGCAGCCTCGTAGATAAGATTAACAAGAAGCGACATTATCCTGGATTCAGCAATTGAAATCTACTGCAAACGCTTTAGCAAGTGCTCGCGCACAATTTTCTGATTGAACCAATATTGACTACGATAAAGCAACCATTTTTCAATATTTTGAAGCCTATACATTTCGAATTTTGGAATTTAATAAGAAGATACAATGGAATAGTATTTTATCTTAAATTGATAAATTTGTGAATATTTTAATCAAAAGTTGCGTAGAAAATCTCTTTACTGTTAATCCGCGATAACACCGAGTTTGTCTTGTCTTCTTGCCATCAATCGAATAGGATAATTCCAATTGAGAAAAACCATTTAAAGGACTATTACAATGAAAAAAATGTACCATCTAGTAACAGCGATCAGCATCACTACTTTGTTAATGAGCTGCTCCACAGGAAAAACTCCCACACAAGTTGCGTCAAATTTTATTAATCGACAAAGCATTGTTCATACGACTAGAGATACCTACCCGGCAAAAAATCCTCAACAAGTCGCACTATATGCCGGTGATAAAACACCGCATACAGCTTATCGTGTTATTGGGATTGCTAAAATATCACGATATAATTTATTAGGTCTAAAACGACAAGATATCGCCTTAGAAAATATGATGAAAAGCCTGGCAGCTTCAATTGGTGGCGATGGGGTGATCGATATCGCTACTAACAATGATTCCATGCAAGCGAATATTATTCAATTTCAACGAATATTAATTTAAATAATTTTTGTAACAAAATACGTGATTGTCCTGAGCACTGTTTTTTAGTGCGATAGTAATCTATAGTATATTTTTTACTCCGGGCTCTATTCTCTGAAATCCTAATGCCGGTAATTCATTTTTCAATAAAATTTCATGTTGTGGATAAGGCGGTTTGATACCGTGTTTTTCAAATGCATCCCAAATACCCATCAGCACAACTGACATCACACTGATTCTAGAAGGTACTTGTCGAATATTAACAAAATAGCGCAATTCGAATTCCATCACAGTATCATTAATTTCTTTTAAAAATACTTCCGGCATCGGTTCTGTTAGTACATTTTTATGTGATGATAAAACCGTATGAATAATAACCTTAACTTCATGCGGATTATCAAAACGGCTGATTTTAATAGGTACGACAGTCCGCACGATATTATCTCTAGCTGTCCAGTTAGTGAAAGATTTATTAAATATTTCTACGTTAGGAACAACCAACTCCATGTGATCCCAAGTTCTCACCGTAATCGCACGACTACCAATATGGGTAACCTCGCCTTCAATCATATTAATACTAACGATATCGCCTACCCTCAATGGTCTTTCCAATAAAATTAAAAAACCGCAGGCAAAATTATTAGCTAAATCTCTCAATCCCAAACCGACACCAAATGCTAAACCACCAGCAATCAAGCCTAATGCCTGCTGATTAATTCCCAGCACGCGTAAGCAAACAAATACACCTATAAAAACGACGCTATATTGGCTTAAAATTGAAAGACTAGTGCGTATGCCCATATCCTTTGTATGTGATGAAAGTGAGCGATAAACAAATTCACGAATCCATTTTGCTGACCAATAAAAAACGGAAATTAATATAAATAACTCGATGATACTAAGCGGAGTAATGGTGGTATTTAATATGCTAACTAGTTGGTAATGAATCAGCCAATTAAGCCATACCACAATGGGTGATTGTTTATCCCAACCATACAGAACAAAAAGCATCGCCCAAGATGCTAAGAATAATATCACTCGCAAAATTTTATCGAGAGGTTTCAAAAAAGCTTCCGTCCACAACCAGCCATTTTCAACATACTGAATCATCAGATGCGAAAGCTGTTCCATACCATCTGTTAATAATCCGCGTAAAATCAAATAAGCAATTAGCATGATAAGAAAAACGCCTTCGTACCAAGCAATGGTCATGACCAAATTCATATACCCAATTAAGCCAATGATTGAATTTCCCAATATCAATAATGGAATTAAAATACCAATCAAACGAATACTTTTTTGTAAATAGGGATGATTCGACTCCATATTCATCAATACAAGATTAGGAACCACATCCCAGGAGCGCAATAAAAACAAAGCGACAACCAAAAGAAATAATAAAAAAAGTTGGCTACAAATTGTTTTCAGCTCATAAATTAAAGGTAATTGATGGACGAACACGGTTAAAGCAATGATGATACCACCAACGATAACAATCCATCGCAAACGCTGATATAATTTAACATCATGACCAGCCGTATGATGAGTTGTTTCCACCAAGCAAATACGAGCAACCGTTAAAATACTTTTAAATATAATCCAAACCAAAGACAGGTAGGATACAAAAATATAATTTTTAAGTGGTACTTTAAAGAAAAACATAACGCCAATAATATTGCCAATAATCGCTAAATCAACGAAATTACGTTTCAGCCATTGCAAACTCAACCATTTCGAGTTGATGTTCTCACGCCAAGGTGATGGTCGCGCTAACAATCCTAATAACAATCGATAAACAAAGAAAAATGAAAACAATAAAATAGTTTGAATAACAGCAAAAACACCCCATACTAGAGCCGACGTGTTTTGAAAGGATTTCATTAAGGTTGATGAAAGACTAATAACAACTTGAAACGCTAATGCTGGAAGTAGTAATAATTCCTTACCTATGTCTAATAGTGTCTTTAATTCAAAAGCCGGTAATCCTTGGCGAGATGATAATTCAGTTTGCAAGGCTTTATCTAAATTAACTCTAAACGAAAAAGTATCTTCGCGTAATTCAGTTAATTGAGTGATCGAGGATTGATAATGATTATTTAAAATAGCTAATTTTTGCAAATAACTTTGCATTTGCTGATTGATTATTTTCTTTTGTGACAAATAATTAATGTGCTTATTTAATAATTTAACATGAGAATTTATAACTTCATTCAGTCGATTAATTTGTTTTGTTAACGCTTGTACCTGATCGCCAACTTCATTCAGCAAGCTAATCGAATTGCTTTTCAAAACCGTCAACTTCATCTGCTGAAGCTGGTCCTTGTACCGCGCAATGAGCGATTGGATATAAGCATAACTTGCGCTTTCGTTTGCATGGAAAATTCCACGCTCAAGCTCGGCATATGAATTTTTACTTTCTTTAGATTGTGAAGGATCAATTTTAGCAAGCAAGCTTGAGAGAGAATTCACTTGATGCAGCCATTGATTTTGCAATTCCTGATACATCAGCTCATCTTTCATACGCTGCTGTTTGACGAGCCGCATATTGTGTGACTTTAGCAAAGTATTAATATAATTATATCGATCTTTTTTTAATTGCAAAATACGATCAGCGGTTTTTTGTAAATTTAACAAATAGCCCGCTCTGATTTTTTCAAATCGCAAAAACTTTTGTTGATAAATTGAATCGGCCCGTAACTCTTGTGAATTAGCAATACCCTCACTAACGATTTTCACACTAAACATATTCAAAACATTTAATTGATTTTCGATTTCTTGAATATTTTTTTCTAACCAGTTAATCGATTGTTGAGAATCCGTCAATTCAATATTGATGCTATCGAGATTAGACTTCGATACTGAAATATCCAAATTAGCCTTATCCAATAGATTCTTACTTACCTTTTCAATGGTAATTTGTGAAATTTGCTTATCATGCTCTTTTTGTAATTCTTGAAATTCTTGCTCCGCCTGTACCAATCTATTTTTTAATAATTTGATTTGTTGATTCACCACCTGAATGCGATCAATGGTGATAGATGAATCTGATGATTGCACAGATGCCCACGCCACGTTGTTATTGAAAAAAAATAATAAGCTGGCTAACAGCATAAAAGTAGCTAGAAATGTTTTATGCTGCGCGCGCATAGGATAATACCCGTTCTTTTAGAAAAATCAGCATAATCAAACTTGGAAAACTCAATAGAAATGAAGCGATATACAATTGAACCCACCCGCCATTTTCTACTACCATACTGGATACCGGTCCTAAAAATACTCGTCCTAATGAAGCTAATGCCGATAATAATGCATATTGTCCAGCAGTATAATGTTGATTACATAATGACATAAGAAAAGCCAAAAATGCTGCCGTACTTAAACCACTACAAAAATTCTCTATGAAAATAGTGATAGCCATCAGGAAAAATTGTTTTCCTACGATGGCAAGTACAGCAAATGCTAGATTAGAAAAAGCTTGTGCCACACCAAATAACAATAAAGCCCGATAAATACTCCATCGGATTAGAAGCAATCCACCAATAAACGCTCCTAAAATAGTTGCAAAAAAACTAACAAATTTATAAGCAAGCCCCACTTCAGTTAATGAGAAACCCAACCCATGCAGAAGAAAGTTGGTCATTAAAGATAGGGCCATTGCATCACCAAATTTATAAAAAATAATAAATAAGAACAGTAGCACGACTTGTTCGCGTTGGAACAAATCACGCAAAGATTCCAGTATAGTTTGTGAAAAATTTCTAGCAATTGGCATAAGCTCTAGTGTGCGAGGAGCAAGAAAAGTTGGGATCATTGCTAATAAAACTAACAAAGCCATCAATTTATAGGTGAGTGGCCAACCAAAATAGTCTGCTAAAATCAAGGCTAAACCACTAGAAACTAACACGGCAATGCGATATGCAAAAACATAATAGGCAGCACCCATTCCACGCTCATCACTAGTTAAAATATCAGTCCGGTAAGCATCCACAGAAATATCTTGTGAGGCAGAAAAAAATGCAATTAGTAAAGCAATCCAGCCTATTTGCATGGCTTGCCTATCAGGATTCATATGAGCGAGCAAGAATAATGTCATCACCAAACCCAATTGCATTAGCAATATCCAACCTTTGCGTTTCCCTAACCACGGTAAATTCACATAATCCATTAAAGGCGCCCAGAGAAACTTCAACGTATAGGGCAATCCCAATAGTGAGAGTGTCCCTATGGTATATAAATTGACGTGAGCTTCCGTAAACCAAGCCTGCAAGGTAGCGCCAGTTAAAGCAAGCGGTAATCCAGAGGAAAATCCTAAGAATAATATCGCTAACAAACGTTTATTTATTAACATTTTCGTAGTAGTCGTAGCTGATATCATATACAATTTGTAAATTAATGACCAGAATTGGTTGAAATTTTATCACTAATCACTTGATATTGATAGATATTTTTTATAAAAATCCCCCGCTGATAACACCCATCGAAAACACCTTTGGGTAGTGGCAACCTTCAGAAAAATAGGATGTGAGAATGCTTAGCATATTTAACTTATTTTCAATTGGAATAGGCCCATCCAGTTCGCATACGGTTGGACCAATGAAGGCTGCCAAAACATTTATCACACAATTACAGCAACAAAAAAATCTATCCTCAATAAAACGTATCACAATAGAACTGTTTGGTTCCTTAGCTTTTACTGGAAAAGGTCATGGTACAGATCATGCCATTTTACTTGGATTGGAAGGCAACGCACCTGACACCGTTGATCCTGATGCTATTAAACCGCGCGCAACGACGATGATTGAAGATCAACACATCAGGTTACTAAATAGCCACACTATTTCTTTTAACTATGCTACTGATTTTATTTTTAATTATAAAGATCTCTTACCTTTTCATACAAATGGTATGCGATTGACAGCATACAATGCACAACTCAATGTCATATCGACAGAAGTTTTTTATTCCATCGGCGGTGGCTTTATTGTCAACGAAATCCAAATTGCTCATCCACCAACAATCGCTACCGCTCCTCTTCCCTACCCATTTACTTCTGCGCAAACCTTATTACAACAATGTGAAAAAAATCACCTCACTATAAGCGATCTCATGTTGGCTAATGAATCGACTATGCAATCAAAAGCTAGTGTAGAGCAACAATTGCTCCATATTGCTAATGTTATGCGTGCTTGTATTGATAAAGGTTGCCAAAATACAGGTGTTTTACCTGGCGGTTTAAATATAAAACGACGCGCCCCTGAACTGTATCAAAAATTATTGGCACGTGGCAAACCAGCTTCTCATGAACGTACTGATAGCATGGAATGGCTCAACTTATATGCTATTGCCGTGAATGAAGAAAATGCCGCCGGTGGTCGCGTGGTAACAGCACCTACCAATGGTGCTGCTGGCGTGGTACCTGCCGTACTGCATTATTACCTCACTTTTTATCCTCAAGCCAAACAAGAAGATGCTGTTAATTTTCTATTAACAGCAGGGGCCATTGCTATCCTTTATAAAATGAATGCATCCATTTCTGGTGCGGAAGTGGGATGCCAAGGTGAAGTTGGCGCTGCTTGCTCCATGGCAGCAGGTGCCCTTACCGCTGTACTAGGCGGAACGCTAGCTCAAATCGAAAATGCTGCCGAAATTGCTATGGAACATCACCTGGGAATGACCTGCGATCCTATTAATGGTTTAGTACAAATTCCGTGTATCGAGCGAAATGCTATGGGAGCGGTTAAAGCCGTTAATGCAACTCGTTTAGCGCTATTGGGGGATGGTCAGCATTATGTCTCGCTCGATAAAGTGATCGCCACCATGAAACAAACTGGAAAGGATATGATGGCTATTTACAAAGAAACTTCATTGGGTGGATTAGCTGCAAATTTACCAGAATGCTAGGAACAATCCATGACGGTGCTTTATATTTTATGTTCATGATGATGTCGCTGCTTACGCATTTTGCGTATTTGCCAAAGCGTAATAATGGGGCCCGAGATAATATAAAGTAGAAACACACTGAATAACATTGCTGGAGGCTCTAGTGCAACAGCAGCGATGATGAAAACAGCAACCACCACAGTAATAAAAGGCACTCTTCCTTTAAAGTCGATATGTTTAAAACTATAGTAGCGAATCGTGCTCACCATCAACGCTGCTATGACAATAATTAGCGCCGAGATAGGCACAGCAAATAAGCTTCCTTCCATTTGAAAACCTGCTCCCATCCAAATAATGCTTGCTACTAATCCAGCCGCAGGAGGACATGGTAACCCTTGAAAATAAGTTTTATCGGTCACTTGAATATTGAAACGGGCTAATCGTAATGCAGTTGCCGCTGCATATAAAAATACAGCTAGCCATCCTAGCTTACCCAAATAAGAAAGAGACCAGCTATAAATAATGAGTGCGGGCGCAATTCCAAATGCTACCATGTCTGACAAGCTATCATATTGGGCACCAAATGCTGTTTGAGTATTCGTCAATCTTGCTACGCGCCCATCCAAACCATCCGCAATCATGCCAACAAAAATAGCAATAGCAGCCGTTTCAAAATAACCTTTCATCGCCGCCACAATGGAATAAAAGCCAGCGAATAATGCTGCTGTTGTGAGTAAGTTAGGAAGTAAGTAAATACCACGTTGAGGAGGTTTCTCAACGTGCTCGACATCCAGTAAATCTTGTTTAAATTTCATGCTCATGCTTCTTTATAAAGGTAGTTAATTCAGAATCTAGCGGCGCTTCTACTGTAATACGTTGGTCGAGTGAAGGTAAAGTAAAATCAATCGATCGTGCATGTAAAAACATACGTTTTAATCCTAACTGATGGACTAATCGATTAAATTCAACATTTCCATATCTATCATCGCCGGCAATAGGATGTTCTAAATGCGCTGCATGTACGCGTATTTGGTGGGTGCGGCCGGTTAATAACTTCACTTCAACCAATGTTGCCTGTTTAAATACTTTAATAGGATGAAATTCACTAATCGACGCTTTTCCCTTTAGATTCACCTCAACGACATGCTTGCCGCCTTCTCGATAATCTTTTTGCAAAGGTAAATCAACGCGTAATTCTGATTTTTTCCATTTCCCCTGAGTGAGTGCCCAATAACGCTTAGTGACTTTGCCTTCTCGCAATAATTGATGAACTTCACGCAAAATACGTCGCTTTTTAGCCAAAATCAAACAACCAGATGTTTCAGAATCGAGTCGATGACATAATTCTATATGTGGTAGCTTAGGATAAAGATAACGAATAATTTCAATTACCCCCATTCTTACTGTACTGCCAGCATGAACTGAAAGCCCAGAAGGTTTATTTATGATCAAAAAATAGTCATCCTCATATAGGATTCGTTCACTTAACATGGTTGCCGTATTTTTACTTGGAGGAGCTGATGGCTGCTTTTCTTCTAAAAAAAGTGGTGGTAGTTTGATAACATCTTCTGCTAAAAGACGATAAAATGCTTTAATTCGTCGCTTATTTACGCGAATTTCACCTTTTCTAAGTAATTTATAAATATGAGATTTAGGAACATTTTTTAAATAATTTACTAAAAAATTATCAATTCTTTGTCCTTCATATTCTTCGATGACTTGTATCAATCGAACTTTTGTTTTATTTTCTAACTTATTGCTATTATTCATTAAAATTTGCCCATGATTTTTAATTGAAATAAAATCAAGATATTGGTAACATTCAATCTAACCTGTGTAAAGGTTACTAATTTAGTAGGCCGCAAGCTGCGGTCACCCTATAAGGTTACTCGAATTTTAAATTTTGTGAATACAAACGTGCTTTAAGCAACGGAAGATGAGATAGGGAATGTTAAGAGCTTACGCAACTAGTAGTTAATAGGCTGTGAATTTTTTAGGATTATCAAGTAGTAAGAGAACTGAGACAGTGAAAGCAATATGAATGCTTTCGCTGAATGATAATCCACATTGACAAATTTAAGTCATATTTATTTAGCTATCCGCTATGCGTTCTGCTATGCGAAGAGCAAGTTAATGCTCATCCCTCCGTTTCTTAATCACCTGACAACTGGATGATTGAACATGAATAGAATGTTGATTAATGCAACTCATAAAAATGAGGAGTTGCGTATTGCTTTAGCTAATGGTCAGTTTCTTTACGACCTTATTATTGAACCAACTTTTCGCGAACAGAAACAATCTAATATTTATAAAGGGATTGTTACCCGTATCGAACCCAGTCTAGAAGCTGCTTTTGTAGAATATGGTGAGGGTCGACATGGATTTCTTCCGTTAAAAGAAGTGGCTCGAAATAGTTTTAAAACTTCTTATCAAGATAGCAGTAGAAGACCCACTATTAATGAGGTACTCGAAGAAGGACAGGAATTGATTGTTCAGGTAGAAAAAGAGGAGCGAGGAAATAAAGGTGCTGCATTAACTACCTTTATCACCTTACCAGGATGCTATCTCGTTCTGATGCCAAATAATCCTCGAGCTGGCGGTGTTTCAAGAAGAATAGAGGGTGATGAGCGCGATGAATTACATCATGTTCTTAACTCCCTACAGGTACCTGATGGTATGGGTTTAATTATTCGAACAGCCGGCAGTGGCAAATCTTCAGATGAATTGCAATGGGATTTAGACATTCTGCTGCGGCTTTGGAATAGCATACAAAAAGCATCTGAGGGAGGGATTGAAGAAGTTGAGGGCTCAACAACAACACCGCGTCAAGCACCTTTTTTGATTTATCAAGAAGGTAATGCTGTCATTCGCGCCTTACGCGATTATTTACGAAAAGATATTGATGAAATCTTAATAGACCATCAAGAAGTTTATGAAGATATTGTCAATCATCTCAAACGAATTCGTCCTGATTTTATTAGTCGAGTGAAACTTTACAAGGATCCCACTCCTCTCTTTACAAGATTTCAAATTGAAAGCCAGATTGAATCTGCTCATCAACGTAATGTACGCTTGCCTTCAGGTGGATCCATCACGATTGATCACACGGAAGCACTCGTATCTATTGATATCAACTCGGCAAAATCAACAAAAGGAGGCGATATTGAAGAAACCGCCTTGATGACGAATCTGGAAGCTGCCGATGAAATTGCTAGACAATTACGGTTGCGTGATATTGGTGGCTTAATTGTAATTGATTTTATTGATATGACACCCATTCGAAATCAACGAGAAGTAGAAGATCGTCTCAAAAAAGCACTGTTAATGGATAGAGCGAGAGTACAAGTCGGTCGTATTTCACGTTTCGGCTTATTAGAAATGTCACGCCAACGCTTACGTCCATCTTTAGGAGAATCCAGTCGAATAACCTGTCCCCGATGTCAAGGTCAAGGCACTATTCGAGGAATTGAATCCTTAGGACTGTCAGTTATTCGTTTAATTGAAGAAGAAGCCTTAAAAGACAATACCGCACAGGTACGCGCCATGCTGCCTACAGAAATAGCAGCCTACCTTCTCAATGAAAAACGTCAAGCTATTATTGATATTGAAAAACGTCAAAAAGTTGCGGTTATCATTATTCCGAGTGCTCAATTGCTGACACCTCAATATGAAGTAGAACGAATTCGTCTTTCTGATTTTTCTGAAAAAGATGAAAAAATGGCTAGCTATAAAATGACTATCAAATCAGAAACACTCGCGCCCGCTACACAAGTTTTAACACCCAAACCTTTACAGGAACCCGCTATTAAAAATATACCGATGGATGAAGTACCGATTGCGCCAGTATCTTTTTCTCCTCCGCGCTCCGAACATCCAACAAAAGGTGAGCCAGGATTACTTAAAAAGCTTTTCACATTTTTATTTGAAAAAAAGGAACAACCCTTACTAAAACCAGAGCAACAAGAAACAAGTCGATATGGTCGGCCACATCATTTATCCAAACGAAAAACTGGAGGACGACATTACCATCAACGTGGTGGGCGTCGCGATCGTGGCAGAGGTGGTTATAGTAGTCATTCTCGTTATGATAATCGAGGAGATCTCAAACATAAAAATTATCGCGATTCACGAGATTCGCAAACAACTCGTGAGCATTCATCTAGCGTTACTCAATATCCACAACAGGGGCAGGATAAAGATATAAATATTTCTTTACAACCACCTTCCTCTCAATTACCCACTCCCATTCCACAGCCTATTGAAACAAATGAAACAAATCATGTGCCCATCCCCTCCTCTTCCACACAAGTAACGAGTGAAGGTAAACCACCAACAAGTGAGAACAAGCCAAGCGAAAACAAGCCAAGCCATGAAAATAGACGCAAACCACACTTTCGTCCACATCGACATCGACGTCATCGGCCACCGCACACGACCAATCAAGAATCTGGCCAAAAACAACAGCCTTTAGAAGGCGAGGATATTTATAATAAAAATAAAAGTGGCGGAGATAGTGACAGTTAATGACGTCCCATTTATGATAATTTAGCTAACCTAATGAGGGTATTTTCAATGCGTATTTTTTTATTTATTTTGATACTTTCTTTGCTTTCTTTCAGTTTTATTTACGATGCACAGGCAAGACGTTTTGGTGGTGGAAAAAGTTTTGGTATGTCTCGCAACAGCAATAGCTTTTCAAATGCTCGCTTTGGTGATTCTGCTAAACAAAGTGCTCTCTCGCGTCCCTCAAATGCAAATCGTTGGTTAGGTCCTTTGGCTGGATTAGCGGCAGGTGGATTATTAGCTTATCTTTTAATGGGAAATGGTATTGGTAGCGGGATGTTAACTTGGTTATTAGTCGCCGGCGTAATATGGTTAATTTATAGTTTAATTCGTAACGCAATGCGACCTGCGACACAATCTTTTGGTTACAGAGAGCGAGAAAATTCACCTCAAGATAATCTCGCGCATTTGGCATCACGACAAACTTTCTCTTCATCCACGCAAAATACTACTCCCCATTCAGTAGACTTTGATGAAAATATATTTTTACGCGACGCAAAAGCTTTATTTCTTCGATTACAAACAGCTTACGATAATAAAAATTTAAATGATTTATGCGAATTTTGCTCTCCTGAAGTATTTGCTGAAATTCAATTACAAATTCAAGAACGCGGCGAAGCAATCAATCGAACTGAAGTCGTGCAATTAGATGCCGCCTTACTCGATACTGCTATTGAATTTCAAGTATTATTGGCAAGTGTGCAATTTTCAGGTTTAATCAAAGAAGATACGAATCAAACTGCTGCCACGTCTTTTAAAGAAGTTTGGCATTTTCGTAAAGAGAATATTAACCCTCGATGGATTGTGGCAGGAATTCAGCAATAAATCATACAAAATGGTAGATAGATGTGCCTAATTCTCTCCCTTTATAAAGAGAGGTACACTTAGATTTCTTCTACATCTAAACGTCTAGCTCGAGATTCAAGCATGACCGGTATATCTTGAACAATAGGAAAAGCAAGCCTATCAAACCGACAGATAATTTCTTGGTTTGCTTCATCGTAGATTAATTCCCCTTTGCAAATAGGACATGCTAAGATTTCAAGTAGTGTTTTATCCATTGGCTTTTATTCTCAAATAAAAATAAAATATTAGTCCCATATGTTACTTGGTTATTAAGTGAATGACAAATTACTCCTTAGAAATGAACACAATTCATCCTTCCTGGCAAGCTTGTTTTCCTGAGGCTTTAGCACAAATTGATCCTTATTATCTAACACAGTTATATCATTCAAAAAATTGGTTACCCGGATCAAAAAAAATTTTTAATGCTTTTTCGCTCGGACTTAATCAAGTTAAATATGTCATATTTGGAGAATCTCCTTATCCTCGAAGTGCATCAGCCAATGGTTATGCATTCTGGGATGCCGCCATTGATCAGCTTTGGTCAGACACGGGTTTAAGTAAACCAGTAAATCGTGCTACCTCATTTAGGAATATTATTAAAATGTTGTTGGTTGCAGAAGGCTTACTTGACCAACATTCTCCCACTCAGGAAAATATCGTAAAAATTCATAAACAGAGATTAGTGCAAAGCAATGCAGAACTTTTCGCCAATTTCCTTCATCATGGTTTTTTACTATTAAATGCAACACTCGTACTCTCCTCTCGATCTAAAACAAATGATGCAAAGGCTTGGCTACCTTTCATACAATCGTTATTGCTTTGTATCGTTAAGGAACGTCCACAAGTTAAGTTTATTATTTTTGGTCGTATAGCAAATCAAATTAAAATAGTAGACTCATTAGCTGTTGATAAAATACACTCAGAACATCCCTACAATCATTCTTTTATCATAAACAAAGAAATACAAGCGTTCTTTAAACCATTACATCTATTACACCGCTAAGCCATTCTCCCAAGAAAAGCGGTCATTTCTAGGAATTGTTACCATTTTTCTTAGATAATGCTGACGATATTCATATAAAATGAGAGAATATGCAAAAGTAAATACCATTAGAGAAAATTCCGGAGAGATAAAACATGCGTATTCTGCTAGTAGAAGATGACGAATTGTTAGGAGAAGGAACACGTAAGGGGTTGGCCCAAGACGGGTACACAGTCGATTGGGTTAAAGATGGGGCCTTAGCAGATCAAGCTCTAAAAACAGAAAAATTTGACCTGATCGTATTAGATCTAGGCTTACCTAAACTATCAGGTATGGTTGTTTTACAAAATCTCAGAGAAAGAGGCGATACCACACCAGTACTGATTCTTACTGCACGAGAATCGATAGAAGATAGAGTAAAGGGGTTAGATACAGGAGCAGATGATTATCTTACTAAACCTTTTAACTTAGATGAGTTGCTTGCACGATTAAGATCACTGCAAAGACGTTTTGCGTCTCGAGCTGCACCCTTATTAGTTCATAATGATATTACCTTAGATCCTGCTTCTCATACGGTCATGAATAAAGAAGAACCTATTAATTTGTCTCGTAGAGAATTTGCATTATTACATGTGTTATTAGAAAATGCTGGCCGTGTGCTATCACGAGAACATTTAACTCAATCTCTTTATGGTTGGGGAGAAGAAGTTGATAGCAATGCGCTTGAAGTGCATGTTCATAATTTACGTAAACGCTTTGGCCAGAATTTTATCCGTACCGTACGAGGCATCGGCTACACTATCGAAAAAAGTAAAGATAAAAAATGATCAAATCGATCAGGTATTTTCTTTTAATTAGCTTATTAGCTAGTATTACCATTGCTTCAGCAATTAATGGAGTAGGTAATTACTTACTGGATGAGCAAGTCATCGAACCTTATTTAGATGCTCAGCTTATTAGAATGTCAACGGTGATTGCTTTATTAAATCAATCCGCTACTTCAAATGTTAAATTTGAGTCTCAACTAGTCGAACATATTTCTAAAAATCAAATTAATCGTGATCAAAAAATAATTTTTCAAATATGGAATACTAGCGGAAAATTATTATTTTATTCTCATCATTATCCCGATATAAATTTAAAAGATGCACCACTCGGCTTTAGCGATCAGTTAATTCAAGGCGAAGATTGGCGAACTTATAGTGCCTATGATGAAAAGCAAAAAGTTAAAGTGATTGTTGCGGAACTATATAACTTGCGACGGGAATTAGTCGATGATATAGCTAGTAGTAATGCGAATATTTTATTAATTACTTATCCTGTATTTGGAATTTTAATCTGGTTTATCATTAACTTTGCGTTACAATCCATTACCCGTGTGACATCCGAAATATCAAATCGAGCCTCTACTTATCTTGAACCCGTACAACTAACAGAAATTCCGATCGAAATAAAACCATTAGTTGCTGAGCTGAATCAACTTTTTATTCGCCTTAAATTAGCCTTCGAGAGAAACAAACGCTTCGCCGGTGATGCAGCACATGAACTACGCACTCCACTTGCTGCTTTAAAAACAAATGTTCAAGTTGCGATAAAAGCTACCGATGATATTGATAAAAATAAAGCATTACAAAAAGTGATAGAAAGTGTTGATCGTAGCTCCCATGCCGTAGCTCAATTATTAACATTGAGTCGACTGGGAGAAGAAGAAAGCTTGACTGATACGCGTCCAGTTGATTTGCATAAACTTGCAACAGAAATCATTGCTTATCTTGCTCCATTAGCATTGGAAAAAAACATTGATATTGAGCTTAGCCCGCCACCCAATAATTCCATTGTACTTGGCAATGATACCGCCCTAGGTATTCTGATACGTAATATTGTTGATAATGCAATTCGCTATACACCCGTTGAAGGAGAAGTAAAGGTTTCTATTATTAATACACCGTTGAAAATTATTTTTCGCGTGGTCGACACGGGTCCTGGTATCCCAGCGGAACTTCAAGAACGGGTATTTGAACGTTTTTATCGAATTTTAGGCACAAAAGCTTCGGGAAGCGGCTTAGGACTCGCTATTGTTAATCAAATTAGCACCCTGCACCATGCTGAAATTAGATTGTCAACACCTTCTAAAGGAGTGGGTTTGCAATTCGATGTGGCTTTTCCCAAGTATCATGCTTAGAATGAATACCCAATGTGAATAGCACTTCTCCCAGACAGGAATGAAATAATACATGTTAAAACGACTTCTTTTACCACGCCAGGAAAATTTCTTTCTCCTGTTTCAACATGCTGCTGACAAATTACTGCTTGCCTCCACAGAATTTTCACAATTATTACAAAATCTCGATAATCAGCAATATTATGTCGATAAGATTGCTCAACATGAACAAGAAGCTGATGACATTGCTCATCATAACTTCGAATTACTGCATAAAACCTTTATTACCCCTTTCGATAGGCACGATATCCATCAGCTAACCAGCACCTTAGATGATATTATCGATTTAATTAACCGAATTGCTCAACGATTTCCTTTTTATGGTTTACTAGAAGTTCCTGAAGAAGTTGTAAAATTAGCCTTGCTCAGCACTGAAGCAACGAATCACCTTAAACAATCTATTTATTCTCTTCATTCGCTTAAAAATTCTACCCTTATATTTAAACATTGTAATGAAATTGATAAGGTTGAAACCAGAGCCCATCAAGTAGTATTGGCAGGTGAAAAAAAATTATTTCTAGAAGAGCAGGACTTCAAGCATTTTTTTAAACTAAAAGAAATTTATGCGCATACCAAATTAGTCATCAATCGCTGTCAAGATGTTGGCAACATCTTGAGAGGAATTGTGCTCGAGTATTCATAATATGGTTTCAGCATCATCGTTATCTTTAGTCTTTACTACAATAGCATTGGCATTACTATTCGATTTTTTAAATGGTTTTCATGATGCTGCAAATTCCATTGCTGCAATCGTTTCAACACGGGTGCTTAAACCACAATTTGCTGTCTTGTGGGCGGCTTTTTTTAATTTTATTGCTTTTTTATTTTTCGGTGTTCATGTTGCGTCAACCATTGCGACCGGCTTAGTCGATCCACAGGTGATCACGACACAAATCATTTTCTCTGGTTTATTAGGCGCAATATTTTGGAATATTTTTACTTGGTATTATGGCCTACCTTCAAGCTCTTCTCACGCACTGATTGGCGGATTACTTGGCGCTAGTATTGCACATGCCGGTATGGAACCTTTAAACTGGTTTGGTATCTCTAAAGTACTTGCTTTTATCGTCATATCACCATTACTCGGAATGGTGATGGGCATGATATTAATGACCTTGACCGCTCGTCTTTTCTTTTATTCTAATCCTTCTCGCGTGGATAGTTGGTTTAGAAATTTACAATTTCTTTCCTCAGCATTTATTAGTGTCGGACACGGTAGTAATGACGCACAAAAAACGATGGGGATTATTGCTGCTCTACTCTATTCCTCACATATGCTTGGAGGAAGTTTTTATGTACCATTTTGGGTAGTCATTGTTTGTTATTTTGTTATTGCTTTAGGCACATTTTTTGGCGGCTGGCGTATTGTTAAAACAATGGGAATGAGAATTACAAAATTGAAACCTATCAGCGGTTTTTGCTCTGATACTGCTAGTGCTGTAACATTATTTTTTGCGACCATTCTCGGTATTCCTGTTTCTACGACACACACAGTAACGGGTGCAATTATTGGTGTGGGCTCCTTAAATGGTTTTTTTGCGGTACGTTGGGGTGTAGCCAAAGATATTGTTTGGGCTTGGATTCTGACCATTCCCGCCTCAGGAGCTGTTGCCGCATTAGTTTGGGGCATCTTGTATGTTATCCAAAACTAAACAGTAATCCTAACGTTGGTTTTTACCCCTACATGCTCTTTTGACGCAGTACCAAAATGAGGTGTTGGCTTTTTATTAAAATCCTCCCGCTTCGCTAACGCTCAGCGACCTCCTTTTCCAAAGGAGCTGAAAATTGAATTTACGAAACAACGCCGCTTCATATTTCTTAGTACTTGATTCTAAAGATATTTTAATCAGGTCCGTGCATTTATGATTGATCTAAAATAATACAATAATGGAAGATGAAGATAAATAAATTACTTTTCAAGAAAGTTTTAGCCAAGATTTTAGCTAATATCTAGCTATAATTTCGAATTTGTCGTACAATTTCGAATTAAGTAATTTAAATTGGCGTTCAATATGATCCCTCGATTATTGCAATTACCTGAAGATGAAAGCTTTTTCTTATTTGGTCCTCGTGGAGTGGGTAAAACCACTCTATTAAAACATTTACC
>MGXV01000028.1:123029-132529 GCA_001801485.1 Gammaproteobacteria bacterium RIFCSPHIGHO2_12_FULL_37_14
AGAGGAACAGCGATTTGCTAGGTATCCGGATGAGCTAATATCTATTGTAAAAGCTCTTTCAACACAGACTAGCCATATTGTAATCGATGAAGTTCAAAAGTTACCAAAATTATTAGATGTCGTTCATGAGCTGATTGAGACAAGTTCTAAAAAATTTATTTTAACAGGATCTAGTGCACGCAAATTAAAACATGGTGGCGCTAATTTACTTGCTGGTCGAGCTTTTGTTTATCATTTGCATCCCTTTTCTTACTTAGAGGTTTCACCGCGTGGTAGCTTGGTTGATTATTTACAATGGGGGACGTTACCAAAAATTATTGAGTATATAACACCGGAAAAAAAACGACTCTACCTAGAAGCTTATACCAATACTTATTTGAAAGAAGAAATATGGGCGGAACAATTCATTCGTGAACTGGATCCTTTTCGAAAATTTTTAGAAGTTGCAGCTCAATCTAATGGTAAAATTATCAATTTTTCAAATATTGCTAGAGATGTGGGCGTTAGTGATAATACAATTCAAAAATATTTTTCTATTCTCGAAGATACCTTACTAGGTTTTTTTCTAGAAGCATTTCAGCATTCATTTAGAAAACGTCTTAGTAAAACACCAAAATTCTATTTTTTTGATCCGGGTGTCGTACGGGCTTTAACTTCGCAACTCAGCTTGCCTTTACTGCAAAGCACTAGCCAATATGGCGAGATATTTGAGCATTTTATTATTTTGCAATGTAAACAATTAGCAAGTTATTATTATCGCGAATATCGTTTTTCTTATCTGAAAACAAAAGATAACGCAGAAATTGATTTAATTGTTGAAAGTCCTGGGTTGCCTTTATTATTTATTGAAATCAAAAGTAGTAATAATGTACAGCCTGCTCATTTAACGAAATTTAACGTGCTTGTTCAAGAATTTGGAAATTGTGAAGCCATTTGTTTGAGTTGTGACCCTTATCCCAAACAATACAACAATATAAAAGTATTGCCTTGGATGCAAGGAATTCAGCAATATTTCACTACGACTATTGAATAATTACAATATCTCTGCAAAAAAATTCTTCATCTCCCTCCACGAACATGCATCAGCTTTTTTTCATATAGGTACTGCAGGTAAACGTAAGTTTTTTCAGCCCAACAATACCAGTGTGGCTCCAATTTTCTTAATAACCATCCAAGCAGCCTCATTGAGATAAATAGAGCTTTAACAAGATTAGACGTTAAATTAAAGTGCCCCATTAAAATATTTTAGGTATTTATTACCTATAGATTGACACAAATCACTAAGAGTAAAATGAGTGAAAATATTTTTATAAGTTAGAAAAAACGGGGTAGCATGTCAAACGCACGAAGTACTAATGAGAAAATAGGATTAATAGGAAACAAGGCAGAAACGGCACATAATAAAATTAAAACCGAACAACCGCACTGCTTGCAAGTGACTCGACAAGCTAAAAGTAATTGTAATGCCTTTTTTGGCAAAAACCTAATAAAAGCAAAAGAAACCATTTCTCACCTTAAACCTAGGTTGCCAACCGCCTCAGAAACTCTAACAGCTGCGAGTTCATCAGTAGCAATTGTCGATGCGCTAGCTGATGGTGTGGTTGACTTCTCACAAACCCTCACCACCGTTTCTGCGTTCAACCTAGTAGAAATAAATCCTATCACCTTACGGCAACCCTTAATTTTGTTAGGATTAGCTTCAATACCATTTCTAACATCCTTAGGATTTGCCGCATTATTAATTAGAGAAAATAATGAATTGATCCACTGTGGCATGACAAAATATCATGATTCGCATTTATCTATAAGTGCATTTATAAAACAACAACTTAAAATGGGAGCACGATTTGCTGCGCGTAAACCTATTGACTGTGGGGTTTTAACTATCTATGGATTAGGCGAATCAACCATCTTCATTTCAAATGCAGGATATGTAGTGAATCAATTTGGCGGCTCATTGCTGAATAGCTGGCTGTTATATCCCGTGGCAGGAGCCGCATTCTTAGTTACATTACAGACGATGACGGTTAACGGCCCTCACCTATTGCACTTTATGAGACATGGAATGAATGTTCCAGATTATACGCGAAACATACACAATCGAATGTTGAGATTCGCAGCCGTTGGGATAGTGCATGTGCCTCCTATAACTAGCGCTATGATTGCAGGTATGTTATGTACCTCTGAGTTTTATGAATTGCTCAATCATGTGTTAAAGCGCGCGGGTGAGGAAGGCGATATCGCTGATAAGATGGCATTTATTGCCGTTTTCCTTGGGATAATTTTCGCGCTTGGTCGCTATGTCATGTATGGCAAGTATTTTGCAGCAATCAATGCCATTAAGATGTGTCATTTAGTTGAAGAAGGATTTATAAAATTTGTTGCAAATAATTTTATTCCAAAACCAGATAAGCTAGTACGCAAGCTTTTTTTATATCCCGGCAGTTTGCTCATCACACTAGCTTCAAGCATCGTTGGTTTTGGTGCTTTCTGTGAATTTTTTGCTATGATATTGGGCAAAACAAATGGTGAATCCTCTAAAAAAGCAATGTCATCGGCGACATACGCTACTTTATTTTCAACAGCAATGCTTACTTCAGGAGCCGAGGCATTTGCAGTAGAAGCAAGAAGTATGCTGGAATTATCAGGCTTAGGTGAATTAGAAGAAGTTAGGTATTACTCAGAAGTTGCTGTGCACACAGAAGAACCCACCAGTCATTATACGATAAGTAAAACTTTTGTGGATTTATTACGAGCATTGGGTGTTGCTCTCATTAAGATTGGGTACGATTGGAGCATGCCATCATCCGTTCCCGCTACAGAAATAAGAATACAGAATAATCTGATGGGCGCTCTACTATTAGCAGTGTTTAGTGTTGCACTGCAAGCTATTATAATAGGTTATAAAAAATTACCATCCGAATTACCATCCGATCGTAATCGTGTAAATGCCGATGCGCATGATGCTGTTGAAGCCCAGATACCAACTGTACAAACAGAAACATTGACAAGAAACGCGTACGTTATTAATCTCTTTATTCTGGGGATGATGGTTCTTTCAATTACTTCTATTACCCAATTAGTTATTCGCGATGCATTGTTAAGGAATGCTGAAAATGAAGAAAGCCGCTTAACGACGGCCCAAATAACTGCTACCACTATAGGATCACTAACTTCTGTTTATGGGTTTCGAGCACTAAGCTATGGAAAAAAAATGGCGCTGAGAATCGCAAATAACTGTTCTGCTTTATTCCATCATTCAGATACAGAACTAACTAATCATCTACAATTCCCCAATAACCCAAATGTCGATGGTTATCGGCCTGCCAATTGATGTGGAATTCTCAAAAAATATAATCGATAAATTTATCGATTAGCTCACCACGAGAAGATGATTTTGTTTTGAATCGAATTTTTTCTATGTAGTGTTCAACTGTGCGATGTGAAATCTGAATGATTTGCCCTATTTTTTTAGCTGAGTGCCCGCGAATTAAAAGACGGAATACCTCATTTTCACGTTTAGTTAGTAATTCACTAAGCATTCCTGCTGGTTCTGTTGTAGGTAAATAATGCGATACTCCAACAATCCCCAGAATTTTTTTGGTTTGCTTATTAAAGAAAGGGGTTTTTATTACAAGAAAATGTATTCTTTGATCTTGCAAAGTGGCGGTGTCTTCAAATTGCATGGTCATACCACATTCCATCACCTGACGATCACACATTCGATATAATTCAGCCTCATCAGCTTGAATGAACGGAAGGTCGTGATCTGTTCGGCCAACAATATCTTTCGGTGAAGATAAACGCAATGATTTCGCCATCAAGTCATTACATCCAAGTAATAGTCCATTTTGATTTTTCCAATAGGTCCATACTCTTCCAGGGATGTCTAAAAGAGACTCTGGATTAAGATTAAATTTTGGCATCAGCAATCTATTCCAATAATGTAAATTTGATATTTTACTCCTTTAAAAATTAAGGGAAGCTTAAAACCAGGGATTTTCGCCTTTGAATTAGGGTAAATGCATCTAAATTTCTTTGAAATCATTATAGGGCATCAATTATCTCTAAGGATATCAAACTAAGATGGTCAGTAAAAATTTTAGCAGAAATCAGTACTCTTGAGGCGTTTACGCGACTCTATTATTTTCCATCTTAAAACAATTAACATGGCGATAAATGACGATATTAATAAAAACCACATTACTCCTGTAAAGCCGTGGATAAATACTTTATTGAAAAGTTCATGTATGAAATCATCCATTGATAATTGTAATGAATGAGCTGGATTAGAAATTAATTCGTAACTCCCCAGGTACCGTCATCGCGAGGCCGCGCAGCGTTTGGCCGTGGCGATCCAGTCACCGAACAATATTATCAAAGCACTTGAAAAAAGCATGAAATATGCTCAAATAGCGCATGGATGAAAAAGACCTATTAATTCAAAAACTAATGGACAGGATCGCTGCTCTGGAGAAACTTGTAGAGCAACAAGCAGCTAGGATTGCAGAGCTAGAAAAACGCCTTAATAAAAATAGCAGTAACAGTTCTAAGCCACCTTCAAGTGATGGTCTGTCAAAGCCACCGAGAACGAATTCTCTACGGCAAAAAGGTAAAAATAAAAGTGGCGGACAACTAGGCCACAAAGGCGACACCCTCAAACAAACTCAAACGCCAGACAAGATCGAACGGCATAAGCTATCGCAATGTCCCACATGTTTAGCGCCACTCACATCAGTTGAGCCACTGCGCCTACTTAAGCGCCAAGTTTTTGATATTCCACCACCAAAGATTGAAGTAACAGAGCATCAAGCAGAGATAAAAATATGTTTATGCTGCAACAAGCGAGCGTTATCGACATGCCCATGGAGATCAATTAATCTCAGAAGAAAAATTAAATCGATTAACAAATTTTTATGACCAAATTGTAGAGGGAGGCATTTTTTATCATGAACATTTACCTGCATTTTCAGAGAGAAAAGGCCGTGACCGAAAGGCACGTCGCGCTGGACACAATTTAGTTTTAAGATTAAAAAATCATCGTGATGATGTATTGCGATTTTTAATTGATCCTCTCGTACCATTTACTAATAACCAAGCTGAGCGTGATATACGCATGATGAAATGTAAGCAGAAAATATCTGGTGGTTTTCGAACAATGAAAGGCGCTGAAATTTTTGCACGCATCCGTGGATTTATTTCAACTGCGCGAAAACAAGGCTGGAATATTTTTGAATCGATTCAGCAGGTGGTGCGCGGTTGTGTCCCAGTGCCAGTTTAGCCATCTAAACTGGATCGCCACGGCCAAACGCTGCGCGGCCTCGCGATGACGGTACCTGGGGAGTTACCAAAAAACTTGATTATCGAGTTAAAGCATGCTCTTTAAACCCTGATAGACTTCCGTTTTTGGCTAGCTCATCGAGTTTCATGTTGATATGATAACTCCCTATGAAAACGTCTTATAATAATGAAGAATTTTATCGCGCCCATTTAGCCCGTGATCCAAGGTTTGATGGAAAATTTTTTGTGGCTGTAAAAACAACAAGGATTTATTGTCGGCCAGTATGTCCCGCCAGAAAAGCTAGATTAAGAAATTTAGAATTTTTTATTCACGCAGCACAAGCAGAAGAAGCAGGTTATCGCCCTTGTTTGCGTTGCAGGCCAGAAACTGCTCCAGGGTCTCACGCTTGGATTGGAACGTCTTCAACTGTTCAGCGTGCCATTCGTATGATGGACTATTTTGCCTTAGAGGGATTGTCTATCAAGGACATAGCAGAAAAGTTAGGGTTAGGAGAACGTTGGCTGCGCGAACTTTTTCAACAGCAAGTGGGTGCGAGCCCTCAAACGATTCTTATTTCAAGGAAGCTCGATATTGCTAGAAACTTACTAGATAACTCAGCACTGTCCATTACAGATATTGCCTTCAGTTCTGGATTCCAATCGATTCGGCGTTTTAATGATGCCTTCAAAGCACGATTTAAAAAACCACCGAATGCTTTCAGGCAAGATAAGCTGTCTTCCACAGGGACCCTACATTTTCAATTAAACTACCGACCACCCTATGCATGGGACAGTATGATTCATTTTTTAAGTAATCGTGCAATTACTGGAATTGAATTGGTTGAAAATAACGTTTATCAACGTCTTATCGCATATGGTGAAACACGCGGTTGGTTTCAGGCCAGAATTATCCAGGATAACAAAATTGAATTTATAATTAAATTAAATAAAAATTCAAACATATTGGAGTTAATTGCAAGATTAAAAAATATTTTTGATCTTGACGCTGACCCAATGGCTATTGAAAACGATCTTAAAAAAGATAAAAAATTAAAACCGTTTTTAGCACAACATAGAGGTTTAAGAATAGCTGGTACTTGGGATGGTTTTGAGCTTGCTGTTCGAGCTATTGTGGGCCAAAAAATCAGCGTCAAAGCAGCACGAACGGTTCTTAGTAGAATAGTCAATATTTGCGGGGAAAAACAGAATTTTGATCCATCAATTCCGCTTGAACGCTTCTTCCCAACACCAAAAAATATTCTTTCAGCTGATTTATCAAATACGGGTTTAACTTCATCAAAAATTGAAACTCTTAAATTAGTCGCATCTGTTGTCGAAGATAAAACTCTTGTTCTTGATGGAACGAAATGTTTTGATGAAACCTGTCGGAAGCTTCTCTCAATAAAGGGAATTGGCATATGGACAGTTGAATATATTGCGATGCGCGCACTCAAGAATCCAGATGCATTTCCAGAGACAGATTTAGAACTTCAAAAGAAAATATCTCACCTTCAATTAAACCCACAAAATTGGATTCCATGGCGCGCTTATGGCGCAATTCTTCTTTGGAATATAAAACTGAGTAACGAAAAATGAAAAAATATCGAAGTATAAATTTTTTACCTGAAGAGGCGACTTATGATGAAATAGATTCGCCCGTCGGTACCTTGACAATTATAACGTCAATCAAAGGCTTGCATGCGGTGTTATGGGATAATGATCGTGAAAGCGAACAATGTGAAAAAATGATTAATAATCTTTTTAAATCAAAAAATGAAAAAACAATTACCCAAACAAAAAAACAATTAAACGAATATTTCCAAGGTAAAAGAAAAATATTTGACTTGCCACTTGTGATCAATGGAACGGATTTTCAAATCCAAACTTGGAATCAACTACTTAAGATACCTTATGCAACAACAATTAGTTATGCTAAACAGGCAGAAAAAATTGGTAATAAAAATAAAGCGCGAGCTGTAGGACTCGCCAATGGACTCAATCCAATTTCTATTATTATTCCTTGTCACCGAGTCATTGGGAGCAATGGACATTTAGTTGGTTTTGGCGGAGGACTGGAGAAAAAGGCCTATCTATTAAAATTGGAGCAATCGCATGATGCTAGGTGCGAAGTCCTTGATGTACAGTAGCGTATAACTAGATGCGTCACGGCTGTATTTCACACAGTTACCACCACGTGAAATTTACGAAGAAAAATTAAGAAAAGCAATAAAGATTGCCTAAGAAAAACATGAAAGAGTAAAATTACATCATCAAGATAAGGAAGGGAATAACACATCATGCATAACAAATCTCTCACTTTAGACAGCGACCGTCTAATATTAAGGAATTTTGTTGATAGCGACTGGTTACAGGTGTTTTATTACCAGTCAAATCCTCTGTATTTACGTTATTATCCTTAGGAAAAACGTACTAAACAGAATGTAATTGATTTAATAAACTGTTTTATTACTTGGCAAAATGAAAGACCACGAATTAAATATCAGTTGGCTATAATATTAAAAGGAGAAAAAAAATTAATTGGCAACTGTGGAATTCGTAAAGCAAATATTACATCATCAGAAGGAGAGCTTGGCTGCGAATTAGACCCTCATTATTGGGGACAAGGCTTTGCTTTTGAAGCTGTAAGTATGTTAATAAAATACAGTTTTGAAGAATTAAAACTACACCGTGTTTGGTCAATGACAAAATTAGAAAATCAAGCTGCTATCAAACTGGTAGAAAAACTGCATTTTCAAAATGAGGGCAGGCTTCGAGAACAAGAATGGTTGCATGATCACTGGTCAGACACGCTAATTTACTCGATCCTTGAGCAGGAATGGAAAAGACATGTTTTGTAGGCGAATATACAACTCATCGGACTACATATTTCTACAATGGTGCAATTGTATCACGTACGTATGCAACTTCCATGGCCGCCATGTAGCAACGCGATTTTATAGGGTGATTTTCCATATATTCTGCAATTTGACATACATTCTTACTCTTATATTACTGAATTAAAAATACCAATTTTTTTCAAATTCAGCAATATGCGCGCGGTCAACTTGAAATTCCCAAGCAATGTGAATCATTTTCTATTTGTGGAGGTTATCTCAGCCGTTCCAAAGTATATAGGCAAAAATTATCCAGCCCTATTTTTTGACCCCAATATATATGCCCCTTTCTTTCATCAAGCCATTCTTCAAAAATTTAGCCTTTAATCCATTTTTCTTCATGACACCAAGCATCTTATTAATATCGAACATAGCGAGCTCATGGCGCTCAATGAAATGCGTCATCTTTTTATCTCTTTCAGCTATAAGATAGTGCATATCCATCACGGAAAGAATACCTCGCTTTTTGCAGATACTAAGCCTAGCGATTTTTATATCATCACCGTCATAAGTTGTCATGGTAGGCAATCCTGTTTTATACGATGACACTGTAAACCATGGCTCGATAATAACAACACCGCCTTTGTTCAAGTGCTTTGAAAAATTTTCAATTGTCTTATTTAGGTTTTTATAATTTTTCACATACCCAATAGAACTGAAAAGACAAATGATCACGTCAAATTTTTTATCTAAATCAAGATGAATCATATCTGCTTGCTTGAATGTAACATCTGAAATATTTTTTTGTGCCACAGCAAGCATGTCTTTGTTAAAATCAGTCGCTAAAATTGAAAATGAATCTTTCAAATACTGGATGTGCTTTCCTGTGCCGCAAGCAACCTCTAACAAATTATTACCAGTTGATTTTTTGTATTGATTTATTAAAGATTTGATAATTTGTGCTTCATTCTTGTATTCTTTCCAGGAATAAATTAAATCGTAATATTTTGCTAGATCTTTAAAGATTGGTTTTTTAGACATATCTCACCTTTCACCAGTAATAACCCATAAAATGCATCCTGTATTTCACCTTCAACCATACAACCCTTCGCGTTGCAATAGCCGCCAATAACGGATAAAAAAATATTTTTTCTAAACAATATTTCAGTCATTCCAGCCCATTCCATTGCAACGTTGATGATTTCCTCAGTGGGATTGATTAATCCTGCTCCTTCCCAGTCAATTAATATAGGGGAATTGGCATCATGCCAAATTACATTTTTATTCATTGTTTCCATCGTCAATTTAAATTTCTTTTAAAAAGGTTGCTCTCTGTGCAGTAGCACAAAATGTAGCAGAACAACAATGTATAGGGCATCAATTATC
>MGXV01000029.1:0-945 GCA_001801485.1 Gammaproteobacteria bacterium RIFCSPHIGHO2_12_FULL_37_14
ATTTGTAGCCACAAGAGACGCTCAGTTTGTGTGTCTTAAGTTAAGGTAAATAAGCGAGGAATCCACAAATGAGTAGCGCAAATATAAATCTGCCAATTTTAGATGTCAGCAAAAATAATAAGCTTGAAAATAATGTTCTTAAACTAGAACCAATGCATGACAATAAAACTGATATAAAAAAATTAATTGCCGAATATGCAAAAATCAAAATATTTCAAGATGCAGACGCAGACGAATTATTAATTGATGAAAATCCTTTTCGCAGACCAACGCGCAATGGTGATCATAGCTTTATTAATTTTTCTAAAACATTGCCGCGTGACAAGATGTCTAGTAATAGCGCATTGGCTGCTAATCGATTGTTAATGAATATTTATGAAAGTGATCTTATTTTTTTGCCACATAAAAATAATCAACAATCCTGGTCAGATTTTAATTTATTTTATGCCAACAATACAAAAGTGTTGGGTGAAAGGATACGCCCAACCCTTGAGAAAAATTTATTTGGCTTTCTAGACAACGAAATTGAAATCAGCGGAAAATGGACAGCATCCATTCTGCAAAAATATTTTGAAGATTTTTCAAGGCATGCCTATCAGAATAGAGAAGATAGCTTAATTTCAAGTATCCTGTCATCAAGAAATAAAGAAAAAAATGCAGCTTATTACCTTATTCAGTTAGCGCCAGATTTTTTAACAGAAGCTTCCGCAATGGCAAGAAATGTATTAGGAAATTATGGGCCTATGCTATCTGAAATATTTACTGTCTTAATTGATGAATATGGCTATGGTTCACATCAAACCAAACACAGCACATTATTTGAAAACACATTGAAAAGTGTTGGATTAAAATCCGATGCGCACACTTATTGGCAATTTTATTTAGCAACTTCAATGATGTTGGTCAATTATTTTCATTATATATCACGAGATCACAGTAAATTTT
>MGXV01000029.1:959-7795 GCA_001801485.1 Gammaproteobacteria bacterium RIFCSPHIGHO2_12_FULL_37_14
GCACTTTTTTATACTGAAACCAGTCTTATTCAAACAACAAAACTGCAATCCTTGATGTTACATGAAATTTTTGGAAAACAAGTGGATGTTAGATATTTTGATGAGCATGCCCATATCGACAAACATCATAACGTGATGGCGTATCAGCGTATTATAAAACCAGCATTGGAGCGTTTTGGTGATGCTATTGTTCCAGAAATTTTACGTGGATTTGAAGAATTCAAGCTGCTACAAGAAATTGCTGATCAAGATTTAATGCAACAAATCAAGTGGGCTGACAATATTGATCATTTTAAAGATCACGCAAAGGCAATTTATGAAAAAATAAAATCAGGGGAGCTGCAATGTCCGCTAGAAACTTTTGAAGAAGTGTTGGGTGAGCGCTCAACAACCCACGTGCATCCAGATCATCGTTTATTAGTAATAGAAACAGGTGTCATGGATTTTTGGCCAATCTATGGAGAACCGATTCGCTTTAATCCTGGCGACGTTCTATTGGTTCCAAAACACAGATTGCACGGATCAGTGATTCGATCTGATAACAGCACATATCATCAGCCTGTTATCGCACCAGAAGTTTATTCACATTATGTAAATGAGGGTTGATTATGAAGCCAGATGTTGAAATAGAATCACAAACACTTGTCTCACCATTGCGACAATTTGAACTATGGGTTGAGAATCTATTAAAAACCCCCACAATCACCACAAAACAAAAAGTCGCCGGAGCATTAGGTGTGTTAGGTGGTGTTTTAAGTACGCCATGGACATTACCCTTAACTTACGAGTTTGGTTTATTGTTGTCAGACTACGCTGCCGTTAAAGAAAACAATACACGCGAAGCAATTGCCTATACAACTGCCGCATTTTCTGGAGTGGGTACAGCAATTATGTTTGGTCGTATGACACATTTTGTATTACAACAGCTTGCAGCGCCACCTAATGAAACTATATCGCCGATTTCGATACCAGATTATCTGAATATAAAAAAGTTTTTCATGGTTTTGTTATGGGTTTCTGCGGGTTTATCAGCAATTCCATCAACCTACATCTCCTGTGCAGATTTTATTAAGCCAATGGGGGCATGGGCATTAGTATTTATCGTTCCTAGTTTTGGAACATTGTTAGCGCGTAATGGTTGGGGGCTTGCAAATTTATTTGCGCTGATTTTTGCATCAAAACTATTCATGCTACTGAAAGAGAAAATTACAAATTGTATTTCCAAAACGGATGAACAAAAAAATATTCAGGAAATGCGCAATTTTTTCATTAAAGAACTACGTGATTCATCGAATATTGTTGCGCAACTGACTATAGATGAGGTCGCGCAGATTACATCTGATATTTTTGCAGAACAGCGATCGAAATTAACATTATTGGATAAAACAAAAAAACTTGTGCATCTTCAACCAGCAAGTAGAATTCTCACGCCAAAACAAAACTCATTTGGAAAGCAGTTGAGCGGATATTTGGGTGGCGCTGTTGGCGCATTATCAACCTGGAGTTTTTTCCCATTAGGAAAAGATGGTTCAAATGAATTAATGGATTATTTAGATATTCACAATCAAACGATTCGTGCTGACTCCGCTCTGTTTTTTGCAACCAGCGCAACCATTTTTATTGGCGCTCTTTATATCTACACAACGCTGGATACTTTTGAAAAATTCTATGAATGGTTTAGTAAATTACCTGAGCGTGCTAAAAAATTATTTGATCGCTGCGAGCGCGCAATACAAAACAAAAATTCACAAGAAGAACCTCAATCAATTAACTATAAAGAACGTTTAAAACTAGGTCTTGGCGTATTAAATGCAATTGTTTCTTTTGCAGGATCGGGACCACTTACGATGATGACAAAAGACAATATTGACAGTGAAGTATTTTATGCACCTGTTGTTATTGCTTGTGCTTTCATTGGGGCATTTTCAACAAAACTGTGGATTGTCGACAATCTCATTGATGAAATCTTGGATGGTAAAAGTAAGCGAAAAAAACTACTCAATGCGATTACAAAAATGATTCAGTTATTGCCAAATCTTCGTGATGAACACATTAAGGCATTATATACGGAGGTAATAGAAAATAACGAATCGGTAAACACAATGAATCCAAAAATGGAAGTTGTCTGCCGATGAAAATACTACATTTTGATAGCAAAGAATATAATTTTATTACAATCGATAAAAACAAATATTTTATTTTTAAAGGTATTAATGGAAAAAATGTCATTATTCCCGATCATTGTCCTCATCGAGGTGGTCCTCTACACTTAGGCAAGTGGGATGAAAAAAAAGAAGCGATCATATGCCCCTGGCATCGTATTGCTTGTAAAAAGCAATATCTTATTCACAATGGATTGCCAGCGGTTCGTGTCGGTACTGATTGGCATGTGTTGATTGACCAATTAGATGTACAAGATGTTTCTTTGCAAAAACTGCATATCGCATTAGAAGAAAATTTAAATAAGTGGGAGCGCTACATTGTCTAATATCGCATTATGCCCTAATGAAAAAATATCGATTGAAAGACTATCTCATTTTATCGTCAATTTAATCGGTTGCTGGATGATCCTTTTGGGACAAGGCAGCTTATTTATTTACTTGCCATCATTTTTATTGATGCAACACGATTTTAATACAACTCATCATGGCATTGCTTTATCGATTACATATTATATGTTTGGTTATGGTGCATCGATGTTGCTATGGGGTGCATTGTCTGAAAGCTTGGGTCGAAAAAAAGTCTTATTAATTGGATTAATTGTTTTAGTTGCGAGTTCAATAGGCATTGCATTTACACATTCATTAGAAGCATTTTTATTGCTACGTTTGTTGCAGGGCATTGGTGGCGGATGTGGCACGACAGTGAGTCGTGCAGCAATTCGAGATGTTTTTGAAGGTAGTGCGCTTGCTAAGGCAATATCTTATACAGCCATTGCATTTGTTGCTGCGTTGGGTATTGCCCCATTTTTAGGATCGCTGATACAAACTTATCTTAATTGGCGATATCAATTTTGGTTATTAGCTTTATTAGGGATTTTTGCCGCCATTACCATTTTATTTTATTTTCCAGAAACAAAATCAACAGCAGTCAAACAGGCATCATTGCATCCGATTAAAATAATCAAACAATATCTGAAATTATTATCACTGCGTGATTTTATTGTGCCGACACTTGGCGGTGGTCTAATTTATGGGATAATTATTGCCTATAACACGATTAACCCCTATTTGTTTGAAAAGACGTTAGGAATATCCCCAATTGAGTATGGTCATATTGCTCTGTTTAATGCATTGGCTTATTTGGTCGGCGCTCTCATTACGAATCGATTAGTCACCCACTTTGGCATTAAAAAAATAATTCGTATTGGATTTTTCACCATCTTTTCTGCAATTTGGGTTTTGTGGGTATTTCAGCTCTTGTCAACAATAAATATTTTTTTAATTGTATTACCTATGTCGGTCATTATTGCTGGACAAGCAATGATTTTTGGTAATGCTATGTCACTAACCCTGCATTCATTTAAAGAAGTAGCAGGGTATGCGGCAGCCTTATTTGGTTGCTTGCAGCAGGTTATCTGCAGCGGGTTGGCATTTGCAGTTTCATTTGCGCCATATAAAAGTGATTTTCCGTTGGTAATGATTATTACGATCATCGCATTATCTGCATTCTTGTTACTGTTTAAGAAAATAAGGCATTAAGATGAGGGTGTCTCGATATTACAACTTATTTTCAAATATACGGTCTTATACCAAAAGAGTTTCAAAACCAGATGTGGTTTTTTTACCAGGCATGCTTTGCGATCATCGTATATGGCATGAAGCTGCAAGAATGATAGAACCCCATGCAAATCCCATCACACTTAGCCTCAATCATTGCAAAACAATAGATGATGCATATGATTCAATTACAAGTTTATCTCCCAATGTTTTTTGTTTGGTAGGATTTTCAATGGGTGGATATATTGCGCAAGAATATGTGCTCAGAAATCCAGAGAAAGTGAGTCATTTGGTTTTAGCTGGTGTGAGAGCATGTGCATACACCGATGATGAAAAACAAGCAAGATATCCATTAATTGAAAAAGCAAAAAAAGGTTTATTCAAAGGATTCACCAAAAAAAATTTTCAAGACTGGGTGCATAAAAAACATGTTGAATCTGAAATTATTACGTTGTTAGACTCTATGGCAAGAGAGGCCGGAATTAATACGTTTATATGCCAACAAAGCTTATTGCTAACTCGACCTGATTTAAGACAGCGATTACAACAAATAAACTGCCCAACATTGGTTGTTGGTGGAAATGATGATTCAATTGTTTTACCGGAAAAAATTGCCGAATTGGCTAACTGCATTCCAAACGCAGCGCTTCATTTAATTCCAGAATGTGGACATTATTCACCATTAGAAAATTCAAATGAATTTGCAAGCCAACTCATTAAATTTCTTCAAGACTTTAATTATACTGACAGATTTAGAGTTAAATGAATAATGGAATTTTTTACATCATGCTTTTGTGTCGTGTCGCTTTCTAAAAAGCTGGTTGAGTGTTCGCACACAAACCATCTATTGATGGCGGTAGCCTAAGCTACGAAAGTGCAAATAGGCAGTGAAAACGCTGCCTGCGACAATGGCGCATTCTCGCCGTTTAACGTTGAGACTTGAGCTGCCACAACGTTACTTTTTTTGACACAATTAATGCATAAAATATATTTTCTAACGGACTAACGATTTACCTTTAATAACTTACAACTTAACGAAAAGGGATGAACACCCCAGTTAAATTTTTTGTTGCTGAAAAAGCCTGAAATGGCTAGTTAGATTTTACAGTTAAAGAACTACAACGCCAAAGGCTCGCGCCTTACATCGCTTGAATGGCGCGCGATGCTATTTAGAACAACGTAAACTGTTATATTATGTTGCCACAACAGTTTTTTTAGAAAATAACGCGGTTATTACCTAAAAAAGCTGTCGTCACTTCATGAGCACTTGAAAAATTGATAGCTGAGCTAAATAAAAACATGGGCTTGCTGCCCCCGTCACTGTCTCAAGTTTCGCTGAAGGCTCGCCACGAAGACAGTGACGGGGGAAATAAATTAACTAACATTTCTTTGGCTGAAGCTTAATTACTTATTGGCGCATTGTATTGTGTCGATAAATTTATATGCATGTGCTTTTATCTAATACTGAAAATAAAATGTGTACATGGATTGCATGAATGTTTTTACGGTATGAAACCCCACTTAATAGCGAGGAAAATTGCTCATGACACAACCATTACGTGCCACATCATTAGAAGAGGCAAAAGCTTATATTGATGCGATCGATTTTTCGATGATTATCAATAAAATCGTGAAAACCAAACACTGGAAAGAAAAAGAGGCGGCTGCAATTTGCGTCTATTATAAAAATTTTCTCTATCTAAATAAACAGTACGAAAAACTAGGTCAGCTACCACCCTCCGAAGAAATCGATGAGTTTTGGCATAATCATATTTTAGATACTGAAAAATACATCAAAGACTGTGATGCTATTTTTGGAAAATATTTACATCATTATCCTTATTTTGGCATGGATGGCAAATCCAATGAGCAAGACCTTTCCAATGCGTTTGAACATATGCAGCAATTATATAAAAAAGAATTTGGAGATCAGATTTATCGCGTTAGAAATCCTGGTTTTCTTGAAATTATAAAAATCACGCTGCAAATCATCAAGCAGTTTTTTTCAAAGAAAAATAACATAAAATAGGTTTTCCTTATTTTAAGGATTGATAATGGATGTTGATTCAAATCGTAAAAAAACACTATTAATTATATGCGCCACCGAATTTTTTACCTGCTTTGCATTTTTTGGCATGCTGAGTTTATTGATATTGTTTTTTGTTAGGCAGATGGGACTCCCCGAAAAAATTTCGTATAGTATGTTAGGAAATTTTGCATCGCTATCATACATTTCCGCCTTGATAGGTGGATTCTTGGGTGGTCGTTATTTAACATTTCGCTTCACATGCCTAGTGGGGCTTATTTTATTTTCTATTGGGTATTTTCTTTTAATGTATGATCAACAGATGATGTATATCGACACTGGTTTAACGCTAATTGCATGTGGTGGTGGACTATTTGAACCCAATATAAGAATCTTACTTGGCATTCATTATAATCAGTGCACCACTGAAGAGCGAAACACAGGCTTTACCTTACTTCATGTTTTTAATATATGCGGACAAGTATCTGGCCCTATTGTGCTCACTTGTTTGGATCGAATCAAACCATCTTGGATGTTTGCCGCATCCGGTGTTGCTTGTGTGTTTGGTATCATCACTTTTTTAATCAATTATCAACATATTTCTAAATTTTCCACAGCTGAAAACAATAAAACTTCATTAGAGATTTGTCAGGGTCTTTTTGGAATAATTCTATTAATCGCTTTTGTTTTTTTCGTTCTTTATGAAAGAGATGTGAAATATGTTCTTGAGACTGTTTTTATTGGTGCATTTATCACTTTTTTTATAATACTGCCGAGAGCAGATCATGTAATACGAACTAAAATTATGACGGTTTTTTTAATATTATCAGGATTAGTAGTTACAGAAATTTGTTTTAGGCAAATTTCAGGTGTCATAAATTTATTTACGATGACTTATATAAACAGAACCGTGTTTCATATCACCATTCCAACAGGTATTTTTCAATCAACTGAATCATTTTTTATATTGGTTGTGTTTGCCTGGGTTTTAAGGCTTAGAAAAAAATTAGAAGAGAAAGGATGCGCTTTGTCTTCTGGAACTTCCATATCATTAGGCCTATTCAGTTTAAGTATTGCTTTTGGATGTTTGG
>MGXV01000029.1:7836-11592 GCA_001801485.1 Gammaproteobacteria bacterium RIFCSPHIGHO2_12_FULL_37_14
TGGCTAATATTATCCTACGCTGTTATGGCTATTGGAGAATTGTTCACTATTCCAATTGCAACAGCAGCGACAACAGCATTATCACCACCAGCGTGGCGTGGAGCAATGATGGGAGTTTTCTTTTTATCTGGTGGATTAAGCTCTTATTTAAGTGGCCATGTTGGAAAACTAATCAGCCCGAAAACAGGAAACCCAAGCTTGAGCGTTTATAAAAATTTATTTTCAGTATTAACTGTCTTTGCTGCAGTTAGCGCTGTTGCTTTATATTTGATTTGGAAATATTGGAGAAAAAAACACTCGGCTGAATTGCCAGAGAAAATATAAAATAACTGAAAAAAAGAGGCCCATATATCGCGCATAACATACTAAAATATGGGCTGTACCTTCAATGTTATTGACTACTTCATAGAACTAAAACACTGTGCCGCTTTAGCAGCCATAAAACGATTTTTAACTAACTTTACTAATTTTTTCATCACATCCTCCTGGGTTAGAAACCATGCGGAAACCACAACATGTATCAGCGGCATTGTATCGACGGGCCATCAGCTCTGTCAATGTTTGTTTTAAAAGTGAACATTTCGTACGGCAGATTGACAAGCATTGCTGACACATTCACACTTTGCCTAAGAGTGTGTATTTTATCGTAAAAAAAATTGTAAATTCACTTAATTTTAATGAAAAATTATAGCAACGCCCGATGCAGCTATCTTTAAAACCAAGAGCAGACAATTGAGAAATGAAACTTATGGTGCGCAGTGGAAAATTTTATATGTCACAAAACAATAAAGGAAGCTGCCTGAACAATGGCTGCACATTCAAGCCAAGCGATTTTCATGACCATAACGGATTTTCAATAACCGCTACTGCAAATTGCGCCAATTGCAAAAATGAACTCAAACTTCGCGATGACACGAAGAAAAAATTTGAAAAAGACGTGAATTTTTTTCTTGAGTTTTCTACTTTTGATTATACTATATGGCAAACATCTGGTTGTATGGCAAACATCTGGTTGCGGCAAAGCAATACCCGAAGAAATATTTGCGCAGCATATTTTTAAAAAAATTTTGGCTGATTATAATATCGTAAAAACAGATATCGGCGGAACATCTCAACATGATTTACTTGCTATAGGAACTAATCATAAAATTGCAATTGAGATAACGAACGCAGTCAATCAAAATGGTATCTCAACAATGTATTATTTACAAAACACAGGGGCAAAAAAATCTCACGCAACATTAAGATACCACTGGATTATAAATATTGCCAAGCCAGACTATGCGGCAAACAACACACAGCTTCTTAAAAAGAAAATACTCCCGATTCTCATCAAGTTAGAAGTGCCGCCTCCTGCATTAAACACTCCGATTGAATGCGATTATTTTTATGCCACTCCAATCTCAAAAAATTCCAATGGCGATTCTGGTTCGTATGAAATTGTATCCATTAATGAAATAGGTGATGCAAGCCCTAAGCATATTTTAGAAATTATTCACAATGAATCGCAAAAAAAAGACAATATTAAAAAACTTTCATTAGCTGATGCCCATGAAAAACATTTGGCTATAGTGATTGGCGCGTTTAAATCAGCTGCAGCCATATGGATCACCCAGTATTTTACTAGCGAAAAGGAATTTTCTATGGAATTTTTAGAAACAATGATTCCAAATTTTTCCATCCCTGACAAAATCGATGTTATTTGGCTTCTACTTTTGGTCGATTTCAATCCATCTGGGGAAATGGGCTATCACGTTGCAAAATTCTATAAAAAAAATCGAAACATATTCATTTTAGAGAGAATGTCTGATCAAATGATAAAATATTAGGATGTCAAAGAAGCGAAAACCTCATTCCGGCTTCTCTGGACCGCCACTATGCAAATAGCCACCGTCAATCCTGATGGTGTTACTTATTGCGATTTGTGAGCACGCTTGAATCAAACTTTGCAAAATGGCCGGTGTAGCCAAAACGTCACCAACTCAAATGATGCCGAGTGTGCACGGGGCCGTTTTAGGCAGTGTTTCGCAGTAATGTGCATCGCAGGTGTTTGATTTATACTGCATTGTAGCTAACCGATTTGATTCGTAATCAGGAGGTCGTCCGTTCGATTCGGATCATCGGCAATTTGGATGAAGAAGGGCATAGAATTCTTGCAGAAAAAATTGCGCTGAAAATTAAAAAAATTCTTTTGTGAGTGAATAATAGATTAAATTAAGATCGCTTCCGTATTCGTATTTGCATCATTGAGCTCGCTAATGGACAATGTGATTTACCCTCACCAACCACGGATATCAATCCTTCACAATCTCGTTTATCCTCATTCGAAAAAATTAATTTTGGAAAACAATGATGAATACTAAATTATTATGTGCCGCATTATGTTGGTTCACATTGACTGCCAATGCTTGTACACACTCATCGCTATTATCAAATACACCGTTATATTTTTACCATCATTATCTGGGTATTTATAATATTTATTTAGCGCCAACATTAACCGCGATTGACAATGGTGATTCAGGTCGTGGCTACCCGTATTACAAAAAAAGATGGCGCGGCAAATGCCCACATCATTTGCGCGGAAAAAAATGTGTTGAATTTACCGTTTATCCCAACAATGATAATTTTTCGCCGCGCGGCATTATGAAAAAAATTAAAAAGTATACACATGGAAAGCGAAATCGTGGCGAAGTACGCATCATCACCAATTATGCCGAAACAAAATATGTATACACCACCAATCATGAAAAAAAATTTTGTGGACCGTATGCACTTTAATTCTTGCGCTTCACATAAGCTACAGGTATCTTTTCTAAAGTCATAAAAATAATTTTAATTAATCCGGGGTTACACAATGTCTCGAGAATCTTTTGAATCCAACGGCACAGAAAAACCAACCGGATTGAGCAGAAGATCCAGTGCGCTTGGCAGAACCCTTGGTGCAACTATGCTGAATACGACCTTAAGCAGAACATTGCGGCCACACACCACAGAAATCACATTGGCTCGTTTTGATCAATGCGAACGCCAAGTGTGCACGCAATCCGGATCAGAATTACTCAAACAAAAACTCACGCAGTTTTTTGAAAATGATTTCGAGTCACAAGAACAACTAGAGAATATTTTGGCAAGATTATCTCAAATAGATTTCACTGGAAAAACCATGCGACATGTGTCGCATTGGGTTGCCTATTGTTTGGATCCTGATTCAGCGCAATCTGGAAATTATCCATTGCTGCGCTACTATCAACTATTTGATGATGCGCTTGCTCGCGAATTTAATACATTGCCAATACCCACAGATATCAAAACATACATCCAAGAATTTATTTCAGCTTACGCTAATTTTTTAAATGATCCATCCGATAAAAAATATAATCCCAGCATAGATTATTGTGATGGTGTGATTGCTTATAAGTGCGAATACAAAATTGCGATGACAGAACCGGGTATCGATGCTGTTTTTCCTGATTTTTCTTATTTGGATTTGTCTGGAATTGATTTTTCGCCGCTAAAAACTTTTGAATCTGTTGCTTTTGATGAAGCGAATTTGACTGATTGTGTTTTTAAAGAATGCTGTTTTAGATTTTGTAATTTCAGAAACACAGATCTTCAGCATGCTGATTTTTTAAATGCGTGCGCAGTGGGTATGGATTCAAAAACATATCAAGAAAAAGAATTTTCACAGGCTACGCTCACTATTTATTTAATTGAAAAAGGCGCACGTCATGTACCACCCAGTTGCGTACCAAA
>MGXV01000029.1:11618-12111 GCA_001801485.1 Gammaproteobacteria bacterium RIFCSPHIGHO2_12_FULL_37_14
ACGCATCATTTGGCCCGTCTAATTTTTCTGGTACAGCAGCATTTTTTTCAGCTGCGATCACACCACCACAATCCCCCGCAAAGCCAACGCCGCCAGTTGGATTCTTGCCTGGCCTTTAAGTGCGCTTTTCAGGATGTTTACTCTGCATAAGGCCACTATCAAACATTGTTGCCTCATGTCGGTAACTTGAGGATATTTTCTATGCTGCACACATCATTTTTTTAATTCCAGCTGAGAGAACCTAAACTTTTTTTATAGTTTCAATTCTGCATCTTCTCTAACGGCACTCAGATTATTAATTGCAGAAAGCGCACCTACAGAAAAAGAAAAATTGATTGGATTGGTATACGCGATTTTGAAAAAATGAATTATTATCGCGCGCGTAAACTCGAGATTGTAGCGACCAACCCACGGTGATTCTTTAAAGTGCTGGGGGAAGTGGGTGTGCATTGAAAAAACCTGGGGTGATAAGGCGGAAAAGTAGGTCGTGTTT
>MGXV01000029.1:12148-16140 GCA_001801485.1 Gammaproteobacteria bacterium RIFCSPHIGHO2_12_FULL_37_14
TGCCACAACAACATTTACCAACAAGGCAGCCGCTTTTTTTGATGTCACACTAAATCCTTAAAATTTTTCAATAAGGTTGGGTACAGGTTAGCAAAACATTAAAGTGACTTTCAATGGTCGCCGTGGGTCGCGCCATGTCTCGCGCCATGTCGCGCCATGTCAGGCTAGGCCTCGCGCCTTTTTGTCACTGGTCACCGTGTCAGGCTAGGTCTTGGTCACTGGTCACCGTGTCATGGTCACCGTGTCTCGCACCGTGTCATCTCGCACCGTGTCAGGCTAGGTCTTGCGCCTTTTTTCCTTAATATCATCACATTACATATAATTACATAAACATATTATATTATAATCAACAAGTTACGATATAACCCTTGACTAAATCATGAACTGTACATAAAATACACAGAATGATAAACATACTAAATAAGGACTCATTGATCTACATAGCGATTGTATTGGCCTTCGGTAAGCGTTCGCCAAACCACATACCCGCATCATCAGCTCAATTGAATATTCTGCGGCAATAACTTTTGATAATCGTCATCGGTCGTACAGAGACGTATTTTGTGCAACATTGCGCAAAAATATTTGTAGGGTTCAATGTTATTGGCTTTGCATGTTTCAATCAGTGAATAAAAAATGGCGCCGGCTTTGGCACCTGCAGGACTGCCCATAAACATCCAATTTTTTCTGCCCAATGCAAAAGGTCGGATAGCATTTTCAAGAAGATTATTGTCGATCTCAATGCGGCCGTCTTTTAAGTAATTGGTTAATTCGATCCAGTTTGAGAGACAATATCGAATAGCTTTGCCGATTTTTCCATGTTCGGACGTTTTTGTTAACTGATGATCCAGCCATTTTTTAAAAGCCTCTAATACGGGTACAGAACTTTTTTGACGTAATTCGTAACGCGCTGCCACTGATAAATTCTTTTTACGAGCCTCATCTTCAACCGCATATAATTTACGGTAAAAGGTGATTGCCTGATGCGCAAGACCCGGTGCTTGCGCTATTTTTACAAGCTCGGCGAATGGGCGCCTGGCATGCGCATGACAACCCACAGAAATAATCTTTGAGTTTTTTCTGTCAGTAAAGTTGTATCCAGCATAAGCATCAGATTGCAAAAAACCTTTAAATCCTGATAAAAATTGTTCTGCGTGATAGCCGCCACGTGTTTCCTGATAATCATATACAATGCATAGATTGTTTTTTTCGCCACCGCGATAGCACCACATATAAGATTTTGAAGTATTGGCACGGCCTGGTTCATCCATTACTTGCACGGTGGTTTCATCGGCTTGCGCCAGATCATAAGAAACAATATTTTTTTGTAATGATTTTACCAGTGGTTCACATAATTCAGATGTTTTTAAAATCCATCCACATAAACTGTTTCTAGGTAAATCTATATCCAGTCGATTCCATATTTTTTCTTGTCGATATAGTGGTAAATAATCGCAGTATTTTGCAATGATTGTTTGTGTCACTAATTCTGGTGTTGCAATGCTTTTTGGTAACAATAAAATTGGCATTGGCGCAATTTTTACATTTTCTTGGCAGGGTTTGCATGCATACTTTGGGCGTACATGTTGCACAACAGATAATTGAGCAGGAATATATTTTAATTGCTCTGTAATTTCTTCGCCAATTTTAGTCAACTGACAACCGCATGCGCAGATTTTTTCTGCATCTGAGATATCATGCATAATCACTTCACGAGGCAAATCTTTTGGCAATGCTTTGCGAACGGGATGTTTTTTACGTGTGTGTGCGGCAACGGTTATTTCATCTTGCGTGTCGTTTAATTGTTCTTTTACATCATCAGGTAGTTCAACACCGGCTTCATCAAACAAATCAGATTGTAATACATTGCTTTCCGATTTTGGTGCAAAGCGTTGTGCTTTAGCTAAGCGGATTTGTTCAATCAGTCCATCATATTTTGATTTAAAGGACGAAAGCTCGTTTTCTTTTTCAGATAATTTTTTTTCTTGTTCCAGAAAAGATTGATGCATTGATAGAATAATATTCTTTAATTCATGCGATGATTTTGGCAGATTTTCGATATCAATTTTCATTCGCAAATTATATCAAAAACACTGAAAAATACGAGATTTTTGTCACTTTTTTCAATTTATTTTTTAATAAAAACCAGTATATTCTCGTGTTTCCATTGCATCACATCGCGAGTATTTGTCACTGGCTAATAGCCAGCTAAAATGCTCTCGCGTCATCTCAATGGATCCTTGCCCATTCTTTGGAAACACAAATTTTCCCTTCTCGAGACGTCGGTACCAAAGCGTAAAACAATTTTGTTCGTAATAGAGCGCTTTTAATTTATTGCCGCTTTTGCTGCGAAATAAAAATAAATGTCCATCTGCGGGGTTCATTTTTAACACATCAGAAATCATAATGCACAGTGTGTCAATTGATTTGCGCATGTCTGTTGGTAATGCATATAAATAGATTTTCATCGACTCTGGGATTAGCATGACAGCAGCGCCTCCATCATCCGTTTTAACTGCAACACATCCATTGCGACCGGAATGAAGCACTGAAAACCATTTGGCAATATAATTTTAATCTCAGCTGATGTATTTGATTCTGATTTTTTAATTTGCACCGATGAAAACAATTTTTGGTTGATGCTCATCTTATCTTGTGATTTTATGACGCTGCGGTAATAGCCAAATTTTGACGGAATTAAATCACGTTGCTTGCAAAATGCGATTTGCGACAGCCCGCTGTTTTCATGCTCGCTGATTAATTCTTTCCACTTTGCGTATCGATCAATTTTTTCGTTTGAATCCATGTTGCTGCTCCTGTTTATTATTGGAGCCTGGATAATGCGGGAAATTTTTTAGATTAATAAGATGGGGTTTGGCGAACGCTTACTTCCTTATTTATTGATTTCGCATTTTAAAAACAACCAAATTTTCTGGTAATTCTTTCTCAAGAAATTCTTCAATAACAGGATTTGCAACAGCCGACTGTGCAGTAAAAAACGCAGAGCTATAACCATTTCTCCGTTCCAGCGCTTGATGGTTCTTCCATAATTGGTCTTCGATATGTAATCTTAACAGCCTAGATCTTTCTTTGAGCAAGGCTTCTCCTTGATGTTCAAGATTACATGAAACTATTTCAACATTGTTTTTGTCATGACATTCTGGTGAGAAATAATATCTTTTTTTATGTTCGATTCTCTCTAGCTGTTCTTCCCATGCATTGTCATTGCGATGTGAGCGAGGCATGGTAAAAGCTTCATCACGCAGATTTTGAAAATAATCTGAAAAATACCGTGTAAAAAAATTCTCACGATCTTTTTTAAACAAACATCTGTATAACGGAGATTCATCAACCAACTTAAAATCTCGAAGCATTTCTTCTAAGGTTGATCTCACAATAGCTTGAATATGTTTTGCTGAAACAGTATATCCCCATTTTTTTAACAATGGTGTTACCAATAATTTCGGAAATTCAAGCCAAAAATTTTCTGGTATTTCATCTATGCTATCAAGATGCAATTCTTGCTCCAAACACTCAACGGCATCATCACTTTTTTTTGCTAAACAACTTTTTAAGCGAGATCCTAAACGCGCCTTAATCTCATCAGGGATTGCTTTTTCAATCAATTGTCGAAATTGATACCAAGCGATATCGTATTCCCAAGAGTCCCGGCAATCTCTTGAAATGCGTTGATATTGTGTGACTGTAAAATCATTTTTGGGTTCACAAAACCCCGGCGTGCATAATGATACCCTGCCATTCCAAGAGCCGACGTCATTTGTAGAAACGCTACCATCTATTCCCGTAAAAACTTCCACGTGTCTGAACTGAGATATTTCGTGCTGGATAGCAATCCAGCATGCCATAGTCAGTGATTCAAAAAATGGAATTTCACTAAATAGGACCACTGACGCAGAATTGAGATCACCAGTCATATTAAACGCACTGCATGCTTCCAATGACTGTGGATTTTTAGATTTTTTTGACAAGGC
>MGXV01000030.1 GCA_001801485.1 Gammaproteobacteria bacterium RIFCSPHIGHO2_12_FULL_37_14
TTAACGTTGGCCAAGATGTCATCAGAGATAAAAAATCTTTATCTTCAAATAAAAATGGATTATCCAAAAAAGTAAAATAATCATCCGTCTTTAATAATTCTATTTTAAATTTTTTAATTTCCTCAGCGCTACTGTTTTGCAAAGCGATAATTTTACCTTGCGAACCATTTAAAGATGAAAAAAGAATAGTGGGATGCGTGAGAGAAAACTCGGCAACTGCTAAAGATTTTTTAGCTAGAGCTTCGATGACGGCTAAATTATTTTCTAATGGGATATGCGGGATAATGGTCTGCGCATGACGTATATATTGCTCTGTAATATCTGTTCCATAATTTTTAATCAAGGTAGAACAGATATCTAGATAAACAGGAATTTCTTCCACACAGATAACTGTCTCAATTTTAGATGAATATCGCATAATAAGGGCGCAGCAGAAACCAAACTCATGATGCCTTGTGTTCACCGCGTCTAATAATATTTTATAGAAAGAAATAGTAGATTGTTCTAATATATGAACCAAATCATCTATTTTTTGTTGGTCACAGCCCAAAAAATACGCTACGGATCGCGTACCATAATCTTGGATATTAGATAAAAATTGACAAATTTCTTTCGTCACCCCATAAAAAGATAAAGTGGGAATTTTTTCAAATAACAACACGGGAATAACCGCACTTGCTGAGGAAAACTCAAGCGCCAAATTGACGAAATAAAGCGCCTCACTTTTTGTCAATGGTAAGATATTCTGTAGAGTCAACCATAAATTATTATTTATAAATGTATCTTTTCCGGATAGTTTATCGATTAATAAAAAAATATCATTTTTTATCTGCTCGCCGAACTTATTTAATAAGCTTGTTTCAAAATTTCTTTTAATGACAGCTTGATCATTATACATCTTAGACACTCCTACATCAGACTTAATCTAACTCAAACTGCCCTTGAGTGACCAAACATCATCGATTCTCTTTTGTATAACCAGAGCGTTAACTCGGTCAGCCAACGTCGAGAGCGTTGATTGATCGCCGTTGGATGAAAGAGTATCGCAAATAATTTCTACCATTTCTTTAAAGTCTAAGGCACGATATCCACGCGATGTTGCCCAAGCCGTACCTAGGCGAAGACCATTGGCTTCAGCCATTTTGGGTGATCTATCTGAAGGAAGAGTTTGGCGACTTGTCAGTATGCCCACTTTTTCCAAACGCTGTTCTGCTGCTGCACCATTTATACCAAAAGCTTTCATAACATCTAGCACAACATAATGTTTGTCTGTGCCGCCTGTTAATAGAATCCCGGGGTATCTTGCAAAACCATTTGCTAATTGTTTCGCATTAATCAGCACATTTTGTGCATAATCTCGGAAATTATGTTCTTGCGTTAAAATTAGTGCGTTTGCTGCATCTGCAATCTTGCGAACTGAAAAACTGGATTGCGTACCGGGATGAACTGCTTTATCGATAGCAGAAGCAAGATCTTGACGACAGAGGATTGTTCCACCAAATGGTCCTCGCAATGTTTTATCTAGAGACATTGTTGCTACATCTGCTAATGGTATCGGGTTAGGAATAACACCTGCAGCAATGAGTCCAGCTTCATGAGACAAGTCAAACATTAATCGCGCACCAACATCATCTGCAATAGAACGTAAACGCTGTGCATCAAATAAGCGAGGATAGGCAGATGAGCCACACACTATCAATTTAGGCGACATTTTTTTCGCTAAATCAGCTGCGCTATCGTAATCTATTAATCCATTGTCTGCCGTTCCATAAAATTCAAAATGATACGCTCTTCCAGAAAAATTTAACTTAAGCCCATGAGTTAAATGTCCACCCGCCTTGAATCCAAGTGCAAGAACAGAATCTCCTTGCGTGAGCACGGCATGATAGACTGCTTGATTTGCTTGACTGCATGAATGTGGCTGAAGATTTGCATGATCCGCTTGGAAAACCTGACAGGCTGCACGAGCAGCGATTGCTTCAATTTTATCGTGCAGCTCTGCTCCTGCGAATGGACGTTTTTCAAGCAGTCCTTCTTGGATCATATAACCTTGATACGGTGGATTATTTGAAATTTCGCTAGGAATAGCATTGTCGCTTGCAATAAGATTAATAACTTTGCACTCATATGCTGTTAATTGTGCTCCATATTGATGCAGCTCATTCAACATCGTTTTCCAATCTGGATGTTTAGACGCGTTCATTTATTATTCCTATATTATTTTATATAATACCAGTATGACGCTGAAACTTAATTTAATAGAAGGCGTCAGATAGTAATTAATTTTCACAATTTTCACAAGATGAAATTAATAATTAGAAACCCCATTGCTAAAGTTCCTGTGGCAAGCCACGGGAACTTTATTTCAAATAAATAATCCACCTTTTTTCTATAGAGTTGCCTTACTATTTGAAGATTGTAATATATTTTTATAAAAAAAATCGGGATGATCAATGGCAAGCAATTTCATATCTTTTATCTCATAAAACTTCGTGCCTATATTTTCAGAAAACACTCTATCGTGAGAGACTACAATTGATGCAGCACCTTGTTCCAATATTTCAGATTCTAGTTGCTCCTGACCATCAATATCCAGATGGTTAGTAGGTTCATCCATCACATAAAAATTAGGCTGCTGAAGATGAAGCATTAAGAAGGCGACGCGTGCACGCTGGCCGTGGCTAAGTACACCGATTTTTGTTCTGTGAATAGAAATAGGAAACCCAGCATTAACAAGAATACTGGTGATTTTCTGATTGCCTAATGAAAATTCATCATTGAAATAATCATGTAAAAATATATTGAATGGTAAATGGGAAAGATGTTGATCAATATAACCCATTTTTATACTGGGAGTAATAGTCATTCCCAGTGTTCTCGCAGAATCAATATCCCTCATTGCGTTTTTAATATATTTCAAAAATTGTGATTTGCCACTTCCATTTGCCCCAAAAATAACCAATCGTTCACCTTGCATAATATCTAAATGACTAATATGAAAGATGACAGCACCTTCTGGCGTGAGAATATCAACATTTTTCATGCCAATTAATCTTTTGGTATGAATACCACTATTACTTAATTTGATTGAACGCTTTTCTTCCACATGAATGTTCGTTAATTGAGTTTCCATTCCCTCAGCGCGCTTAGCCATCTGTATCGATTTTTTTAAAGCTGCATCGCTATAATTATTCACACCGATTTGCCTTAGATCATGCGCACTACGCTTAAGACGATTTAGCTCCTTTAATTCTTTTGCTCTTCTTGCAGATAAAGCATGATCATCTTCAAGCAACAATTGTTTGGCGCGCGAATAAGAATAGTTATATTCCCGAATCTCTGTCCCTCGCAAAAAAAAAGTTTTATTAGTGCAATTAGAAAGGAATGTTCGATCGTGGCTAATCGCAATAAGTGGAATATTATATACTTGTTCGTTCAACCATTGCTCTAACACAAGAATTTTTGCAACATCTAAGTGATTAGTTGGTTCATCAAGCAATAGAATATCGGGATGACTTAACACCATACGCGCAATCAATGCTAAACGTTGCCAACCACCACTTAATTCTTTGATGGTTTTTTGTCGTATAGTTAGAGGTGCTTTGAACACATCGAGAGTATTTTCAATTTTCCATATGGAATGATCTCTTTCTTCCTCGGGAATAGCATCACTAATAACATTGTAGAGGTTTTTATCCATCAATTGCTTAGGTATATCTTGCTCTATGAAACCAAATTTTAGTCCCTTAGGAAAAAAAACCCGACCTTCTAAGGGATCAATTAATCCTGCTATACATTTTATAAACGTTGATTTACCGCAACCATTGTTACCCACAATACCAATTCTATCGTTATCACCAATAGTCAGCGTCACATTACTAAAAAGGATATCGATATAGCCAAAAGCTACTTTCTCAAATCGAATTTGTGGCATTTATTCATTCCTCACGATCAAAAGCAGCCAATGTTGGCAGTGGTAATGGCAATACATTGTGATTACGCTTGAATTTGTTATTTGGATCGTAGCAAGATTTGATGCGTGTGATTTTTGACATTGTGCTAGAAAGCAGTGTTTGCACGGCTCTTTGATCATCAGCACTCGTATAATTTAAATATGTCCCAGATAAACCCTTTGGATCAATGGCATTAAAACTCTTGCGTACCCAATTGATATTGGCTTGATCATCTTCACTGTGTTCCCACCGAGCGGCGAATACAATACCGTAATTACTATGTCGCAACGGAAAAGCAGAAGTACTTTGATCATAATCTTTAAACGCACCGTGTAATTGTTCGAACAGAATAGTACATTTCGATAAAGATGACTGCTCAAATGATTCACACAAGCTGTTAATGATTGCTGGTGTTAGAATCTCTAAATAAGATGCTTTCCAATACCCTAATTAGATCTGATCTGTTCATCATTTTTGATACCAGTACGGTCGCCAAATTGTTTATACACGGAGAGTGATACATTTAATTCATCTGTTAACTCTTGACTAAAGTACCCGACTTTCAATCGGGCACGCCTTTCGGCTATACCACTGAGTGAACTTATTTTATCTGCCAGTAGTTTGATTAATGTTGTTTTGCCTTCACCATTTCGACCTAATAAACCTATTTTTGCACCACATGGGATAGATAAATTAAGTTTACTAAGAACAAGCTTAGCATTGTAACCAAGTGATACCTCATCCAAGTTGATAATGGGATCTTGCAACTGAGCAGGCTCTCCAAAAGAGAATTTTACAACTGGTTCATCGACGATAATCTCTACTTTTTGATCTTTTAAACGCTCCGCTTTTTTAAGTTGATCAATTGCTTGAGCCGCTCGTGCTTCTGGAAGATCTCTAAATTGATAATAAATTTTCATCTTTTGCTTTACTTGTTTATCTATTTCAGCATTTTTATGCTGATCTTGTTCTTCCTTTAGCTCAAGTTGCTCACGATAAATATCGTAGTTACCACCAAACTCAGTTAATACCCCAGCACGTAAATGCATAGTTGTGGTAGTCACTTCATTCATCAATTTAATATCATGTGTCACTAACACAAATGCTGAGCTTGATGGATAATTTTTCAAAAATTCGATTAACCATTGAGTCGATTCTAAATCTAAGTGATTCGTAGGCTCATCCAACAATAAAATGTCAGGCGTGCAAATCAATACTCGAGATAAAGCAATACGCATACGCAACCCACCAGATAAATTTCGCATAGGTTGGTTTAATTCTTCTTCTTTCAGCCCTAAACCCATGAGAACTCTAGGTGCCAGCTTTTCATATCGTTCTTCGTCAAGTTCAGCGAGTCGACCATATGCGTTACTTAGTTTTTCGGCTGGCATATGATCAAGGGATTCTTCGATTGCCTGAATATCAGAATCAATACTGCGCAAATATTCTAGAGGAGATTGATCATTATTAGGAAGTTCTTGTTTGACGAGCATGACACTTGCGTTCTCTCTCAACTTTCTCGTTCCGCCACTTAATGGCAGATTACCTGCTAAGATTTCCATCAAATGCGTTTTACCGGAGCCATTTCTACCGACTATACCGATTCTGCTACCACGATTAATTTTTAAATTAGCGTCTTTGAGTAATAACTGTTTACCAATATATAAAGAAACATTTTCTAAAAATAACATTTTTTTGTATCTCCCTATTTTTGTGTATTATAAAAAAATCATTCCGCTCAAAATATTTTAGCGCGAATTATTACTATCCATTACTGTCGCGCATAAACTACCATCATATTTGATTGAACTCAACGATTACTGACAATGATTTTTTTAACGCGGAAATAATTAACCTCAATATCACCTAAAAAAGCTTTAATACATTGAGAAATTTAAAAAATTTTGTCATCCCACGGATAAAGCCGTGGGAACCACCACAAATATAAGAATTATTTTCATGAAACGATATTTCGTTTATATCGGTATCTGAAGTTTCACCGTTTTAAGTAATGAAGAAGCCTCCTCGCCGTACCACACCAATCAATCGTTTGTCGGCAAATGACTCTACTTTATCCCAATTTTTTGCAATTTTATCGTCATCTCTTAAGCTTCCATTAAGCCAAGATTGGTATAATTTTTGAACATAATTATCTAAACCAAACACAAAACGAAGAGAACAGCATGCCAAAAATAAATCCTGACAAGGCCTTTGTCCAATTACCAGCAAAGCAGTGTAAGGTTGATACCAACCTACCCATTCCAACAGATTGGCTCACCAAGCTTGGTATATTGATTGCCGATGACATACTACATTTAGATGATACACAAAAACTTTATCCCAATGATGAAGATCCGATTAAAAAAGAATTCACTCGAAAAACCGAATTCTTTTATCATTTAAATCGCCACGCGGGTCCTGCCTCGACTTACTCTTTGAAATTAAAGTTACATGAATCCTTGCAAACGCTTTATAGCGTGCTCGCTGATCCCAAGACACCATCCGATCAAAAACATTCGTTGGCTCTAAAAATCGTTGAAGGTGCACCGAATTGTACGCCTGGCTTTCATGATCGATGCAATGAATGTATTCAGAGCTTAATTCAACCCGAGAATCTGGATGAAATGCTGGGCGTTATCCGCCAGAGCATGGTGAGTATGGCTGCAAACCAAACAACCGACGAAGTCCATGCTTATAATCGTTTCTTTGTGGTGGCGCGCAACCTGGGTTATGGCGTACGTCCA
>MGXV01000031.1 GCA_001801485.1 Gammaproteobacteria bacterium RIFCSPHIGHO2_12_FULL_37_14
ATACGATTTTATATTTTTGGAAACTTTAAAATTCTTTGTTTTTCAAGCTGTTACAGCTGACATTGTGCATTTTCGAGGGCGTGGGCATTCCTGCCCACGATCAAAAAAACTCATCATCTCTTTCCAAGCATGAACTGATGCACGATAATTTCCTTCAATTGTCCCGCCAGAGTAACAAAAGACGTTATCAGCAACAAACCAAGGTAAATCTATTTTTGGCTCATAAGGTGTCCTCAGGGAATGTCCGGCATTTGAATAATGGATATGCTTTCTGTCAATTGTAGAATGATATTTTTCCAATCTATCCATGATTAGATTTCCATGCATTGTTGCGGGATGCACTTGATCATCTTCACCTGTAATAATTAACAAAGGGCACTGAATTTTTTCAACCTGAATTGCAAGCGCATCAAGCAAAGATTTATTTTTTTCAATACGCTTTAAAAATAATGGTGTCACCACATAAGGGTCTTCAAATGTACCAGCATGAAAAGCAATGGTGCCATTTTGAGTTGTTTTTAATAGGTCTTCTGCTTCGGTTAAATTAATATCGTTATTACTAAAACCACCAATGAAAGGCGTGATAGGTGAATTTTTATAAATCCATTTTGGTTTGTTTGAATAGGGAAATCCACCGAAAAGCATGCTGGGTGGAGAAATTGCAACGACAGCACTAATTTCCTCGGGAAATGTTGCCGCCAACAATAAAACTAATTCGCCGCCATATGATGCACCACGCAAAGCAATTTTATTTTCGTCCACTTGTTTTTGCGATTTAAACCATTTAATAGCATTTTGAAAATATTCCAAATGAATATTTTCTAGCCTTTCCGGCAATCCGCCTGCACCAAAATAACCAAGCGCTAAAACAGCATATCCCTGTGATGCAAGCATTTGCGCCATCTCTGTTGATATACCACCACCAGATCCTGAAACAGTAATAATGCCTGGTATTTTATGAGAATTTTTTGAATAGCAGAAAACGCCCACCATCCCATCTTCCCGAATTTCTCTTGTTTCAATATTTGAAAATGAAAAACATCGCTCAATGGTTTTTTGCGCAATTATCTTTTTTTCTAACTCTACACATAAAAAAACTAGTGTTTCAATGCCATTTACAGAATAGAATTTTTCAGTTTTATCAACAGGTAACATGGAATAAAACAATCCCATTGAATCAATTCCGCTATATGATCCTGATATAGGCGCTTGTCTGGATAAATCAATTACGCCATCATTGGCTGTTTTAAAAATTGCTTCCGATAAAAACCACGGCTCTTCATTTTCATCTTTCAAAATTGCTTTTATCTTTACAGTGGTGTTCGTTGGTAAATTTGAAATAATAATGCATACAGGTTCAACAAATAGTGATTTTTCTGGTGTGACGGTGATTTTTGCTTTCATATTTTCTGTACTACTTGTTTAAATTTTCTTTGGATCCAATTAATATTAGTCAATTTAAAATAACCGTTTAAAAATTATGGTTCATATCTTTCATTCATTATTAGCTCATCACTAGAAATTCTATATAGCACATGACGACACAATGGATGCGATTTTTCTATTTTTGGATGATCAAAATCATCCGATAAATCATGATGCAATCCAATTTTTTCCATCACGCGGCGTGATCGAATATTGTCCTCTGCCGTAAATGATACAATTTCTTTTAGTTTTAAATTTTTAAACGCGTATTCTAAAGCGGCGATTGCTGCTTCTGTTGCATAACCCTGATTCCATTGATTAGATGCGAGACGCCACCCAATCTCGACGGCAGGTGTAAAATGCGCTTCAAATGAAGGGATCATTAAACCACACCAGCCAATCATCTCTCCCGTTGATTTTAATTCAACAGCGTACAGTGAAAATCCATGCTCACTATCATGTTCAATAATTTTTTTTATTAATTTCTCGGTAGAATCACGCGTACCAATAGCAGGTAGAAACTCACACACTTTTGGATCTTGATTAATTTCAGTTAAAATTTCAATGTCATTTTCAGTAAAGTTCCGTAATATTAGGCGTTTTGTTTCAAGAATTTTCATTTTGTCATCTGCTGTGTCAATAAAAATGTGTGGATGTTTGTTGTGTATGGCAATAAAGCTAAATATGGACGCGAGCAATAAGCCAAAACGTTAACCTGTTTTTTTAATAAATTTACGCTATTCCGATTGAAGCATCTACCCTTTTATCTCAACTGACGAATTATGCATGGTATTTATGGGTAAAAAGAAGAAAAATAGGGTGATTTCCCCATATTGTTCTATCGCCTCATAATCTAGATAATATACGAATAATGGAACAGTCAAAACGATATTATTCAAACAATCGGTTGATTATAAATTATGAAAAAAAATGATATTCAAAATATTTTTGCTCTACTTCTGTCAAATCCACGATTCAGCTTATCGTGGAGGAACAATTAAAGTTAAGCTGTGGTGAGGCAGAAATTTCCTTGAAGGAAAAAGAATGTTCACCCCCTAATAGCTGTGATTCAAGGATTATTTGTAGATAGCGATCCATCATTTTCTCAGCGGGGTAACGACACACCCCACACATTAATTGCTACAAACCGACCCCCAGTCCTCTTGAGCTTAAGCCTACCTTGCAGAAAAATGCAAATTTCAATTGGTATAGACCAAATAATAAAAAATGCATGGCGCGCCTTCAGCCGCTACTACGCTTTTCATGGAGATATCAAAGAATGACTTGAAGTAGCATTATCAGGAATTAGCTTAAGCGCCCAACGTTTTTCATAAACAAAACAACTTTTATTGACTTCATTAAAGAAACTGCCGTTAACCAATGGACAAGCATCGGTTCTATTGGCGGAAACATATTCGCTCGCACTGCCAATTGTTTCATGAGGGGGTCCAGCCAGAGTAGCGCCGTTTTGACAAGCCTCTTCGCCCATTTTTTGAATCACTTGACCTAGGATGATGTCACAAGAAGGTAGGGGAGTTTCACTACATCCAGGTACACTGATATTTCCATTTCTCAACTGCATGCATTGTTCTGAAGCATTAAATTGTCCATTTTTATCACTCGCAGCATATGCAATGCATATTGTTTGATTGATAAACGGTTTCATCAAAGACCAAAAAAGTGAAGCTGTGGAACAAGTTAATGCGTTACACGCAAGTTGCCCAACCAAATCGGTTAACTGTGGCTCCTTTCCAAAATTAAAAGTACCATTGGTGAGATTTATAAAAACATCGCCTTCGCCAGAAGAAAATGTAAGCGTGCCATTTAGTTTATTTTCGCAAGAATCGCCACTCAATTTACGAGTCGCAAAATAGATAGCAATAACCGCAGCAGAAACAATGAAAGTGAGACCGATAGCAAGTTTGATCTTCCAGCCATGCGTCCCCGTATTGTCTGAAGCTAAATTAGTTTTATCATCATTAGTTTCTTGTATCATTACATGATAGCCATTCACATTCAAAAGCGCTGATTCTCTACTCATTTTAACTATCCTCTGTTTGATACATTTTTTTTATTGGCTTAAATCATATGAAAAACATGAAAAAAGGCAATATGGGGAAATCCCCATATTGTTTGATGCGATCACAAAAATATATGATTCAGCAGTTTTTATGTTGTTTTAATTTCAAAAAAAATGGAGTCACAGAATGCAAAATGATCTCAATTTAGAATCTGGGATGCTTTTAGTTTCAAATGATCGCGCTACGTCAAGATTCAGTTTTAAAACAAAACTGATTATTGGTGCAGCTTTTATCGTTTCTGCAGCCGCATTACTTCTTTATTATTTTGCAATTAGAAAATCCACTGCTTCTTCATCTAAAAATACTTTGAGCGGCTCACTCACATTGAGCACCAGCTCAACTGATATTTTTTGTAATGTGACTAATTATACTGTTCAAAATAGCACAGTTCAGTTTTGCGAACCGATCAATGAAACAGTATTAGTAACCCGACAACTTGGGCAACTTGCTTGCGATGCTTTAAAATCTGCAGTTGCTCCACTTTTTTGGTCACTGGTACAACCATTTATCAATAAAAGTTGGTGTGTGCCAACAAGTTGCTTCGATAATAGTTCTAGATTAGCAGAGCTCTGTGAAGCAGCGAAAACTGAACTGCATGTTACGTTACCAGCCTGTCAACCGCCAATGGGCTCATGTCCAGAAGTTTCTATTGAATTGGTACAAGCATTTGGAGAATTTTTATGCGCGAATAATTCAAACAAATCATCAAATGTTGCGCATGAAGATACATTTACGCAAGCCAATAGAAGTAATGCATGTGCCATTCGTAATGGTTCATTATTTAATAATGCTAAAAATTGTTTTGTTCAGAATAATCATTGGCAAGTCGAATTTGATCCAAAAAGTAATATACGGTGATTTCCCCATATTGCACTTATAAACATTCTACAGAATAATTCGCATTATTTTTCACTTGAGGATTTGCAATGAAAGTGCGCGCAATAATATGTTTAATGTTCATTTCGGGCGCTGCTGTTGCAGGTGGTAATACTGTTGTTGAATCAACGACGCTCACGGTAAAAAACATGACACCACAACCGCTGGTTATTCAGTCTGAATTAATGAACGGATTTATTGGCAATCCACATATTCAAATCAATGGTATTGCTGGCCAAACGCCATCAGGAACAGTTCCCCCACAAGGCTCTGGGAAATTTATCATTTCAGATGATGGAATGAATGGTGTAGTGACGGGTGGCGTCAGTTTATGTGTGCAAGGCACTGAAGCTTGCGGCTATTTTCCGATGTGGGCTGGAGGTGATGGGCAAGGTCATACTATTTGGATTAATGCACCATTAAGCTCAACATCCAATAGTCAATATGTTGTTGGTGCATATGAACTCGATGAAACAGATGCAGTATTGAACGTGTATCCAGCAGTGAAGCAAGAAAACTAGTCCAAGTTACGGAAAAAAACACCTTGATCTTCTTATTAATCAGATTGCTAAAAAAGAAAAATAATTTCTATTTTAATTTCAAAATCGATTCGTGCGATTCTGATCAAATTTAAATTTCTCAAATTTAAAATCGGTTATACCATGAGAAAATAAGTGAGCACGAATTAATCTTTCTTGATTTTTTTCAAGACGTGGTTTGTAGTGGCCCGATTTGGTTGATACCGTTATTTTCCCTGATTTTACAGCAATCTCGCCTGCAGAGATGACGGGTTCGCCATTAACGAGGAGAGAATGCTTTTGCTCGTAATCACCCAATATTGGATGGAAAGAAAAGGATGGCGCTACCAAAAAAATATTGCATGCATCAATAACAAAAAGAAAAGTGGCATTTCGTAGATGCATTAACGAATTTGCTATGGCCTCCTGCGGATTCACTAGAACAAGCGGTAGAGACGGGACAGATTTTTGATTTTCAAATAAAGGTAATTTCAGAACAGAATTATTCATTTTCAAATCGACTTCCAATGATTTTTTTGAAATTTTTTCTACAAATTCCGAAACAATCAATGTTGGCATTAGAAGTAAAATTAAGGTATAAAAAGCTATTCTAAAATTAACAGCACTAAAAAAGGATAATTCGTCAGAATTATTTTTATTTAAAAAAAGATTATCTTTTCTCATCAATTACCCGCTTATTACAACCTCCTTATATTTATTTCCATTTAATTCAATGTAATTCTTGCTCTTACTGAAAAATGATCAGAACTCACTGGTGCCACCGCACTCAAATTTTGTTTGAAGTGATTTAAAATTCTTTGTTTAAATAAATTCGCATCATTTAAAGCAGACGTTTCAACACGCCTTCCTTCTGAAAAGGTGTAAGCAGAAACACTTGCTACAAATTCAGATTTTTTTGGATTCCAAAAAATTCCGTCTAAACAAGTTGATAAAATATCGATCGCTTTTTCTTCAATTTTTTGCATGAAAAATTCACGTAAACGCGACCACTGATTTTTATCATTCTTGATAGCATTTAATTCTTGAAAATCAGTTGAATTAAAAAAGCGTAAAATATCATAGGAAAAAGAGACAAAAGTCGCATTCAATCCTGAGGACATTAACTTTTCACTCAACCACTGTAATCCTGCATTTTGCAACGCTTGAATTTGTGGGTAATAAACAGTAGGCAAACCCGGCTTTGCCGAAAACATATTCATATCACCCACTGCAAATTCAATGAGCGAGCGACGTTGATCTTTAGTTAAGACACGAAGCATAGGATCATTTTCATCATTCAAAAATTCACCTAATGCAACCATACTTTGCAATCGATGCGATTCTTCTAAACCAGGATGCGTATTCGTAATACGAAAAATTCTACCCTGACGATGTTTTAACAATACACTCAGTGCTGAGCGTTCGAACTCCTGACCCATATGCTGCTTTTTCTTTTCAGCCAAACTCATTTTTGCTCTATCAACTTCCGGAGTTACCTGTCTGCTTTCCGTATAATAAATTTGACGCTCATCTCCCATTTGTTCATAGTAGCTTGGATCGTAAGCCACGATAAAATTCATCGCGCCACCATTAGGTGCATATTTTGCAGACAGGCTTTTAAAACCTTTTTCTTGAAAAAATCTTTTAAACAGCGCTAATGCAGCATCACTCATTTCTTGTAAATTAAAAATAGTCGCGGGCGTATCCTGAATAAAAGAATCAAGTAGCGCTGTATTCAATGAAAAACGCTGATCATAAGATAATTCTGGAAA
>MGXV01000032.1 GCA_001801485.1 Gammaproteobacteria bacterium RIFCSPHIGHO2_12_FULL_37_14
TTAATAAATATAATTTGCCTGAATTACCTCATAAAATGAGTATCGCCCGGCATTTGATTGACGTTTATTTAAAAAGTCACCTCTAATATCAAGGAGGCGCCGCTCTCACCTAATCAAAGCTCATATTTCCTTAACAAATCATTGTTATAATAATTGACGTTATTTTTTAATATTTTTTCTTAATTTATGCGAAAAACAAATCGCCATCCTACAGACACAACAGACTATATTCAGAAAACAAAAAAACCACCTGCCTTTTATGCGCATTATCATACATTACACGCCTTAGCTAAATTATTTGGAATAAAAGAACAAGAAAAAACAGTAGCATTTAAATCTGAAATCGTCAGCGAAGGGCAAGGCCGACTTAAACTTGAAAGTCTCTTAAATGACGACGAATATTGTTTTGAGCATTTATCTTCTGTTCCTCCATCTTCTTCGAAACAAAAAATTATTTTATATACGCCTTTCTTCAAGGAAAACATCACTTTCACCGATTGTCGTTACCTCCAAACTTTGTTAGATAACTATGAAATTTATATTTTAGATGAGCAGAAAACCCCACAGCTTGTTAAAGACTTGACAGACTTCATAGCCCAAGTGAAAAACATTCCTAGAAAGATCACTCAAGAAGAGGCACAACGTGAATTAGCCTTACAAGGACTGGCTGCTCAAGATTATTGCCCGATCGATAGTGAGCGCTTAATACGAGGTTATTGGATTTTTTTAAAAGATGAGGCTAGCGCTTTATCTAATGAGGCTACTTCTCTCATTTGGACAGACAATAAGGCCATTCCCACACAAACCTATCCTCACATAAAACATCTTGTGTTAAAAGCATCAATATCATTTATCAGTGGAGATTATTTTTCTCATTTTCCTAATTTAGAAACTATCGAAATTGAAGAAGAACCCACATTACAAGGTAGCAACAAACCCCAAGTTGATTTTCGAGTCTGTAAAAACTTAAAGTCCCTTATTATAAAAAGCACCCTTATTTCTAATTGTGTTTTCGATATCACAGGATTAACACAACTGGAAGAGTTAAAGATAGAAAATAAAAAAATTGGCACAGAGCTGGGGCTTGCTCTTCTTGGATTGGAAACATGCCAAAATTTAAAAACTCTTGAACTTTGGTTTCATAAAGTTGGAGTCGAGGATAAAAACATTGAAGCATCTGTTTTTAACTTTCCACTTTTAGAAGCACTGAAAAAACTAACTTGCCTAAAAACGCTCGTGTTAGCTTTTTCCCAAGATATCCACCAATTTACTAGCAATCATAAATTTGCACAGTTAACACATCTGCAACTCATTAGAGAGGCTAATGGAAAATCTCGACCTATGTATAACGCTATATCAAACACAACAACATTTCCTGGTATGGATTCATCTCTAGACTGCGATAAAAAAAGAAATGTGATTAATCAAGCGATTTATTTTTTGTTAGGTCCTCAGGATGAGCCTGAATTTTTGATACAAGAATCATTATATATCGACGCACAAAACACATCGTATGTAGAGGTAGAACCAACAAATTCGATCCTCCTCCTTCTTAATCCTCATCATTATCATTTTCTTCCAGTAGACGACTCGAGCGATTATGTATTTGATGCTAACACCGACAGAGAGAACCCTATCCTTCGAGGACGCTATTCTGTAATGCTAGGATTAAAACAACAGGGGCATGCCCTTGATTTAAGAGAATTACGGCAAACTGTCTATAACGCTATCGAAATATATAGAATTCCTTATCCTTTCCCTTATTTATGGTTCCCTCATTTTCGTACTATAACTTTCTCTCAGAAAAAACAGGAAAAAATACAATACCAAGCGCTCTCTCTTCCTATTGAAGAACACTCTGCTCCCGCCCCGATAATTGAAGAAACCTCACAAGAACACGCGGAAACTGAAAACCAAAACTCGCCGACAAAAGAAAATTACACGGCTTGGCTATCAGGCCATTTCGAAAAAGATCACTATTACGTTATTCCTGGAAAAGAACTAGCAGAAAAAGAAGATTTGTTAACTATCATGATTGAACCTGACAAAAGAATAAATGCCGAAAAAACAGAAACAGCGGAGATTGAGCTTTTCTACAATGAAGAACATCAACAATTTGCAATAAAACTAAAAAAAACTTTCGCTGGAAGAATAAGCTTTACCCTGAAACACAACCCAAGCTATTCATCACAAGAATTCTCTGAAAACACACGCTTCGCATCCAACACCCAAGCTTTACCCCTCGTTCTCAAAGAAAATTTAAAAAAGTGCATTGATGAAATTGAAGAATTAAAATTTTTGAAAGAACCCACTCTTTCTCCTCATGAAAAACTCAAACAATTAATAGCCTACTGCAAACAATTTAAAATGGGCAAGTTAAACGAAGTATTTTTATTCGATGAACTTGCTACGTTAATCAAAATTATTAAAGATCAAAAAGGCGCGTGCGGCACACGTAGTCAAATTTTTATGTTATTAGCCAAATATATTGGAATTCCTGTTCGCCTTGTGGGAAACAAAATTCATGCTTTTTGTGAAATAGCCATTTTGGATGAACAGCAAAAAATCACCTGGAGAAGCATTGATTTAGGTGGTGCAGGTTTTATTGAAAATCAATTGGAAGAACCGCCGGCACCCAAACAAGATGAAAGACCAAAGACAAATAAATCTCCCGTCTCATCCTTGCTTGAAAAACCGCGTTTAATCATGGGTTTTGATACTATCCTTCTCTGGCTTAATGAAAAACATCCTGGCTGGAAAATATTGATTTCTTTTTTTATTAATTTACGAAATTTTTTCGGTGGAAAAAATTATAATGAAATGTCGAAAAATTTAGATTCCTACCAATCCCTCTTTCAAAATTTAATACGCCCTAAAAAATTCACCTCTTGGGAAACATTTTTAAAAGAAACGTCTTCGTTTGTCCCGCTCATCTCACTATCCCAGATTACGCCTCTCATGCTCAACGCAAAACTAATGGAAGGAAAAGCCCTCGCATCCGCCGTTGACAACCCTCTGACGGATTGTTTTTATATTGACAGTCCTCAAGATTTTTTACGCTTGTTTAAGACATTTTGTATTAACGAACAGGGTAAGCGTGAAATAATAGACGGCCCCCTAAAAACATTATTCTCTTCAAATAAAAAAGGCTTGATTATTGTAAATTGGACAAACTTCAACGAAACAGAATTAGCAAGTTATAAAAGTATTTTGGATCCCCAGGCTACTTTACTCGGCATGCGGATCCCTCCAAACATTCGAATTGTCGGTTTAATTCAAGAAGGCCATGAAGGTTGCCCCGCCTTTGAGTCCCGCTGTGAAAGATATCCGGTGGAAAATGAAGATAGCTTCAAAACGACTCCGCCTCAAGCCACCTCTTCCAAGACAAGTTCCAGCGTTCAGCATACGTATGAAATCGACTTAGAAGGTCGCCGTGACTGGGAAGCGTTGCTCTTAGGACATTATGGCCTTAACAATGACAAGATTGAAAAACAAGAAGGCTTGTTACTCAAAGCAAACAAAGAGAATAACCCATTAACGATTTTAAACCCACCTGATCTTCGCCTCGACCCTGCCTTTCATCGTTTCCTCTACGGCCTCCAAGTAGAAAGAAAATGGGTTTATGAAGGAATACTGATCGCCCTCAATCCCCGCTGCCAGATCGTGGTTAACTCAACACAAGCGCAATATGAAACAAACACTCAAGTTACTTGCTTATCCGAAAAAGAAACTCAAGGACGTCGTCGGATTTATTTAAATTTAAATAACTTACATCAATGTTATGAACAACTTGAGATTTTCAATGAAACACGAAAAGCAAAACTGACAAAAGGCTATTTAGAAAACTATAATTCTGATACTGATGTTTTTTGGATAACAGGCACGCTACCTTTTGAGTTTTATCAGGGGTTGATCAATGAAATTCGGCTTCGATTTCCGAACAAAGCATTTCAATTTGCATTAGCACCCGGTGCCTGTATCACCGGATACAAACAAGGTCCAACACCCCTCATCCAAACAACAACTGTGGATGAGATTACAGATCAAAAAACTCAAGTGGTTTTCGTCAGCGATGATCCCGACGCCCTCGTCGAAACCCTGCAAAAACAGCTTAGCTCACCACTCATTATTGAACTAACACCACAAACAAACCTATCTGATTTAATTTCTCGTGTGAAATTATCTGTAAACCAAGAAGGTGTCGTCCAAGCAGAATGTCAGGAGAGCGCTTTATTGGCGGCTTTAAAAACGGGGGTCACTGTTATCTTAAAAAGTGCTATCGCGCCTGATCTCTATACAGCATTACTTCCTGTTCTTGAAACGGATGTGCTACAAAAAGAGATCACAGATAATGGAAACCACCATCGCATCGAAGGTCGTTTAATATTAGTCTTACCAAAATCTTCTCAAAAAACATTACCTCTAAGTACAGTGGTCGAGAAGACTTACAGCCTCGACGAGTATCGCCGCATTTTATCGGTCTCAGAAAACGATCTTGATTTTAAGAATTTCAAATCTTTTTATGAATTAGCATGTCAGATGCCTCACCCAGAAAATCACGCGCCTGATTTAAAAATAAGTTTACAACGATTACGCCATAGCCTGGCTTTATTAAAAAACAGACAAAAACGGCATCTACACAATCCTATCAAAGGATTGTTTCATTATGATTATTCCACCCATAGTCAAGAATTTGCTTATTTGAATGTGTTAGCAAAATATTATTTTGATTCTTCAACATCCCCTCAAGGGCATATCGAAAAACTCAATACTTTAAGTCAAAAAAAAGAAACGGATGCTTCGCTCTGGCATTATTTAAATTGTTGTAATGGCCCAAAATTACGAGAACTGCTACCCGAATTGAAGATACAAACCGGTGGCTTTCCTAGCTTAGAAAATCCAAAAACGTTGATTAAAAAAATAAAACAACTTAAAAATCAAAAGTCTTCTAAACAACACAATCACATAGAAAAGCAAAAAGGCTATTTAACAGAAACACTACTCTCAAGTGATTACCCTTTTGTTTTCTTAAAAGGAGGCCCAGGCACAGGGAAAACTCACACAGTAAGACATCTATTAAATAAAACACAATTTGAAATTTACGATGGCGTTACTCAAATTGAATTGTGGTTAACGCATAAAGGAAACAAACAAGCGATCTTAATCTTAGATGAAGCTAACATGGCCGTGCCTGGCACCTGGGATTTTCTAAAAGGCTTGGCTAACAACACACAAGGGGCAGCAAGCTCAAGCGCCGAAACATCGATGCCTCACCAGATCGTTTACCATGGAAAAATTTACAATATCAGTTCGCATCATAAAGTCATCTTCACAGGCAACCCCGAAACCTATCAGCAACGTTATTATCACACGCTCTTACAAAACTATGCAGAAACCATTTATTTCAAAAAACCTTCTCGCCATGAATTAGATCTCTTGCTACAGTCTTTATTCATCTCTTTACCCTTATTGAACACGAAATATTATCGTTCTTTGATCAGGGATGTTTACAAAAAACTCGACAAACAGGCGCTTGAAAATCAGCGTCCTTCTCTTCGTCATTTAGAAAACTTTGCTTTGCGGCTTGAAGCATTATTCAATAAAAAACTTCCTGACTCTTTAGAAGACCGCTTATATCAAGCTTGCATTTCTGAATTTGTTTTATCTTTTCCAAAACAGGAAGAACAAGAAAAATTTAAAAAAGAACTAGACTCTCTCTTTAAAAAATCAAACTTCACAGAATCAACCACTCCTATTTGCATACCAAACCCGCTTTTCAAGAGAGGCTTTTTCCTGCCGCACACGCGGGCTTCTTTATTAAAAGCACTTCGTGAAGATTTTCAAATACGTAACTTAGCCATCGAAAAACAAAAAGAAAGAGAAAAAACTCAAAGTGAAAACTGCCCCCCTGTTTTTTTCAAAAGCGTCGTATTGGAGGGTGATTCAGGCTTAGGAAAATCCACCTTATTTAAAGTATTGTTACAAGAACAAGGTTTTTTACCTGCCGGGGATCAACTCAGTCAAGAAGGAAAACGCTATTATGAAATCAGTGCGGGCTCCAGTGAAATATATGATGTTTTAAAAAAGGCTCACAAAGAGGGTGCTGTTGTTATTTTAGATGAGTTGAATCTGGATGAAAAACTGGAGTATGTCTTAAATCAATATCTCTGCCAGCCTCACCCAGGAAAACCAGGCTTCATGATTTTAGCTTCACAAAATGGCTCGCATTTTACAGGACGTCGCGCCCTGTCTTCTGCACTACGTGACCGCTTACACGTATTACATATAGCAGATTACAATGAACTAGAACTGTTAGAGCTCGCAAACGCTTATCTTATTCCTAAGCCCGAAGCTTTCGTACAAGCACGACTTGGCAACGCACGCATCTTCTTCACTGCTATCAATAAAGCACTGGAGCAACCTCAACAAACAATATTAGGACGACAAGACCCGCAATAAATTTTTATAATCCTCTTTAATTTCTATGTTTTGATTATCCAATAATTCTTTAATTTTCCGACAAGC
>MGXV01000033.1 GCA_001801485.1 Gammaproteobacteria bacterium RIFCSPHIGHO2_12_FULL_37_14
GTACCCATCGTTGAAAAAATAGACGAAAAATTTTTTGGCGTTGTTGGCAAAAAAGATCAGAAACAACTTATTAACTTATTAGACAATCTTATTTCTAAAAATGAATAGTGCACTACTTTCCATTAATATACGTTTTGCCAACACATCGGATGCTTTAGCAATCGCAATGTGCCATGTAGCCTCATGGCAAAGAATTTATCGCGGCCATATTCCTGCTGCAGTACTTGATAATCTGTCTGTAAAAGAACGAGAACAAAAATGGCATGATCTTCTAAATAGCAATGTAAAAATATTAATTCTAGAGCACAATAATCATATGATTGGCTTTGCAAGCCTCTGTCCTGCTCGTGACAAAGATACTAACTCAAAACAATGTAGTGAAATCAGTGCTATTTACTTACACCCCGATGTTTGGCGCCAGGGGTTGGGCAAGAAATTATGTTTCGCCGCTCTGTCTGAATTAGAAAAAATGGGGTTTAGCGAAGTCATCGTTTGGGTTTTAAAAGAGAATAAGCAAGCTAGAAAATTTTATGAATCAATGGAATTTAATGAAGATGGTCACTCGAAATTAGAATCGTATAACACTAACATTAGTTTAAATGAAGTGCGATATCGTAATATTTAAACTTTATTCTGTTCTATATTTAAATTAAACTCTGGTATTAATTTTATTAATCCAGGTGTATTTATTACAGTAGCAAATTCATTATGCAAACTTGCAAGCGTAATAGTATGAACATCTTCCGCCCTATAGCGAGTTCCATCAAAGCCTATACGTTCAAAAGCAATTGTTGCATCCGCAATGACATAAGCCTTAAAGCCTAAGTTACCTGCCATCCTCACAGTAGTAGAAACACAATGATCAGTAGATATTCCAACAAAAACTAAAGCTTTAACTTTATTTTTCCTCAGTACCTTTTCCAATTGCGTACCAATAAAAGCACTATTTACATTTTTTTGAAACACGTATTCACCATGAATAGGTTGTACAAAGTCCATGAATTCCACGCCAGATTGTCCAGGTCGTAATGGTGATTCAGTTGAAGTTGATAAATGTTGAATATGAAATATTGGCATACAAGCAGCACGAAACATAGTTAACAAAGTATTAATATTTTTTTCTGCTTCAGGGTTATTTCTTTCTCCCCAAAATGGATTATTACAACCTTTTTGAATATCGATTAGTATTAATGCAGTTCTATCTTTCATAAATTCTCCAGTTCTTATTGTACGTTATCAAAAGCAAACATATTTATGATTTTAAGGATTTTTCAACGAAGGCTGTAATTAAAGGGTGCAGTTGCCCATTTAAAGCTGATCGTTCAGGCTGAAAAAGCGTCCCAATAAAAAATGGATGTGCAGGAAGTTCAAATGCGCGTACCTGACCCTCAGTATCAAAACCTGTAAAATGTATGCCTGCCGCTTCAATGCGATTTTTCCATTCAGGATTTAAACCATAATTACAATGATAAGCCTCATTTGTTTCTTGGCCTTTAAAAATACTATCTAACTGACTTCCTGCTGTAAAAGAAATACGGCCAGTTTTTTCAGCAAGTGAGCATAAAAGTGGTGTAACTATTAGTGTATTGCTCTCTGAGTTGGTCTCTGCATGGTTGGCATCAGATAATCCGCATACGTTACGGGCGTATTCAATGAGTGCGTGTTGAAAGCCCCCACAGGTGCCAAGAAAAGGACACTTTGATTTACGAGCAAACCGAATAGCAGCTAATACTCCATCCATATTTATGTAAGGACTACCTGGGACAGTCCAGATTGCGGTAAATTCGGTAAGATTCTTAGCGTCATTATCTATTGTTTTTGTTTCCACCCATGACCAGGTAATATTAATATTCAGGGCAGAGCTCGCATATTCAAGTGCTCGCGGTATAGCTGTGTGAGCGATAATATGCTCATTATAATCTCCTACTAACGCAATAGAAGCACTCATAAATTTGACTTGCTAAGTTAAGTTGATTCTTCAGCAGTAGTTTTTCTTCTTTTTTAAGGTAGCTGTAAAAAGAAGGTCGGCTAATATCGTAAATTTTGCAAATTTCAGCTACGGTATTTTTTTGTTCATCATACATTTCAATCATCCGACTAACAAGGGTACCAGGCAGAACGTTTACAAATCAAAGTAAAAATAAGGCAGCCACAACAGCACCACTCTTGTGCGTGATTTCAATCCTATTAAATAAAATCAGCCTCTTAAGTGAACCTTAATTTGAGTGTGGAATGATACAAAAAGGGGACATTTTAACTTTGGTTTAACATAGCAAAAACCATCTTTAATCTATTTTTAAGATGCACATGTTAGAATAAGATTTTTACAAGTAGATAGCATTTTTATGCCGATATTATCTCATCAAGAACAATCTAAATTTTTAGAAAAACTTACTTCTCTCATGCATTTAATAACACAACGAAGGCAAACAGAGGCAGAACATCCAGAACCCCCCTATAATGATCACCCAACGGATTATAATTTTCCTCATCCTGAAGGTTATCGATTGATTCATTTAGCGATAATGGCAGGTGTCCGTATCGAAGATATTATTGAGTTAATGGATAATGAAGCAGGTCCAAACTTATTGCTTACAAAAACAGATGGAACTCAAACACCAGTAGAATGCGCTTTAATCTATGGAAGAGCAGATGTTTTTATTGAAATGGTAGAAAAAAGACTGCTGCCTTTAGACGCTATTTTTAGCACTATCTTTAGAAAAAATATTGATATTGATTATGTTAAAAAACTTTACGATTTCAGTATCAAAACGTATATTCTTGCTCCTGTTTTAAATAATTATAAAAATACGCCTTTTTTTGAAAGAAACACTATACTGGTACCAATTCCCATGGAATTTTCAGAAGATTTTTCAAATCGAATTTATTTAAATTATGCTGCTGAAATTGGTGACGTAGAATTTATTAATACCTTTTTTGATGCCAATCAATCCGTGTTACCTTTATTGTCTTTAGATGAATTTAAAGTAAATCCATTATTATCTGCTATAGAAAACAAGCAATATAAAGCTTTAGAGGCGCTGTTAAGTTTTATAGAAGTTGATCCCAAAGATGAGTACGCATATTCTCCATTACATGTTGCCGCTGAGCGAGGGGATTGGGAAAGTGCAGAAATTTTATTTAATTTTAAAGTATCAGAAGAAAAGCAACATAGGCCCATAAATATCAATAGACAAGATCGCTTGGGGCGAACGCCGTTGTTTCTAGCCCTAGAAAAAGGGCACGTTGATATGGCCCGTAAATTATTAAATCGGAATCCTGACGTCACGATCACTACTTTTACTGGAGAAACATTATTTCATGCAGCAATAAACTGTCCGCATGAATTTCAAAAAGAGTTAGCAAGCATCATTCATTCTTCAGAATTAGAGAGTAAACGTAATATCTATGGTCAAACGCCAGAAGAATATATAAAAAGATTCGATAGTATTTCGCAGGAAAAAATCATAGAAAAAATAGGATATTACTCGCTCCTTAATTATCGAGATCAAAATTATTTTTCTTCTGATGGTTATTGTAATGCCCTTTCTTTTTTGTATCAGTATTTTCATTCAAAAAATATGCAAACATTTCGTTCACTTTTAAACACGATCACCACTTGGGATCCTTTGAACGATGATCTAGAAAACATTCCCATCGCTCCGCTTGATAGATTATTTAAAACAAAGAGAGAAGTTTTTGAAACTTTCATTAACTGGCTCAATTGGTATCAACATATAAATGAGATTTCAAAATATAGTTTATTAGAACAAAGTGATAGAGAATTTCAATTTGAAGATGATATTTGCTACGTCATAAAAAATCTTGAATATGATGAAATCTCAAAAGAGCAATTTAGAGAATTACAAGAAATTTTTATTAGTTTCCCAATTAACATGAGAATAGAAAGTGGTGGGGCGGGTCATATTGTTAGTTACAATATCATTGATGATTCCTCAACCTGTCAGAAAAAATTTAACTACTACGATTCAAATCTCGATGTTGCTCTACCTATTCATATAGATAGTAAGGAGTTAACGGAAATTATTATTGATATTAAATATAAAATGATGCGCGGCATTTCAAAAATTACAAACAGTAGAATATCTATTTTTACTTTTCCTTGGGACAAGGTGGATTTAACAACTTTTCGTTATTTTGATGATTCTACATCAAGTCGAAAATTACCAACCTCAGAAAAAAATTATACTGATTTTATTAGTTCTTCTAGTAATGGCTTTACACCTCTACATATCGCAGCGCTTACTCATAGCATAGAAGATGTATTAAAACTGATTAATATGACTTTTTGTCAGATTAATCGGAAAGACGTTCATGATATGACAGCTTTCGATATCGCGGTAAAAAGTGGGAATCCTGTTTTTTGTGAATTATTTTTGAAGTCACCCGAAATTGATTTAAAAAACACTGAAGCTGCTGTCATTGCTTACCGTCATCATTTTAATGAAGTAATGGATATCATTATCAATCATCCCAAGGCTTGCAATCTAAGTAAGTTGTTTCAAGCTGCTCTATTTAATAACGATTTTGAATTAGTTAAAAAATTAATCGAATTAAAAAAAGTTGATTCTGTGGATATTGCATATGGACTATTAAAGCCGCAGCTTCATATTTTATTTCATACAAAAGGAATAAAAATAACTGAAGAAGATTTTCAAAAAACAATAAACAAGTGGAAGGAGAGGAATGAAGAAAAAAATTCTTATAATGACATTCTTATTCTTCAAGACACAGATATGGAATGGAAGCAATGCTTTTATAATTTTAAAGAAAAAGAATATGAACTAATAGATTCTTTTTCTCCATCTTCTTCTTATCTAGATACTCTTCAAAAAGCAAATATATCTTCTTCGCATAGATTATTTCAAGAAATAATGGAAAAGCTTGGCTACTTTCCCGAACACACTGTCTCCATTCAATATGATTCTTTAGAAATTAAAAACAATACCAAGAGTGAAATTATTGATTACCTTCGTGAGATTTATGAAAAATTTGATATCAATGAAATTGCTCACGGCTTGGCGGAGTCTGGAAAACCAAGGACTTTATACGAACATTATCGAACATTAAATAATCATTTAAATATTGATTATTCTCGTTGGTTTGTTGATTTAGTCTCATTGTATTCTCATCATGAATATGATTCACGAAATATGCTTGAATATCTATTGAATAAATTTCTGCACCAGAAAAAAGACTTGCCTTTATTATCTTTGGAACAGGGTTTTTATTTGCTCAGATTTATTTTTTTTTATGATCGTCATCAATCTATTCTTTCTGATGAAAATTTGAATAAATTAATTAAATCTCTTCCACTACACGATTTAAAAAATAATTTTATATTTTTAGAGTCACTTCTTAGATGGTCTGTCTTGGAAAAAAATACGTTGGCTTTACAGAAATTATTACCTTACTTCGACTTTGACAATATTTTGAATGAAGAGAAAACAGTATTGCACACATTGGTTGACTTGTATGATAGTCATGCGGAAGAGAATAAAATTTTCTTGTTGGGAATGATATCTATTTTTTGTGAACAAGGTGCTGATTTAACAAAAAAATACGACCATGGTGTATCGATTATGGAATATGCCAAAAGCAAAAGTAATTGCCAACCGCTGACGGATTTATTTAATGAAGTAATATCTAAAAAAAATCCTGGCTATAAAATATAATGTCTAAATAGTCGAGTAATGCTGGCCTCTTATTCGACTATTTGCAGATTGGCCGTGCAGGTTATTTAGCGAAGGTGAATAGGGGTTTTTCAACAGACCCCCTTCGTTTTTGTTACACTATTATTACAATAAAATAAGGCTTAACGTTTATGTGGAACCCATTTAAGCGAAAACAAGAAAACACTCAACAAAGAAATATGTTTTTTGAAAATGAATTAGAACTAACAGATAAACTTTTAAAAACATTTCATTTAAACGTATTAGAGAGAAAAAAATTGCCAGGAGGTAAAGCCAGGCTGTCCGTTATATTAATAATAATAAAACAAATTTTAAGTCATGAACATTACTTTCCTGTAACCTGGTCACCAGATTCCCCATATCTTGTTGAAGGCGCATTACTTGAAAAAGTATCAAACAATAAAATTAAACTACTATATCTACATAATTCTCAATTACTCAATACAATCAAATTTAACGATTTCGACAAAGCAATAATTAAATTTTTAAAAATAAATTTTGGTGATCAAATTGATGGTATACAAATAAATTATGACGGTTAATTCATTGGTTATCTCAGATTAAGCA
>MGXV01000034.1 GCA_001801485.1 Gammaproteobacteria bacterium RIFCSPHIGHO2_12_FULL_37_14
CAAATATGTTTTTAGGATCATCTGTTCCTAACCCATAACACAATACTTTATCATCTTGAGTCATGGCGATATGCATCGCCTCATTGATGGCCGCTGTATAGGTTAACTGACGCATACAGACTCCTTCACGCTGGCATACTGTCCACTAATTGCATCAATGGCCTCAGGAAACGCACTTTGTTCTGCATACAAAAAGGCTTCTTCTATTTCTTTCTCGATACCTCCTTTTATTTTTCCAAATTGAATTTGAGTGACTCCTTCTTGTCCTAATTGTTTTTGTAATGTATCAATGGAATCTTGTGAGCGCCATGTCTCATATTCTGCAATCGAACGATATCCCAAATCATGATCATAATTCGGACCACAATGTTCTCGATAACGGTAAGTATAAATTTCAACAAACCCAGGTCCACACCCAGCACGCACTTTATCACTCATAACTTTTAACGCATCATAACAAGCAATGACATCATAGCCATTTTCAACAAATGCCACATTTGCGCCCATGCTTTTTACAAAGGCATGAATGTGACGATTTATTGGTTGTCGCTTCCTTAATGGAGTATAAACAGAATAAAAATTATTTTCACATACAAATAAAACAGGTAATTTTTTAAGAACCGCGAAATTTAAGGATTCATAAAAAACACCTTCTTCTATCGCCCCATCTCCCAAATAAATACAACTTAACTTGTTTTCTCCAGAAAGCTGAATAGATAAACCTAAGCCAACGCCAATAGGAATGGTGTTAGCAACAATTGCGGTGCTTCCCATAAAACCAACAGACTGATCAATTAAATGCATTGAACCACCACGACCACGGCAACAACCTGTCACTTTTCCATGAATCTCAGCAATCATTGCTTTTAAATCACCACCTTTCGCTAGATAATGTCCATGTGCACGGTGACTACTTACTGCATAATCAGTTTTTTTCAATACAGCTCCACTTGCAACAGCAGCTGCTTCTTGGCCAATAGATAGGTGGATAGGTGTACGCATTTTTTGTTTTGGATAGGCATCTGCGATGGTTTCTTCCACAATACGAATACGTAGCATTTGATAATAAAAATCAATTTTTTCATTCAAAGATACCGTCATGGTATAAACCAATAATAATCTCCAGTATAGCCAGCCTGTTTAAAAAGCAGTTTCCATTCATCAACGTGCAATACAGTTTTTGCGGTTAAGTTCCATGCTTCCATTCTCATTTTTTCTTCATCATTATGATAAGCATCAACCGTAATAAAGCTATGCTTCTTTTTTACACGTTCAATTTCCTGTAATGCAATAATCAATTGTTCTTTTTCCAGATTATGCAAAGTTGTAATTGAAATCACGCAATCAAAACTATTGTCTTCAAACGGCAGTTTTGTTGCACAAGCAGCAAAGCAATGCGGTTTCATATCTTCAATCGTATTGTCTATTGCATAATTAGAGATGTCTATCCCTTTTACGATGATACCAGGAATTAAGCGTGCCATATCATGCATCATAAAACCTTTCGCACAACCAATATCTAATACAGAACTATTGACATCGAGTTTATATTGTTTTTGAAAATCAGGAATCACTGGTTCCCAAAAACGAGGATGATAATGAAAACCACCATATCCATGATCACGAGAGCCATCGAAAAATTCTTTTCCAAATTGCTTAGCGATTGCTCTATCTTGGTCTGTTTTTTTCTGACCACGCTCTGTCACATTACGTTTTGCGCGTGGATAATTAATCATAAGATCAATTTCATTGCCCATTAAAAAAGTCCTTTATTGCTTCAATCACATGATTTAACTGGGTCTCGGCGAGCTCTGGATAAATTGGCAAGCTCAACATTTCTTTTGCTAATCGTTCAGCAACTGGAAAATCTCCAAACCTATATTTCAGTGATTTTTCTGTTTCTTGTAAATGCAGCGGGATTGGATAATGCACTTTTGTTTCTACCCCTTGTTCCTGAAGATACGTTCTTAATGTATCTCTACTCTTAGTTTGAACAACAAAATTATGATACACAGAAGCAGTATCTACGTTGTCTCTTGGAACTATCACAAGATTTTCAAGCGCTGTTTGATAAAATTCTGCGTTTTTTCTTCTGATGTTATTCCATTTTGTTAATTTTCTTAATCCATACAATACGATATTTGCTTGCACACTATCTAATCGAGAATTCAAACCCCATGCAACACAATGATCTCGATCAATCAAGCCATGATTACGCATGATCAATATTTTTTGATAGAAATCTTTATTTTTTGTTGTAATAAATCCTCCATCACCATACACATATAGATTTTTTAAAGGATGAAGACTAAAACATCCAATATCACCAATAGCACCAACATGTTCTCCACAATATGTTGCACCAATTGCCTGTGCCGCATCTTCAATGACATAACAGTTATGATGTTTTGCAATTTCTTTGACCTTCCGCATATCTGCAGGGCGCCCTGCTAAATGAACAGGCATAATTGCTTTTGTTTTTTTACTGACATGCTTTTCAATCTGATTGACATCAATATTTAAATCATTGGATACGTCACAAAACACAGGGGTTGCTCCAACTGCAACTACAGCACCAGCTGATGCTATAAATGAATTCACTGGCACAATCACTTCATCACCATAACCAACGCCCAACACCTTCAGAGATAAAATCAATGCATCAGTGCCATTGGCAACTGTAATAACATAAGGGCATTGCAGGTAATCAGACAATGCTTTTTCGCACCTTTCAACATAGTCTCCTAAAATATATGATCCTGAAGATAATACTTCATCAATTGTCTGTAAAATATCTGTTCTATAACGCGCATATCGCGATTGAAAATCGACAAATGGCACGCTTATTTTATTAACCACTTCTATTATCATTGATAAAACATCCTAATCAAATCAATCATATAATCAAGTTCATTTTTGGTAATAAACTCGTGAACGGGTAATGATAACGTTTCACGGCAAACTGCTTCCGTTTTTGGAAAATCACCAACCCGATAACCATATTGCTTAGCAGCAGGCTGTAAATGCATGGGTACAGGGTAATGAATTTTTGCATCAACACTATTTTTTATCATATATTTTTTCAATGCGTCTCTATTTGCACAACGAATAGAATACAAGTGATAAACTTGCTTAATATCAGATTCTCTTATCGGAATAGTGATTTGCTTAATATCACTTAACCCTTTATCTAGATAATTGGCGTTTCGTATTCTTGTATCTGTAATATGATCAATTTTAGAAAATAAATGATCTCCCACAACTGCCTGAATGGTATCTAACCGAGAATTGTAAGCAAATACCGCACACTCATCACGCCCTTTTAATCCATGATTGCGCAATAATCGTAACTGATCAGCCAACACGTCTGAGTTGGTTGTAATAATTCCGCCATCACCCCACACGTTCAAATTTTTTAGCGGATGGAAACTGAAACAGCCAATATCACCAATAGTTCCAACAAATTTATTTCTGTAAGTTGCTTGAATTCCATGACAGGCGTCTTCAACAACAAAAAGATTGTTTTTTTTTGCAATAAAATTAATGTCATCCATACGACATGGCTTGCCTGCCCAATGCACGGGCAGGATGACCTTTGTTTTTTTTGTAATTTTTGATTCGATTAGTCCTGGATCAACATTGTAATCATCTAAAATATCAGCAAAAATTGGCTTTGCACCCGCTGTTACAATTGCACCTATGGTCGCATAAAAAGTAAAAGGTGTTGTAATAACTTCATCCCCTTCTTTAATACCTAATGCTTTTAGGCTTAAAAATAAGGCGTCCGTACCACTACCCACCCCAATCGCGTGTTTTGCGCACATTACTGTTTTAAACTTTTCTTCAAACAACTCAACAGCTTTTCCCAATGTAAAATCATTATTTAAAACAACCGATTTGATTTGTTGAAGAATAATATCGCAATCAGCAAACTGATTTGATAAATAGTTATGATTAATAGCAAGCTGACTGTCTTGATGATACTGTTCTGGTAAAAAATTGGTGACTGTCATATTGCAAAATCCATTTATTTTTTGTGAATATATTCCAATGGAAGTGATTTAATAGCTTCAATATTACTTCTTACCCAATCAATAGTATGCGCTATTCCAATTTCTAACGATATTTTCGGTTTCCAGCCAAGAAATCGAGCTGCTTTTTCACTAGACATAGCATACATAGCGTCCTTTCCTGGTCGATCAACCGTTGATTGAACAAGAACACTAAATTCAATATCCATTTTTTTACAAATTATTTCAACCAATCTAGCAATGCTTAGTGGCTTCTCTGATGAGAAATGATACGTTTCACCAATTTTTCCATTTTCAATAACAGAATTAAGTGCTACTGCAACATCATCACCATAAATGAATGCACGTTGCGATGTGCCACCACCATGTAATGATAGTTTTTTGCCAGTCAATCCATAAATAATGGTGCGCGGAATAATGCGATAAAGCTGTTGATATGGGCCATAGAAGTTAGCAAAGCGCGTAAATACAACTGGAAATTGGTATTGCTGATAATAAGCTTTAAGACTCAAATCAATCGCCGCGTGAGAAACGGCATAGGGGGTAGAAGGTTTATAATGACAATTTTCATCAATATCCTTCTCCGTGCTTCCGTAAACTTCGGGTGTTGAAACACGAATATATTTTTCTATAAAATCACATTGACTGAGAAAATGGTGTAATTGTGCCTTGGCGACAATATTAGTTTGATACCATTGATCTGGTGCGCTCCAACTTTCTGCCACCATACCTTGTCCTGCAAAATCAACGATAATATTTGGTTTTTGTTGTGAAATGAGCTTGAAAATTTCATTAATTTGTTTATTTATGTCGAATTGATAAAACTGAAATAGTGTTTTATTAGCATTATTTTGATAGGCAAGCAATATTGGATTGGGCTCTTTTGAACGGCTAACACCAATCACGGTTTTTTCATTATTTAATAAATGATTAACAAAACACGCACCAGCAAATGAGTTACTGCCTAGAACGAGTGTTTTCATGTAGTCACGCCCAGCTGTTGCATGGTTTTTAAATTGTGAAAAATTGCTTTGTTTTTGAGCGCTCCATTCTTATAAAGCGTGACTATTTCTTGAATCGCCGCTTCTACATTTTTCTTTGGTGTAAATCCTATTGATAGCAATTTATCTGCACATAAACGATAAGATCTTGGATCGTTTGATGGTGTGATTTTTATTTCTGCAGACACATGCTGTTGAACCAATTGTGCGATTTGCAATATCGATAAATTTTCAAACCCCGCGTTAAAAATTCCAATGTGTTCTTTGTGCGTTAATAAAAATAAATATAAATCTGTAATATCATCTATGTGGATGTTTGGACGAACCTGTGACCCTCCAAATACCGTCATTACTCCATTCTCTAATGCTTGCATAGTCATCATATTGACTGACACATCTAATCGCATTCTAGGCGAAACACCACAAACGGTTGCTGGCCGCACGATTTGTATTGCAATTTTGTGTTGATAACTCAGCAAAACTCGCTCCGTCACCATTTTGGTTTTGTTATAATCTGAAATAGGATGCAACGGCAATGTTTCAACCACTTTCTCCGATTCGTTAACGCCATACACACTGCCGGAGGATGAATAAATAAACTGTTTCACGCACGCTTGAATGGCCATCTCAATAAGTCGCATGGTCGCTAATGGCCCTATTTCCCAGCTTAATTTGGGATTTAAATCAGAGCACGGATCATTTGCGACGGATGCTAAATGTATGACCGCATCGACAAACTGAAACCATTCTTGCTTTGGTTCCCTTACATCGCCTTTTAATACTATTAAATGATTATGCTCTGGCAAAAAATTTCCAAACCATTGCATATCAACAGCAATAACTTCGTGTCCGTGTGATAGTAATTTTGGAATCAACACACTGCCTTTGTAACCACAGCCTCCGGTAACTAATATTTTCACGACTTATCCTTGATCATCATATCTCTCAATCGTTTCTGTTATCGACAAATCTTTTGTTGAAACAACCATCGTTTTTTCCACGCAGTTAATTATTTTTCTACAAACATAGTAAACTCTAAACTGACCCTTGTTTTATTTGCATTATTCGGCGCACCACCATGCAATAACCAATCATGAAACATGATAGCATCACCGGGTTTCGTATATACCAATTCGATGGGTAGTTTAGATACATCTTCATCAATAACTGGTTTTATAATTCCATGTCTCAGCTCACTATGATATTTCCATTCCTTCAAATGAGATCCTGAAACAATTTGCAAACCATTCTTACCGGGTTCACAATATAAGGCAATCCAAATCTTCACTCGTTTCCTATTAGGTGGTGTGATACCGTGCCCTAATTTCCAAAACCAAGCGTCTGCGTGCAGGGGTCCCATATCTCCTTTCTCATTAGGCC
>MGXV01000035.1:0-3995 GCA_001801485.1 Gammaproteobacteria bacterium RIFCSPHIGHO2_12_FULL_37_14
ATATATTGGTGAAAATTATTATAGGGTAGAGGGAAAATAATTGTCCGAGAAAAATTTTACCCCCATAATAGACCAGGATATTTCCTCTGCAAAGAAATCTTCAAGAATGCTTATTACTGGCGCCGCTGGTTTAGTGGGACAAAATCTTATACCGCTACTAGTGGAACAGGGCTATCGTAATATTATAGCTATCGACAAACACAAAAAAAATCTTGAGATGTTAAAATTACTAAATCCCACTGTAAAAATTGTTCATGCTGACCTAGCTGAGCCTGGGGAATGGGGGGATCTATTCAAAAATGCTGAAAAAGTTATTCTGTTGCACGCAGAAATAACCAGCCAATACGAAAATGACTTTATCAAAAACAACATTATAGCAACAAAGAACGTCCTTAACGTTATAGAAAAATACCGGGTGTCATATTTTATACATGTTAGTTCATCAGTCGTTAATTCCGTAGCGACAGATTTATACAGCAAGAGCAAAAAGCTACAAGAAGATCTGGTTTTGAATTTTTTAAACCCAAGTTGCGTGCTCCGCCCAACCCTGCTGTTTGGTTGGTTTGATAAAAAACATTTGGGGTGGCTTTCTCGGTTTATGGAGAAAATACCAATTTTTCCCATTCCTGGCTCTGGTCAATACATCCGTCAGCCTTTGTATATTCGTGATTTTTGTCAAGTCATTATTTCAGCTATGAAAAAAAACAAAACCGGTGTTTATAATATCACGGGAAAAGAAGAGATCAGCTATATCAATATTATTTGTGCAATCAAAAAATTAAAAAAATCTAAGACGCTGATATTACCGATTCCCTATTGCCTTTTTTATGCCTTATTGAGATGTTACAGTTTCTTTTACAAAACTCCGCCATTTACAGTTGAGCAGTTAAAGGCGCTCACAGCAGGGGATTTTTTTACAGGTGTCGATATCAATGATGAATTTGATGTAAAGACTACACCGCTATCCATCGCCTTATATGAAACTTTTATGCACCCTAACTATAGTAAAATTGAATTAGAAAGAGTTTAACTATGGGTGATATAAAAATAGCTGTCATCGGCGCCGGTCCAATGGGATTAATGTGTGCCTATGCCCTTCTGAAAAAGGGATGCGATGTAACCGTATTCGAACAAGACAATAGAATCGGGGGAATGACTGCTGCACTTGATTTTGCGGGTACTAAAATAGAGCGCTTTTACCATTTTATTTGCAAAACTGATTATCATTACTTTGATCTTCTGCGAGAGTTAAATCTGTATGATCATTTAAAATGGAAAAATACGCAAATGGGGTATTACTATGAAGGAAAACTTTTTCCATGGGGCTCGCCTATTCATTTACTAAAGTTTCCAAAACTAGGCTGGGTGCTTAAATTACGTTATGCGCTGATGGTATGGACAACGCTCCGCATCAATGACTGGACAACACTAGATAAAATAAATGTTACAAAATGGTTGGTTAAGTGGTTAGGTAAAAAAGGGTATGAAAAATTATGGGAAAATTTGTTTTACTACAAATTTTATCAGCACAAAGATAAACTTTCAGCCGCCTGGTTGGGGACGCGCATTAAACGAGTCGGAAAATCGAGACGGTCTATTTTTCAAGAATCGCTGGGATACTTACAAGGTGGTTCTGAGACCCTTTTAGCTACCCTTGAAGCAAAGATAAATGAATTGGGTGGAAAAATAATACTGGAAGCCAGCGTAGAAGAGATTCTCTCAAAAAATGGGGTGGTTGAAGGTGCAAAGATCAATAACCAACTTTTAAATTTTGATAAAGTGGTTTCAACCATTCCTTTACCATACGTTCCAAAAATAGTACCCACATTATCAAATGTTACTAAAAAACAAATTAACAATATTCACAATGTTGGGGTCGTATGTGTTTTATTTAAGCTATCACAATCTTTTAGTTCGTATTTTTGGATAAATATCAAGGATAAAAGGATAGAAATCCCTGGACTTATTGAATACTCAAACTTAAATGCTGGAATGAAGGAAAATGAAACTATCATTTATGTTCCTTACTACATGCCACATGATCATTCTCGATATCAATTGACAGATGAAGCGTTTCTCGCTGAAACCATACGTTATTTCAAAATAATGCGATCTGATTTTTCAGAAAAATGGATTTTAGCATCAAAGGTTACACGTTATAACTATGCCCAAACAGTATGCACCACAAATTTTTTTAAAAAACTCCCTCCAATGAAAAGCGAGATAAAAAATTTTTATATGGCTGATACTGCGTATTATTACCCTGAAGATCGCAGTATATCTGAGAGTATCTACACAGGGAATCAACTGGCTGAACTTGCGTATGAAGCTACTTGATATTAGAAATAATCAATTTTATAAATTTCTAATGGCATGTAGTATAGCCGCTGGTTTGAATTTTCTATCGAGAATACTGCTTGGGTTATTTATGTCATATAAGACCTCTATTATTGTCGCCTATCTGATTGGAATTATTACAGCATATATTTTGTGCCACTATTTTGTATTCCAGCCAAAAAAAAATAACAAAAAAGCGCAAATAGCTTATTTTATCACTGTTAATATCTTTTCAATAATGTTAACCGTGACAGCAAGCACATATCTTGCGAACCATGGTTTGTGGTTTATCCATAGGGAGTTTACACGTCTCGAGTTAGCGCATTTTATTGGAATTTGCGTGCCCATGATAAGCGGTTATTTTGGACATAAATATTTGTCATTTAGATAACACTCTAATTTTTAATGACATAAACACGGATGCAAATCATGGTAGAAAATATTTTAGACAACGTGATAAACGACAATACAAAGCTTGGGCACAAATTGTCACCCACTGGCCACAAAAATAATTCTCTTAAAATTTTACTAAAAGCAATAAGAGTACATCAATTTTCAAAAAATATTTTGATATTTCTTCCCTTGTTTCTGGGGCACTTGTACAACAATGTTACAAATATTTCATCAACTATACTTGGATTTATTGCATTTTGTCTTATCGCCTCAAGCGTCTATCTATTGAATGATTTAATAGATTTGGACACTGACCGTTCACATCACTTGAAAAAAAACAGGCCTTTAGCTAGCGGCGATCTTTCTATAACTACCGCCCTGTTTCTTATCCCTTTGTTTTTATTCGTAGGTATAGCAATAGCCGTGTATTTAAATGTAATTTTTTCTTTAATAGCAACGACATACTTTTGCTTAACATTTGCGTACAGCTTATATTTTAAAAACCAACGCATCACTGATGTTTTTACATTGGCTGTATTGTACATGATTAGAGTTGCTGCTGGTGTTGTTATTGTGGATGCGGTGTTTAGCGAATGGCTTTTGTCCTTTGCGTTATTTTTTTTCCTAAGTTTGGCTTTTGTGAAAAGATATAGCGAGCTATTCCAGTTGAAAAAACTGGGTACCGATAAAATGGCAGATAAACAATACAATATCGACGATATGAAACTGCTTCAAATTTTTGGTATTACATCAGGTTTCTGCTCAATCATTGTCTTGGCGCTTTATATTAATTCACCTGCTATGACTGCGCTTTATTCAAGTTCTGCTTGTTTATGGGGAATTTCTGCGCTTCTTTTGTTTTGGGTCTGTAAAATTTGGGATGAAGCTGTGCACGGAAGAATAGCAGAAGACCCAGTTGCGCACTTCTTATATGATAAAACGAGCTGGTGTATTTTCGGCATGATTGTATTTTTATTTTTTATGGCTTCAAATCATCTTTCGATCCATGTGACTTAGCTATGCCAAAAGCAATTAAAAAAAATCTCTCCGCCTGGGGAAATTACCCGAAAATTCAGTCAACAGTATATTATCCAAAATGTTCTGAAGATCTCCGCAATCTTCTACTACATAAAAATATTATTGCTCAGGGAAATGCGAGAAGTTATGGGGATAGCGCTTTATCCGAGAATGTTATCAGCACTTCCTATTTTCGCTACCTTAAAAGCTTTGATGCAGCAACGGGTGTACTTACCTGCGAAACCGGG
>MGXV01000035.1:4002-5938 GCA_001801485.1 Gammaproteobacteria bacterium RIFCSPHIGHO2_12_FULL_37_14
TAGCAGATATTATTCATGTATTTTTTTCACAGGGATGGTTTTTGCCCGTAACGCCAGGTACTAAATTTGTCAGTATTGGCGGCGCTATTGCAAGCGATATCCATGGTAAAAACCATCATCATTCTGGTTGCTTTAGTGATTACATACTCTCAATCAACCTTATGTTGCCTAATGGTGAAATAATACGCTGCAGCAGGTTTGAAAACCCTTCTCTCTTTTACGCAACATGCGGAGGTATGGGGCTAACAGGCATCATCTTAGAAGCGCGTATACAATTAATACGCGTTCCTACTGGTGGCATTAAACAACAGGTCATTAAAACAAGAAATATTGATGAAATATGTGCCTTATTTGATACATATGATAAAACTACTTACTCGGTAGCATGGATCGATTGTCTAGCGAGAAAAAACAAACTTGGTCGTTCATTGCTGATGCTGGGGGAACATACAGAAGAACACTCCTCCTCTGTAAGGCGTGAAAAGCAAAAAAAACTGCCAATAAATATACTCAGTTTTTTATTCAATAAAAAAGCAATTCGGCTCTTCAACACTTATCATTATCATTTTACGCGATGCACCGAAGATGTTGTCAATTTTGATACTTTTTTTTACCCGCTGGATCATATTCAGGACTGGAATAAACTCTACGGAACCCCTGGATTTGTGCAATACCAATTCGTTTTACCAGATAAAAGTGCAAACGAGGGCATGCGCTTAATATTAAAGGAGATTGCAAATAATCAGGAAGCCTCTCCTCTCGCGGTCTTAAAAAAATTTGGAGATGCAAACAATAATTATTTGTCTTTTCCTTTGAAGGGGTTAACATTAGCTTTGGATTTTAAACTAAATAAAAACACACTCCACTTTCTCGATAGATTGGACTCCATAGTTTGTGATTTTGGCGGCAGAGTCTATTTAACAAAAGATGCGCGCGTTTCTAAAGGAAATTTTTTAAAAATGTACCATCAATTGGACCGTTTTGCTGAAATAAGAAATTCTATTGGTGCGACACAGATCTTTAACTCAAGTCAATCGAGAAGATTAGGGATATAGTGAGATAATGATGCTTACACTGATTATTGGCGCAAATTCAGATATCGCTTATGCGTTGGCAAAAAAACTGGCGCAGCAAAAAAATTCGCAACTTGTCCTGGCTTCAAGGGATTTAGATAGGCTAAACCGTATTGCTGACGATATACGCGTACGTTTCAATGTTTCTGTTCACGCTAGCTATCTAGATGTCACAAAGTTCGATACCCACAAACAATTTATAGAAAATTTACCCGCTACTCCAAATTGTGTAGTGTATGCGGCAGGGAATTTAGGTGGTCAAAGTAAACAAGCCTGTAATACGACGGAAACACTCTCGATTATTAATACAAACTATGTTGGAGCCGTTTTACTAATAGAACAACTTGCTTCTCGGATGAAAAAGCAGGGAAACGGCGTGATTGTCGGTATTAGCTCTGTTGCAGGCGAAAGAGGTCGCGCCAGTAATTATATCTATGGCTCATCGAAAGCTGCTTTTACGTGTTATTTAAGTGGATTACGCGCTAGATTAAATAAAAGCGGGTTAAGAGTGGTAACGGTCCTACCAGGTTTTGTGAAGACAAAAATGGTCGAGCACTTACAACTGCCTCGATCTTTAACAGCTACGCCTGAGCAAGTTGCGGATCGTGTTGTAAAAGCAATGAAAAAAAATAAACCTATTATTTATGTTCGTCCGATTTGGCGAATTATTATGTTTGTTATTCGAGCAATTCCTGAATCTGTTTTTGTTAAACTTAAGCTCTAAAAGGTAGCGGGGCCGAAAGCATGGTCAGAATTAACGGAGAGAAGCTAATCTTTTTAGTATTAGGATTGATACTGGTATGTTATCCCTTTATTTATTTTGGGCATTACGCAGGGGATGCGATCATTCACCTGGTTTTTGG
>MGXV01000036.1 GCA_001801485.1 Gammaproteobacteria bacterium RIFCSPHIGHO2_12_FULL_37_14
AAAAATGCCATGTCCTTTAAACATCTTGTAAAAGTTGTCAATAAGATTTTTCATGCGTAGGCCCTGAACTTAAACCGATATTTATTGTATTTAATGTGAGTAGAGCGCCTAGTTTGATCATAAAATTTCAAAGGGTTCTAAATAATAAATGCAGAGCGTAATCCTAATTTTTTATGAGCAATCACAATAGCTAAAATTGGGCCAACACACATTACAAAAGCCGTTGCTATGGCGGTTCCAGTAATACCATAAAAATAAGTAGCTGGAATAACTAATACAAACATCAACACCAATTGTGTTGCCCTAATTAGCATCATTGTATGTTCAAAGTCACCATAAATTAGCAGCAGTGTAGCAATTTTTGCACATGCCGCTATACAGGCTCCTATGGTTAGGATGATTAGCGCTGGTTTTGCAGCAATATACGTTGGCCCAAAATAGGAAAGAAGTTCAGTTGAAAAATAGATAGCTAAAAAACCTAGTCCTATAACAAGTGAAATAACAATGGCATTGGTTTTATTAAGCAGTGTTTGTAACTCTGTCCGTCCCGACTCATTAGTTAATAAACTGGAAATTTTTGGCTTTATCCTCTGATAGAGAGTGGCTGGTAATAGCCAAATCAAATAGATAATTGTTAAAACAGCGGCATAATGAGCCACACTTAATGGATTTTTTCCAACTATATAAACAATTAATAAATCCAACACACAAATTAACTGAAAAATAATGGTGTTAGCAATCCACCGTGAAGACGCTTGAATCCATGTTGGATCCATTACTTCTGCATGGCGTACTCTTTTAAACCCGAAAATAACCATAGACCAAAGCTCTGTGTTAATGACCAGAGAAGTAACAGGAATAACAATCAAATAAGAGATTAATATGACTGAGGCAATGGTAAAGCTACCCAATGGATATATAACAAAAAGTGAAATTATACTGAATAAGGCAAGTTGCACAGAATATAGAACTATTTGTGACAGAATGGTTGGAGAATAAATATGTTGGCTACAAAGCAAGAAGCTCTGTAGTAACGTAGGAATCGCTGCCACTGGTACTATCAATAATATATACACAAGTAAATGATATTGCCTAATACCGTGAATACCCAAATAATGTAGAAAGAACATAACGCCAAGCAAAATAAGGGAAAAAATAAACATCATTGAAAAAGTGACGCTAACTAGTTTTATATTCCATGCGATATAATTAACCGTTGATTGCACGCTATGAAATTTTAAATACTTGGCTAGGAAGCGACTAGCGCCTACATTTGTTCCAAACAAGGTTAGCAATACTAAAATATCTAGTACTTTAATGGCAACACTGTATCTTCCATACATGCCTGTAGTTACGTGATGTGCCAAGAAAATATTTAACCCATATTTTGCCAAATAACCGACAATAGTCAAAATAAATAAAACATAAACCTCACTAGCTATTTGGCGCACAGATAATCCCATATATACTCCTTTGCAAATAGTCGGCCTACAAGTTCCTCGTCGTCCCGTGCGCTTGTCAGACGACGGCATTTGTAACGCTCAAAACTCATGGGTATCAAACTGATTATCATTATTTTCAACACTCAAGAACTTAGTAATCGAAAGAATACGCTGATGATAGTTATTCACCAATTGTTGGATCTCTTCAGTGCCAAAAACAGCTGAATTATAACGAAATTCACATTGCAACTGCCCATCTTGGATGAGTGCTTGCAAGAAAAGTAAATAATCGGGCTGATTGAGAGGGGAGGTTGTAGCCTTACTCCATTTATGTGTTGAACGGATGGCTCGAGATTTTGAATTCTCTTGAAATTGACCAAGGTAATTAAACTTCAATTTCGTATCTGTAATTAGCTTTACCCATTTAGGAACTGATCCCTGTCTTAAAGTTCGTAGTAGTCCAAACCCAATACCATTATTGGGTAATTCTCTGAGTTGTTGAATGATGGCTTGATAAATACTAAGAGGGTAGGCCTCATTTTCCTTTGCAATACTTAGATCAACTAAAACAGGGAAAATTGCAGTAAACCAACCAACGGTTCGGAATACATCCAATCCTTCAATACAGGCTTCTCTTCCATGTCCTTCCAAGTGAAGCAAGATTGCTTCTCCATCTCTCAAGTCTTTCAAAGAAAGCGCATACACAGCCAATAAAACCTCATGAATGTGTAATCCACTGCCCTCAGGTAAGCTCTTAATAAGCAAACGGGTGTCTGCTTGTGATAAGCCAAATGATAAAGGGACAATATCGTTATATGTTGTTAATTGAGCGGAAAGAGAAATTAACCGCTTACTTTGACAACGATCAGCAAGATTTTTCCAATACTGGTAGTCATTTGCAAACCAGGTACTCTGTACTGAGTTCACTAAAGCTTTAGCCCACATTTGATAACTGTCAGTTTTTTCGCCTAATTTAACATCTAATCCTTGCCCATAAGCACTGATTACTGCTTCTAGATCCTCCAATAAGATTCTCCATGAAAGACCATCAACGACTAAATGGTGAATGGCAATAAGAATATCCGTCTGCCCATTATGACAACGAAAGGCAACCGCAAGCAAGGGTCCTTTTCCCAAATTGAATTGACTTTGGCATCTCCCAAATGCTTCACGAAATTTGTCATCATCAAGATAAGAAAGATTTTCTATATGGAATAACTGTGCCAAATGCGAGAAATCATAAGACTGAACCCAAGTTCCAGATTCATTCTGCTTATATCGTAGTCTTAAACTATCATGATGCTCCACAAGCATTTTAAAAATGTTCTCCAATGCCTGCTGTTCAAAAAAACCATCTACTGATACAAAAAAAGCCTGGTTATAATATTCTGGGTGGAGTAAGTTTCTTTCAAAAAACCACTGCTGAATAGGCGTAAGAGGTACCTCACCCTCTGGGTGAACCTTCGTGCGTTTCACTACATTTGAAGTTTTAATTTTAGCAGCAATAGCAGCAATAGTTGGATTCTCGATAAAATCAATGAGCTGAATCCCCAACCCAACTGCGCGGCATTTTGAGATGAATTGAATGCAAAGGATCGAGTCCCCACCTAAAGTAAAAAAATCGTCTAATACGCCTACCGTTTCGACATGTAGCAGATCTTGCCAAATCTGAGCCAACTGCAGCTCCATCTCATTGCGAGGTTCTACATAGCTTGAGTCGCTGGCTTGCTGAGTAGCCACTGATCCTAGGCTCATTAGTCTGGCTCTATCTACCTTTCCATTATGGGTAATGGGTATTTCAGGAACAAATATAAAGTGCTGCGGGATCATATAATCCGGCAATTTTTTTGCCAGAGAAGCCTTGAGCGCTGCAATATCCTGATTCTGATATTGATAAGCGAACATGGGGCGGGTACTAAACTGATTGGATACAGGATTTTCTTTTCTATGATAATTAGATAGGGAGCTAAATTGGGTTGTGAGACCCTCTTTCACAAACACAAGGTCTAAGTAAGCCGCTGCATCCTGAAAGCCCATGGCCATATAAGGCTTAAAAACATAACCTTTTTGCCTAGCTAATTGGTAAATAGCGTCAAGTGTTACGGGAGCATCGTGAATATGGGTTTTTGCCACACGCCCCTCCATATACGCTGTAGTCCAATAATTCGACCACGACCGGGCATTCGGATAGCTTTGTATGCAAAAAGACGTTTCCCTCTTATCGAGATAAATGCCTAGATCCGTGCTTGGGTCGTATTGATAACATTTTACATTTCCATATTCCTGTTTATCCTGTTTTACTGAAGAAACCTTAAGGATAACATCATATCGCCATGTATTAAGTTCATTCGAGGAATGTCCTTGTTTAGCTAAAACATCTATGCTTACAATTTTTTTAATCTTTGTTCCTAAATCAACGAAGTACTCGGGATCAATTAACAGTTCTTTTTCTTGTACTTGTCTAGCATATTGATAATTACGTCTTCCTTCAAAATCTTGAAATGCATTGTTATGGTTGGCCAGAAATAGGCTGTCGTAATAAGCTTTTGCTAACCGATAGTCCCGAACATCGCCAATAATAATAACACCTGAATCAGCTATCTTATTTACACACCAAGTTAAAGCATTTTCTAAATAGTCCAAACAAGGAAAATACTGCACTACAGAGTTAAATATAATCGTATCGAATGTTTTGTCATGTAACAATGCAAGATGGTTTAACTCATGTGCTGGAGCACAAACGAGCTGTGCGTGACAAACAGAAAACTTCTGAATTTTCTTGTTCAAAATATCTATAGCCGTACTTGAAATATCAGTACCCAAATAAGTTGTATACGTATTTTGTAGTCCAAGTAATATCAATCCCGTACCACACCCAACTTCTAACACTCTCCCTGGCCCATGCTGGGAAATTCGACCTATAATAGCCTGTTGCCATTCCTTCATCTCGGCTTCGGGGATCTTTTCATGGTCATAAGCGCTCACCCAAGTGCCAGTTGTAAATGAGGCTAACTCCTCTCGATTCTCAAGACTATATAATTGATCATACATCTCAGTCCATGAGGACACAGCGGCAACATCCTGATCATTATTTTTATTTTCTCTAGATAAAAGGGCGGATTCGGGTGGTTCAATATAAGCTATTAATCGATCGCTACCTGATGAGGAGCCAATCAGGCATAATGCAACGTTTTTTGCTACCCCTAACTCAAGAATCGCATACTCAACTTCTTTGCTTTCAATCCGATGACCACGAATCTTTATTTGGGAATCTTTACGTGAGCATAGCCTCAAATTCCCATCTTCAAGCCAATAAGCCAAGTCTCCAGTTTTATAGAGTAGCTCACCTGGAAATGCTGGATGTTGAATAAATTTTTCAGCAGTTAGCTCAGGATGAGCTAGGTACCCCCTGGATATGCTATGGCCCCCAATAAGCAGTTCTCCCATTACCTCTATTGGCTGAAGATGCATATGTGGGTCAACTACAATAGCAAAAGCTCCTGTAATGGGCTTGCCAATGACAGGCATCGATTTAAACTGATTATATTGCTCAAAGTTAATCATGGTTGCGCAGCAGCCAACGGTTGTTTCAGTTGGCCCATAATGATTCATAAATTCGACAAACGGATAATGGCGGTGAAATTGATCTACATCTTCAACATCGAACGGTTCACCGCCCAAGATGATGAGCCGCAAGTGACTTAATGAAAATACATTGGTATCACAAAAACTAGACCGCACAATGGCGCGAAAAAAAGAAGGAGTAAGCTTGATATAAGTAATGTGGTTATTTTCTACTAAACTTAATATGGAAAATACGTCCTGCAAGGTGTTTTGAGATGGAATATGCAGGTGATTTCCAATAGCAAGAGCTGAAAAAAGATTGGTATAGGAGGCATCAAAAAAGTAAGGCAACATTAAAACAGAGATATCTTTTTCTACCAATTTGGCCGACGAAGAAAACCATTTTACATAATTAGTTAAATTTTTATGCTCAACCATAACCCCCTTAGGCTGACCTGTCGTACCCGAAGTATATATCACATAAGCTAATTGATTCGGTTGCGGCCGCGAAGTATTTGCATCAACAGTGGAGTTACTATTCACTACATGAGATGAGAAAATTTCATCTATATTTAGGATATAACACCCAAGTTCGCGGATATATGAATGCTGGCTTAAAGTAGATGTATTCGATAATATAATTTTCACACCAGCGTGACACAGCATGTACTCAATTCGACTCTTAGGGCAAGCGACGTCAATAGGAAGAAATGCTTTACCGCTTCGCCAAATTGCCAAAATACTGACAATTATCTCTGCACAACGTTCTAATAAGATAGCCACAATAGGCTCTTCTTGTTGAGGGGTCATCTTGTTAAGCGTTTTAGCAAGCGTAATACTCTTCTGATAAACAAATTGGGCTGTCATTTCAGTTCGCTCATCAGATAGAATCTTCTTGTTTGGGTTTGACTGAGTCAGTTTATCAAAATGATCCAGTACGGTTTTCAACTCAACTCTTGCAACACTTTCGTGGCCAGAAAACTGATAAAGTGTCTGTAGTTCCTCACCTTTAACAAGCTCTAACTCATCAAGAGATGCCAAGGGATTTCTTGATAAAAATAACAGCGTCGATTGATAATGATTCGCATATCGCTGAATCGTAGCAGGCGAAAATAAGTTGCTTTCATAATTAATATCAAAAGAAAAACAACCGTCTTCCTCTTGAGCTTCTAATGAAAAAGTATAATTTATATCAAAATGCTGATAAGCATACTTATTAACCCATAGCGCACCCAATACATTTTTTAATGTGTCATTCAAGGAATACTTTTTAAAATCAACAAACGTTTCAAATAGAGTTTCTCCTTGATGTGTCCCAGCCCAACGCTGTAACTTACTCAGTGGTATCGTAATAAATTGGGCTAAATTTTGATATTGTCGACGAATCTCTCCTAGAAAAGTCTCAACAGTCTGATTTTCTGTCGTCACTTTTATTGGTAATGTGTTAATAAATAAGCCCACGTGATTTTGCACAAGACTCTTAGGATAGGCACGAACAGCACCAAGTACTACTTCGGGGTTATTTAAATAACGTGAAAGGAGAAGACCCCACGCACCAAAAATGAAAGTGCTTGGGGTTAGATTCCAGCTTGCAGCCACATTCAGTAACTGAGTTGTTGCTGTTCGATCCAGTATAAAGCGGTAGACAGATTGTCTTTCTGTAAGCGGTTGACTTTCTGGTGTCCTTTTTCCTTGGTTCCCAGGTATACGACCGCTTGCCTCAGAGCCAGCAAAAAGTGCCTGCCAATACTGCCGTGCGGTATTTTCATTAGCCAGACTGACATCCTCGCTAATGCTTGGGATATAAAAATCTCCAGGAACATTCTTAAAAATAGGGCTGTTGCCTGATTTCAAAGCCTCATAGGCAACTATTACATCGGTGAGTACCTGTATAGTAGAAGGACCACCCATGAGCGCATGGTGATAACTCCAAATAAAATACGATAATGATTCGCTATAGATGAGACAGGTGAGTCTCATCAATGGGGCGGCTGATAATGCAATCCCTTTGCTAGCATCCTCCTGCAAGAACTCTTTCAAAGAATTCTCAACTTTGTTTGTATTATAAGTTTTGGATTTATAATCTACACTGACCAACTGAGCAGAACACGCATCTTGAACACATTGATGAGTATAATAACTCTCATGACTATCAAAATAAGATCGCAGGACAGCGTATCTCTCCAAGGCAATATTCCAAGCCTGCTCAAGCGCCTTTATGTTCACTGGCTCCATAAAGCAAATAACTTTCTGTACTAAATAAGTGCTTTTTCTTGCACTTGATAAAGTATGGTACAGCATCCCCTGTTGAAGATCACTGAGAGGATATTTTGCAGTAGATGGACTAGATACTGTCATAGCATTAGACAATTAAAAAGTAGTAATATTAAGATGTTATAATTAAATGCTAAGTATTAGCAATCTTTAAAAAGCTTCGTCCATCAGGTGTATACATTAAGGCTATTTGACCAATGATGACTGTAGATGAATTTTTGTGTGCTTTGAAAAAAGAACATATTCTTCTCACTGAACAAGACGGTAAGCTCATATGCCATGTAAAAAAGGGGGATGTTCTCAAAGATGAGCATCGTTTGTATCTTAAACAAAATAAAAGAGAGATTCTCAACAAGCTTCGGCGTAAGCCAGATGCTGATTCAATTAGAAAAATTTACGGTCTGACTCCTCTTCAAGAAGGATTGCTTTTTCATGGATTAGATAGTGCGGGTGATTTATCTCTTTATTGCCAGCAAAAATGCTGGGAAATTGAAAAAAATATCGACATTCATGCATTGAAAGAGTCATGGCAAATTTTGTTCGAACGGCATGAGGTATTGAGAACAAGATTTATTTGGCAACAGAAAGACAAGCCAAAGCAAGAAATCTTGGCTTATGTTGAATTGCCCTGGCTTGAGCTAGACATAAATAACACGCAAGATGATCTCGACGCTTTTCTGACCGGTGATTGGAAAAAAGGCTTTGACTTATCGCAGGCTCCATTGGTACGACTAACTTTGTTAAAAGTAGATGGCAACCCTAGTCGGTTTCTCTTTACTCATCATCATTTGATCTTGGATGGTTGGTCATCGGCTTTACTTATCCAAGAGCTTGAATGCCTATACTTAGAGAGAACTGCCGGAAAAATATTAGATATTCATATGGCAAGCCCGAGTCATTCTTTACTAGTAGAGTGGATCGAAAAACAGGATTCTCGTCCAGGCCTGCAATTTTGGAAGGAATATCTTAGCGGATTTGAAGGAGCAAGTTCCTTGCCGTTAATGATGAATAAAAATGTCAAAAATGGTAATCAATCTGAAAATAAAACAACAATTTTTGAATGCAGCATTGACCCTGTTTTTTCGAGAGCTTGTGTCGAGTTTGCTCGCAAATATGGCATTACGATTAATTCACTAATGCAATTTTCCTGGGGTCTCCTGCTAAGTATATACTCTGGTTCAAATGATGTTTTATTCGGGATGGTATCTTCAGGCAGAACGGCTGGCATTGACCATGCCGATAAGATTGTTGGCATGTGTATCAATACATTACCTTTTAGAGTCAAGATAAATTCATCATTATCGGTTATTGAGCATTTAAAACAAGTACATGCTGATATTCAAAAAGCGAATGTGTATGGGTTTCTCAAATTAGTAGACTTGCGCAAATATACTGAGCTTCAGCCTGGTACTGACTTTTTTTCTAGCCTATTTCTCTTTGAAAATTACCCAGGTAGGAATCGTGCCTTATCTGATTTTATTCCTTGGCACCATCGTACTATTCAAGAAAAAACAAATCTTCCCATCACCCTCCAAGTGTTCCAAGAACTTGATCAAAGCTTATGGCTAAAACTTCAATTGGCTCATGATGTTGCATTGCGTCTTAAGGGTCGCAGGTTACTGCAACATTATGAAGGTGTCCTAAAGTGGCTTATTTATCATAGTGATCAAAGTCCTTCTACCTGCGACTATGTTTCAGAAGAGGAGCGAATCAAAGTACTTCAATGGTCACGAGGTCCAGTCAAAAAGCGCGATGAAACCGTCTTGTCAATCTACTATTCTAACCCATGCTTCAATAGTGAAAAAATGCTATGTGAGCATCATGGACTGCCTTTGTCTTTTTGTCTCTTTGAAGCACTGACGAATAGGTGGGCTAACTTGTTGCAAAGTAAATATCATGTGACGCAGGGAAATGCGGTTGCTTTTTTAGTGTCAGAACCATCTGCCGCAGCGGTGCTTATCTTGAGTATTTTAAAACTTGGCGCTCACTACGTACCTTTACATCAAGATTGGCCTATCGCCAGGCAGCGCAAAGCGGTCACGGATGCGGGTGTTCGGGTTTGGGTAAGCAATACTGATGTCGCTGCTTATCAAGAGTCTTTTCAGTCATCAGAAATGCCTTCTGCAATGACAGTCATTTCCTATGAAGCAGAGGCGCAACATTTAGAGCATTATTCTGAAGAATTTAAATCTAATTTTGTTCCATCAAATGAATTGGTTTACACTATTTACACATCTGGTACGACGAGCGTGCCAAAAGGAGCTTCTGTTTATCATGCGTCTGTTAGCAACGTTATCCGCTGGTGTGAAGAAACTACACCGGTTGAACCTGATAGTAAATTTTTAATTGTATCCTCATTGAGCTTTGATCTAACTCAAAAAAATATTTTAGCGCCTATTTGCTTAGGCGCCGAGTTACATTTTTTGCCTCAAGGGTGTTTTGATGTTTGGGAGATTTTAAAAATTATTGAGAGTAAAAGGATTACTCATTTAACTTGCACCCCTAGTGTTTTCCGCCTCATTATCGATCAAGCTGAGGGTAACAATTTTCGAAGTCTTAGCAGTTTGAAACATGTGGTATTTGGTGGGGAAAAACTGCAAGTGCCGAAATTAGCGGCGTGGATGGCAAGTGGTTCCTATGCCGCAAGTTTACATAATAGCTATGGTCCTACTGAATGTACGGATATAGTAACCTGTTTTACTCTACCTCAACTGACCTCAAATAGTGAAACCCCAGAAGAGATATCGATTGGAACCCCGGTTCCTAATCTGAATGTTTATATCATCGGCAGAGAAAACTGTTTAGAAGGTATTGGAATTCCAGGAGAAATATGTATTGGAGGTCTGGGCGTTGGTTCTGGATATATTAGTGATGATGAATTAACCCTTAAACGATTTATAACGAACCCAATTAATGCTTCTGAACGAATTTACCTTACTGGGGATTGGGGAATGTGGTGTGAGGATGGGCTCATTCACTTTATTGGACGCAGGGATGCTCAAATTAAGTTTCACGGCCATCGTATTGATTTGTTGGAAATAGAAAAAATACTTAATAGCCAACAGGATATTAAGCAAAGTGCTGTTACGGTGCAAGCCGCTGAAGGCAAAGAGAAAATTATTGCCTATTTTGTTCCTCTCCATATCGATGAACCTATAAATAGAGAGTTATTGCGTTCCAGATTGCTGAAGGAATTACCTCAGTACATGGTTCCACATTTATTTATTGAACTGTCTGAGATTCCATTAACTCAGAATGGCAAACTTAATCGTGCTGCTTTACCCGATCTAGATAAAGCTTACCATTATGCGCTACAAGAAGATTTTGTGTCGCCTGAGACTCAGGAAGAACAGCAATTAGCCAAGATTTGGGCTGAGGTATTGAATCAACCGCGGATTGGGATCAATGATAATTTTTTTAGCCTTGGTGGTGATTCAATTCTGAGTATTCAAGTTGTGGCCAAAGCTCGCGCCTTAGGGCTCAGATTTGAGGCTCATAATCTATTTCAATATCCTACTATTTATGAGCTCTCTAAAATCACTCAGCAAGGTACTTCGCTCTCAGTCGATCAGGGATTGGCGAGTGGATCATTCCCTTTGTCTCCGCCGCAAGCATGGTTTATAAATCAGCAACTAGATAATCCATCACATTTTAATCAATCATTCTTATTTAATTTTAAAAAACCAGTTTCTGTGAAGTTATTAGAAGAAGCTCTAAAAGAATTGGTGAAACATCATGATGCATTGAGGTTACGGTTTCGAAAAGGATGCCAATCTTCGGATATGGTTTTCTATGATTTTCAAGAAAATACCTTTTCGCAGATACTTCACATTGAAAATTTATATCACCTGAATGATCAAGGTAGCCAAGCCATCGAAGTCATATGTAATTCCTATCAAGCTTCACTTGATATTGAACAAGGTCCAGTGATGGCTGCTGTCTATATTGAAGGACCTGATCTCGAAGGTAGGAGATTGTTCATTGCAATCCACCATTTAGTTGTTGATACGTATTCATGGCGAATTATTCTCGAAGATTTTCAATCTCTTGTTGGACAATTAGAACTGAATAAAGCCATCAGCTTACCTAGGAAAACATCCTCTTATCGTTCCTGGGTGGAAGGACTGCAAAAAGTTGCAAGCTTAACTTTGCAGAAACAATTACCCTATTGGGAAAAGTTACTGACTGGCTATCATCCGGTTCCTGTTGAGTTTAATCAGGATTATTTTCCTAGACGTGATGAAACTGAGCTTGTTCATATAAAGTGGACTAAAGAACAGACGCGAAATTTATTAACCCAAGCTCATGTTGCTTATAACACTCGAATGAATGACTTGTTGCTAGCTGCTTTGTCGCTCGCTTTTTGGCGATGGAAACATATAGAACAACTTTGGTTCAATCTGGAAGGGCATGGGCGGGAGCCAATTACTGACGGCGTAGATATTTCACGTACAGTGGGATGGTTTACCGCCTTCTTCCCGCAAAAATTAACTTTTGACCCAAATTTTTACGAAAATGGAAATAACTATAATTATGCTCGGATTATTAAATCAATTAAGGAACAGATTCATTCTATACCTAATCAAGGTGCTGGATTTGGGCCTTTGTGGTGTTATTTAAATGGATGCTCGTTTAATACTGCTGCAAATAATGTGAGCTTTAATTATTTAGGGCAACTTGATGGTACTTTCAATGAAGGAGGGTTGCTTTTACTGGCATCGGAGAATAAAGGGAGTGAGCGGTCACCAAAGCAACGATCACTTTTTCAACTCGATATGAACGCTGCAATATTAGATCACCAATTCACAATGCGATTTCGTTACAGTGATAAAAATTTCAATGCCAAATCAGTACAATATTTTTCTCAGTTGTTTAATGAGGCTTTATTCAATTTAGTAGATCATTGTCTTTCTCAACGTTCATGTACGAAAACACCCTCTGACTTTGATCAGATCGAAATTACCCAAGCTGATATTGACAAATTGTCAGAAAACGATGTGCTAGAGAGTGCCTTCCCTTTGACACCATTGCAAGAAGGGATGCTTTTTCATAGCTTGTCTTCTCCCGAGAGTGATATTTATTGCACACAAGTCTGTATGCAATTCTTGGCAGGTGATTTTAACCCATCTGACTTTAGGAGGGTTTGGGCGTCGATCATTGAAAAGTATGATGTTTTTCGCACTCGTTTTGTTTGGGAGGGTGTTGAGCGGCCTTTTCAAGTTGTTTATACAACTCACCGGTTAAAATGGCAAGAGTGGAATTGGCAGGAATGCAATAAGTTAAAAAAAGAAGAAATGCTTAAAGAATTTCTTTCTCAGGATAGGCAGCAGGGTTTCAATTTTAACCAGGATGGGTTGTACCGCTTATCCCTTATCCGACTTTCAGATAATGAGTTTGCATGTGTTTTCACACATCACCATCTACTTTTAGATGGATGGAGTATTTCACTTCTTCTCGATGAGGTTGTTAAAAAGTATATCAATAGTGATAACACTAAGAAAAATTTAGCTAAAATTGCAGGATACGAGGCTTTTGTAAGAACTTTTTATCAAACAAATAAAGATGAATGCAAGCAATTTTGGAATCATTATCTTCAAGGGTTTAAGAAAACAACCTCTTTGGGTTTTGCAAAGAATACATTGGATATTCACAAGCAAGTTAAGTCGGTTCTTCGATTGTCTGAAAAGATCGATCTTGAGCTTTCTGATAAATGTCGACAATTTGCCAAAGATGCTCGCGTTTCTTTAAGTACATTTATGGAATATGCTTGGGCAATATTGTTATATTTATATAATGGCGAAAAAGATATTGTACTAGGAGATGTTGTATCAAATCGCCATCTGGAGGGAATTGTAAATCCCGAATACATGGTAGGATTGTTTATAGCTACGTTACCAAAGCGGATTTCTCTAAAAATAGATAAACCCATAGACGAGCAACTCTATGACCTTAACCTAATGTCTCAAAAACTGGTTAAATACTCGAATATTTCATTAAATGAAATTCAACATGAAACAAATCTTGATCCTAAAACCTCGCTCTTTTCTAGCTTGTTTGCTTTTGAAAGCTACCCAGTAAACACAGCCTGGATGAAGCATGAGCGCTTTCATTTGCTAGGGAAGAAAATCTATGAAAAAAATAATTATCCATTTACCCTCTTTGTTATCCCTAGATCAGAAATTGAATTACGCTTTGTATGTGATTCTGATTGTTTTGATCGAGTATCAGTTGAAGGGGTGTCACATAGATACGAGCGTTTATTGCGTGTCTTGATTGAATCAGGTGGAGCAATATCACTCGATAAGATCACCCAAAAATTTTTTAAAGACGAGGGTATGGATTGCCATGTGCTGCCAAGCAGTTGCTTTCTCGATGCAACGCATAACGATATTGCGCTTTCTTATCATCAAGAAAGATTAAGGTTTATCGATCAATTTGAAACTGGTGCCGTTTATGATCTGGCCCCAAGTTACCATAATATACCCGTTATAATACGTTTTTTTTCAGCTTTTGATAAAGAAAAATTACTCTCGACTGTTTCTGATTTATTAAGACGCCATCCTGTTCTGCGCGGAAATTTCTTGGAAAAATTTGGGCAGAATTATTTTCATATTAGCGATATTAAAGAGACGATTCATCACATTAAATTCAATATTAATCAGACAACTCATTTAAGCATGAAAGAGGTTTTGTCCTGTGTTACTCAGGATGTCTGTAAGCCATTTAATTTAGATGAAAATCGTCTGAAGATAGATATTTACCTTCAGCAAGAGGATCAATTTGTTTTAGTTATAACAACACATCATAGTCTATGTGACTTTCAGTCTTCGCGTATCCTTGCTGATGAAATTGGTCGTTACTATATCAGTGGACCTGATGAAATGATCACCCCCAAAATACAATTTATGGATTTTTCTTTATGGCAACGCAATTTATCTCCGGAATGGATCGATCATCTCTTCTTTTATTGGCGCTCAAAACTGGCTCTTCCATTGCAACCGCTTCAATTACCAGAGGATCGTATGCGTCCGCCAGTTCATCGCTATACCCAGGCGCTTATCAGTGATGAGATTTCAATAGACGTTATTAAAGGCATTCAGCAGGTAGCATTAGATATTGGTGTTTCAGAAGAAGAGGTGTTTTTGGGGTGCCTCCAGGTCGTACTCGCTAAATATGCCAATACAAATGAGATAATTGTTGGGCGTGAGAATGACAACCGCGTTAGCCCTGAAATGAGTGATACGATTGGTCCATTAGGTAACTTGACAGTCATTCGCAGCATACTGGATATGCATGATGAACTACGAAAGCACTTGTCCAAATTAAAACAGACATGTGATTTGGCAACGCTTTATTCAGGCATGCCTTTTGATCTGCTTGTTAAAATGTTGAATCCTCCGAAGGACATGAGTCGCACAGCTCTTTTTGATGTTTTATTTAAATATATTCAATTAGATAGCGATAATTTGAATTCATATCTGACTTCTTACAAGCATATCGTTAATTATATTGGTTATGGTAAATATGATTACGTATTCTTTATTAAATCTGATTCTTTAGAGTCTACTATTGATATTATTTTCAATAGCGAAATTTATGATGAAGAATCGGCTCGTCAGCTTTTAAGACATTACATCACCGTGCTTCGCGATCTTCCTAAGCTACTTTTCGAACGCATGGAAGATATTGACTTCTTAAGTGAAAAGGAAAGATACGCCCAATTAGAAGTTTGGAATAGTTCAAATATCCATTTTTCTGAAACGTTAACGATAGTTGAGCGGTTTGAGGAAATGGTGCGGTCATACCCACATCATATAGCAGTCCGTTTCGGGCAAAAAGAAATGACTTATGCCGACCTTAACCGGATGGCAAACCAACTCGCACATTATTTGCAGCATCTTGGTATTGATGAAAATATTCTTGTTGGATTGATCATGCCTCGCTCATTGGACATGGTAGTTATCATATTAGGCGTGCTTAAAGCTGGCGCTGCTTATTTACCACTGGATCCTGATTCTCCAACCCGTCGTAATCAATATATTATCGATAATTCCAAAATTCAGTATCTCATTACTGGCATATCTGATTTAGAAAATTTGTTTCATGCTGAAAAATTAAAATATTTAGTTGATTGGAATTGCGCGAAGCATGAATTAGATGATTTTAGTGATGAAAATATTGGCTTAAATATTAGCAGCTCTGATGTTGCGTATTGTATTTATACCTCAGGCACGACAGGGGTGCCAAAGGGAGTTACTATCCGTCATCAAAATGTAATTAGACTTTTCTTGAATGATAAGATTTTATTTGATTTTTCTGCATCTGATCGTTGGTTGCAATTCCACTCTTATCATTTTGATTTTTCTGTTTGGGAGATTTTCGGTGGATTGTTATATGGTGGGTGTATTGTTATCGTTGCTAAGGAAGATACGCTTAATCCTTATCGAATTTTGGAATTATTAAGCACTGAGTCAATTACCATATTAAACCAAACGCCGACGGCATTTTTTAGTTTATGTCGTGAGGTTGTTTCGCAGCATTATCCGTTATTAGATGCTTTGCGTATGGTGATTTTTGGCGGTGAGAAGTTAGATCCGCGGTATTTATTAGAGTGGGTAACAAAATACCCACGCATGAAAATGATTAATATGTACGGTATTACAGAGACAACGGTTCATGTTTCTTATAAAGAAATTCAATTAGAAGATATTAATCTTAATCGAAGTAACATTGGTAAAGCTATTCCAACTACCCTTATGTACGTGATGGATCAGCATCAAAGTTTGCTTCCTCTAGGTGTGCAAGGCGAAATTTATGTAGGCGGCGCGGGGCTAGGTAATGGCTACCTCTATAACTCGCTGCTCACAGCTGAGCGGTTTGTCAACCATCCTTATCGTCTTGGGGAACGTCTTTATCGTTCTGGTGACCGAGGGAAATTATTACATAATGGTGATGTTATTTATCAAGGCAGAAATGATAATCAAGTCAATATACGCGGTTTTCGTATTGAACTAGGCGAGATAGAAACGTGTCTCGCAAAAATTCCAGGCATCGCCCATGCCGTCGTTTTGCCGGACTATACCATACTAATGACTCCCAAAATAATTGCATACTATGTGGCGGATAGAACACTGCGAAGTGATGATATTTACACCCAGTTGCGTGATTTCTTGCCAAATTACATGCTTCCCTCTTATGTTATTCAAGTACCAAAAATCCCGCTTACTCTTCAGGGAAAAGTAGATAAAGTGGCGTTGCCTTCTCCCACAGAGGTTAGAAATGATGAGCTTCATCATGTAGAACCACAGACAGAAATTGAAGTTGCCTTGGCACAGGTATGGAAAAATGTGTTGGACCGTGAGGATATTTATTTAGAGGATAATTTTTTTGATCTAGGTGGCGATTCTATCCTAATTATCGTTGCTATATCTAAAGCAAGAGAACAGGGAATTTATTTAACACCAAAAGATTTTTTTACAGCATCTACACTCAAAGAATTGGCGCATGAGGCATCGTTTAGTCATATTCCTGCTAAGGTTAGTCCAATTCTGCCAGGCCTATTACCCCTCAGTCCAATACAAAAATGGTTTTTTTCTAGGGATTTAAAACACCCGAACTATTTTAATCAATCTGTTTTGTTAAAGTCGAATGTACTGATCAATGCTGAGATTTTGCAAGAGGCACTTATTGATTTGGTCAGGTATCATGACGCTCTTCGCATTAAATTTGTCTGCGACAAAGACAGCGCATGGAAAGGAATGTATCAAAACCACGTTGCTACACATGACATTCCATTATCTATTTTAAAACCCAATCTTCTTTCCGGCGCCTGGGAAGAGGGTGAGCTATTGTCTGCTTTTTCTCACTTACAATCCGACTTAAATATACAAAATGGGCCTGTAATGCGTGCAGCGCTTGTGCCAAAGGGTGATGGCGACAATGACTTGTTGTTTCTTGTGATTCATCATCTTGTTGTTGATACGGTTTCTTGGCATATCATTATCAATGATTTGGAATTAATATATAAAGCAAAGATAGAGGGTTCAGCTGTTGACTTACCGCCTAAGACTTCTTCTTTTTATGACTGGGTGTCTGCGCTTGAAACTTATAAAAACTCGTGGGCCTGCAAGCTTCAAAAATATTTCTGGCAAAATATCATTCAATCAGATAAACCGACATCAGCCGTTCCTGCCAACTCGCCGTCATTGCGAGCGAAGCGCGGCAATACATCTAATTGCCCGGTAAGCTTTAGTCTGGAGGCTTCGCAAAGCCTGAGCAGTGCACTTGCTAAACGTTCTGATATTACAATTGATGATATTCTTTTTACAGCTGTTTATAATGCATGCCAGGCCACCTTAGATGATACATTTATTTGCTATAAGGAAGGTCATGGTCGTGTTAGTGATCTACTCGGCGTTGATCTGGCTAGGACAGTAGGTTGGTTTACGAGCTTATTCCCAGTCATGACCGGCGCTCCTATCTCAGACATCAACGAGTGTCGATCGAGGACTCTCAGTGATTTGCAGTTGTGGTTGAAACGCAGAGCACAAATTCCCGATGAAGGCATTGGCTATGGTTTGTTACGGTATGGTAGTCATGCTGAAGATATTGAGCCAACACAAAAGTATCGTGTCGGTATAAATTACTTAGGACGTCATGAATTTGCCACAAAGAATGCTTTGTTTTGTCGCTCAGATTTAGAGCGGGGCCCCGAGTCCTCTTGTCACAATAATCGATTTTTTGACATTAATATAATTGGGCGGCTAGAATCTAATAAGTTAGAGTTGAAAATATCTTATAATCATAACGCATTGAGCGATGACTATCTCACCCATTTTGTTGAGATATTGCGTAGCACTGTGCATGATCTAAGCCATACAATAGCGCAAATACCTTCTTATCATGATCCATCGAATCACGCTCTCCTAGGCGGCCTTCCCTCCTTTAAGCCAGTCCTATCGTGGCATGAAGATGCCACGAGTACACCGCTATTTTTATTCCCTCCATTATTAGGAGGAGCTGAAACCTATATAGATCTTGCAAAACATATATGTTCTGATCGCCCTGTCTATTCCCTAGAATCTTATAACTTGCATAGCGGGCATCCTTACATCTCCGATTTATCCGAGTTGGCCAAGTTTTACAGTACCGTCATTAGGGTTATTTTGGAAGAACATCCAACTAATCATAAGATTTGTCTTGGAGGATGGTCTATGGGTGGTTTACTCGCCTGGGAAGTAGCCTATCAATTATCAAAAAATTCGATAGCTATAGATAAATTATATTTAATTGATACACCTGTAAATTTAGATAATCTCTTCTTTAAGGTACCCGACATAGTCTTTGAGCGATATCTATCCCAGCTCATGGATATTTCTAAAATTAACGAACCCATCAAACAAAAACTTCATAAAATATATGAATCCGAGCGTACTGCTATTACTAAGTATCATATTAAACCTAACGATTGCGACGTTGTTTTGTTTGCTGCGGAAGAGAGCTATGGAGATTTATACCAAGGGTGGTCTAAGGTTGCTAGAAAAGTTGAATGCCATGATTTTGTTGGCTCACATTTTGATATCATGAAGATAGGTAACTTGAAGAAGATAGGCTCTGTGATGAACAGTAACGCTAAAACACAAGGGGTAGAAAATGGTCAAACTACAAAATAAAATTCGCACAAGTGAAGCAAAAAACTTAAAAAAATATTCCAAGGAATATTTAGCTGCAATCGAAAAGCGACAGGGACATGGAGAATCTTTAACGATGGAAGAAGCTTACCAATTATTCTCTAGTGTCCAGGCGACATTGATGATACCAGGTGTCATGGCCGAAGTGGGTGTCTATAAGGGAGGATCAGCTGCTATTCTATGTGAAGCAAAAGAAGATCGAGCGCTTTATCTTTTTGATACATTTACAGGGATGCCAATGAATGAAGTATCAGCTAATGCAGATACGTGGGCCAGAAAAACACATCAAGACACATCGGTGGAAAGTGTCCAAGCGTTCCTGTCAGAGTATTCCAATGTCGAAATTATTCCTGGAATATTTCCCATGAGCATTCCCGAAACACTCAAGTCCATGTCATTCTCTTTTGTAAATTTAGACGTTGACTTATATAAATCTACTTTGGAGGCGTTGAAATTCTTTTGGCCACGGATGTCTCCGGGTGGGCGTTTAATCTCTCATAATTACAATTCTGTATGTTACGACATTGATGATACGCCTGGTGTAAAAGAAGCATTTAAAGAGTATTTTAAAGACAGACTTTATCTTATTGTAGAGGTAGCTGAGACTCAATGTTTGGTGGTAAAGTGCAGCACTGATGGGTGAGTACAAACAATGGGTACGAGATACGTATGTCATTTTACACAAATTATTTGTTAGAACAAAATCTTATTGTCAAAAAGTCTATGCCCATCGCTGGGATAGTTTGTTCTAACCCTCGACGGGCTGAGCGCATTGTGTCCTCGCATCTTACCGACGCTAATTTATTGAAAGAATATCATTCTGCCTGGCAACTAGATATTTACATTGGTCATTATCAAGGGAAAATGATGTTTGTAGCTGCCATACCTGTAGGTGCTGCTGGAGCAGCATTTGCTATTCAGCAGTTTGCTGTAGCAGGAGCTCGCTATATTGTGCGCTACGGATCCAATGATGATCCTAGATTGACAGATAAGCGCATGGATGAAGTGATTATCGTTGATCGTGCCGATAATTTATATGGCTTAATGCAAGGCAGTGGCGCTCCGCCGGAGACATGGGGAAAGATATTGCATGCATCACCTATACTAATTAATTCATTATCTCAAAAAGCGCAAGAACTACAAATAGAGATTCAATTAGCGGTCTGTCATCATATAGAAGATTATGGCGCATATGCATTTCCCGCATTTGCTGGTAAGTATGGCGAAAATATTATGAAGTGTATTAGCGAATTAGAGGCGTCTGACAGCTCAAGATTGCATAGCCGTGATATGGAAACAGCCGCATTATTTTATAGAGCACTTTTGGACAATTTTCATGCTGCAACTGTGCTGCAAAATGTACCAAAGTTTTCTGGATTCCATCAAACGTATGACAACAAACAAGGCGAAATTGCCAAGAAAATTGAAAAAAAGTTTAGTGATCTTATTTTTTCTGCTTTAGCAACCTATATAAATTAATTTATAAAACTTGAGAGAACTAATGCCCGCTAAATTAGTGTCTTTTAGCTGTATCTGAACCACGGCCAAACGTACTTTTTGCTATTTCTTCGTCGCTAATATCAACCTCAACCCCTTCTTTTTTCTTTTCCTCTTTTGGCCTAGGAGAAAACAGTCCTAGGTTCGTATAGCAATGCCAATTTTTCACCTATACTACTGATGGTGTACATATTTATTTATTGCAGCCGTTTTTAAAAACAGTCTATTTTTTAGATATTTTCTATACTAAATCAAGGGGTTATTTTATGTCAGTGCCTAGATCGAACGATAAAAAAGAGCAGCCTATGGAAAATCAAATCAAAGACTTAAGTGGAGGCAATCCTTGTGGTTTGTGCAGAGCTTTTCGTGTGCCTCCTCCTTGCCGAGGGCATGGCGCTGGGGGCGGAGGAGGTGGCGAGGGTAAAGCAGAAAATAAAGAGAGTAAAGGCGTTACACCTAGTGAGGTAATGCCAGTGTCCATGGGTAAAAACACTTCTTCTGCCGATGCAGCGGATAAGCAAGATTTGGCGAAAGTGATCATGTCCACCAATAGAGCCTTGCATGTTAAGGTGGGGCTGATGTCGATTGAATGCATTAAACTACCGAATGGGCTGCTTATTTTCCGAGGTAACCCTGGGTTAACTGTGGAAGAAAAAGAACTCCTGAAACAATTTTTAGATGCCATAAAAGTTGAATTTAATGAGTTCAAACTTAAGCTGGAAGAGAGGGGGGGTTCAACTAAAGACTTTACTGCTGTTCTCAAAGAAAATGAATTAGCGATTCAGATTAATCACCCTACCTATTATGCTGAATTCATTCAGCAGTTGAGTAGGAAAAACTTATTGCCTGATTCTCGAGCAGCATGGCATGAAGTAAAGGAAGTGGAAGATACACGAAACCAAACTTCTCGTTTAAATCCATTTGATATTTCACAAGGGCCAAAGCCAAGAGGATGGGAGGATTAGGTTGGAGGAAATAGCATGTCAGTGCCAAGACGCGAAATGGCGAGTGTTGAATCCACAATGCTTCAAGGATTATTAGGCGCTGCCTCTGAGGCCTCAGCAGGGGTGCATAGTGATTCGTTTTGGGCGGCGGTCAGCTCACATGGAACACCACTGATAGAAACCATTGATGGTGATAATGAGCGTAGACAGGTGACATTTCTATGGCGGGGATCTCAAGCTCCTACTGATTCCCAGTCAGAGCAATCAGTGTATCTCGTTCTCGAGCCCAGGCGCTACTGTGATTTGACGGAAATTCCTATTAGCGAGAAGGAACGCTTAACAAATATTCCTGGAACTGACATCTACTCACTGACTCTTACTTTGCCTGCAGATATGTTATCTAATTATTCGTTTTATGTTCAGCCTGATGGTGTGAGTATGCGGGAAATGATTGAGCTAACCGAATATGGGCTTTCTAGAAATGCAGATCGTCAAGTCAAAAAGCACATAGCGAAAGGCATTAAAGATGAGGTGGAGAAAAACGGCAATTACCCCGATGAAAACAATCCCCAGCGTTTTTGTCATCCGAATCCTGATGAGCGTGAGCGTTATTCCATTCTGGCTATGCCTAATGCGCCTACAAGAGATCATATCCCTGCTACTGCAGAAGAAGCTAATGCGACATTAGCAGAATTGCAGCAGGGAAAAAGGTTCATAGAACGTAAAATTGATTTTTCCAGAGAAGACTCAGTAAATCCTCGACATCTTTATCAAGCAGAATCAGTGACGTATCTATTCTGTGATGACCACGATGAGATGGTTCGGGAGTTCGATAGCTGGGGAGCTCGTAACAAAGGCACGTACAATATTTTACTCATAAAAAATCGAGCCACTGGAGAGTGGGGCATCGGTCGTTCTGAACCAGGGCTGATCAGTGACGAGGGTTATTATGCAGGGCCCGTGGCAGCTTGTAATCGATGGACTAGAATGCAGGAGCCGCCTGTGCTTGTAGAAACCTTAAGTAATATTAATACCCCTGAAGAGTTTGAACAGCATCGATCTGCCATTGAGAGGGATGTTGCTACGCTTTTAAATGAACGCCAATACTATGTTTACTTGCCCACAGACTACGATCCACATCGCCAACCCCCTTATCCACTGATATTGCAGCTGGATGGCGGACAATATGTCGATCTCGCTATGCCAGCCATTCTTGACAAACTCATGGAAGCAGGAACAATTCCACCTGCGGTCGTTATTTTTTGTCCTGCAGCTGGAAATAGAACCGTCGAGTACAACTGTAATGATACCTTTACAGAGTTATTAGCAGATGAATTTATTTTACATCTACGAAGCCAATTCAATGTTGCAAATGATGCTGGACATACGATTATTACTGGCGCCAGTTGCGGTGGCGAAGCCGCTTTTTATGCAGCCTTACGCCACCCTGAGGTTTTTGGAAATGTGGCATCCCAAAGTGGGGGTTTACAGTTTAGTCGAGAAAAAATAGAAGAAGCTTTTGCACATTTTTTGCATGAGCATCATGATTCGCATTTTGTCATGGATGCAGGAAGCTATGAAACTGGGCTATTCGATGCAGGTGTTAGCTTAGTAGATGCAAATCGCGCCATGCAAGAAACAATGGAGGCCCATGCATATGGGGATGATCATTATAGGTATAGAGAATTTTCTGGTGGACATAGTTACTTATGTTGGCAAGCCTCTTGGCCTATCATGTTAGCGGAAATATTTAATAGCATTTTGAGAGAGGAAGCAC
>MGXV01000037.1:0-5630 GCA_001801485.1 Gammaproteobacteria bacterium RIFCSPHIGHO2_12_FULL_37_14
CTATTCCTGGTCAATTGGTGCAGGAAATTCATCTTGCTGGATTTACTACCACCACTATTGGCGATAAAGAAATATTAATTGATACACATAATCGTCCAATCGTTCCTGCTGTCTGGGCTTTATATCGACAAGCTATTTTACATTTCGGAATTAAACCTACTATGATCGAATGGGATAGTGAAATCCCAGCATTACCAACCTTATATTTAGAAGCATATCGTGCGGAACAAATTTTACGAGATGTCTATGACACTACTTAACTCTCAGCTTGAATTGATAGAAGCAATTTTCGTTGAGCACTATCCTGTTGAGTTATTTTCGCCTATTCAGCATTTACGTATCTATCAACACAATATTGAAGCTAATATAATTAATTTACTGCGTGACATTTATCCGCTTACGGTGAAACTGATAGGAGATGATTTTTTTCGTCAGACTGCAAAAGAATATATGATTAATTACCCCTCTCGTAGCGGTAATTTGCATGATTATGGCGAATATTTTGGTTTATTTTTAATGGGGTATCAGCCTCTTAAGGACTATCCGTATATTTCCGAAGTTGCTCAATTCGAATGGAATTGTCACTCAATATTCTTTGCTGCCGATAGACCTGCTGCTAATCTGCAATTATTAGCTGATATTCCATCAAATCAATACCATCAATTACAATTCATGTTGCATCCAGCCAGTTGTTTAATGCAATATCGTTATCCGCTATTATCGATTATCGATTTATGCAAAGGGGAATTCGATGGAACAATTGATATAGGCGCAGGAGGAGGAAACCTATTAATTTTTCGTAAGGATTTCGATATGAGATTAATTGCATTAGAAAATGACGAGTATATTTTTTTATCTACTTTAAGCGAAACCCAATCTATTGAAACCGCTTTAGAGCGGGCTTTACATAATAACCCTCATTTTGAATTAAGTAAAAAATTACCGATCTGGATAAGTGAAAAAATTATTGTCGATTGCTTTTAGCAGATAGATTTGGTTTTTATCATCCTCTTAACTTGCTTAATAAAATGTATTCCTTTATACTCATACCGTTTTTAACATTTGATGATCAAGGATGAAATCATATGTTTTCGCGCTTAAAAGATCTTGCTGAAAGCCTGTTACCGAATGTTATTCAGTTTCCATTCAAGCGTTTAAAAAAGGCCTACGATAACCTTATTACTTATCAAAGAAAAATATTTGTTACTTCTGTTCGATTAGCTTGTGAAATCAGTTTGGCACTTTTTGCAATGTCGATTTTATGGATGTCTCCCGGTTTTAAACATGCTTTATTTGGATTTGCTCTTAGCGAATTAGAAGATCCGCTCAGTGCTGCTATTGTCGGGTATTCTATTTTGCTGTTAGCGGGTTTTGGTTTCGGCAGTGTATCGAGCAAACATGCGTTACGTTTGTATCATATACTCAAATTTGGTACAAGCAATTCAGATTATATTGGATTAGCTAAACGAGAAAAAAAATTATTAGAACAACGATGGTTTATGGTGCCAGAAATTTCAAATGCCATATTTAAATTCTTGGTTGAAAAAATTTTTCAAGCAAAAAAGAAAGCGCTACATGATAATAAAATTACTTCAACACATCAACAAACTATAGTTAGCACTAAACTTGCATTACAAACTTTCAGAAGAACAGCCAAAGATTCAGAATTAGATCTCATTCCTCTCGTCGAATATTTTGAACAAGAACTTACACGTTCTAAAATTTATATTCGTGCGACTCGTTTACAAATTAATCATTTATCAAAAACTTTAAGCGATGCGAGAATAGTTGCTCAAAACCCTAGCGTACCTACCAGCAATGATAGCAATGTTATTGAATTACCATCCGTTGCCTGGAAAGAAGAAGAGGTCGAATCACTTCCTGAATATGTGGCTGATATTGAAGCAACTGGCACCGATCAACAGATTCATCTACCGCATCTAGAAAAGAAAAAAATGACTAGAACGGTATCATTTTGGTATAAAAAGCCAACGAATTTTAACAACGTCATGGTGAAGCGTTTAGAAAGTAACATTAAAGAACATGAAGAGAATATACAGAAAATAAGATATCTGATGACGCAATTGCATGGATAATAAAAAAATCATTAGTATTTTCAGGGTAAATATTCGTATTCTCGCAACATAGCAGCAAATCGTTGCCCAGCTTCAGTTCGACTTTCATAAAAAAATACGCGTAAATAATTTTTTAATAAATATTCATAGGGTGATTTAACTAATACTGAAAGTATCGTTTCAATACGTTTTCTATCGGCGAGATGATGAGAATCGCAGCGTTGAAATAGTATTGTCGCTAAAATTTCTGCTTTGCATGCTTTACGTATGGCATCGCCTTCTTCATAGCTTTGAATACAAAAATTTAGTGTTCGATCTTTATTCCATTCACGCCAACGATGAAAAAAATTTAAAGCCAATGTTTTATAATAAGCAATAGCTTGATCATTTTTATTCATTTGCATCAGGATTAAAAAAAATAATATGGGAATGGTGGCTTCAACATTTGCCCAAGAACAATTTCCGCTGATTTGAGAATCAACTTTCAATTCAGTTAAAGGCACCAATCCTAAAAATTGATCGATCTCTTCATTGATAAATTGACTAGTTTGTTTAGTATAAATAATTTTTTTGAAAAATTCATTACTTAAGCGCTTGGGATGTTTTACCTGGTAGAACATAATATTATCATATAAGCGACTATCTTCACGTCTATCACATTTTACCCATATATCGCCGTAGTGAATAAACGTAATAGCATGTCCTTCATAACCAACAGGAATTAATAACGGCTCGTGTTGCAATAAAGAATTGATTTGCGTTTTATATTTGCTTGTATCAACTTGGTATTGCTGATATTTAATTAATTGTGAAGCATTACGCATCACTTCAACAATCAAACGAGCCAATCCTGAGTAACGTCGTAACTGTCGAGCTGCAAAATGATTTTGAAATTGAGTAAGCGAATCGGCAATCAAGCCAATGGTAACTTCAAGATAAAATCCTTCAAAATCGACTTCAACAAATTGATTTTTATTATCAACAATATTTGTTGTACCAATTAATTCATATAAATGCCCTAGTAATTTAACATTAATATAATCCTGCGAAAATATTGGATCTGCTCCAGCTTGCACCAATACGTGTCTTAATTTTTTTTGTCCCCGCAACATTGGCATCACCAGTACTGGTTGGCCGGCAAAATTATAGCTGTTTGGATTAGCACCATGTTTTAATAGTAGTTGACATAATTCAATATTATTATTTTCAGCAGCCCAATGTAGTGCGCTACCGCCTGTTGCATCTGGAAGATTGGGATTGGCACCGTGTTCAAGTAGAAGTTTGCTGAGTTTCAGATTGTTGGCGATAGCTGCTTCAATCAGTGGAGTGAAGCCATATTCATCGATTTGATTAAGTTCTTCGCCATAATAAATCAGTTGATTAACCGTTTGGTCATCTTCTTGTAAAATAGCATCTGCGAGAGAAAGCATAATAATAGCTATCGATAATTTTTCGGTGTCAGGCGTGGTGTATTGTCATGAGTATGACGTAATTGGAGTTGCTGTTGCAATTGTAATTTTAGCTCGTCCTGTTTATTTTCATTGGTTGTCACATTACTTTCACTGGGTAAACCGATCACTTGTTTATCAATGCCACTAAATTGAGCTTTGTCAGCCAATTTAGGATTTGGTTTGAATTGACTACTCATCCCAGCATTCATTAATCCTTGACGAAAAGAGTTTAAATTTATCTTACCTTCTTTTAAAGCATGCCGCTGTTCAAGTAATTCTTTCTGCTGTTTGACTCGCAATTCATGAACATCTTTATGAACCGCAAGTGAATGTTGTTTTTCAGCCGAAGGTAGCGAATCATCGCGCGATTGATCTTTGCTAGTAATAAAATCATGGAATTCGATGTGCCCACCTTGGCCACCACCACTCTCTGTCGAATCTCCTTCTTCATCAATCAATGGAGCCTTCAAGCTACGCTTCTTGCGTATCTCAGCATTCATTTCTTTGGGGGATGGTCGATGTTTATCAGCTGACATAGATCACCTTTTAGAATAGTTCTTTTTACATTATAGACTAACCTATTGGATTGAAAAGCTTTTATGAAAATAAAAGGAATCAATGACTTATAGGAACTCGTTATCTGGTTTATTGAGGCGTGTCTATGAAACTGAGGGAAGAATCAATAAAATTGTTGGGTCACCTAGACAAAAATCTTATGCTATGGAGTTCCGTTATTATTTTTTGCCGCACCACTGCCCTGAGCATGATGAAAATAATTAAAGAACTGTCCTTCAGGTTTCAAAATGAGAATATCTCTTTTACGATTAAAGCTATTTTCATAAGCTTCCAGACTTCTATAGAAAGCATAAAACTTAGGATCAGTACCATAAGTTTTCGCATAGATTTCAGCAGCCGCTTGATCACCTTTGGCTCTTATTGCTGCTGCTTTCATCAGCGCTTCTGCTTTGATCACCGTTACTTTTTGATCCGCGAGGGCTTTAACTTCTTCTGATTTTTCCATACCTTCTGCGCGTTTTGCTTCAGCAAATTGCTTACGCTCAGCTTCCATACGCTTAAATACAGAACCCATCACATCTTTAGGTAAAGTAATAGTTTGTAAACGTACATCAATGACACCTATGCCTTGTTCTTTACCGATATGGTTAGCTTCTTCCTTAATCGCTGCCATCATTGCTGCACGATCAGATGAAATAGCTTGATAACTGGTGCGTTTCCCATATTCAGCACGCACAATGTCATTCAAGCGTTGTTCAAGCAAATTTTCTGCCCAAGTTACGCTACCACCCGTACTCGTATAGAATTTAACAAGATAATTGATTCGCCACTTAGCAAAGTATTCGACTACCAAGTAGGTTTGCTCTTTTGTCACAACAGTCAATGGTTGTGAGCTGGGTGTTGCAAGTTCTTGTATTCGAGTATCAAGAATTCGAACACGATCAATAAATGGAATTTTCAAATGCAGACCAGGCTGCAATATGATTGGCGTCTTTGTTTCAGCATCGCTGGTAATTTTACCTAGACGAAGCAATAACCCATTTTGACCTTCATTGACAGTGAATAATACGAAAGGAGCGACGAAGATAATAATAACGATAATAGCTGCAATAGCGATATTAGTTAACCTCATTGCTTACCTCCTGGCTTGCTGATGTCGCATCTGATGTTATTTCTGAGGACGGTGTATTCAAGGTAGTAGATGCGATATTTTGCGATTTACCCTGTTTTAATAGTGTATCCAGCGGAAGGTACAACAAATTGTTGCTGGCATTGGAATCGACTAACACTTTGGTGGTATGGCTTAGTATGGTTTGTATTGTCTCAAGATACATACGTTCTCTGGTCACTTCAGGTGAGAGAGAATAAACATTCAATAAGGCCTGGTATCTTGCAATATTGGCTTGTGCTGTTAACACAACTTTTTGTTGATAGCCGATTGCATCTGCTAATGCACGTGCTGCCATACCTTGAGCAAGTGGAATGATTTTGCTTGCATAGGCTTGTGCTTGCTGAATATAAGTGGCCTTATCTTGGTCTGCTCTATTCACGTCATTAAATGCCGCACGGACTTGATCTGGTGCTTGAG
>MGXV01000037.1:5746-5837 GCA_001801485.1 Gammaproteobacteria bacterium RIFCSPHIGHO2_12_FULL_37_14
TCAAGTTTCATTTGTCCAATGGCTGCAGATAATGATCCTGCTGCTACTTGTTGAACAGTTTCATTGGGATTGACTACATTAAACAAATAAG
>MGXV01000038.1:0-1259 GCA_001801485.1 Gammaproteobacteria bacterium RIFCSPHIGHO2_12_FULL_37_14
TTTAGGAGATACGAATGCTTTAGGTCTAGCAGCATCGACAATCAGCGGCACATTAAGTGTGACAACGGCAGGCGCGATTACTGATAGCGGTACCTTAGCTGTGACGGGGACGACAACATTAGATGCAGGTTCAGGCAATAACATTACTTTAGATGATGCAGCCAATAATTTTTCAACAGTCGCTATTACATCGGGTAACAATGTGACTTTAGTCGATGCTGGTGCACTGATTTTAGGTGCATCCACGATTAGCGGCACATTAGGCGTGACAAGCGCCGGTGCAATTACCGATAGCGGTACCTTAGCGATCACTGGAGTAGCAACATTAGCCGCGGGATCTGCGAATAACATTACTTTAGATGATGCAGCGAATAATTTCTCAACGGTTGCCATTACGAATGGTAACAATGTGACATTAGTCGATGCTGGTGCGCTGATTTTAGGTGCATCCACGATTAGCGGCACATTAGGTGTGACAACAGCTGGTGCAATTACTGATAGTGGTACATTAGCAGTAACGGGTGCAGCCACATTTGCAGCAGGTACAGGCAATAGCATTACACTGGATGATCTTTCAAATAATTTTTCAAGTGTAACGGTTAATAGTAGTTTTAATGCAACCTTTCGTGATGCAAATGCTTTTACTTTAAATGCTTCGACAATCACTGGCAGTTTATTTATTACCGCTGCAGGTGCGGTTGATCTAGGAACATCAACTATTGGTAGTTCTTCTCCTTTAACTAATTTAACGATCAGTACCAGTGGAGCAATTACCCAAAGTGGCGCATTGACGGTTACTGGTGCCACATCATTAACAGCTGGTTCGACTAACAATATTACATTTGATAATGTGTCTAATAACTTCGAACGATTAGGAATTTCAAGTGGAAATAATGTTAGTATTCGCGATGCTAATGCATTAGCACTTACCACATCGACTGTGAGTGGTACGCTTGATGTGACAACTGCTGGGGCAATTACTCAATCTGGTTTAAGTCCGATTCTTGATGTCACTGGTGCGGCAACATTTGCTGCTGGATCTGGCAATAATATTACATTAGATGGTTCTTCTAATACTTTTAGCAGTGTTGGCATCACGAGTGGTAACAATGTCACATTAAATGATGCAGATGCATTAATCTTAGCAGCATCAACGATAAGCGGTACTTTAGATGTGACAACAGCCGGTGCAATTACCGATAGCGGTGTGTTAGCAGTGACAGGCGCTGCTACCTTTGCAGCAGGATCAGCTAACAATA
>MGXV01000038.1:1296-35131 GCA_001801485.1 Gammaproteobacteria bacterium RIFCSPHIGHO2_12_FULL_37_14
TATCACAAGCGGTAATAATGTGAATCTCGTTGATGCTGGGGCATTAGATTTAGCAGCATCAACCATCAGTGGTACCCTAACTGTAGCAACGAGTGGTGCGATTACAGACACTGGCGCTCTCAGTGTAACCGGCACCACTACGTTAGCTGCAGGATCTGCAAATAATATTACACTGGATCATGCATCCAATAATTTTTCGACAGTAGGAATCACTAGCGGTAATAATATAACGTTAGTTGATGCTGGCGCATTAGCATTAGATGCATCAACCATTGCTGGTAATTTAACACTTAATACCACAGGTACAATTACTGTCAGCGGTGCATTAATTCTCAGTGGCACTAGTAAAACAGTAACCTTTACTTCAAGTAATAATGCCATCACATTTGACAGTACACTCAACGGTGCAATCAACCTTGATTTAGTTCCAGGGACAAGCAATATCGTATTGAATGCCAATTTAGGAAATAGTACAGCCTTACAAGCAATCACGATTGCAAATGCAAATAATATAACAAATAGTGCAACGATTACCGCACAAACCTTTACTCAAAGTGCTGGTACGGGAACAACTGCACTTGGAGACGCGAGCCTGCATACGACGGGTGCAACGAGCATCACGACTGATAATGTAACGGGTACAGTAGAAGTAGGATCATTATCAATTGGAACAAATGCTGCTAGTTTATCTGGTACAGTGAATGGATTAAGTGGTCAATCGGGCGCAGATGAAATTGTTTTACTCAATACCATCATATCTGGCACGCATTTCTTTGATGGCATTGATTTATATCCATCACCAACGCCTACTCCTTCAGCATCTTCATCGTCAACCAGTTCCACAGCCTCCACTACCAGTTCAGTTAATCCGGCATTTATATTTGCAAACTTTACAATTACTAATTATCACAATGAGAATGAGAATAATGAGTTATGTGAAGACACCCCTGAAAAATGCAATGGTGAGAAAAAATAATTGATTTTTACGCTAGAATTGGTAATTTATTGAACGAATTATCATTCATTTCTTAAAAAGATTATACTAGTAGGGTGGGTTTTAATAATTATAAGAGGAATATAATCATGCCAACTATCGAATCTACATTTCACAAACTGATGATGTCACCTAAGGAGCTACAAACAGAATTAGATAAAAATCCTAATCTAATTAAACAACAAGATGAGAAAGGCAGGACTCTATTACACCACGCAGTGGAAGCTGGATATATCATGGGTCGATCAAATGTCGGCATGGTTTTGGATGTTTTATTAAATACACCTGGTATTGATTTTACTATTGAAGATAATAAGCGAATGACTCCTTTGCAACTTGCTGCTAAAAATTGTATCGATAATGCCGGTAGATTCCACCAAGAAACTGCCGATTATATTTTTCCAACTTTAATTAGGGCAGCGAAGAAAAAGGCTAGTCTTTTTCTTCTTGGGACTCGTAACCCATTTCTAATCATTGATGATTATTTGACAAAATATTCTCAATCTCAAAATGAAAAGCTTATTAAGGGATTACAGGGATTACTTGAATTCAAAAATCAAATAATATTTGGAGAGAATGCAGCTAAAGTAGAAAAGGCTCAAGCTAAAGAATCTCAAGTAAAATTTCAGTACGCATCCTCAAAGCCCAATGAGTCCAAAAAGGCCGAGCAAGAGCCGCAGTCATTCAAGCCAACTATTCCCAGAAAGAAATAGCTTCATCGTGCTTGATTCGCATGCCAAGATCCTTGTTCATCCTCAACATAATTGAGCCAACTCGTTTGCAATAAAGTTGCATTCATTGAGATTTTCAATTTATCTAATTGCGTTGCATTTATTGGCACAGCAAAATGCCAATTTTTTCCAGCCAATAGTTGACAAGTAGATTCGCCACTCGACCAAGTTCCAATGATGGAAATAGCTTTCATGTCATGAGTTTTTTCTTCTTGACAAGCGTACCCAGCTTTTATCTGTTCACAGGGTATATTTTCAAAACCTTGATCTATTTTATAAATGGCGCAATGCCCATCACCTGTTTTTGGATACTCAGGCATCCAACTCCAAATAGTTGCATTTAATCGGCTATCATTTTTATCGACTTTATCCATTGTGGGCCAATTTATTCCGCAGTGCATGAGTTCACTCACAATTTTAAAGTGAATTTTTTTTTGCGGATGACCAATGCTGCCATTCAGCGTTCTATCTTCATAGATGCGCCATACGCTTGTGTGAAAGAGGTCCGGATGAAATATGGTTGATTTACCACAATCAGGATAGGAAGTGAAATTCGTAATCGTGGCATCAATAAAAGTATAATATTTGCGAGGAATATCGCCGATGCCTGCGAATACATAATCATTCCAAATTTGTTTAAATTGATTTTGCTCATAGTAATATGCATTTGATCGATCGCAACCTTTGGTAACAATTATTAATTGCTTACCTGCTTTTAAAATATCTGCTTTAGTTAAGTGTGTTGGGAGAGAAAGACAATCTGCAGATGAATGGGATGATCGCAGTACAGCTGGTTTATAAATATAGTTACCTAAATAATCATCGAGTAAAGCAGCTAATCTAGGTTCATGGCCATCTAAATATCGATCAATATAAAGCAAAACGATTTCATTAGGATTTGCTCGAAGCCAATCACGTAATTCTTTCAAGCCATCCATCACATGACGATCGAACAAACTACAACCGATATGTTTTGTATTGCCATGACACAGTAACAGATCTAGTACCAATTTGTTATTCGCTGTCCAATGCACATCGAACTCAATACTGCGTACTCCCGATTCTAATTGCCCAGTAATAGATAACAGTTGATTGGGATCAATATAGCGCACTGGATTTGCATAAAATTTCGAATTATAAGAATTATGCGTTCCAATAAATGTGGCTTCATTTAAAGGAGCATGCAAATCAATTTCTCTTTGTAATTTTAATGCTTTTTTTAGCCAAACATAATGATCTATCTTTTCGGAACTATAAAGTGCGGGGCTGATGAATAGATTGCAGATTAGAAAAATAATTATATAAGGATTCATTCCTAGTCTCTCCCACTTCTCTCAAGCAAGAATTTCAGTATAATGAGAAAATGCTTTTAAAAGAAAGGAGCAGACATGGAAGTGCAAGGGAAATTATTCAAAGTCATTTTTACTATTTTGCTTGGAGTCAGTATAGTCACTACTTGCAATTTAGCCTTCTCGCAAGCAACCGCAAAGAAACCCAATATTCTCATGTTAATGACAGACGACACGGGTTGGGGAGATTTCGGTGCGTATTCAGGAGGAGGATTATCTCTTGGACATCCCACACCTAAAGTCGATCGTCTAGCAAAGGAAGGCGCATTATTTACTAGCTGGTATGGCCAAGCTAGTTGTACGGCGGGTCGCGCGTCTTTTATGACAGGACGAATACCGATTCGTTCAGCATTATCAGTCGTGATTGCTCCCGGCGATGAGAACTATCTTCGCAAAGAAACGCCAACCATTGCCGAATTTTTCCAAAAAAATGGTTACTCTACCTATTTCTCTGGCAAATGGCATATGGGGGATAAGCCTGCTGCTTATCCAATAGAACATGGCTTCGATGAGATGAAACATTTTGCTGCCTACTATGCTGGTGTCTATGCTTACAATGATACTTCAAAATATTTTCATCCTTGGTTTCCTTCATTTAATCCAGAATTTAATAAACTTTACGATGATGTGGTTAATTTAGGTGAATGGGAGGGCGTAGCTGGTCAACCGGCGAAGATGGTAGGAAAAATTACTTATGACAGTATGGCGATGTTTGATATTCGTCAGACCGATTCAGCAATTGCTTATATTAAGCAGCATGCCAAAGCGGATAAACCATTTTTTATGGATATTAACTTCCTCAAAATGCACAATCCGACAAATGCTGCTCCACCATTTAGAGGTAAATCACATCTTGGCGATTATTCTGATTCCTTAATGGAATTAGATGACAATATTGGTCGCATCATGGATGTGATTCGCACTGAAGCACCTAATACGATTGTTATTTTAACGGCAGATAATGGCGCTTGGTTAGATGCCTATCCCGATGCAGGAACCACTCCATTTCGTGGCGCAAAAGGAACGCCATTTGAAGGGGGTTGGCGCGTGCCAGGGATAATGTGGTGGCCTAACCATATTCCGGCTGGCATGCAATATGGTGAAATGATGTCGCATATTGATTGTTGGGCAACGTTGGCAACAATGGTTGGATTGAATCCTCCGCCACATGATTGGGTAGGTAATGATAGCAAAGGAATTTATTTCGATAGCATTGATAATAGCGCTTATGTTTTAGGAAAAGCGCAGCATTCTGCACGCACCTCATGGGTATATATTGATGGAGAAACTTTCCAAGGAGTGCGTGGTGATGTCAGAGGGGATCCTAAAGAACCGTGGATCAATATTGCCTGGAAATATTTATATACTGCTAAAGATTCCTGGTTAGGCGCACAAGCGAATTTAGGTGCGATTGGCGCTTTATATAATTTAACAATGGATCCCTATGAAAAATACGACATGATATTTAATGGCGCTGCACCGGTTCGTGTGCTGACATCCTCTCCCGGACGTTATTCGGGTCAAGACAATGGTTGGGTGATGGCGCTTTTGGGGCCAGTCATCATTGATTTTGATACATCGATCATGAAGTATCCGAATATCAAACGGTTTGTAGGCGGAGCGTCGACCGATATGATTCCGAACTTACAAAATCCTGATAATCCTTTGCCTACTTTTAAAGATCAACCTAAAATGCCACGTATTGGCGGGATAGGGGGTTAGTCTTTGCGACTTTTACCAACCTAAAACCAATATGCGACATAGGATTATAAGGATCTACGCCACGCCGAGCACTGGGGCGGTAACTCATACAAAAATTCTCATCGCATAAAAATGATCCGCCGCGAATCACCCGTTTAGGAGCATCAATGGGTGCATAAATATCATCGGGATCGTAACTATTTGTTGGTCCTTGCGGATTGAATGCTATTCGATTTTGCGATGCTAACATAAAAGCATCGGCACGATACCAGTCGGCTACCCATTGCCAAACATTACCTGCCATATCATATAAACCATAAGCGTTAGGTGGAAAACTAGCTACAGCTGTTGTGCCAATTTTATTTTTATAAGCAGGATCAATAATAGGAAATTCTTTACCAGCAAAAGTGTTTGCCATGGTTTTATCGTGCGGTTTAAATTCGTCTCCCCAGCTATAATTAGCTTGTTCTAAGCCGCCGCGTGCAGCGTATTCCCATTCGGCTTCAGTCGGTAAGCGTTTGCCAATCCATTTTGCATAAGCAAGCGCATCTTCATAGGATACTTGAACTACCGGATGATTTTCTTTGCCGAGAATATTGCTACCAGGTCCTTGGGGATGACGCCAATTTGCTCCTGGCACAAAATTCCACCATCTGGAATTATCATCCAGTGGTACGGCTTCTTTGGTGCCTACAAACACCATGGCACCAGCGACGAGTTTGTCATCAGATGGTTTAGGAGTGTTAGGCGCTAATTGTGCTTTTAGAGTTTCCCAATCAGGTTGGCGTTCAGCAGTGCTAACATAGCCAGTCGCTTTAACAAACTCAGCAAATTGCGCATTCGTCACATCAGTTTGGTCTATCCAAAAACCATTAACATGAACTTGATGAGCAGGTTTTTCATTCATTTTAGCAATATTGCTGTTGCTGCCCATCATAAATTCACCTCCCGGAATCCATACCATATCCTTAGGACCATTTATGCCATCACCAATTATTATTTGTGTCGGTCGAACAGGAAAAAAGAAGAATCCCCAGTATACTAAAAGAATAACCAACATCATTAATCCGATCTTCCCTATCAAATTCGCCTTTAATTTTTCCATAAAAATCATCCTAAAATAGCTTATGAGGTCACTCATTTTGCTACATAGTGTAAACGAGAAGATTAGGTATTGGCAGCATTCCTACTTGATTCTTATCGAAAACTCCAGTAAAAATGTCAGGTTCGTTTGAATGCGAAAGTGGCGGAACTGGTAGACGCGCTGGATTTAGGTTCCAGTGGGGTATCCCGTGAGAGTTCGAGTCTCTCCTTTCGCAAATATTCTTGATAGATGAGGTTACATCATGCAAGTGTCCGTTGAAAAAGTAAGTAGTGTAGAGTGCCGATTAACCGTTACTGTGCCGATCAATCGTGTGGAAGAGGCTTATAACCAACAGATTGCCCAGTATGCTAAGAAGGCGAATATCAAAGGGTTTCGTCCTGGAAAGGCGCCAATTGAATATATCAAGCAACGATTTAGCCAAGATGCTTGGCAAGATGCTTGGGGTGAAGTAATCAAAACATCGCTTTATGAAGCGATTGCGAACAATCAGCTACACCCTATCAATACCCCACAAATTGAACCTAAAACCATGTTGCCTAATCAACCATTAGAATACATTGCCTCTTTTGAAGTGTTACCTGAATTTACTCATATCAAAGCAACTTTTGAGCAGGTGGAAAAATTAATTGTTGCAGTGAAGGCAGAAGACATCGATCAGGTTATTCAGAAATTGCGTAAACAACATACTCAATGGCAAGTGGTTGATCGACCTGCACACATGACTGATAGAGTGGTGATTGATTATTATGCTATTTTTGAAGGTAAGGCTGATGAAGCGAATACGATCAAGGATTTTCCATTGGAATTAGGTGGTCAAACCATGATACCTGGATTTGAAGATGGCTTGTTAGAAGTAAAAGCAGGTGATGAGCGAACATTGCATTTACAGTTTCCAGAAAATTTTACTATGTCTGAACGAGCAGGCAAACCGGTCGATTTTAGGGTAAAAATTAAAAATGTTTACCAAGCAGATACCCCTGCACTGGACGAACAATTTATTCAAAAGTTAGGTATTAGTAGTGGTAATGAAAGTGATTTAAAAGAACAAGTTCGACAAACATTACAACAAGAAGCTGATCGCTTAGTTCAGGAAAAACTGAAAGATCAGCTGTTTCGATACCTACTCGAACAAAATCCAATTGAAGTTCCTAACACATTGGTTGAACGAGAAGCAAGTCGGATTCATGATGAAATGTATCCTAAACATCACGATCATGCGCATCACCAACACAGTGATTCTGAGATGGCTTCATTTAAGGAAATAGCAACTAAGCGGGTGGCACTTGGATTGCTGATAGGTGAATTTGTAAAACAAGAAAAGATTATTGCAGATAAAGATCGGGTACAAAAACGCATTATCGATTTATCTTCAGTATATGAGCGTCCCCAAGAAGTAGTCGCTTGGCTTTCATCAAAAGAACAGATTGGAAATATCGAAGCTCAGGTATTGGAAGATCAAGTTATGGATAAACTGCTAGAAGGCGTGAAGGTAGTTGAAAAAAACATGAGTTATGCGGAACTCAAAGGTATTTAATGTATAATTGAAAATAAGGAAGGACTATGTCTGCTGAATTAAATCATTCGATAGTAGCTAATTTGGTGCCGATGGTAGTGGAACAAACTGCCCGAGGGGAACGCGCATTTGATATTTATTCTAGGCTTCTGAAAGATAGAGTCATTTTTTTAGGTGGCGCTATTGATGATTACGTTGCAAATCTGGTGGTTGCGCAATTATTATTTTTGGAATCTGAAAACCCTGATAAAGATATTTCTATATACATTAATTCACCAGGGGGTGTAGTCACGGCAGGTTTAGCCATTTATGATACAATGCAGTTTATTAAGTCTGATGTCAGTACAATGTGTATGGGTCAAGCAGCCAGTATGGGTGCATTATTATTAGCAGGTGGATCCAAAGGTAAACGTTATTGTTTACCCAGCGCACGCGTGATGATTCATCAGCCTTTAGGCGGCGTTCAGGGTCAAGCCTCTGATATTGCGATACATGCTGAGGAAACTTTGAAAATTCGTACAAAATTGAATCAAATTTTAGCCAAACATACGGGTCAACCTGAGAGCGTCATCGCAAAAGATACAGATAGGGATTATTTCATGACGGCTGAAAGAGCTCGAGATTATGGAATTATTGATAAGATCCTCGATTCTCGCACCGATAAAAAGTAATATTATAGGTATGGGTAGTTGAATTTGGATAATCCGTCCTTATTTATTAGGAATAACCTTAAAGAGACTGTCATATGAGTAATGACCAACGTGGCAACAGTGGCAGAGATAAAGTGTTTCACTGCTCCTTCTGTGGCAAGAGTCAACATGAAGTTCGGAAGCTTATTGCTGGGCCTTCGGTTTATGTGTGTGACGAATGCGTGTCGCTTTGTAATGACATTATCAACGAAGAAGCCCGGGATAATAAAACCAACCTACCTTCTGACGCCTTGCCTAAATTACCTGCTCCGACAGAAATTCGTCGAACATTAGATGAATATGTCATCGGACAGACTCAGGCAAAGAAAGTACTTTCAGTGGCAGTTTATAATCACTATAAGCGTCTTCGTAGCCATAATAAAAATGACGATGTCGAATTGAATAAAAGTAATATCTTGCTGATTGGGCCAACTGGTAGCGGTAAAACGTTGCTTGCTGAAACGCTCGCTCGTCTTTTAAACGTTCCCTTTGTTATCGCAGATGCAACAACGTTGACAGAGGCAGGTTATGTTGGTGAAGATGTCGAAAGTATCATTCAGAAGCTTTTACAGCGATGTGAATATGATGTTACGAAAGCGCAGATGGGTATCGTTTATATTGATGAAATTGATAAAATTTCTCGTAAATCTGAAAATCCATCGATTACTCGCGATGTTTCTGGCGAAGGTGTACAACAAGCGCTATTAAAGCTCATCGAAGGCACTATTGCTTCCGTCCCGCCACAAGGTGGCAGAAAACATCCACAACAAGAATTTATCCAAGTGGATACACGGAATATCCTCTTTATTTGCGGAGGCGCGTTTTCCGGGTTAGAAAAAATCATACGGGATCGCTCTGAAAAAACAGGTATTGGTTTTTCGGCTGAAATTCATGGCAAAGAAGACGCAAAGGCGATTGGAGAAATATTGCGTGATGTCGAACCAGCTGATTTGATTAGATATGGTCTGATCCCCGAATTAATTGGACGATTACCAGTTGTTGCAACATTAGAAGAATTGGATAAGCAAGCCTTAGTCAGTATTCTTACTGAACCTAAAAATGCTTTAATTAAACAGTATCGTAAGCTTTTTGAGATGGAAGGTGTTGCTTTAGAGTTTCGTGGTGCAGCGTTACAGACGGTCGCCGAGCGTTGTGTAGAAAAGAAAACCGGTGCCCGAGGCCTACGCTCCATCTTAGAAAAAGCCCTATTAGACATCATGTATGAACTTCCATCCTTAAGCCATGTCTCGAAAGTGATTATCGACGAAGCTTCAATTCATAGCGAGACGAAGCCCATCGTTATCTACGAACAACAAGAGAAACAAACGGCAGCTGAATAGTGTAGTTTCCCAAACTTAAGGAGTCCTCATATGGCATCTATACCGCCTGATACCAATACGCTGAGTGTTCCTGTATTACCATTACGGGATGTTGTTGTTTATCCTTTCATGGTAGTTCCTCTTTTTGTGGGACGTGAGCGTTCAATAAAGGCGTTAGAAGTGGCGATGGCAGCGGATAAACAAATTCTACTTGTCACGCAACGTAATGCTACTGAAGATCAACCCACTGAGAAAGGAATGTACCAGGTGGGTACGCTTGCAACGGTTTTACAATTATTAAAACTTCCTGATGGCACGGTAAAAGTATTAGTAGAAGGAGTAAAAAGAGGCAAGATTATTCGTTTTATTGAGAATAAAGAATATTTTCTTGCTGAAATTAAATTACTTGAAGATCAGACAACAGAAACTCGAGAAATTGAAATTTTTATTCGCTCATTACGTTCTCAATTCGAGCAATATGTAAAATTGAATCGAAAAATTCCTGCTGAAATTATGGCGTCTATCATTGCTATTGAAGATGGTGGTCGATTAGGCGATACGATTGCTGCTCATTTAAGTATTAAATTAGAAGAGAAACAAAAGCTATTAGAATTGGAAAGTTTAGCTAAACGTCTTGAAAAATTGATGGCGCTTTTAGAAAATGAAATTGATTTATTACAAGTGGAGAAGAAAATTCGCGGGCGAGTTAAACGTCAGATGGAAAAAACACAACGCGAATATTATTTAAATGAACAAATCAAAGCGATTCAAAAAGAATTAAATGAAATTGAAAATGTTCCAAATGAATTTGAAGCAATAGCAAAGAAAATTGAAGAAGCTGGTTTGTCTAAAGAAGCACGTGAAAAATGTGTGGCTGAATTAAACAAACTTAAATCAATGCCTATGCAATCTGCAGAAGCTACTGTATCTCGTAATTATCTTGATGTTATGTTGTCGTTACCGTGGAGTAAGCGCACGCATACTCGTGCAAAATTAGAGGCTGCTGAGAAAATATTAGAAACTGAACATTATGGCTTGAAAGAAGTTAAAGAACGCATCATTGAATATCTTGCTGTACAGAAGCGCGTTAAAAAATTAAAAGGCCCTATTCTTTGTTTAGTGGGACCTCCAGGTGTTGGTAAAACATCGTTAGGTCAATCTATTGCAAATGCTACTGGGAGAAAATTTATTCGCATGTCATTAGGTGGCGTACGTGATGAAGCAGAAATTCGTGGTCATAGACGCACTTATATAGGCGCTATGCCAGGCAAAATTATACAAAAACTAGCTAAAGCTGGCGTGAATAACCCACTTTTTATGTTAGATGAAATTGATAAGATGTCTATGGATTTTCGTGGCGATCCAGCATCTGCTTTACTAGAAGTGCTTGATCCCGAACAAAATCATTCGTTTAACGATCATTATCTTGAAGTGGACTATGATCTTTCGAGTATTATGTTTATGGCAACAGCCAACACTCTCGATATTCCACCGGCACTTCGCGATCGCATGGAAGTTATTCGTATTCCTGGATATACCGAAGATGAAAAAGTTAATATTGCTTTGCGCCATCTGATTCAAAAACAAATATTGGCAGCAGGGTTGAAACCATCAGAAATTGAAATACCAGCTGAGACGGTACAAAACATTATTCGCTATTATACACGTGAAGCCGGTGTGCGTAATTTAGAGCGCGAAATTTCCAAGATTTGTCGTAAAGTAGTGAAAGAAGTTTTATTGAAGACAAAATCTGGCAAAGCGAAAATTGAACCAGATGATTTAGAACATTATTTGGGGGTGAGAAAATTCCGTTTTGATCTTGCTGATCAACAAGACCAAATTGGTCAAGTGAAGGGCCTCGCATGGACTGAAGTAGGCGGGGAATTATTAAGCATAGAAGCGGTTATTCTCCCAGGTAAAGGAAAAACGATCTATACTGGCCAATTAGGTGAGGTGATGCAAGAATCTATTCAGGCAGCATTATCGGTCGTCAGAGCACGTTCGCATTTGTTAGGTGTACCCAAAAACTTCTTTGATAAGCATGATATTCATATTCATGTTCCGGAAGGGGCAACACCTAAAGATGGACCAAGTGCTGGTATTAGTATGTGTACAGCCTTAGTATCCGTTCTGACTCACTTACCTATATATGCAGATTACGCGATGACAGGGGAGATAACCTTGCGTGGTGAGGTGTTACCAATTGGGGGACTAAAGGAAAAATTATTAGCTGCTCATCGAAGTGGTATTAAAAATGTCATCATTCCTGTTGAAAATATTAAAGATTTAAAAGAAATTCCGGATAACATTAAGCAAGATTTAAATATCAAACCCGTTCGATGGATTGATGAGGTTTTAGGTTTTGCTATTAATGGTTATCCTGATAAGCTACCTCGTAAGGCTAAAAAGTTACGAGCGCCTTTAGTGAGTAGTGGCGTTAGTAAAAAAATGAAAATACGGAAATCAGATAAAACGGATAGAATACGAACACATTAGCGTCAACACAAAACATGGGAACCGCTAAGTTTTTATCAATGAGCTTGACATAAGTTTCCTGCTATTGGTATAAATCACTCTTCGTTGTATGCCCTTAGCTCATGATGGAGATGAGCTCTGGTAAGTGTCGTTTCCCATTATCCTAGAAACGGCAGTTGGGCAAAAGGCGATGGGATGATGTGTCGTATTGTTCAATCAAACTACCGTTTCTAGGATTAATATTGCCTTATAGCTTACTGTAGGGTCTTGGTTCAATTACGGATAGAGAGAATGATCATGAATAGAGCAGAATTAGTAGATCTTATTTCAGAGAGAGCTGAGTTACCTAAAATAACTGCAGCACGGGCACTAGACGTATTATTGGAAGGAATAACCGAGTCATTGAAAAAAGGTGATCCAGTAGTCATTGTCAATTTTGGGACGTTTACCGTAAAAGAACGAGCTGCACGTGAAGGACGTAATCCAGCAACAGGTGAGAAAATTAAGATTAAGGCAACAAAAGTAGTTGGATTTAAAGCAGGTAAGGCATTAAAAGATGCTGTTAAAGAGGATGAAAAATCCTAAGTTTCACGGGTGCTTAGCTCAGCTGGGAGAGCGTCGCCCTTACAAGGCGAAGGTCGCGGGTTCGATCCCCTCAGCACCCATATTCCGATAATGGAGTGGTAGTTCAGTTGGTTAGAATACCGGCCTGTCACGTCGGGGGTCGCGGGTTCGAGTCCCGTCCACTCCGTTTTATTGTAGAGAGCCAAAAAAATGCTGCAAACCATTCGTGAGCATACCCAGGGTTGGATAGCAGGGGTAATTATATCGCTCATCATTTTATCATTTGCTCTCTGGGGTATTCATAGTTATTTTATTGGCGGTGGTAGTAGCAATATTGTCGCTGAGGTAAATGGAGTTGAAATTACCCGGGAACAACTTACAGTTGCTTATGAACGATTAAGACGCCAGATTCAGGCTCAATATGGATCAAATAATCCTATTACTTCAAAAGACGAAGCTATTTTAAAAGACCGTGCCTTGCGTGCCTTGATAGACATCGAAGTATTAAAGCAAGCGTCAACTGAAGAAGGCTTCCGAATATCTGATCGCCAAATTGATAATTATTTAAAAGGAATGCCAGAATTTCAAATTGATGGGCTATTTTCAATTGAACGTTTTCAAGAAATATTATCCTCCACCTTACTTTCTACCAGCGAATTTCTTGATTTAATTAAAACCAGTTTATTGATTGACCAACCCAAATTAGGTATTTTGTTTACCTCTTTTGCTTTACCAAATGAAACAAGTTATACCATTGCCTTGGTTAATCAAGCACGAAATATCAAATATATTAATATTCCGTTACAATATTTTCTTCTTCAGCCAATTAAAATTTCACCAAATAAAATTAAAGCTTACTACGATAAAAATCAAAGTGATTTTATGACTCCGGAACAAGTCAATGTCGAATACATTGAGTTATCGATAAAAGATGTCGCTGCTAAAATTAATCCCCCCGATGTTATTTTGAAAAATTTTTATAATGAAAATATTAATTCATATACTCAACCAACGGCTTGGAAATTAACTGTAATAGAAATTCCAATTCACGCAAATGCTTCGCGGGAACAAATGACAGAAGCAGAAAATAAAGCAAATGAAATCAGTCAAAATTTAGCAAAAGGACAATCTTTTGCTAAATTTGCTCATCATTATCCAGGCACTCTTTCGACAGAATGGATGATATTAAATCAGGTTCCTCCAGAGTTGCAAAAAGATGTAGCAAGTCTGACGCAGGTTGGTCAATTTACGCAACCGATTAAAACAAATAAAGCTTATGTTATCGTTAGCGTGGTTGATTTTAAGGAACCAAAAATTCAGCCTTTCGACGAAATTAACAGTAAAGTGAGAGAAACTTATATTCATCAACATGCAGAAGAAAAGCTTGCTGAATTACGCGAACAATTAGCGAATATGACATACGAGCATCCTGATTCATTGGCTTATGCTGCAAAATCACTAGGGCTACCGATTAAAACGAGTGAATTATTTGCTCAAGATAAACCAGGAAAAGATATTTCACAGTATAAAAAAGTTAGAGATACGGCCTTTAGCAGAGATGTACTGGAGGTTCAAAATAATAGTGATGTGATTCAAATTAATCCAGAAACCGTTATCGTTCTACGAGTTAAATCACATCTTGCCTCAGCGCTCTTGCCACTGGAAGGAATTTCTAAACAAATTGAAGATAAGCTTAGAACTCAAGAAGCCGAGGTACAGGCAGAAACTTTTGCAAAAAACTTTCAATCAAAATTGTTTGCTGGCGCAAATCCCGAAAAACTTGCTAGCCAATATGGTTTTACCTGGGTAGAGACTGGTTATATTGGCCGTTATTCCAATAAAGTTGATCCAGCGATTTTAGATGCAGCATTTCGTTTGCCGAATCCTTCAATCACTCAAAAAATGGGATATGGAATTACTCGCATACCTAATGGCTATGCAATTATTGTAGTGAATTCGATAGAATCAGGCCGTGTTCCTGATCAGAAACAATTCGATATTTTTTCTGAGCAAGTGCAAAATAGTGAAGGTTTGCTTGAATATGAATTATATAAACAAAGCCAAGCAGCTGCTGCCAAAATTAATATTCAGCAATAGAGGAATATGCAAAAACACATTATTCCTTAGTATATAAGGACATATCGTATTTGTATGTGGTATCTCAATCTTATTCTTAACATCATTCATGAAAAAACCATGATTAGTAAGGAAGAGTGCAGTGAAGTAATTGCTATTTTAATAAAGAAAAATAGTGAGTTTATTGATTTACTAAAACCTCATTCAACTGATGCTGCTTTAGAACACATACCATTAGATATTATATTATATGTTTTGGATTATTTTAAAAGACGAATCGATACCTGCTCTGTTTCCTATCTAGCAGAATTTTTTGAGATTTATGCTATCAGCATGGTAAGCGCAATTAAAATGATTGAGGAAAAGAAATTTGTTTCGAAAATTTTCGATCTCTTAACAAGGATTAGCCATGATGTAACTATACAAGAATGGAAAGAAATAGAAAGAGATCATTTAGTAGCATTAAATTATCAAATGACTTTATCTCCTCCAGCTACGATTATTGCTATGATCCAACAATATGGTAGTGAAGATGATATTCATCAATTTCGTAAAGAACTTAATCATACGGCGTATCACGATGTAGCGCCATTTCGTCATGCTCTCGCACAGAGTGATTTTCGCCAGTTGTTGTCTGATAGTCTGATGATGGATGATCAAACAAGGCACCTTCCTACTATACAAAATAAAATTTTAGCTATCATTGGTGGGTTACACGAGGTAGAAGATTTAGAAGCGTTACTCAGTTTATTAAAGGGTAAAGAGTTTGAATATTTACGATTAAACGATAATTGTTATCGTCCCATCATGTGGAATCAGGCAGTTATTTTTCAGGAGGATAGTTGGAGTCAGTTGATAGAAGAAATTCAAAAGCGAGCGTGCGAACTTGCTGAAGAGGAATATAATGTTAATTCAAAGCAGATGTTTAATCCGCTTTATAAAAAACGAGTGGATATCTATCAATCCATTTTTCAGGAAAAATCGGCTAATCTGTTTAGTCAAATTAGATATATAAAACGATTTCAGGCGCTATGCAAACGATTACAGGACGATCATCCTAAGCGCTTTGCAAAAAATGGGTAATGCCCCTCGCGATTGCGATATATTTACCGGATTCTCGCAGCGGAACGTTTTCGCTAGTTAAATATAACCTCGTGAACGATTGCTTGAAATCTTCATGCGTTACGAGGATTAAATACCATTTTATCTACCTGATCAATGCCTGAAATTTCATTATATAATTTAGTAGTGAGGGCAACGAAGTCTTCCTCAGTTATTTTTTCATGTCCTAGTGCTCTATAAACCTCGCCATATTTCTGCCTCTTTTTACCGGTATACACTTCACCCATCAAGGAGTAAATCATTAATATAGCAGTTTGTTTTATCGTCGGTTCGATAGGCGATTCTTTTATATTGTTTAAAGTAGTTTGCAGGGCAGAAACAGTATTTTCTTTTTCGGGGAGAGTAGACATACCCACAGTTTTATTACGTAAAGAATACTTGTATGGCGCAATAAAATTTTTGAGAGCGATAATAAAGTCATCAGTTAATTTAATGGTTAGCACATCTTTAACAAAAATAGAAGATCGCTTCAAAGTAGGATTAAGATCCATTGCTTTGCTTAATGCGTCTATTAGTGGTTGCATCATGGGGCCAAGGTTTTCGCTTGCAAGTTTATGATAAGCATGTCGTAAAATATGTCGTAAATTCATAAAAAGTTCTTTGATATCTGAATTATTATTATTATTGATATCATCTGCTAATATGATTAGTATGCTTTGAAGGTGCAAAAGATACGCATAAAAATAAACCCACCTAGCATTATCTTGCATATGAGGTTGTATCAGATTAATGGATGTTAAATGGTGCTTAAGATTACGAGGTGCCAATTTGCTAAGCTTGAATGAATACTGCTTTTTATGAGATATTTGCAAATTATTTTTCTTATCATCAGTTTTTATTGGTAACTCATGCTGCGCTTCATTTTCAGCGGCTGATGTTTTATCATCTGTCGATTTTTTTTCAGATGGTTGTACCCATAGTATAGCAGAGAAATATTCTTTTGCCTTGGTAAGCTTTGTGGATTCGAGTAATAATTTTTCGAATGGCACGGTTTGAGTGTCGACAATTATTTTTACTAGTTGTTTGATAGGTGTGGGAATGATATATATTCTTATCCAATCATGAGTAAAGTTATCTTTTTTTTGTAATGCTGCTTTAATCCCTTTAAGAAATTTAATAGAGTCTATTCCTTGCAAATGCGTTGTACCTTCATAAGTATAAGTAAATTCCCATTTACCACGTTTCTTTTTCTGAGGTACGTTTAGAAAATCAAAATTTTGTCCAGCAAAAGCCGAGGTGGAGATGACTTTTTTAAATATTTTTTTTGTTTCCTCCAACATTTTAGATGCCATTTCACGTGCTATGGCAGCATCATCCGTACTGGGTTGCGATTTTTTTTCTAATTCAGGAGGCTTAGCGGGATCATTTTTCTTAGGGATATGTTTTTCAGCAGGTTCATTAGGAATATTAAGAGGAAATAAAATGGATTTTTCAATGAGGTTATTCACACCTGACAGACAATCGTGTACCCAGCTGGTTGCCTCAGTAAATGGAGTGACAATGATTATTTTATTCTTACCATCGGTCACGCGAGAAGAAGAGGCAATGTGAGCTCCTTCTATTTCATATGTATTTAAGCGACTAGATGCATAATCGAAGAGCCCTTCTGCATTAGGAAAATGATACAGCAATTCATGCGAATCTTTATATTTTCTGATGGTAATAGAATCATCAGAAGGTAGTTCCACTCTAAAATATTCATTACTATCATCCCACTTAATTGCTATTTCTTGTGCGCAACTAAAAAGCATATGGAGCGCTTTTTTCCATTCTGCTTGTTGCTTTGAAGTAAGAGGAATCGGACCCGATTTTTTTGATTTGATAAATGGATTGAATTTTTCATCAGAGTTCAATGCGTCGTCAAGTTTTTTATTATTTACAAACCACGACACAAAAGCAATTTCTTTTGCAGATAAAACATAACTATAGGTTGACGATGTTTCTTCTCTGATAGGATTAGATTGGATAGACGGTATCATATGTGGTTTGATTGAATGCTTAAAACGTTTTAAATTAGTTTGTGCACCAGAAAAAGTAATTTTCAAACCAGAAGGAGATACTTCGGATAATTGATGTGTGAAATTAAATTTCCTATCTATTTCATCTAATTTTGTTTTGAGTAGTCGTCGTCTAAATAGTTTTTCTTCTTTATCATTTTCAGCCGATGATGTATCCGTGGGTGATTGATCCAGTTGCTCTTGTTGATGATGAGCTGTCATTTCATGGTTGATGGTTGTTATTATTTCGTTATGATTAGAATCTTTATCATTCGCTAGCATCGTTTGAATCTTGAGAAGAGAGGATGGTTCAAGTACTTGTTTTGGATCTTGTTTGAATATATTTAAAAATAATTTATATTGTTTGTCTTGAATTAAATAAACCGCAAGTGTATCAGTCAGTGGAATGGACATTTTTGCATTCAGGTCAATCCAAGTTGTAGGAGATTGATCAAAAATCGAATTGAAAAGCTTCCATTGTTTTGTCTTCGCCAAGATTAATGCAAAGTTAACATCGGGATTATAGGTCCTCGGATTAACGGACTTAGTATTTAATTTTAAAGTTTTATCCGGATGAAGTTTGATCCAAGCATTTAATACTTTCCATCTATTATGTGATGCCATTACCATGAAACGAGGATAACCTAAGGGCGTCCCTTCTATTGCGGAGTGACCGGTGATGGATTTGATGAGATTTAAATCATCAGCCGATAAAATTCTAACTTGATCAGTAGGCTGCATTTTTTTATTGAATTCTATTAATTTATCTGGAGTAATTTTTATCTGGAAACACTCTCTAGTTATTCTATTTACAAAAAGGAGCTGATCCTTGTAGCATATATATGCTCTATTTGATTGAATAGGTAAAAGGATAAGAGGATTTAACATGGGTGACGATGACATTCGTATAAGGTCACATTGACTAGTCATAATACGAGTAATATCGATATTTTTCAGTAAATTTGTTGGCACCTCATCCTCAGGTCTGAAATTTAATACATAATCTTCTGGAAAAAAACATACTTTATTTTCTGTTGTAATAGTAGATACGGTGGCGCAAGTATCTATATTTAATACATTATAATGATGATCGACCATTTGGCCAGTAATAGATTGATATGGTTTACCTAACATAGCATTAAGATGATGTATGGTTTCGCCAAATAAAAAATCCGGGTAGAGAGCGCTTTTTTTTAAGAGCTGTTCTAAAAGGATTTTCTTAGCGGGCGATTCTGTTAGCATCGATATGCTATGTAACAAGGAATAATTCGAATATCTATTCATGGTAATAATAAAATCGACTATGCACTTTATTAGATTGATTTTTTCAGCGTAGATGGCACTGATTAAAAATTTGGTAATCAATTGATTATTTATAGGAGCAGTCATATTATTGTTTCCAAAATTTTCTACTATGCCAGCTAAAGCTTTAGACGCTTCTATATGAGAATCCGCGCGTTTACCTGGTCTAGCATTCCAAATAGCTTGAAAAATTTTAACATGGAGGATTAATGAAGTAGTGAGACGATATAATTCTGTCAATGTTGTAATTTTTTGATTAGCTGAAAAAAAATTCAGGGCAGTTTCATCGAGAGTAAAATCACACGTTGTTGCTATCTCAGGATGGGAGTGAGTGTGACCTACTTTCGATGAATGTTCTAATATTTTTGACAAAATTTCAATTTTCGATTTTTTGATATCAGATGATGATATTGTACAATCTAGTGGGGATAGTTCATTCCATGGAATAGTATTCTTTTTAAGTTGTCCATCTAGACCAATCACCTCATATTTGACCCCTTCCGCGGGGTTGTTTTCAAGATATATGACTCCAGGATTACGTTCGGGATGAGATATTAAATCAAAGCCATACCATTTCTGTTGCTGGTTTAGCAATTTTTCAAGGAGTAAATATTGTTTATCATTTAATAGCAATTGAATAGTGGATGGGGATTGAGGTATGCAATAGAGTGGTGATAAGTCAACTAATTGTTCAGAATTACGATCAAGTAATATTTCTAATAATTCATATTGCTTATTATCGATTAGTTTTCTTGTTAATGGTGTAGTCATATTTGTTTTACCAATAATTGCTTTGGCATTTAAGTTAACGACGAGCGTAGGTGATTGCTTAACAGTAAAAGCCAATAAGTCCCATGATTTATTTTGTGCTAATACTAGAGCAACCGTAGCATCAGATAATGGTCGATTGATGGCTAATACCAAAGGAAATGCACTATCAGGTATCCTAGGCCTAGGGATGGTTTTCATATTTATGTCAAGCATCTTATCGGGATGATGGGCTAACCATTTGAGTAAGATTTCTTCGGTTTGTTTAGTGCCTATTTCTAAAATAAGCAATAAACGTGGATAGTGTTGATAATATCCAGATCGGACAACGCTTAGAATATCGATTTTAGTGAGTAAATCATCGAGTAAATTATTATCGCCTTCGTAGAAGCTAAGTAAATAATCAACAGGGGTTGCTCCTAGAGCATCTTCTTTGGCGGAGTGATCTTTTTTTGCGAGTTGTCGGATAAAATTAGAGTCATAAGGCTCAATACCTTTAGCAATTTTAATGGCCTTAACATGTTCAGATGTAATACCCCAGAAAAGATTTGGAAAAGTTTTGGTAATGCTTTCAAGATCGGACAGTATACGTTTGGTATCGATTGAATTTTTTTTACAAATTTCGAAAAGCAAACTAAAGTAACGAAAATCATCAACAAAATGAGCAATTAAAATAGATAAACCGGTAATAAAGTCTGTATTTTTGATACGAAGAGCATTGGTTAAAAAGTCGATTAAAAAATCAGCATTCAGTCGGGAATCCATTTTTTCAAGGTTTTTTCTAAAATTTTCTACAGAACGTTGCATTTCATCCAATATGTTTATCGTCCTCTTGTCTTTCGGATCTTTGATGATTGTTATGATGCCATACAATATATTGATCAGATTGAGTGCTGATGATGAGCGATCAAGCAATTTGATCAGCAGGGGGATTTGCTTATTTTTTATGAGTATTTGTAAAGGGGTGAAATAATTAAGGGAGAATTTTGATCGAACATAATTCTCAGGTGGCAGTGAATAGATATCAATTTCATTTAAGCAATGAGGTGGGACATTCGTATGAGGTTTTTTTTTCGCATTGTATGTTAAATAAGGATCAATCAAGTCTTCTAATAGTTTAAATTGTCCTTGCTCGACAAGTACCCAAGTGATGGGAATAGAATGAGTGACGCTGTTCTGAAGTATGCCACTAATTTTTTGATTTATATCAATAGGTTCAGATCTTCTTATTTGTTTAAGAATTTCAAATTGATGTTCTACTATTAAGAAAGAAGCAAACGTTCGTTCTTCTAAAGGATTTATTTTATAAATGGTGTTTACATTATAGGGTGTTTCGGGTTCTTGAGTAATTAACTGTTTTAACATATCCCATTGCCTGCAGTAGGCTAATAGCATTCCTAGCGATATGCCGGCCAGTGTTCCAGTTTGAATGACTCGAGTAAATGAATCATTTATGTGAGAAGAGTTTTCTTTTGCAAAACGATATCCGGAAAGCAAAAAATAATCTTTAGGCGATAAACCTAAATTATCTTTTGAATTTTCATCCAGAGAGCGATGACCTAGTGCTGCCAAGATATGTTCTTTAGTCATTCCCATATTAATTTTTTGGTAGCGATCATTATTTTGTAACCAGTTCAACAAAGATTTGCTTGCTTCTTTTTCTAAGCCGCAAGCAATGAGTAGAAAATTTTCTTCGGGAGGCGTATGGATAAATGAGAAATAATTTGATATCTCGATACCTAAACCTTCACATAAGTGACCAATATGGCTATACAAATAATTGACTATGTTGAGATGACCATTCGCTGCTGCTAAACTGAGAGGAAATTTATAAGCTGATTTGATTGTTTTATTGGGCGTGCATGAGATAGGTGATTCCATGTGTGTTGCTAAAGCTTTCACTTGGTTAAGATTCCCATTACTGGCGCATAAATCTAAGGAGACTAGATTGGTATCAGTAAACATATATCCTCTTCCTCGTTTTATATTTGGTTTATTTTAGCTCACTTTATCAAATAACGGTATAATAAACAAGCGAATATCGATTATTTTGATCAAAAATTGAACTATAAGGGCAGATTCTTTAAAGAGACTTTTATTTTAAAAATCAGTAGGTTCGATTAATTAGCAAAATATTTTTTTCAGGAGTAGATATAAGTAGCACTTTCTATCAGTAGTCGTTCACTAATAGTCGTCAGCAAATGATCAGAGGGTTTCACTAACCAATTTTTTCCGAGCTTAATATCCGCTTGAATTTGGTCACGAAAATAACGAATGACGATAGGACACTTTCCGCCTAGGTGCTGCATCAACACTTGTTCTAATTGTTGAATGTCGAGTGATTGAGTTACCTGCAAATTGATTTGTAAATGTTTAGCAAATCGTTCACGCGCTTGTTCAATGGTATATAGTTCACGACAAATGATGCGTATTTGGTTATTAAAATCATCTAAACTAACTTCACCATCAATGACAATTAATTGATCGGTATTGATAAGGGAACGATTTTTTTGAAAACATTCAGTGAAACAAACCGCTTCAATTTGGGTACTACCATCATCAATAGATAGAATAGCGATACGATCACCTTTCTTGGTTTGACGCATACGCACATGAGTAATAATACCGGCAGCACATATATGTTGATGTTGCTTGATTTGTAATTCCACTAATTGGCAAGTCGTGAAATTTGCAAGTTCACTGATATAACGATTCAAAGGATGACCGCTGAGATAAAATCCTAAGGTTTCTTTTTCACCTTGTAAGCGTAATTCTTCACTCCAAGGAAGCGATCCACTATATTCTGGTAATACGGTTGTGATTTGGGTGCCCAAAAAATCATGTTGACCATGTAATTTGTTATTTAATGTTTGCTCTGCTTGTTGTAAGGCATGATCCAATGATGCCATGAGTACGGAACGTTGTTGTCCTAGCGAATCAAAAGAACCTGCTTTAATCAATGCTTCTAATACCCGTCTATTCACTTTACGTAAATCGACACGTTGACAGAAATCAAATAAATTCTGAAAAATTCCTTCTCGATGTCGCACGCCGATTATATTTTCAATGGCAGCATGACCGACACTTTTTATGGCGCCAAGACCATACATGATATGATGATTATCAAGAACTTTAAATTGATAATCGCTTTTATTAATATCAGGTGGAGAGACGTGTAGTTTGAGCGATTGACATTCATCCAATAATGTCATCGTTTTATCTAATTTATCCATATCTGCCGATAATACTGCGGACATAAAAGCAGCTGGGTAGTGTGCTTTTAGCCAGGCAGTTTGATAAGCAATCAGAGCATAAGCAGCAGAATGTGATTTATTAAATCCATAGCCAGCAAACTTTTCCATTAGATCAAATATATGGCTCGCTACATCAGCATTCACATTATGTTCCATGGCACCTTTGCAGAAAATTTCTCGTTGTTTTGCCATTTCATCAGCTTGTTTTTTTCCCATCGCTTTACGTAACAAGTCGGCAGAACCTAAGGTGTAACCTGCTAGTATCTGTGCAATTTGCATCACTTGTTCTTGATAAACAATCGCACCATAGGTTGGGCGTAAAATCGGCATTAATAAGGGGTGAGGATAGACAATTTTAGCGTGACCTTGCTTGCGATTAATGAAGTCATCAGCAGCGCCGGCTTGCAATGGCCCAGGACGAAAGAGTGCAACCAGTGCGATGAGATCTTCAAAGCAATCAGGTTGTAAGCGTTTAATGAGATCACGCATGCCATGTGATTCCAATTGAAATATTGCAGTTGTTTGGCAATCTTTTAATAATTTGAAAGTGAGTGGATCATTCAGTGGGATAAGACTAATATCGATAGCAGATTGTTTTTGTTGAGCAAGTTCTTTATTAATAACAGTTAAGCTATGTTCAATAATGGTAAGTGTTTTCAATCCTAGAAAATCAAATTTCACTAAACCAACTGCTTCGACATCATCTTTATCATATTGTGTAATTGCATGTGCACCGTCATTCGGTTCGCAATACAAGGGTACAAAGTCTGTTAGTTTGCCAGGTGCAATGACTATACCACCGGCATGTTTACCTACATTGCGGACAATACCTTCTAATTTGCGAGCAAGATCAATCAAGGATTTTACGTCCTCTTCTTGCTCGTATCGTTCGCGTAGCAAAGGTTCTTGGGAAATGGCTTTATCTAGGGTGATACCGAGCTCAAAAGGAATGAGTTTTGCAATTTTATCGACAAAACCATAACTCAATCCCAATACTCGTCCCACATCGCGCACAACAGCTTTTGCAGCCATGGTACCGTAGGTGATAATCTGCGCCACACTATCATGGCCGTGTTTATCCATTACATACTCAATTACTTGATCACGTCCATCAATACAAAAATCAATATCAAAATCTGGCATTGAAATACGTTCGGGATTCAAAAAGCGTTCAAATAGTAAGTCATGAGTTAAGGGATCAAGATCAGTAATTTTTAAAGTATAAGCAACGAGAGAACCTGGACCGGATCCGCGCCCTGGCCCAACTGGAATATTATTTTCTTTTGCCCATTGAATAAAATCTGCCACAATTAAAAAATATCCAGCAAATCCCATTTTATTAATCACTTCAAGTTCATGAGTCAAACGCAAATCATATGGTCGACGTTGAACTGAAAAAATTTCAGTTTGTGCATCAAACAATTTTTGTAGGCGTTCTTCTAAACCTTGATTAGCTGTTTTAGAAAGATAACTTTCCGAAGTAAATCCTTCGGGCACTTGATAATGTGGAAGACGATTTTGACCGAGCGTGAAATTTAAATTGCATCGTTTAGCTATTTCGACAGTATTAGCTAAGGCTTCAGGTATATCAGCAAACAGTTGCTGCATTTCATTTTGATCACGCAAATATTGTTGATCAGTGTAGCAGCGTGTTCGTCGTGGATCATTTAACGTGGATCCTTGTTGAATACACACACGCGCTTCATGCGCCTCAAAATCACTACGTTGAAGAAATTTTACATCATTGCTTGCTACTAACGGCGTTGATGTTGATTCAGCAAGTTGTAAAACCATATGGATATAATTTTCTTCTTGAGATTTACCAACTCGACTTATTTCAAGATAAAAACGAGAAGGAAAAATGGATTGCCAATGATGTAAACAAGCTTTGGCGGAATTTTTATCTTGTGAACGCAATGCTGCACCAATATCGCCATCTTGTCCGGATAAGGCAATTAATCCAGGTGCATATGTTGCCAGCCATGATTTTTGTACAACAGGGCTTCCAGTTTCTTGTCCTTCAAAATAACTTCGTGAAATTAATTTTAGAAGATTTCGATATCCTTCATTGTTTTGACAGAGTAAAGTGAGACGATAATTTTGTTTGGATTTTTCAGATTCAACTATCCAAATATCCACACCAATAATCGGCTTGATCCCAGCTTCCATAGCAGCTTTATAAAATTTTATAGTGGCATACATATTGCTAAGATCAGTAATAGCAATGGCAGGCATATGAAAAGCAGTTACTTTTTTCATCAGACCAGGAATAGTAATTAAACTATCACTGAGTGAATATTCCGTGTGTAAGCGTAAATGAATGAAATTTGCTTGCATGGTTACATTCCGACTATTGATATTTCCTAAACTATATCTACTACCCACTCTATTTAGAAGTGGTATTATAGATACTTTTGTTATTTCTACGAAGGTATATATGAACATTAATTTTCTGGATTTCGAGCAACCAATAGCCGAGCTTGAAGCTAAAATCCAAGAATTACGCATGGTGGGTACCGACGCTGATATCAATTTAAGCGAAGAAATTAATCGTTTAGAAACTAAATGTAACCTATTGATAAAAGATATCTTTAATAAGCTAACCCCCTGGCAAATTACTCAACTCGCTCGCCATCCTCTACGCCCACAATCCATGGACTATATTTCTCGCATTTTTACTGAATTTGATGAGCTTCATGGCGATAGGATGATATCTTGTGGCCAATCCATTATCACTGGAATAGCAAGATTAGATGGCATGCCGGTGATGGTGATCGGTCATGAAAAAGGGCGTAAAACTCAAGAAAAAATCGAACGCAATTTTGGTATGCCGCATCCTGAAGATTATCGTAAGGCATTGCGTATCATGCGAATGGCAGAGCGGTTTAAATTACCTATCATTACACTGATTGATACGAAGGGTGCTTATCCTGGAATTGGTGCGGAAGAACGTAATCAAAGCGAGGCTATTGCACGTAATCTTTTTGTATTAGCAAGGCTTGAAACCCCCATTATTTGCGTTGTGATAGGTGAAGGCGGATCAGGTGGTGCATTAGCAATTGGTGTAGGGGATAGAATAGCAATGCTGCAATACGCCATTTATTCTGTGATTTCGCCAGAAGGATGCGCATCTATTCTTTGGAAGAGTGCAGAAAAAGCACCCGAAGCTGCTGAAGCGATGAATTTAACTGCAGAGCGAATTTTAGAATTAGGTTTGATTGATACTGTCATACCGGAACCGCTTGGCGGAGCGCATCGTAATTATGATGTGATTGCGCAAAGCTTGAAAAAATACTTAGTACAACAATTAGCAAAAATACAATCCTATCCGATATCTACTTTATTAGATGAGCGATATAAGCGTCTGATGTCTTATGGGTTGCAGAAATAAAATGCTTTCTACAGCTATTTCCAATTTTTTTGCTTCATTTCCGGCCAAGCCAACATTTTGGTTAGGATATAGCGGTGGTTTGGATTCTCGCGTGCTGCTCGCATTATGTGCCCAATACCATCAAGCTATACCGATTCAACTGAAAGTCATCCATATTAATCACGGCTTGCATCCGGCAGCGAAAACATGGGCTGAGCAATGTGCCAAGGATTGTAAAAAATATGGTTTTGAGTATATAGAACATACGATTCAGCTCAAGCTAAATGCAGGCGATAGCTTGGAAGAAGTGGCGCGTATTGGACGTTACACAGCTTTTGCAAATTATATGAAATATGGCGATGTTTTGTTGACGGCACATCAACAAGATGATCAAGCAGAAACCTTATTACTACAATTATTGCGAGGTGCGGGTCTGAAAGGTCTTGCGGCAATGCCAGCAAAGACTGGTTTTGGGGATGGTTTCCATGCGCGACCTTTATTAGCTTTTCCACGAGACGTATTACAAAATTATGCTAAACAACATCAGCTGACCTGGATAGATGATCCATCGAATGCAGATTTACGTTTAACACGTAATTTTATTCGACAAGAAATTTTGTCCCGATTAAAACATCGTTGGCCGACAGCAAGCAACCTTATTGCTCGCAGTGCAAGCCATTGCGCTGAAGCTCAAGTATTACTAGAAGATATTTCGGTAACAGAATGGTTAAAGGTGGCTGGATCGCGAGTAAATACTCTTTCTGTCAAAAAACTGTTGAATTTAGAAAAGGCAAAACAATGCTTAGTATTAAGAACTTGGTTTAATAAACTGGGCCACCCTACACCAGATATGAAAAAGTTAGCATCAATCTGTCAATCAGTTTTACCAGCCAAAAGCGATCGTATGCCCTCTATACATTGGCGAAATACCGAATTAAGAAGATATCGTGACGATCTTTATTTAATGCCAAGCTTACTACCTCATGATGATAAACAGATTGTCGATTGGGAAATCATGCAGCCGCTGGAATTATTGGGAGGGGGAAAAATATCAGCTGTATTAAGTAAAGGTTATGGATTACGGGCAGAGGTTAAACGTGTTTCTCTACGATTCCGATCTGCAGGAGATATTTTTCATTTTGGCAAACGAGGAAAACAATATTTAAAAAATCTTTTTCAGGAATGGGGCGTACCACCTTGGGAAAGAAACAGAATCCCATTGCTTTTCGTTGAGGAACAGCTCGTGATGGTAGTCGGTTATTATATTGCCGATGATTTCGCTGCAACAGGGGAGCAAATGGGGTACACTATTTGCTTTAGAAATCACTCATAAATATTTCAGTTACACCACCATCCACTGTCATTTCAGTTCCAACCATGTAAGAGGATTGAGAAGAAGCGAGAAATAATGCAGCGTCAGCGATATCCATCGGCCGACCAAAATAACCAATAGGAATTTTGTTATTCCGCTTTAACATGTAGTCTGGATCTATTTTTTTCATGGGATCAAAAATAGGCGTATCAATAAAACCAGGCGAGATAGAATTGACACGAATACCTCGCTCAAGCAAATCAGCTGAGAAGGCACGAGCTAATGTTGATACGGCAGATTTAGCGGATGAATAGACGCTATGACTTTTTAAAATTATCTTAGTGGCAATCGAGGAGATAAGAATAACCGAAGCACCATCTTTTAAATAAGGCAGCGAACGCTGAACAGTAAAAAAAACGCCTTTATAATTTGTATTCACTATCTCATCAAAAAAAGCTTCATCCACATCCTTGATATGGCGACGACTAGCAATGCCAGCATTTGCAACTAGCACATCAATTTTTCCAAAAGCTTGATCAGTTTCCTTAAATAATTTTTCAATGTCAGCTATTTTTTTTATATCACCTTGGACAGCAATAGCATCATGGAGAGATTGCTTTACTTCATTCAGTTTATTTTGATTACGTCCGAAAATGGCGATTTTTGCATGTTGCTGATTGAATTTTTCCGCAATGGCTTTTCCAATGCCGCTATTACCACCCGTAATGACAATCACTTTGTTATTAAAATCGTTCATAGGCATCCTTCTTCTCTTCGCAGCTGAACGTTTTCGTTAGTTAAATATAAGCTGGTGAATGATTACATTTTATGTAACGGGGAGAAGGATTCTCCCCATCCGTTTATTCTTTTTTTTCATGACAGATTTTACAGTTAACACAACAGGTGCAAAGATATTTAACTAGGGCACCGAAAGCCAAAATAGGCAAGGTGACATCAAAAAAGTCACGAAAAATAATCAATCGAATCAATTGATCACGCGGTAATACTAAAGCAAACAATCCAACAGCTATAGCAATTAAAATAACCAGACCTACGAAAATACGCATTAACATGAAAATCTTCTCCTATTTGAGACCAAAAATCCTTAAAAAGCTAGCCTGAATATGACAGTAATCTGATGAGGTATCCAGGCTAGTACAGCCTAAATTGAATAGAGGGGAGTAGTCAAGCATCTGTTAAGGAAGATAAGATAGTCACAACATAAATTTCCTCTCCTACTTGAACGAAGAATATATGACCAAAATAACAGCAGAAACTTTTTTTGATGTGATAACAGAAGGTAATATTCAGTATATTGATGATTACCTTGCCAAATATGATCCAATAGAATTATTTGAGCTGAAAGATTGCAAAGGTAATATGGTTTTCCATTATGCTGCGGTTAATGGCGATATCGCATTATTTTATCATCTCATTTTACGCTATGTTGCTTTGAATAAAAATGCAAATTTGTCTGAGCAATTATTTGGCATGCTAAATCATCGCCAAAAAACCCCTTGGCATTATGCAGCTCAATTTGGGCACAGCGATTTTTTTAAATCTCCTGCTAGTATATTCAATGAAAATGTTACATTCAAAGAAGAAGCGCAGACGATTTGGTTGCAGATGCACGCCAGTTGGTTAAATTTACCAACGACTAATGGCAATACTGCGCTACACTTTGCTATTCAGTACGACAAAGGCGATGCTGACGAAAAAATTAAACGTAAGAAGCAAACCTGTGCTGCATTGATGGAATTATCAGCCTTAACGATCAATCGCCAAAATAATGCTGGTAATACAGCTTTGCATATTGCCGTCATCGGAGGTTGTTTCGAAACGGCAAAAGTGATACTGGATAGTGCAAAAGATAAAAAAAATAAGCATCAATTTGCTTTTGATATAAAAAACAATAAAGAGCAAGGGGAGTTGACAGTCAATGATTTGGCGGCACAACTTGGTCGGCAACGTATCGATAATCTTTATTTGATTTCTCGCAATCCTAAAAGTGCTAAGGTAAAGGAACGTAATAGAATTGTTGGTTTGAATGCAGTTAAAGCATACGCATGTAATGTACATTTGCATGATGAGGAATTCTTTCAACGTTTGAAATTTTCTGATCTCAATGAAGATGACATTCATGAGATTATTCAACTAAGATTAGAAACTAGGCGTAAAAAATATCGCAATAAAAGTATTTTAGTCGCTGCGATGGCTTCGCTCTGCCCCGCATTTTTTGTAAACGTTTTTGCAGAATATTTGCCTATGACCTTATTAGGAGTAGGTTTAACGGGAGTTATTTTTCCTATCGCTTATATTGGCTTTGTCTACGTGTGTTATCAATCGCGGATGCGTGAATATAATGCTGTTACGGCAGAAGCAATTTATTTTTCCTGGTTATCAACCTGGTTACCTGGTTATCTTAAAAATTTTAACCAAAAAATTAAAGAACTGATCAGTGAAACCAACATACTGATACAGAAAATCAATCAGATAGATGACATTCAGCAACTGGCGAATGACAAGCAGCACTATTTAAATCTGCAGAATCAATATGCTGATATGCTCAAAAATAGTAGTAAAATTATTGAATTTCAACCAAATAATAAAAAACCAAAATTGATGACAACTCAATTATCGCGTCTGGAATTAAAAAGAAAGAAAAAGTTAGGTATCTTTGATGCTAAGCAAAGCTCGCAGTGGATCAGCGCTCGTGAAGCATTCATGGTTTTCATCGGGCATACAGCTGATATTTTGTGTCCATTGGGAGCGGGAATAGAGCTTGCTGCAACAATTAGTGCGGTTATCACGGGCAGTATAGCACTCTCTCTTCCACCTTTTTTAATTCCTATGCTAGCAATAGGCGGAACATTATTATTAGGTGGGTTGATTAGCTATGCCTTATACAAGGCTTGCTATAAAAAAGATCAAGCAGAAATAGGGGAAAACAATCGTGAATTAGTGATGGCTTATGATACGTGTAAACATAGCGTTAACTTGGTTAAAACTCAGCAGCTTAATCGGCATTGTTCTCAACAATTTAAAGATGTTCAAGTGGCCTTAGATATTAAAGAAGAAGCATTCATGAAGCAGCAAATGGTGCAAAAAAATCAATCATTCATAACAGAAAATATTGATAATACACATTCTGCGCAGCCTTCCTTGCCTTCCGTTAGAAGAGGGTTTGTGCCATAATTAACACGATTTTTGCAGTTCTTATGAGCTTTGGGGTGTTATGACTAAATATATATTTATTACAGGTGGGGTGGTGTCTTCTTTAGGTAAAGGAGTGGCATCTGCTTCACTCGGCGCAATCTTAGAAGCGCGCGGACTTAAAGTTAATTTAATGAAATTAGATCCATATATTAATGTTGATCCGGGTACCATGAATCCCTTTCAACACGGTGAAGTATTTGTAACGGAAGATGGCGCAGAAACGGATCTTGATTTGGGTCATTACGAGCGTTTTGTCCGAGTTAAAATGACAAAGGCCAATAATTTTACAACGGGCCGTATTTATGCGAATGTGATTCGTAAAGAACGAAAAGGAGATTATTTAGGCGGAACCGTGCAAGTTATTCCACATATTACGGATGAAATCAAACATTGCATTATTAAAGGCGCAGGACAGGTAGATGTAGCTTTAATAGAAATTGGCGGTACAGTGGGTGATATTGAGTCTTTGCCTTTTTTAGAAGCAATTCGACAAATGCGTATCGAGCTAGGCAGACAAAATACTTTATTTATTCATCTTACTTTACTGCCATATATTCCAACGGCTGGAGAAATCAAAACGAAACCCACGCAGCATTCCGTTAAAGAATTACGTTCGATTGGTATTCAACCCGATATTTTATTATGCCGTAGTGATCAAACAATATCTGATCATGCTCGTTCTAAAATTGCGTTATTTACCAATGTTGAAAAAGAAGCGGTGATTCCTTTGTTAGATGTCGATTTCATTTATCAATTACCGATTCTTTTACACGAACAAGGTTTAGATAATATTGTTGTGCAACATTTAGGATTAGAAACGAAACCTGAAAATTTACAAGAATGGGAACGTGTAGTAGATGCTTACTTACATCCGGATGCAGATGTGACGATTGGTATGGTAGGTAAGTATGTGGATTTGGCTGATTCTTATAAATCATTATCAGAAGCACTTAAACATGCAGGTATTCAAACGCGTACGCGAGTCAACATTGTTTATCTTGATTCTGAAGAATTAGAACATCAAGGTGCTGAAAAATTGCTAAGCAAGATGGATGCCGTTTTAGTACCAGGCGGTTTTGGCAAACGTGGTATCGAAGGTAAAATTATGGCTGCACAATATGCACGTGAGCATCAGCTTCCTTATTTAGGAATTTGCTTAGGTTTGCAAGTAGCGATGATTGAATATGCACGTCATGTTGTTGGAATGGCAAATGCAAATAGTACCGAATTTGATCCAACCACACCTTATCCTGTGATTGCATTAGTCACAGAATGGATTACTTCTACGGGTGAACGTGAACAACGTAATGAAAAATCTGATATAGGCGGCACCATGCGCTTAGGTGGCCAAGCATGCCATTTGGTAAAAGATTCATTGGTGCATCAGTTGTATGGTAAAGATGTTATTATTGAACGTCATCGCCATCGCTATGAAGTCAATAATCATTTGCTTCCGCTAATCGAACAAAAAGGATTAAAAGTTTCGGGACGGTCTGCACAAGATAATCTTGTCGAATTGATCGAGCTTCCAGATCACCCTTGGTTTATTGGATGTCAATTTCATCCGGAATTTACTTCCACACCGCGAGATGGACATCCGCTTTTTATTCATTTTATTCGTGCTGCTAAAGAGTATCGTCATCGAAAAGAAAATAATCATACAAAGCATCATACTTCATCGATGAGAGGCAGTGCTTCAATATGAAATTATGTGGATTTGATGTCGGATATGCGCAACCATTTTTTCTTATTGCTGGTCCTTGCGTGATAGAAGGTGAGCAGTTTGCCATTGATACAGCTGGAATATTGAAAGAAATTACTCAGACACTGAATATTCCATTTATTTATAAATCGTCATTTGATAAAGCAAATCGAACCTCAGTTCATAGTTTTCGTGGAGTAGGTATGGAAGGTGGTTTAAAAATTCTCGATCAAGTGAAGAAACAAGTGGGAGTACCTGTTTTAACCGATGTGCATGAAGATACGCCAGTGGATGAGGTTGCTGCAGTGGTAGATGTGATGCAAACACCGGCCTTTTTATGCCGACAAACTAATTATATTCAACGTGTCGCCAGTCAGGGTATTCCCATCAATATTAAAAAAGGGCAATTTCTTTCACCATGGGAAATGCAATATGTGGTTGAGAAAGCACGTGAGATGGGTAATCAACATATTCTCGTGTGTGAACGTGGCGCATCTTTTGGTTACAATAATTTAGTATCCGATATGCGCTCTTTAGCTGTTATGCGGGAAACCGGTTGCCCCGTGGTATTTGATGCGACTCATTCTGCACAATTACCAGGTGGGGGTGATGGAAAATCCAGTGGTCAGCGGCAGTTTGTGCCAGTGCTGGCACGCGCAGCGATTGCGGTAGGTGTAGCAGGTATTTTTATTGAGACGCATCCTCATCCCGATCAGGCACCATCCGATGGACCGAACATGTGGCCGCTACAACAGATGCGCGAACTACTGATGACGCTGAAAGAATTAGATGCAGTGGTTAAGCGCCAGCAATAGATTGTCAGCATGGCAAAAATATTTTTATTTCATTTTATAATTTAAATCCGAAGGGTCAGGCGAATGAAAGAAAAATTAATAAAAGCAATTGATACAGAAAATTTGTTGGAGTTAGAAACTATCCTTTCAAAGGGAATAGATCTAGATCATGTATGATTCGATTCAGGAGTTTAAAAAAAATCATCCTAATCTTTTCTTGGATGAAGAAAATGAAAAGAAAGTTATGAGGAAAAGCTGACTTTTTTGGGGTGCGAATGGTTGGTCCCCTTAAGCAGTCACATGTTACCTATACCAAATATTCTTCCTTCAGAGTTTATCGGATCATAGCCATTTTCGCTGTTTTCATGCAGTGGTGGTGCAGAAGGATATCCGAAAGCAGGAGGAGGAGGAGGATAGTTGTAGGGATTCTCATGAAAAGCTGCTGTTCCTCCCATGTAAGAGAAAATACCAGCAGTAGTGTT
>MGXV01000039.1:0-4595 GCA_001801485.1 Gammaproteobacteria bacterium RIFCSPHIGHO2_12_FULL_37_14
AGGTGATCTACGTGCATTTGTGACTGAAATTAAATTCATTGCTTCACGATTAGATTCAAATTCCATGATAGCATTTTTAATATCAGACACTATTCTTAATGGAGATGTCGCATCCAAATCAACAATAATATCAAATGGATTATCATTATTTACTTTGTTTTCCGCTGTTTTTACAGCGTGTTGGATGGCAGGGATTTTTGCTGCTGTGTCGGTAGCCAGTGCTTCAGGACGGTCAATGGTAAAATCAGCGCCCCACGCCATTGCGGTATCTCTAATTACTTTTGAATCACTGCTTACAACTAGGTAATCAAACAACCCAGATGCTTTGGCTTGAATAAGCGTATGGGCAATCAGCGGTTTTCCAGCTATATTTGCTAGATTTTTATTTTTTACGCCTTTTGAGCCGCCTCTGGCGCAAATGGTGCACAGCCTATTCGCCATTTAAACTGCCTCAATTATCCAATTTTAAACTGCTGATATTCGCTGGGTATAATAATAATCACGTAATGCCCATTCCATTGTCTCTTTAGGGGCAGGATTTTTCGTATACAACGTAAATTGCGCCATTGCCTGCTCTAAGCTCATCAAGCATCCCGGAGCAATCGCTTTTCCAGTAGCAGCAGCATAGGCCATTAATTTTGTCTCCCACGGCGCCACAATAACGTCCATCACAGCCCTGGATTTTTCTAAAAATGGCGCATCAACCGGCATCACATCCTCAAGACACATCCCAATAGAGGTCGCATTTATGATGAGGCTAGCAAATTCTGATTGTCGATCCGACCATGCAACAGGATAGCACGGCAAAATTGCCTTGAGGTTATTTATCTTGTTTAAGTCACGATTGGCTACTCGCACCTGTTTAAAGCCCAACTGCCGCAAAGCAAACAAAATTGCACGACTAACTCCACCTGCCCCAAGCAACAGAACTGATTCTCTGTGATCAGCATTGATAGATTCCAGCGCTATTTTGGCGCCAAGCGCATCAGTATTATATCCAATCAAGCAACCCTCTTCATTGACAACGGTGTTTACAGCACCAATCACTCGAGCAGATTCATCAATAACATCCAAATAGGAAATAATCGATTCCTTAAAAGGCATAGAAACGCTACAACCACGAATGTTTAAAGCACGTATCCCAACCACTGTATTTTTAATATCGGAAACAGAGAAAGCCTTATAAGCAAAATTCAAGCCCAATTTAGCATAAGCTGCATTATGCAATACTGTTCCAAAATTACTAGGTATCGAAGCAATGGAAATACAAAACTGTGTATCTTTATTTAAACGTGCATTTAAATTATTTGAAGTTAAGACCATTTAAGAAATCAACTCTGATTGTTTTTCGCGAGCCGTCATATTACTCAGCTCGTGATGTAACATTTGTCTGCCCAAAGAATACAGCATTTTATCAAATGGGTAATTATGCAACGGTGACATGTTCAAATAAATAAGGGGGGTTAATAATCGAACCTTCCCTAAGTTATAACCCTTTTCTCTAATGTAGTTCGATAATATTTTGAGGTAACTTTTGGTTTGAAAACGTTGTGCAAAATCAAAAAAAATGCCGTTTTCATTTTCCATATAAGTTAATAAATTTAGTTTGATGTAATCATAATTTAAAATTATTCCGCCATAAAGCTTTGACAAATCATAATACAAATCGCCAAATTCTATATGCCCAGCAAAGTCCTGTCTCCAGTCCAGCAGCTTGAATGAATTTTTCTCCGCATCATAAATAATATTATCAAATTGCAAATCTCCATGTATAAAACAAGGAATGCCATCACTCAAATATTCCCACGGAATTTGCATTAACAAATCAGCAATGGGTGGAATTTTTTCCCCATTAATCCAAGAAGTCACGTCACTACCCGGATATTTATTATGGTATTTTTCTAATCGTTCAAACGTTTTATCTTTATAAAATTTCATGCAAGATTCTTTCATCAATTCTGAAAAAATTGCTTTAGGAATCCAAAGCATTTCATCAAGCCATCGCAACAAAGCTTGAAAAATATGGCTATTGTTCTTTTGATAGAGCGTGTAACCCGGCTGGAAATTATATGCATAAAATTGACCAGCACAATCTGTAATGGTTGGAAAAACATCTGTATTAAGTGTCGATTTTTGCACTCTAGATTTAGTAATCCCAGACTCACTAAAAAATTTAATAACTTTTTTATTTACAATAAAAAGTGCTTCATCTTGCTTGCTAAAATCAAAATTTTCATAACGCCCAATTACTTCTCTAAATTTATTTTCATCGCCCACATCAGTCCATTGAACATGTTTGGCAATAATAGAGATTTTTTTAATTAAAGCATTTAGCCCATTAGAAATCTGGTGCTCGCCCGCCACCATTGTCTTATTTTTAAGACCCTCCCAAAAAACAGAAAAGTCTTTAATAAAACACAACCCAACAAATGCCTGGTAAGAATCATCTGGAATGCGCACTTTATCTAAAATTTCCATTATTTTATTGTCATGAATTTTCACATTGCAGTAATTAGCTGAAATTTCAGGCTCAACAAAATCTACTCCTAACCAATTATTATTCACATCCCAATCAAGTACATTATCCCAGAGTGTGTCACAGGACACGAAATAAAATGCTTTTTGCAAATGCCTTTCGCAACAATACAAAGAATGCCCAGGTCCACTACCAGGCTTATCAAAATTATCTACTTCCTGGTAAATAAATTTCCGATCCTTATGCGCAATTTCCAAATAATGACGAACCTGCTCACCAAGATAGCCAAGGCCGATAACAAAATCAGTATTAGATGGAAATTTTTCAATGATATGCGTAATAATTGCTTTTCCATTAACCGAAAACAAAGCCTTATTTAATATCTTTCCCATGTAACCCATCCGAGATCCACGACCAGCAGTGAGCAAACAAACTGTTTGGTTCATCATGTTTTCATGTGCTCCTCTACAAGCCGTCCATGCGAGCGCTTGCTATCATCTTGAACACGCACAACATCATCGAGATGCGGAGTAGATGTTTCAAAAAGCAAAATATCCGTCATCGCCTCTAACCGGTGTAACGTCAACGGTGAAACATCTGCAACACTATTTGGCTCAAGAACTGTCGTGCCTATATCGGCTGATGTTACTAAGTCATTTTCCACCAATAAATTTTTCTTATAGTGCAATTTGGCAATTCCTTGAAAAAGCACATTGGTTTCTTGCTTGAAATTATGGTATTGCAAACTGGTTTTTGTGCCTGTCTTAATAAATATTTTTTTCAAGGCATAACAAGGATGTTGCCCATTAATCCATAATTCATGGCCCCAAGGTTTTTCAACTCGATAAATGTCAGCATGTTTTGTAAAAAACAATCCTTTTAAATTGGGATGTTGGTATGTTGTTCCAGAGATCAGCAATTTGACAATTCCACCTGATATTTTCAAGCAATCCTGCACATCTTCAACTTGAATACAGTCGCCTTCACATATTTCTTTTTTTAACCCCAAAGAAATAATAGAAGCTTTCGGAGCTTTATAATAAACATAGACACTATAAGAACGTAAATATTTAAAATTTAATTCTTCAGCTTCTTCTGTCGAATAAATAAAGTATTCATAAGGGCCAGAACCCAATATCTCTTTCTGACACTCCAATTCAAATTTTTTAACAGCAACGCCACCAAAAAAGTTTTTCTTCATAATTGATAACTCTTAAATTCAGGATGAAATTCAAAAAAATGGTCATAAAATGTTTTAACATACTGCTGCATCGACCAGCGACTTTTAAAACCATACTTCCCACGCATCCAACACAGACCCTCTTCAATATATAATTTGATATTTTCTTCATAACACTCAGTTTTAATCAAATCTGCTTTGTCAATCAGGTAAGATTCATTTTCATTCGCCCACACTTCAGAGGTGATTGCAGCAGCCCAATCATTCACATATGCTTTCGCAATTAACTCGCTCTCCGAACCATAACCACGAAAGTTAGTACCATCAAACAGGAAGTTCATAAAATCTGGTCGATCACCGTTACAAACAGACTCAATAAATTCTCGACGCAACAAATAGGCATTGTTGTGAATAAACCAAAAATATTTTATTGGTGACTTATTAAGAAGCAACCGCTCCCCCCAGCGCTCTGAGCAAGGAGACAAAATACCCACGCGCGGATGCTGGTCTAAAATTCTCATCAAGGGATTAACAGTTGGAATTTTCTGCAATTCAGTATCATTCGTTAACAAAAAAAAGGCATCATATTGTGAAAATTTATTTTCCTTCCACAGTTGGCTCAAACCATAATTCATACCACGACAATAGCGCAATCCCTGATTAACAACATCCGGCGTATCAACATACCAAGTGGAATAGCGAGATAAATTTTCTAGATCTGAACCCGCCTCAATGACATAAAGATCTGTTGAATCTGCATCATACTGTATTAAATGTTCACACAATTGATTAGTCACATCAGGCAAATTGCGATTTAAAATAATTGTAGCAACTCGTTTCATCAAAACCTCATTAAGCGAAAATGGTGCAGGTAGCGCAAGATACTGTGCTTTACATGTCGCTTTAAGTAACCTTCGAGTTCAATCCCATTTTTCGCCA
>MGXV01000039.1:4602-5779 GCA_001801485.1 Gammaproteobacteria bacterium RIFCSPHIGHO2_12_FULL_37_14
ACTAGCTTCACTTTTAATTTCCATGCATTCTGGTTTTGAAAAAACATAATGCCCTGAAATAATTGCACGATCTCTCTCAGTTGCTTTTGTAGTTTTCAACATCCATTTATTCCATTTTTTAGAATCATAAGATAGCTTTAGAAAGCGGTCGGCCAAACTAGAGAGGCCATTATTTTCAAGCAAATCTATCAATGCTTTTGTTTCAGCGACACCAAATTCGGGTGCTACATTTGCCGCGTGAATACCTAATTTTGGATGCCATTGCAGCGCCTCATCTGTTAAATAATCTGTATTATGTGCTTTCATAAAAATACCATAACGATTACAGATCTCAATCATTTTTGGTAATTGAATTTCAGCGGGAATTTCATATGCAACTCGCACTGGGCTATCAAAAGAACCCACGTTTCGCATCTCCATAACACGCGTTCCACACTGAATTACAACAAAAGATGGATTTGGTAAGTGGTTTTTTTTACAAAATTTTTGAACTGCATTTAACGTATAATCCAACTCTTCTTGCGAATTAGTGCTGCCATTTTGTTCTTCCGTGCCGATTTCAATAATAATTTCTTTATGCATTCGTTGCGCTTGGCTATAACAAAACTCATATAATTCAAAAATACGATCCAACACCTCATCCGTATCAGGTTGGTCATGAATATCTACACTGGGATCAATATGTAAAATCTGAAACCCCGCTTCCAAATCAGAACGATAAGATGATTTTGCCGACTCCATTGCTTGTCTAAGAGTCAAATTCGCTTCTTTTTCTCGCGTATTTTGCCATGGCCCACCATGATCACGCGCTAATAAAATTTTGCCTTTTTTGTCTCGATTGAGCACATAATTTGCAAAATCTTTAGTAGTCCAATTATTCGTATAGCCACCACCAAATTGTTCAGAATCAATTTGACGGCGACTGGCGATCAGTAAAATTGGCACTTCATGCTCATTGGCTAATTCTATGGTTGCATCAACACAGTTGACACTCATAGGTCCAACACCGAGCAAAGTACAACGTCGTTTATTTAAGAACGATTCCAGTCGCTGGTGAATCATGCAATTCCTTTATAAACGCAATACAAAAAAATTTCCTAAACTAAACAGACCATTCCCTGGAAAATTTTATATCTGGATTTGGTAATGCGTCTATATTATACGAAGTAAAAAAATT
>MGXV01000040.1:0-37576 GCA_001801485.1 Gammaproteobacteria bacterium RIFCSPHIGHO2_12_FULL_37_14
AAATCTGGAAGATATTCATCAAGGAGCTATCAGTGATGAAACGATACAAAAAAAAATAGAAGAAGCATTTGCATCACAGTATACGATCTTTAATGCTTTAAATTCATTCGTTGATCAATTGCAAAGTATGGTGAGGTTGCACGGCTACAAAGGCAGAGTTGATGTGGGCTATGCCTATGAGGATTTTTGTAAATTTAATAGTGACTATTTTAAACCATTTATCGGCGACATCTTAGATTATCAATTATTTGAATATAGATATAGAGAAGAGGATGACTTGGTGCCGATTATCGTTGATATTAACTGGTATGGGGTAAAAAAAGCACTCATCAATCAACTGAGAAACGAACATTATTTTATCTTTTCACCAGCAGAAGAGGCGTTACTGGCTGCGATGATAGAGGATGATGCATCATTATCTGTTATCACACCTGAAAGCCTGGTACTGGTACCAACGCTTAATGAGTTTTTACGTTGTTTAACGTTCTTTACCGAATACTCATCAGAAAAGAAAGCAGCGTTGGCGTGTGCTTATCTCAACGGTAAATCAGAAGCAGAGCAAAAAGCAGTACTTGATAGGCTAGAAAAAATACCCGATTTAGGTAAAGCCCTACAATCTGTACCCGCCATGCAGGCTATTTATTCAGCGTATTGGCAATCAGAGTTATTCATCGCAGCAAAAGCAGATCAATTCGATCGAGTAAAAGCGCTTTGTGCCAGAGGCGCGGATGTGAATGCGGTACTTAACCTCTTGATGATTGACCACAAAGCGGAAATCATGAGTGATTCTACTATTCGTGCTGCGATTAACCCTGCTGGTTTAAGTGCCATCCTCCCTGAAGGTGCGCATCAAGGCAAAACAGTTGCAGAAGTATGGATCAACTCAAAGCGCGGTCGTTATTGGCTCGCAGAAGACCAACGATTGCAAGCATTATTTCCAGACAGTATTTCTGGTCAGTCAAAGGCAGCGTGGCTTACTCAAGCGGCAGCAGAGAAACCTGTGCAAAGTTTAAAATTATTCGCACCAGAAAATCCGCATCTCAAACAATTCTTGCAAGATGTGGTGGATGGAAAAAAGGAAGAAGCGGAGAAGATGTTAAAAGATCACCCTGAGATGCAGCAAGTGTTATTAACCAGCCAAGCTAAAGTGAAAGATTATGCTGGCAGGAAAATCATAGGTACGGCACTCGCCATTGCATTAGGCGCCATAGATGTGAGCATTGGCGAACATGAAGAAATGGCGGAGATGATCACACGTTACTTGAAAGGGCTGCCGGATGGTGAAGCTGAAATAGCAAAACAAAAAACAGCGCAATTTCCAGAGGGTTGGGAGCAACAAGAGGAAGCACGCAGAGAAGCAGATTCTATCGCGCTTAAAAAAGTATTTGAAAAAATTAAGTTATCAACAAACGAGGCAGAAGGAGCAGTGGCCGTCATGGAATTTAAAGACTATCTTGCCAAACAAAAAGATAGAGTCATTAAAACAGGTTATCATTTTAATGACCAATTGCTTGCAGAGGCGCTAGAGCTTTACGATAGTCATTATGATGAGTTTGGTGACGATGATAGCCCGAAAAACAAATTGGCAGCGATTAAGGTGATCGGTGGTATCGAGTGTTTATTTACGGCCAATCTTGCTCAGACGGTGTGTAATGGTCTTGGGGATAAAAAAATATTGGACCGCTCGTTAAAGTTGAAGGAGCCGATGGGTTTTCCATTTTTTCATCCGGATCTCGGTATTTCTCATTTTGTTGATTGTTATTCTTCTGGGCGTCTGTGGGTGTCGGCTACGAAAACCGTCATTGGAATACTCGGCGCTGGGTTGATCCGCAATACTTCAAAGCATATGTCAAGCAAAAAAATCAAACTTGCAAAAACTTATGCAGCCTGCAAATCACCGGCCTCCGTCACCACGGTGCACAATAATCTAGTGTGATTTTTCAGATGTTCGCTACTTGATTGCACATGCAATCTCACAACAGGATTTTTTGAGGGTTATCATTAAATCAGGGAAAACGCATAAAAATAATTTAATTTCAGCAATAATCAGGCTGGTTGCATGATGTGAAACGGTGAAAGCTCAGACCTTTAACGCTTCTTCTAAATCTTCTTTTAAATCATCAATGGCTTCTATACCAACAGAAAGACGAATGAGATTATCTTTAATTCCGAGTTGATCGCGTTGTGCTTGTGGCAAACTAGCATGCGTCATGATGGCAGGATGCTCAATCAAACTTTCTACTCCCCCTAAGCTTTCGGCTAATGCAAAAATTTTACAATGTTCGAGCATTTTTAGGGTTTGTTCTTTGTTAGCTTTTAATTCGACAGAGATCATGCCGCCAAAATGCTGCATTTGCTTTTTGGCTAATAGATGTTGTGGATGGCTAATGAGTCCAGGATAAATAACACGAGAAATTTTGGGATGTTTTTCTAACCATCGCGCGAGTTCTAATGCATTGGTACAATGACGTTCCATACGGATAACTAGTGTTTTTAACCCACGCATTGCCAAGAAACTATCAAAAGGCGAAGCAATTGCACCGACAGCATTTTGCAAAAATACAAGTTGTTCAGCCAGATCATCACGATTGACGACGACCACTCCACCAACAATATCGGAATGCCCGCTCAAATATTTTGTGGCGGAATGTACAACAATATCCAAGCCGTATTCTAATGGACGCTGGAGATAGGGAGTGGCAAATGTATTATCGACAACCGAAATTAAATGATGTTTTTTTGCAATTTCAGCTATTTTTTCTAGATCAATTAGTTTGAGCATAGGATTCGTTGGTGTTTCAACCCAAATCATGCGTGTTTCGGGACGAATGTATTGTTCTATTTTTTCAGGATGAGTGAAATCAACAAAACTTGCTTGCAAGCCTGCAGAACGATTTCGTACTTTTTCAACGATACGATACGTTCCGCCATAGACATCATCACATATCAAAAGATGGTCATTCGGTTTTAATAATTCCAAGATAGTGGCAGTTGCAGCCATGCCCGAAGCAAATGCATAGCCATATTTGCCTGATTCTAAATCAGCAATGCATTGCTCATAGGCAAAACGAGTTGGATTCTTAGTACGAGAATATTCATAACCTTTATGTTTTCCCGGACTGGTTTGCACATAGGTAGATGTCGCATAAATGGGCGTCATAATGGCACCAGTTGTAGGATCAGGTGTTTGACCGGCATGAATGGCGCGAGTGGCGAGATGTTGTTTCAATTTGTTCATGTAAATTCCTAGTCAGAATTAACTCTTTTTTTATTACGAATCATCGTTTCAATTTCATTCATGGCTTCTGTTAATCGTGCAGCATTTTCTGTTCTTTCATCCAGTTATCATCGACAAACTTGCTCAAATAATTGCGTACACTATCAGGTAAAATCACTAAACATTTTTGACCTTTATCTAAGCGTTTGGCAGCTTGTAAAGCCGCCCACACAGCCGTTCCAGATGAGCCACCAACTAACAATCCTTCTTCACGAATCAATCGCCTTGCCATTAGGAATGAATCTTTGTCAGTTACCTTTATATATTCATCGACAATAGAATTATCAAGCACATCAGGAATAAAATCATACCCTATGCCTTCCACGAGATAAGGAAAAACGTCGGTACCGCCACCGATAATGGAGCCATACGGATCGACACCAATAATTTGTATCGCCGGAATGACAGCTTTTAGTCGTTTGGCAACGCCAGTAATGGTGCCACCCGTTCCAGCGCCGATGACAACCATGGCTAAGTTATTTCCCATATCATCTAAGATTTCTTGTGCGGTATATTCAAAATGCGCAGCTGGATTACTAGGATTAGTATATTGATTCAGAATATGCGAATCAGGAATTTCTTTTTGCAAACGTTTTGCTAATGAAATATGGCTATTTTCATCATTCCATTTTGCTTCTGTAGGTGTGCGATAAATTGTAGCGCCCAGCGCTTCCAAAATAATTTCTTTTTCTCGACTCATTTTTTCCGGCATGGTAATAATGACTTTGTAACCTTTTACCGCGCCGACTAAAGCGACGCCGATACCAGCATTCCCAGAAGTTGCTTCAATTAGTGTATCGCCAGGTTTGATTTTTCCTTGTTTCTCTGCATCCACTACCATTTTAATCGCTATTCTATCTTTAACAGAGCCACCAGGATTCAAAAATTCACATTTACCATATAAGTCACAAGACAGTTCTTTGCCAATTTTATCTAAACGTACACTAGGCGTATTGCCGATCGCTTCTAGAATATTCGTTAATAACATTTACTCTTCCTTAATCCATCGATTCAGGCGTCACGATGGTAAAATTAGCGTCAGTATATTTTGAAACATGACAAGTATACGTATCGGCGTTTGGCGTTAAATTGCCGCTGATAGTAACATAATAAGATTTGCCTCGAACAATGTGTCCCCAACTTTCCAATTGACAAAAGTTTTTTATTTTTTTTACGGTGTATGGATCCCGTCGATAAGGACTAAATTGCAGTTCAGACACTGTAATTAAATAATTTCTGCTGTAAGTAAATGCTACCCAAAAATTTGTTCCTCTTTTCAGATCAAATAAATAAGGAATATTTTGATTCGTATCGACATCCCGAATAATCAATAACCAAGAGGGTTTACCGACAAAGGTATGTAAGCGAGTGTAGATTTGAATGGTTTGCCCTAAGCCTTCATTATCTTCAGCAAAACTTTTTGTGAAACTAAGTAGAATCATCATGAGGCAAAGGATGGTATATTTAAGCATATTTTTTATCCTTTCTTAAGAAGATAACCTGCAAAGATAATGAGTAAAACAAACCAAATCAGCGACCATTCAGCCATGTTAAGATATAAAAACTCCCATCCACGCTGAGTGCATTCGGCACTGCCAGCAAATATTTTTTGCGCAGTTTCTTTAAAGGATAAGATTCGCAACATATATTGAATACTAACCCCGCATTCAGTATTGCTGCCGTTTGAGAAAAATTGTAACCATACTTGTCTGCCAGCAAAAAAAGCACCTGTTAGAGCTGCGCATGTCGATAAAAAATTAATAGTTAATCGACTTAATTTGTATTTGTGGATGAAAAAGCCAATAAAAAATAGTATTGCTAATAAGGCAAATGTTAAGCGTTGCAGAGTGCATAATGGGCAAGGAACAAAGCCATCAACGTATTGCAACCACATGCTAATGATTAATACGAATAAAACGCTTAAAAAGCCTAACAAATAGAGTGATCGTGATGGTGTTAACATAATCTTGTCCAAATATATTGAATTCTAGAAATGGCAATAAGCCTTAGTTTAGAATTATTTTTTATCTAATTTATCTACCAACCAGTTTTGTAAGATTAATTGTGCAGCGACGCGATCAACTTGTCCATCTTGAAGTGCTTTATATCCACCTTCTGAAAATAATCTTTCTCGGGCATCTTTGGTGGTTAATCTCTCATCAGTCTCATACACGGGTAATTGATAGCGCGTGTGAAGAGAATTGGCAAATTGCCTAGCGTGAATACTAATTGGTTGGTCTGAGCCATCCATGTTCAGTGGGATACCAACAATGAGGGCATCAGGAAGCCATTTTTTAATGATTTTGGTGAGGGCATCCCAATCTGGGATGCCAGCTTTTGCCTGAATAGTATCGAGTGGCCGTGCAGTTTGGGTAATCGACTGGCCAATAGCAATACCAATTCGCTTCATGCCAAAGTCGAATCCTAGGAGAATTTTAAAATTTTTTTTTGAAGCTACCATATTCAATTATTTGCGCTTAATTCGCAACTCCAAATCTCTTAATTGAACTAACAGGGTTGCAGCAACCCAAGGTATCCAAAGAGCAAAAATAAGGGTATTTGATAAAGCAGCAAGGATGTGATGAGGGGTGTCTCGAATAAAAAATACGTGGATATTGACACCAAAAATTAATTTGATGGTGAGTAAAATCAATAAATAAATTGCCCATGGTGTTGCTTGAAAACTAAATGTTCGCCACCAATGATTCCATACTAATAAAATGCTATTTTTGATAGCGTTGAGAATACTATTTTTTTCAATAACAATCAGTGGCAGCAGAAAAACAAATAATGTTTGCACGTACAAGAGTAAAAATAATTGAAGGATAAAAAACATCGATAGCAATAACGCACCAATAGTATGTTGAATCAATTGTAAATACTCTTGGAGATAGATTCGTTGCAAAGTGACAAAAGAAAATGCAAGACATAATATCAAAAAAGCTTGAATCAGGATGGCAAGAAATACTTTAATCACTTTGTGAATGCCGATCATCATATCTTCTCGCGCGGGTTCATCCACTTGACGAGTGATACAAGACATATGCCAAACAATTGCAATAAAGAAAGGCAATGCAATGATATCAATGAATAATAACAAGAGATGGTAGGAATTAAGAAATGGTCCGGGAATGAAAGATTCCTGGCCAATACTGACAGCAATATATCGTGGCGTAAAAGTAATTACCGCGAAACAAAGTGCAAATAAGAAGGTCTTGAAAAAACTTTTGCGATAGAGGAGTAAACTCCTTTTCATCAGCTGCCAATAGCGTTCAGGTTGGGAAGGTAATAATGCATCCATACTCGAGTTCCTTAGGACTTAATGTTTAGAAGCTTCATCCCAATTATCGCCTATGCCAATAGCTACAATCAATGGCACCCGTAATTGGGCAACAGTTGTCATATGTTGTCGTATTCCATCCGAAATAGAGCGCAAATCGTCTTCATGTGCTTCAAAAACTAACTCATCATGAACTTGCATAATCATATGCGCGTTTACCTTTGCTTCCGTTAACCACTGATCAATTTGTAGCATAGCTAATTTAATGATATCAGCAGCACTACCTTGTAAGGGAGCATTAATTGCCGTACGTTCCGCAGCTCTTTGCCGAAGAATTTGGCTGGCATTAATATCTGGCGTATGTAATCGTCTGCCCCACAACGTTTCCACATAACCTTTTTCCTTTGCTTGTTTGCGAGTATTTTCCATATATTCTTTTACCCGCGGATAGCGCATAAAATAACGATCGATATAACTTTGCGCAGCATGACGATCAATTCCTAACTGACGAGTTAAACCAAAGGCAGACATGCCATAAATCAAGCCAAAATTAATTGCTTTAGCATTACGGCGCATTTCGGCGGTGACTTTTTCGATGGGCGTGTCCCAAACTTCAGCTGCCGTTGCCTGATGAATATCAAGGTTATTTTCAAAAGCATGCAATAAGCCGGGATCTTCTGAGATATGTGCCATAATTCTTAATTCAATTTGCGAGTAATCAGCGCTGATAATTTTATATCCTTTAGGGGCGATAAATGCTTGACGAATGCGACGTCCTTCAACCGTACGAATAGGAATATTTTGCAAATTCGGATCAGACGATGATAAGCGACCCGTTGCTGTACCAGATTGATTATATGATGTATGGATGCGTTTCGTTTTCGAGTTAATTTGTTCGACTAAACGATTCGTATAAGTAGACATTAATTTACTTAGACTGCGGTATTCAATAATGGTTCGCGGTAAAGCAAATTCAAGCGCTAATTCTTGTAAAACATGGTCGGCAGTAGAAGCTTGGCCAGTAGGTGTTTTTTGTAAAATAGGTAAATTCAATTGTTGAAATAAGATTTCTTGCAATTGTTTAGGCGAATTAATATTGAATGTTTGTCCAGCCAATAAAAAAGCTTCCTGTTCGAGTTCTTGCAATTTTTTTTGTAATTCCCGTCCTTGAGTTTCTAGTTTTTTTGGATCAATTAATACACCGTAGCACTCCATTCGAGCAAGTACCGGTACCAGTGGCATTTCAATTTTTTCATAAATATATTTTAATCCTGCTTCTAATCGAATACGTGGCCATAAAAGTTCATGCAAACGTAATGTAACATCGGCATCTTCAGCAGCATAAATACTGGCTTTTGTTACATCAATTAGATTGAATTTTTTTTGCTGCGCGCCTTTTCCTGCAACTTCTTCATAAGTAATTGTACGCCAACCAAGATATTTTAGAGCAAGAGAATCCATATCATGACGATTACTGGTGCTGTCAAGCACATACGATTCCATCATTGTATCAAACATCATTCCTTGTAAAAAAATATTATAATTCATTAAAATTTGCATATCATACTTTATGTTGTGTCCTACTTTTTTAAGATGCGCATCTTCTAATATGGGTTTCAATTGAGTCAAAACATATTCAGTTGAAAGCTGTGAAGGAGCGCCAGGATAATCATGATCACAAGGAATATAAGCTGCTTTACTGGGAGAAATTGCTAGGGAAATACCCACCAATTTTGCATAAATAGGATCAAGATCAGTTGTTTCAGTATCAAATGCAAAAAGTTCTGCATGTTTTAATTTTTCAATCCAATCATTCAAAGACTCTTCTGTTAAGATAGTAATATAATTTGCATAGTGATCAGCATTATTTTCTTTAGATTCTTGAAGTAACTCGGATAACCAAGTTTTAAATTCCATTTCCTTATACAATTCAATCAACAATTTTTTATCAGCCGATTTTATTTTTAGTTGATCATAATTGAAAGGTAAATCAACGTCACATTTAATCGTCACCAAGGATTTAATAAATGGAATTTTTGCAATGGTTGCACGAAGATTTTCGCCTACTTTACCGGAGATTTTTTCGGCATGAACAATAATATTATCGAGAGAATCATATTCTTGTAGCCATTTTGCCGCCGTTTTAGGCCCGACACTAGGGACGCCAGGAATATTATCAGAGGTATCTCCGACCAAAGTAAGATAATCAACAATGCGTTCTGCGGGTACGCCAAATTTTTCTTTCACTGTTTCTGGATTTAACAAAGTGTTATTCATGGTGTTAATCAAGGCTACTTTGTCGGTCACTAATTGCGCGAGATCTTTATCACCGGTTGAGATCAGAATATGTATCCCTTGTTTCTGTGCAGCAGTTGCTAAGGTACCAATGACATCATCAGCCTCTACCCCTTCAATCATAAGTAATGGAAGTCCCATGGCATGAATAATATCGTGGATAGGTTGGATTTGTTGAATCAATTCATTTGGCATGGCTTTACGGGTAGCTTTGTAATCTTCATACAAATCATCTCGAAATGTTTTGCCTTTGGCATCGAATATAACAGCCATGTATTCAGGTTGATAATCATTTAGTAAGCGTTTCAACATATTTGTCATGCCATAAATGGCCCCAGTCGGCACCCCTTTAGAATTCATGAGCGCTGGTAGTGCATGAAATGCACGATATAAATAGGAGGAACCATCAACAAGAATGAGAGGTTTATTAATATTTGTCATCGTAATTATCTTTCCACCTATTATCACGCCACGGCTTTCTGTTTCATTTTTTTCTAATACAGGTGTACCATTACCAGCACTCTAATTGAAAAAATTTTATGGAGAGAGGCATATTGAGTACATCACTTTGGGAAAAATGTTTAAATGCGCTTGAAAGTGAATTTCCATCGCAACAATTTAATACATGGATTCGTCCACTGCAAGCCGAAATGGGTAATGGTAAATTAGTACTGTTAGCCCCCAATCGGTTCGTTCTTGATTGGATTGCTGAGCGTTTTTTAACACGAATTAAAGAATTAGTAAAACAATTCAGCGAAAATCAATCACTTTCTGTTTTACTTGAAATTGGAAGTAAAGCCATTGATGGTCATAAGCTAGACATTTCACCAAAAGCGACTCAAGCACCAAATAAAGCGAATGTTTCATACACAGATCACCATACTTATCACAGCAATCTTAACCCAAATTTTACTTTCGATAATTTTGTTGAAGGCAAATCAAACCAGCTGGCAAAAGCAGCCTGCTTACAAGTCTCTGAAAATCCTGCGGTAGCCTATAATCCTCTTTTTCTTTATGGCGGTGTCGGGTTGGGTAAAACCCACTTAATGCATGCAATTGGTAATCAAATTGTGAGAACCAATGCCAAAGCCAAGGTATTGTATCTGCATTCAGAACGTTTTGTAGCGGATATGGTTAAAGCTTTGCAGACCAATTCAATGAATGAATTTAAACGCTATTATCGCAATGTCGATGCTCTACTCATCGATGATATTCAATTTTTTGCCGGCAAAGATCGATCGCAGGAAGAATTTTTTCATACGTTTAATGCGCTTTTAGAAAGTCAGCAACAAGTCATTTTGACTTGTGATCGTTATCCCAAAGAGATAAATGGTGTCGAAGAACGGTTAAAATCCCGATTTGGTTGGGGTTTAACGGTAGCGGTTGAACCACCAGAACTTGAAACTCGCGTTGCTATTTTAATGAGCAAGGCGGAACTGACAAAGATACAATTACCTTATGAAGTCGCCTTTTTTGTAGCTAAACGTATTCGTTCGAATGTGCGAGAATTAGAAGGTGCATTAAAGCGAATTATTGCCAATGCTCATTTCACTGGCAAGGCTATCACCCTCGATTTTGTCAAAGAAGCATTACGTGATTTATTAGCCTTGCAAGATAAATTGGTGACGATTGATAATATCCAACGGACTGTTGCGGAATATTACAAAATTAAAATTGCCGATGTATTATCTAAGCGGCGAAATCGTTCTGTTGCCAGACCTAGGCAAATTGCAATGGCATTGGCAAAAGAACTGACTAACCATAGCTTACCTGAAATTGGAGATGCCTTTGGCGGCAGAGATCATACTACCGTTTTACATGCCTGTCGTGTGATAGCAGGATTGAGACAATCTGATGCTGATATTGAAGAAGATTATACAAATTTGTTGAGAATTTTGACGACTTAGCGGAGCAGCCAATCAATGATGGATATTACTATTCAACGTGAAGCTTTATTAAAACCACTTCAGTCAATCAGTGGCGTGGTCGAGAAAAAACAAACATTACCCATTCTTTCTAATGTATTGATGACAGTAAAAGATGAAAAATTGCTGTTGATAGGAACAGATCTAGAAATTGAGTTGATTGGAATCGTAGATATTGAATCGTTAATCACCGCAGGAGCGGTTACTGTATCAGCACGAAAATTATTTGATATTTGTCGTACCTCATTGGAAGGTGCGCGGTTACGTTTTACATTAGAGGGAAATTCTCTCGTCGTGCGAACGCAAGATAGCCATTTTATTTTGAATACTTTACCTACACAGGATTTTCCTCATCTAGAAAATATTAGCTACCCTATTACTTTAAAGCTTCATCAGCATTTGCTAAAAAAATTATTATCACAAACTTATTTTGCTATGGGACAACAAGATGTTCGTCATTATTTAAATGGCACATTTCTTGATATTAGCAAAGGAGCGATTAAGTGTGTTGCTGCAGATGGGCATCGCTTAGCGCTTACTTCTATTCAAGATGAAAGAGTAGGAAATATTGAAACACAAGTTATTTTACCGCGAAAAAGCGTGCTGGAATTGATGCGTTTATTGAGTGACGAGAATAAAGAAGAAGCTAAGATAGGAATTGCTGATGGACGGTTGTGTGTGACAACATCAGATTATATTTTTACAACAAAATTAATCAATGCGCAGTATCCTGATTATAGCCGATTGATTCCTCGCGGCACCTTGATTGCAACGGGAGATCGCGAAGTAATTAAACAAGCATTAACTCGTGCTTCCATTCTTTCTAATGAGAAATACCGTGGCGTTCGCTTTCAACTCGAACCAAATAAACTTAGAATTACCGCCAATAATGCTGATCAAGAACAAGCAGAAGAAGCTGTTACACTTGATTATAGTGGCAGCAATATCGAGCTTGGTTTTAATGTTGCATACTTATTAGATGTTGTGTCTTCAATTACATCTAAAACTATTCGTTGTGCATTTACCGATCCAAATAATGGCGTATTAATTGAAAGTGCGGAGAGCGATCAGAGTTTGTATGTGGTGATGCCGATGCGGTTGTGAATAAACACACCATTGCATGAAGCAGTAAGAACGGTAAACGCTTCAGACACTTCAATTCAGTGTCTTTCATGACAGTATTCGAACTGGTAAAATCATGAATTAAAATGAATGACTATCATGACTATCACCTCCTTAAGGATTACCAATTTTAGAAATTTAGCTGCAATAAATTTAGCACTCAATCCTAATGGAATTTGCATTATTGATGGTCAAAATGCTAGCGGTAAAACGAGTTTGCTGGAAGCTATTTATTGTCTTGGTATCGGTCGATCGTTTCGTAGCAGCCTTATTAGTTCCTTGATTCGTCAATCAACATCCAAATTTTCTATATTTGCTCAAATAATGAGCGATCATGCCTATTCTTTATCATTAGGCATTGAAAAAGGATTAAACGGATCGTTAAAAATGCGTTTGGCAGAAAGAGATTTAACTAATATGGTTGAATTAGCCAATCATTTGCCAATTCGTACTATTCATTCGCAATCCTATCAATTATTAGAAGGAAGCCCCCTTTTTCGCAGAAAATATCTGGATTGGGGACTGTTCTATCATTATGAGGGTTTTTTGTCTGCATGGCGTCATTACGAGCGAGCATTAAAACAAAGAAATAGTATTCTCCGGGAAAAATGCTCTAAAAATGAACTGGAGGCATGGACACATGAAATAATTAAATATGGATTAATATTAGACAAATTTCGTCAAGAGTATGTTCAACGCTTGTCTCCTTTTATCACTTCAATTTCTCAGCATTTATTAATGCTAGATGGACTTGAAATTATTTATCTATCTGGTTGGAATGAATCGATGGACTATGCATCGGTATTATCTAATAGTTATCAGGATGATTATCGTCTAGGCTATACTCAATTTGGCCCACATCGAGCTGAGCTTTTACTCACTTTTAATGCTGTCCCAGCAAAGCTATTTTTATCTAGAGGTCAGCAAAAACTATTGATCTGTGCTATGATACTCGCTCAAGGATTTTTACTGAAACAAGATACAAATAAAGGACTTATCTACTTGATAGATGATCTACCTTCAGAATTAGATAGGCAAAACCGATCTAAGCTTCTTGCCTTGTTGGTCGCTCAGCAAGCGCAGACTTTTATTACTACAATTGAGCGAAAAGATATTTGCGAATGCCTGGATCACATCCATCAAACAACAGTAAAAGTGTTTCACGTGGAACAGGGGTGTATAGCGGAGATAGTAGGAGCGTAAATTGTGAATACGAATGCGACTGAAAATTATGACTCATCCAAGATCAAAGTACTTAAAGGGTTAGAAGCGGTTAGAAAACGCCCCGGCATGTATATTGGCGATACAGAGGATGGAACTGGCTTACATCATATGGTATTTGAGCTGGTTGATAATTCAATTGATGAGGCACTTGCAGGTTATTGCACAGCAATTTGGGTTACTATTCATACAGATGAATCAGTTACCGTAAAAGATAATGGTCGTGGTATTCCAGTGGATATTCATCCTGAGGAAGGCCGATCAGCTGCGGAAGTGATCATGACTGTACTGCATTCTGGAGGAAAATTTGATAATGAATCTTATCAAATCTCAGGTGGTTTGCATGGCGTCGGTGTTTCTGTAGTGAATGCTCTCTCTGAGCAGTTACATTTGGTTGTTCGCATGAATGGAAAAATGTATGAGCAATATTATCATCTAGGTACACCAGCCGCATCTCTGGGGCCAGTTGGCGAAACAGCGGAGCGTGGTACGGAAATTACCTTTAAACCTAGTGCCGAGATTTTCAAAAATATTCAATTTACTTATGATATTTTAGCAAAACGATTACGGGAGCTCGCATTTCTTAATACAACTATAAAAATTTATCTACGTGATGAGCGTACTAATCGAGAGGATAATTTTGAATATCATGGCGGATTAAAAGGGTTTGTTGAAGATTTGAATCGTAATAAGACCCCTATTCATCCCAAAATTTTCTACTTTAATGCTGAAAAAGACAAAATTATCGTTGAAGTCGCTTTACAATGGAATGATACTTATCAAGAAAAATTATTTTGTTACACTAATAACATTCCACAACGGGATGGTGGTAGCCATGTAGTTGGATTCCGTAGTGCGCTTACTCGTGTTTTTAATCACTATATTGAGAAAGAAGGCTATATAAAGAAAGAAAAAGTCTCGACTACGGGCGATGACCTGCGCGAAGGATTAACGGCCGTACTCTCGGTTAAGATGCCTAATCCTAAATTTTCTTCGCAAACCAAAGATAAACTCGTTTCCTCAGAAATTAAATCGATTGTTGAGTCAATCATGGGTGAAAAGCTCCAGAATTTTTTAATGGAGAATCCACAAGATGCCAAAAGCATTGTTTCTAAAGCAATAGATGCAGCCCGTGCACGTGAAGCAGCTCGAAAAGCAAGAGAATTAACTCGCAGAAAAAGCGCTTTAGATGTTGCTGGTTTACCTGGCAAGTTGGCAGATTGCCAGGAAGAAGATCCCAGTAAATCAGAATTGTTTATTGTTGAGGGAGATTCAGCAGGTGGTTCAGCGAAACAAGCAAGAGATAGAAAAACTCAAGCAGTATTACCATTAAAAGGTAAAATTTTAAACGTTGAAAAAGCTCGATTTGACAAAATGTTAGCTTCTGTTGAAGTGGCAACTTTAATTACTGCATTGGGTTGTGGTATTGGTCGAGAAGAATATTCTCCTGATAAAATTCGGTATCATAATGTCATTATAATGACCGACGCTGATGTTGATGGTTCGCATATACGCACATTATTGCTCACTTTTTTTTACCGGCAAATGCCAGAATTAATTGAACGAGGCTACATTTATATTGCACAGCCACCGCTTTACAAACTAAAGAAAAATAAACAAGAACGTTATGTAAAAGATGAAAAATCACTGGATGAATTGTTAATTCAATCTGCTCTAGAAGGAGCTGAGCTTTTTCTGGGAGATGGCAAGAGCTTAACAGGGCTAGAATTAGAAAAAGTAGTGAAAGATTTTTATTCTGGAATGAGTATTGTTAATCGTATAGCAAAACGTTATCCCCGAGAATTTTTACTGGCTCTTATGTCTATCCCAGTCATTAGTGAAGTGCAACTTCTGAATAAGATCGAGATGGACAAACTAATGAAGGATATTCAAGAGAAACTTAATAAAAAAGCAAACGAATCGGCTTATTATGAGATCACTCTCGTTCAAGATGCCGAACGACTTTGGTGGTTGCCAAATGTCAGGGTTATTAGTCACGGGGTTCCTAATAACATATTGATTAATAAAGAATTATTTTTAAATAGCGATTATCGCAAATTAGCCGAAATGGGTTATCGATTAAATCAACTCATTCAATCTGGTGCTTATATTATTCGAGAGACTAGAAAACAATCAATCGGGTCTTTAAATGATGCTATCAACTGGTTAATTGCCGATGCCAAAAAAGGTCAAACTATTCAACGATATAAGGGATTAGGCGAAATGAATCCTGACCAACTTTGGGAAACTACAATGGATCCAATGAAACGTTGTTTATTACAGGTTCGCGTAGAAGATGCAGTCGCAGCCGATCAAATGTTTACCACTTTAATGGGTGATGAAGTTGAACCGCGCCGTGAATTCATTGAAATGAATGCCTTAGAAGCAGAAAATTTAGATGTTTAAAACTTAACCAATTTTTTTGGCTTAGATGATTCAGTGCTATAATTTTTGTATATATATTAAAATTATAGGAACTAGTTCATGCAATCTTCCAATACAAATACTATTCACACTCCTATTGAATCAATTATAGCTCATTGTAAATTTTTTCTTTTAATTTCGTCTATCAGCAAAGCAGCTACCATCAAATCAAGAAATTCGACAGATGTTGCTACATGTGCAGATCTAGATCCTAAGCAAAAAGTGGTGACTTCAGATGGCTATCCATAGCAATTGGATAAAACATTTTTGATCGTAACTTTACTTAGCGCAGCTAATGCTGATTAGTGGATGTGGGGTGTAATGAGAGGAAGGATGTAGGCTTTGGATGATTACAAAGCTTAAGGTAATGAATTTTATTTACGGAGTTAAGTATGGTACAAGTTATCTTACCACCTGAAGGAGGTCAAAAGGAGCAACTAGCCTTGTTAGAACAGTATGCATCTGCTACTAAAACCAAAGTATTGAGTAGTCCTTCCGATTTAGATACGAAAGACCGCGTAATGGATGAGATGCTCATTTGGTGTAAAGAACAAGGTAATATTGTTGTTCTGAGAAGTGCTACTATTCTTTCTTCCGATCCCACATCGCGAACCGTACAAAATTGTAAATCATTATTGTTAAGCAAAGGTGTCCATCCCGGTCAAGTGTTTGCTGCGACCAGACAACTATTAAGTTTGTTGCTAGCAAGCGGCGAAGAAGAAGATGTCGCAAAGAAACATAAAGGTGAAACGACTACTTCATTTAGTGATCAACAAAAACATTTACGCGATCTAGTGTATGAAGCAGTGATGCAAAATGTCAGTGATATTCATATTCAAGTTCGAGAATTGTATACCAAAATTCGTATGCGACAACATGGCGAGTTGCGTGTTTATGCTGAATGGTCAGAAAAATTAGGTCGCGAAATTGCTTCAGTTGCTTTTAATAAAGAAACAGATCATGCAACGTCTCACTTTAATCCTCTTGTTCCACAAGATGCATCGATGCCACTCAAAATTTATGGCAGAGATATTCGTTTGCGTTTAGCCAGTATGCCAGCGCATGGCGGTTTTGATATGGTCATGCGTATTCTTGGCACGGGAGAAGAACGCGGCAAAACCTTAGAAGAGTTAGGTTACACCAAGAACCAAATTGACATTATCAAGATGGCAATGAAGCTTCCTTTTGGTTCTATTATTGTTGCGGGTCCCACGGGATCAGGTAAAACAACGACATTAGCAAGTTGTATGGAAATGGTAGAACCGACCTCCAAATTATATTCTATCGAAGATCCTGTAGAAAAAGTTGTTGAGTCAGCAACACAAGTTCCAGTCAATACAGAAAAAGAAGATAGAGGATTTGCTAATATGGGACGCGCCTCTTTGCGTATGGACCCTGATGTTATTATTATTGGTGAAATGCGTGATGAAGATACGGCGCATGTGATGGTTCGTGCATCGATTACCGGTCACTTAGTACTAACGACATTACATACCAATCGTGCGACAGCGATTATTACCCGACTGGTTGATATGGGGATTTCGCCAGTTTTATTAAGTGACAGTAGTGTGCTACGTTGTTTGCTATGCCAACGTTTAGTAGCAAAAGTTTGTCAAGGATGTGCCATTCCTTTGCGTAGTTCGCCAAAGCATCAAGCTTTTCTTCCAGATTGGGAAGCTGTGCTCGGTAAAGAAATATTAGATAGAGCCAAAGCAAGAGGTAATGGATGTGCAAAGTGCAATCGATCTGGAGTAGGCGGTCGTATGGTGGTAGCCGAAGTGATTTGGATTGATGAAGCAGGACGTGCTTTTATTCAAAAATGCGATACTTTGAATTGGGAAAAATATTTAAAAGAGCATGGTTGGGAAAATTTTTATGATCGTGCTATTGATTTAATACAATTGGGATTATGTGATCCATTCGATGCTGAAAAAGTAGTCGGACCGATTAATCCTGCTACTCAAGCAAAAACTTATTTATATAGGTAAGTAAAATTATGGATCTTTCATTAGATGAAATTAAAAATACGTACGCGCAAATTGTAGTGGCACTTAAACAATGGAAATTTGGCAATAAGGCACAACTCGCTTTTCTTGAAGATCTGTATACATTGGTCAATGAAGGGATACCTGCAAATCGCGCTATCGATATGATTGCGCAAGTCACGACGGGGTTGAATCGTGAAGTAGCATTAGTGATTTCTCAAAAAATTGCACAAGGCCAACCACTCGCTGATGGTATGCGAGATTGGTTTGCAGTGAATGTAATTGAAATTATTCGGATTGGTGAAGCAGGTGGAGCATTAGCTCAAACGATGAAATCAGCCATTAATATGCTTTCGCAACGTGGTGTTGCGTTGGGATCATTTGTGACAGCAATGGCTTACCCATTTTTTGTGCTGATGATTGCTTGCGCCATGATCATTTATCTTAATACCAGTGTATTTGTCCAATTCCGTACGATTAAACCTCTAGAAGAATGGCCTATTGCGGGTCAACGCTTAGTGGGATTGGCTAACTTTCTTGAGAGTTGGTGGTGGCTAATGGTTTTAATTTTAATCGGGATCATCATTATATTGCGTCGGCTAATGATCAATTATGTAGGCGAGCTGCGTCCTCTGATGGATAAATTTCCGCCTTTTTCTTTTTATAAACGATTTTTGGCGGCACGTATGCTGGAAACATTGGGTCTGCTCGTTTCCAATGGCGTCGTTTTTAAATCAGCTGTCAAAGTGATGCAACATCAAGCTAATCCTTATTACCATTCGCATTTAATTGTAATGGAACGCTTACTCAGCGTAGGTAAAACAAATATTGCCGATGTGTTGGACACAGGTTTGGTAACGGAGCAAGATTTAATGCGCTTACGCGTGATGGCAGAGGTAAAAGGATTCGAACAAGGGTTAATTCGTATGGGGATAAGAGGTGCTGAACAAGCGACAGCAACATTAAAATTTATTTCGCGTATTATTGGCGGCACGTTTTTAACGCTAGATGCATTATTAATTATTATGATTGTTCAAGGTATTTATGCTACCGGCATGGCAATGGGTGCGGTGTAGAGGAGAAAATTTGGACGCGATCATGATGCAGTCTGGCAAACGAGAAAGTGGTATCACGCTGCTGGAAATGATGTTGGTTCTTGCTATTGCTGCTGTACTTATTTTAATGGGATTAAGGCAATATCGAGTATTGCGAACGGATACTGATGTGCAACAAGTACGATATAACGTTGATACTTTATTTCAAGCAGCTGCAAGGTATTATGAAGTAAATTGTAGTATGAAAACAGACGCTAGCGGGAATTCTGTGCCGGGGGAATTAAATCCAGCTAAATGGACTGATTTAACTCTTCCTTATGGCGGTAGTGCGATCAATGTGATTAGTTTATTACGATCAGAAGGGTTTTTAACTGAAATATTACCGAGTAGCCCCATTGTATCGGCGAGCTCCCCTTATATAGTACAGTTCGTTCCTCATACAGTTGATCGCTCACTTAACAGCGCAGATGGACCAAAAAAAATTGGCACTATTTTAATTTGGAATATACAAGTGATTGTAACATTGCGCGATGCTAGTCAAGCTAATTTCTATTTGCGTTTATTAAGAGGAGATTGTTTGGGACCAGCTAATCCTAGTAGTTCTTGTGGAAGTACTACAATGGGGACAGGTAGCAATATTATATTTGAACGTCTTCCCTCGTTTGCTTCTGCACAAAATGAGACAAGCTATTGGCCGATCAATCCTCTCGTGAAACAATTTAAACAAATGTATACCACCTATCCTACACAATATTTGTTAAACTCAGGTGGAACAACCCCAAGTGGAGAACAATATTTTTTATGCGAGGGATAAATTCCTGGAAAAATCACATGATGACAAGACGAGGATTTACGTTAATTGAAATGCTATTGGTATTGGTAATTGTTACCGTATTGTTAGTCATGGGTATAAACTATATGCAACAAAAAACGACAGCCATGCGCATTGATAGAACTGCTTTACAAATGCAACAGATTTTAAATGCAGGGCTTGCATATTACGTTAGTCATGGAGCTTGGCCACCAGGAATTGATAGCTTAGCCTGTTTACAAGGCAATGCCAGTGCTGGTAGCAAATGTGGTATAGCCTATTTACCTAGTCCTCTACCAAGTCCTTGGAATGAAGCTTATGAAGTGTATCCTGATCCCAATTCAGATGGTTCGCGACTAGCAGTTTCAATTCCAATTTATACAGGAAATGGAACAACAGCTCGTCTGAATGCTCAAATTATTGCGAGTAGATTACCAATGGGTTTTATTACTCAAGATCGCAGTTATGGTTCCACAGGAGATATTACTCCATGTTCAGGCACCTTGCCGTATTGCGTTGCAGTAGGAAATGTTTCCATCCCGGGACAAGATTTAAATAATGCTAGCGCAGTAAATTTTGCCGGCGTTTACAATCATGGTGGTTGCGTGCCGGTGCCTACTTGTCCAATCGACATATCTGGTGGTGCACAGATGATTCCTCAAATTATGGTAGCGCCGGCATCCGTGAGTGGATTCGGAACAGGAGCTGCAGCGGGTACAGGTACAAGCACCGATGCATTTACCGGCATCACTCCCAATGTCTATCCCATCAGCAGTTTCACTGGTTATGCAACGGGTCCAGAATCCAATCCACCACAATGCGATGCAACTACCGCCGCTTATGGGGAAGCATGTCCAGGTGGCGGAGATTTTTGGCGAGTATGTTTGCAAATCGTTACGGAAAAAGGAACAGCAAATTTAACACTCACAGGTGGTTCAACAGGCCAAGCACTGGCGACAGGCGTGACCTTAATGGCTTTCACTCGGTGTGCTATCAAGGATGAACCATCAGGTTCTACTTATGAGGTATTTAAGTAACTACTTACACATTCATCCTAAATCACTTATACTTGAAAATTAAAACTATATAAGCATATGATCATGGAGATAAGGATGAGATGCCAAGTGATGAAGAGTTATCAATTAATTCTATGCGCGTTTCTTTTTATTGCTCCACTGTATGCAAATGCAGGGTGGCAAGTTTCACAACCTGAATCTGCTATTCCGCGCGAGCCGTTTTTTCAAGCGGGTGTACAGCAAAAAACTGCGTTTATGCCAGCTGCTTATAGTAGCGATGCTTTTCCCAATCAATATGCAAATTTAGGACAACCTGCTCCAGTTTATGCTGTCAGTATTAGTGGTTCGCTCAAAGAAAATATTGAACGTATCATGGGCCGATATCGTTGGCGAGTCATTTGGAAAGCACCGTTTGATTATAATTTTGATGGTCGAGTAACGGGTTCAAGTTTACCGAATGTAATTGAAAAATTATTACAACCCTTTCCATTACAAGCGGTGATGTACATGTCCAATCGGACATTAACAATTGTGCCGAGGCATACAATATAGGAAACGTATTCATGTTAATGAGATGGGTTGTGTGGTTTTGTACAGTGGCACTTGTCTTAGCAGGATGTCAATCACAAATTTATAATCAAACTGAAGGAAATATTGCTGATGTCAAAATTAAAGCTGAGGAGGCAATCCGTAAGCAAGATGTTTCGGTTAAACCGAAATCGCCTTTAGTTGTTAAGCCAGGCTTATATGTCGATACCACTCCTATTAGTCTTGAAAGACAACCCTCTTGGTTGCGGGCACATATCTTAATTCGCGGCGATCAATTGCCATTTTCTTATTACAGCCGTACGGTTGCCAGTGGTGCCAATAATAACGTGTTGACAAAATATCAAACGGGATTAAATCAAACCGTTAACATTAGCATGAATTATTCTGGAACAATTAAAGGTGCTCTTGATTTATTAGCATCTAAAACCGGTTTTGTGTACAGCGTTCGGAAAAATTCTATTTATTGGCAGGCTTTTATCACTAAAACGTTTGATATTGCTTTCATGCCAGGCGGCACAGATTATTTAATGGGAAAAACATCGGGTAGTAGTACAGCTGGGGCAGGTAGTACTAGCTCGAGCACCACTGGAAGTGTGTCGAATTATGTTAGTTCAGATTCTTCCGATTCAGAGTATAGCAATTTGAAAGGCACATTATCTGTTTGGAAAGATTTAGATTTAACGATTAAACAAATTTTATCACCCGAAGGTAAAGTTATGGTTTCGGAATCGACTACTTCGGTGACAGTGCGCGATAGACCAAGCAATGTCGAGTTGGTCGGTCGCTATATTTATAATTTAAATAATAATCTTTCTAAGCAAGTGTTAGTAAAAATACAAATATTATCAGTTAATTTAGAAAATGATTATAATTTTGGTATCAATTGGCAAATGGTAGCGAATGCTTTTCATAATTCGCCCTTTGTAGTAAACGCAAATTATGGTACACCGGTTGCTATTACGGCTGTTCCGGAACAACTTACCTTACCGTTGGGACAAACCTCTATTCCTTCGAACGCCCCACAATTTGGTACCATGGTCAATCCCTCTCGCGCAAATCAAATTCCTAGCTGGACTATTTTGTTGAATGCCTTGAATCAACAAGGAAAAACTTCGGTGGTCACCGAACCACGAGTCATTTGTTTAAATAATCAAGTCTCAGTTATTCGTATTACTAAGTCGGAAGGGTATGTGGCGAGTATTCAAAACACATCAACAGGTGCTGGAGGAACGACCACGGCAGCACAAAATACGGTGACGTCACAAGTGACACCAGGCATGGTGATCACGGGATTAACGCTCTATGTTTTACCGAAACTTTTGAAAGATAATATTTATTTACAAGTGAATGCAGACTTATCGACGAATGATGGCTTTAAAGAATTTGGCCAATCAGGTTCTCAAGTCCAACTCCCTAATATTTCAGCAAAAAGCTTCAACCAACGTAGTTTGATTCGATCAGGCGATACCATGATCCTGTCAGGATTCAGGCAAGTTTCTAATCAAACTGGGGCAACTCAATTTCTTAGTTCTCAAGCCTTGGGCGGTAAAGCTTCGATAGAAGGAAGTATCGAAACCGTGATATTAATTACCCCCATTATTCTGCATGGTAGTGCCTAATGCCTTATATCACTCGCGATGATGGCGAACGTTTTGTTATTCCGTCTTATCGCGATGTGATGCCCGCTAAAAATAAAAGTGCTTTAAAACGCGATATTCTCTTATTGAGCAAAAGCTATGGTGAATATATTACGATGCAGCGTAAAAGCGCTGACGAATTTGAAGTGGCTTTTTCTGCAGATGTTGGCTATCTCTTGGGGGAATCGTTTTGGCATTATTTCAAGCGGCCAAGTGATCTTATTTATTGTGAAGCTATTCCAAATACATCTGAAGCTATTTTAGTCATCGTGAAAGCAGGCGCGGTGTATTTAGATGGCACATTTCCTATTGATAGTATTCCTGAAGAGTTAGTGGTTTTTCTTACTCAAGAGAACCATTTTGAAATCTATATCTATGGGGATGTCCCCATTACTCAATTTCCTCAAAATGGAAAATTTTCTTTTGATACTACCTCGATTAAATCATTTACTATTTTAGATCAACCTGTTTTTCCAGCGTTGCCACTACTTAAAATTTATCAGTTTCGTTTAGTAGATACTGTTTTAAAAGCACATGGAATTGGTGTTTTTCCACTGAAGCAAATATTAGTTGTTATTATTATTTTAGGTTCTTTGTGGATGGTTTATTCTTACTTGACAGCCAAGCCTGAGATTGTTGAACAAATTGTGCCGAGAGAAAATCTCTATCAAGCATTTATTAATACCTTACAATCTCCTGATCCCTCTCGTGAAATGATTCAATTACTTCCTCGAATAGAACGTTTATACAGCATGCCAGGATGGACGGTTCAATCAATTAATTACTCAAATGGATCACTGACAGCATTGGTAAAATCGGGAGGCAGTAAAATTGAAGTATTATCTAATTGGGCGAAATTGAATGCTGCAGCAGTAACGATCAAATCGGAAGGAATTTTCGTTAAAATAACATTTCCTTTAGCTAATCGTCCTAGACCACAAAGGATTTATTCCCTGAATGATGTCATGTCTCGATTTATTGATAATTTAGCCAGTATCTATCCTGGAAATCGCTTACAAATGGGAACGATTACTAATAAAGGAGTTTACAAAGATTTAATTTTTACTATTACACTGGATAATCTATCGCCAGCTATGTTAGCTTTAATTGGAACACGGTTTACAGATCTTCCTTTTGTAATGAAACAAATGAATTTATCGATCAACAATGGCAGTATTTCGGGTTCAATTACTATGGAAGCATTAGGTAGCTAGCTATGAAACAGGATAAATTACAATTTTTTGCAAATATGACAACACGTCAGAAATTTATCGCTGGCGTGCTTATTTTGATCGTTATTATACTTTTCTGGCAATTAAAGGGATTATTTGGAGGAGGCAGTGATACAACTGCATTACCAAAAACAGCTAGTACAGCACCCCCTATTCAGCAGATGGTTCCACAACCAGCACCTTTGCCAAAGCCAGTGATGTCGCAACGAGAAATGGAACTTCTTGCCCAACAGAAACAAATCGAAGCTAAATACATCGCTGCTTTAAATGAATTACAAGCGTTGCGACTCGAACGCGAGATTGCTGAGACTAACAAAGCGATTATCGATGCAAAATTAGGTACTATTACGGCACAAAAAAATATTATTGATCTTTTGTCCCCTCCACCACCTCCTCAGGTTGTTCAAGGAGGATATGCCCAAAGTCTTGCTGGTGGGAGTGTTACCACGGCGCTACCTATCACATCTCAACCACCACAAGAAGTTAATTATACGGTGGTATCTATCTCACGATTAGAGTCTAGATGGAGTGCTGTACTAGGTTACCAGACAAATCTTTACCAAGTTTCAACTGGGGATGTGTTACCTATTGATGGATCAAAAGTTGTATCTATTGATCGGTCAGGCGTATTACTAGAAAAAGAAGGTGTGAGGAAGAAAATTTCCCTTGTGCCGATTATTTGAATGGGGATTTCACATCACTCAATCATGACCTGACCTGTAAATACCTTGGTAGCTGGTCCTATCATGCGAATAAATTTGTTTTTTTCATCGTATTCTATCGACAAGCTTCCAAAACGAAATTCAATGCTAACGGGCGAAGTTAACCAGCCATTTAGAATACCAACATAGGCAGTAGCGCAAGCATTGCTTCCGCAAGCGTGAGTTTCACCTACTCCGCGCTCATAGGTTCGCAAGCGAACATGATGAGAATCACATATTTGTGCAAAGCCTATGTTTATACCATTAGGAAAGTTTGTTTGCGAAGAAATTTCTGCGCCGAGTTGTTCGATGGCGATGGCATCAACAGCAGTTACGTTAATAATGGCATGTGGATTTCCTAATGAAAGAATATTAGCAGTTAATGGATAAGGAAAAAATTTGCTGTGCAATTCAACTACTGTTGGTTGAAACTTGGGAACATCGATTGTCACGCTAATATGATCATCATCCTGAATAGTAATAGCAAACATGCCTGCTTTTGTTTCTACTTGGAAGGTGGTCTGACGCGATAGTTTATTTTCATGAATGAATCGTGCTACACAACGCAAACCATTGCCGCATTGCTCTGCTTCACTACCATCGGCATTAAAAATACGACAAAAAAAATCTGCCTGTGTTGAAGGCTCTATCAATAGGAGTTGATCGAAACCAATTCCTCTATGCCTATCAGCAAGTTGCACAATAGGCAATGAGAGGGATTCAGAGCGACTAGTGGCATCGATGATAACAAAGTCATTGCCTAGACCATGCATTTTAGTGAATGTAATTAATTTTTTTTGCACAAAAAAATTCCTGCTAAGTTTCGATTATATTTTTTCTGTAGAGTGTGCAGTTTGTTTTGGTAAATATAATTTGCCAGCTTGACCACATGCACCTAGCCAGCCGATCATCGTACAGAGAATAAGTATATAGACAAATTTTTGTTTCATCGAGCACCACGCATTTTTCTTAGGTAATCGATGAGAGTTTGGCTAGTCAGACTAGCGTTGTTAGGATCATAAGGATGTTGTATTTGCTCTAATATGCTAGGCAGTATCTGTTTTCCCAGTTCGACACCCCATTGATCGAATGAATTAATTTCCCAAATTACACCTTGAACAAAAATTTTATGTTCATATAAGGCAAGCAGCGCGCCAAGATTTTTTGGAGTGAGGTATTCCATCAATATAATATTACAAGGACGATTTCCAGGAATGGTATGGTGATGAGCTAAATAGCTAGCCTCATGATGCGAATAGTTGGCTTGACATAACTCAATATAGGCTTCTTCATGGGATTTTCCTTGGGTGAGAGCTTCAGCTTGTGAAAGCGCGCTAGCGATTAGAATGTCTTGATGATGATCAAGTAGAGCAGTTGTTTGCGCAATTAAAATAAAATCTGCGGGTACAAAATGAGGTCCTTGATGCAATAACTGATGGTAAGTATGTTGACCGCTGCATCCTTCTTCACCAAAAATAACCGGACTCGTCGTGTAGTATATCTCATCGCCATTCAGCTTGTTTCGCTTACCATTGCTTTCCATTTCTGCTTGTTGCAAGTAAGGAATAAGATAGCGAAGAGCATTTGCGTAAGGCACGATAGCCTGCGCAGATGTTCCAAAAAAATTAATATACCAAATGCCGAGCAAAGCAAGTAAGACGGGCATATTTTTCGTCAAATCAGTGTGGCGAAAATGTTCATCCATTTCATGCGCGCCTTGCAAAAAATCAGCAAATTGTTTATCACCTATCATCAACATGAGTGGTATACCAATGGATGACCATATGGAATAACGTCCTCCCACCCATTCCCATACTGGAAAAATATTTTCTTCGGGGATACCCCAGGCCATTGCTTTTGTAGGGGATGCGGTGATCGCAATAAAGTGATGTTGAATGACTTGATTCCCAAATTTAGTTTTCATCCAATCCAGAATGGTACGAGCATTGGTTAGAGTTTCTAAGGTGGTGAAAGATTTAGAAGAAATAATAAATAATGTACGTTCAGGATCAATTTGCTGCAAAATATTGTCTAACAATGATTTATCGATAGTGGAAATAAAGTGAAATACTAAATTATTAATAGCGAAGGGTCTCAAGGCATGTGTACACATCATGGGACCAGTATGCGAACCTCCTATGCCAATATTAATAATATAGGTAAGGGGTTGATGGGTGATTCCACGCCATTGTTGTGTCACAATAGCATTTACAAAAGAACGCATTTTATCTTGTGCATCACTAATTAATTTTGCTATATTTTCGCCATTTATTGAAATCGGAGTGCGCCGGCTGTCTCGCAAAGCAGTATGTAAGGCTGGCCGATTTTCAGTAAGGTTAATTGGCTTTCCAGTAAAAAGCGCTTCGATTTTCTCTGGTAAATGCATTTGTTCTGCAAGCTGAGCAAGCAAAGTGATTGTTTTCGGAAGAATTCTGTTCCGAGAATAATCAAACAGAATATTACCGGATTGAATGGAAAATTGAGTAAAGCGATTAGGATCTGCTTGAAACCAGGTGCGCATATGTTGAGGCGCAATTTCAGCATAGTGTTGCGCAAGTAACTGCCATTCTTTTTTTTTGGTAATATTTTTCATGTTCTGTACACTTTATATTCGAGCAGGTATATTATACGATGCAATATGAGCTTGCCATAGCTAGAGACATGATTCAAGGTGATAAGGTTTGCTGTATATGATAAGGTTATAATCATGGAAGAATTATTACACCGTTTAGAGAAGCAAATAAAAAAATTAGTGGATCAATACGATCAACTCAAACATTCAAATCAACAATTACACCAAGGTAAATTTTTACTGGTTCGTGAGAAAGAATTATTAATGGCGAGACAACAAAAAGCGATCTCACAAATTCAAACATTGGTTGCTAAACTGAAAGCAATTGAGAGAGAAAACAATGACTGATAAAACGGTAAATTCAACAATAGAAATTTTAGGAAAAACTTATTCTATTCGATGTTTAGAATCAGAATTGAAGTTGTTGCAGCAAGCAGCAGGATTGCTTAGTCAAAAAATGGCGGAAGTTCAAAATTCTGGAAAAGCAATTAATCTCGAACGTATCGCTATTATTACCGCTTTAAATATTACCCATCAGCTGCTATTACAAGATCAACAAAAATCGACGATAATGGATAAAATTAATCAGCATATCGTTATCTTGCAAGATAAATTAGATAAAGCGATAAATACTTCGACACAAACAGAATTAATCTATACTTAAGTTGAATATTGTCTAAGCGTAAAATATTCTTCTGTTTAGATGTTAATTAACGTCATCTCTAAATATAACGGTTGAAGTTTATGTCTGCTCGACTAAAGCAAGAACTTCGAAAACAATATTATGCTAAACGCAGAGAAATTTCTAACCCAATCAGACAGCTTGCAGCTCATACCGCTGCGGATCATTTTGTTGACCAGGACGTTTTTAAACAAAGTAATTTTATTGCTTGTTACATGCCGTTTAGAGATGAGTTTGATTCAACGCAATTAATTCAAAAAATTTGGCATGCCAATAAATCATGTTATTTACCTATTTTAACTGAAAAAAAATTACTGTATTTTGTTCGTTATGATGAAGGAGACAAGTTGGTAACAAACCGATACTCGATTCTTGAACCAGAAAATACCTTAAGAAAAATTCCAGTAGGAGATCTTGATTTGGTGATTGTGCCTATCGTGGTTTTTGATTCATTCGGGCACCGATTAGGTACGGGAGGCGGATATTATGATAGAACATTTGCTTTTTTACATCAGCATCAGTTGAGCAAAAAGCCATTGATGATGGGATTATGTTTTGCATTTCAGCAAGCAGAGCTGGTGCCTACGGATCCTTGGGACATCAATTTGCAAGCAGTCATGACCGAGAAAGGACTGATTCATTGTGAATGAGTTAAAACATACCATTTTTTAACATTTTTGATAAAAATTATAATTTGGTTCATTTGCCGGATGGTTGGTTGATTGCAACAACGGGGGGAAATTAAAAATATTAATTTTTCCATCCTGATGCAAGGAAAATAGGCTAGCATTGTCTCGGCTAAAAAAGATATCGCATACATTCGGTTGTGAAAATGAATGTATGCAACGTCCGGTTTTTAAATCCCAAATAGATATTTGATGCGTTTGTATGCTCAGCTTTGGGCAATCGGCAATGGCAAGATAATGATCGTCTGCCGATAGAGCGATATTTTTAAAATTATCTTTAACATCATTGGAAGGATGAATGAAAATGGTAGTTGATTCCTTAGTTATGTAATTTACTAATTGAATGCCACTTTCATCATTAATGTAAAGAATTTGTGGATTATTTGCTAAAAAAATCAATTTACTATTAGGTTTCAAAATCGGCATGTTGCTAATTTTATGTCCTGATTGAGTGTCATATAGTGTTAAATGACAATGATTGCTAAAACGTGATATCTCTAGAGTGGGGCAAGTGATTCTGGCAAATAATTTACTATCTGGCGAACAGGCAGTATTTAAAAAAAATGGATCATTACTGGCATCATAATAATAAGGTGTTCTAGTTTTAGTAATAATATTATAGAGAAATAGGGAGGAATTTCCGCGTGAGATATGATAATGATTATCACTATCTTCGTGCCCAACAATAAACTCATGATTGGAAACAAGATGAACAAAAGGTAGCGGTGTGCGATGATCAAGCAATGAATCAAAGCGTAATTTAGCTTGATTTTTTATGTCCCAGACATCTATCAGGCTATAACCACGTCTCACCAAGGAAAGTTGTTCCATATCCGCCACGCTCAAAGGATAAGCATGATAAGAAACGATTAAATAGTTATTATCATGGGTGATAGATAGGCTTGCACTATAATAGTCATCGTAGACGAAACCATCACCTAGAAAGGTCATTATTTTTTGATTTGAATGCACATCTATTAAATGAATGTTATTTAATTTTTCTTGTGTGGCTACTGCCAGTATATTGCCATCCATTGACAATGTCATTCCAATAATTTTCCCTAAGTTTTCTGCTGGAGTGCTAGAAAAAGATTCGATTCTTGAATAATCATAAACATTCAAATGACTAGAATGAGTAAAGGTAAAATGAAAAAAAGAATGAAGATTTTGCTTTATAATATTGACATTATTTTGCAGCGCAATCTGGTCTTCTTCGTTTGGAAGCATTTGCATAATATCATTTAATAGCGATTCCCGTAGCGTTAAAAATTGAAACTTATGCTTCATGGCGGTAATAACAGTTGAGCGGTTATGGATAGGAAGAGCACGAATAATATCAGCCAATTGTTCACCACTCTGAATAATATTAGCTAAATTATTGTTTAAAACCTTTATTAACATAATACGGTGGTTTCTTGTCAGTTGCTGTAGACCATTAATCAGCTGTACCCCATTTTGAAATATGCCACAAAACAATGGCTGGAAGTTTTCATAAGTATCATAACTACATTGAACTTGATAATCACTTTGCTGTAAGCGGTGGTCGAGAATTTCTTTCTTTGCATGTAGCACTTCAATTAAATCTTCAATAAATATATCAGAAGCGACAGAATTTTTTGGATAAATGTTATATAGCATAGGATTTGCATCTAAAATTAGATCAATACCATTTGCGCAATTTCCAGTACAAAAAGCGACTTGCCGATAATCACTATCGATCGGTCTGGCTAGTAATTTCCAAATTTCACCAAAATTTTTCTCTGGAAGATCTGGAGCGGTAAACGATAAGAGTAAGGCTTGTTCATCAGAAGTTAAGAGGTCTAAATATTTTGAGAAGCTCGCGATACCAATATTAGCTTCTTTGCCAGCATCATATTCATAGTCCCAGCCTTTTTTTTCTGAGCCGCCATTATACAAATTTTCTTTCAAGGTAAATAATGCTGTACCAAAGCTCGCACCATTTTTTTTAAAATCGACATATTTTATGATGGCAGAATAGTATTCTTCTGTAAATTTTGAATGATGGATAATTCGATTCGCTTCGGATTCGCTTAGTTTTTTTGCTTGACCGTCAAATGAGCTAGTATGTTTTAATAATCCATCTTGTTCTGCAAACTGTAAACAGGAGCTGACATCAATATATCGTTTATTATCGTCACTTAATGTAAATTCATGGAGTTGGAGTTCCGATAACTGAGTGGCTGAAATATCATTGCAAATAACCTCAATCGTTGGCATCAATAGTTGATAGGGAATTTTATTGTAAAATGGAGCAATCAGTCGAGCTAGTTGCAGGTATAGTTTGGTAATAGACTGATGTTGCGTATTAGTATAAATAAGTTTACTGATAAGCAGGATTTTTTCCCATCTATCTGCTAAAAATTTAACAAAAAACAATGTATTTTCGGCGCAAAGTGGATCGGTTGACGTCACGATAATATCAAGATGCGATTTTAGAAAACTAAGTGAATGTTTGGCGTCAAGAATTAATAACGGATTATTAGGAAGCTCACTGGTAATTTTTTTTAATAACTGGTCACATTGGTTTTGCAATTCGATTGCTCGTGTATCCATATACAATATATTCCTTTGTCTTCATGCAGCTTGCCAAAAAACCTGGATAAGCGAAATTTCAAGAATATTCTATCAAGCTATTAGGCGAGGATTATGTCATAAAAATTTATTTGGTGTAAGATAAAATTAAATATTTTTTAGTGTCAATACCGTCATACGATGCTAATGTGAATTAATCCGAGCAATTCTTTAATCGCAATAAAGAACATTGTATAGTCAATGCTGTTGCTTTCATGAAGGAGGGTCAACAACTTGTTCCAATGTTCTAATGGTTGTTTATTACGAGAAGCCCATTTTTCAATCAATGCCGAAACATTCTGTTCATGTTTATCTTGTTTCATAATGGTAGCGGTCAGCGTGCGTTGTGCAAAGTCTAATTCATCGCGCAAGGTCAAGCGCGCTAATGTATTCCAATGGCCTTCACGTAAATCGTTGGCAATTTGATCGCGAAACCAAAGCAAATTAACCCGTTCGCCAGCAGAAAAATAAACTTTAGCTGTTTTGATTAAATCAAATTGATGTTCAGTAGCAACATCTATAATATTTAATGAAGTATAAATTGCACGATAAGTAGCAATGCGCCGCGCAACATTTTGTGGTAGTCCAAGCGCTACGAATTTTTCAGTAATAGTGGCCAAGTATTTTTTAGTTAGCCCTCCCATTAATTCTGGAATTAATTCTTCAATATTTTTTACGCGGGATGAAAAATGTTTAATAATTGTCTCTAAATCACCTTGCAAATGTTTACCATGTAAAAACCATCGTGTTGCCAAATTAATAAGCTGTCTAAGATTATAAAATATTTCATATTGACTGGAAGCAGGAATTTTAAAATCCAATTCTTCAATGAGTTGATGTAATTTTTTACTATTAAAAATTTGTGACGCAGCGATATAGGCACGGATAATAGCGTCAACATTGGCTCCAGTTTCAATTTGTAAACGATATACAAAAGTTATGCCCATTTCATTCACAACTTGATTACTTAATTGGGTAGCAATAATGTCATTGTGTAGTCGATGTTGCTTCATTGTGTTTTTGTATTTTTTGCGAATAGCAAATGGAAATGCTGTTTCGATTATTTGCGATAAATAATTATCTTCGTTTAATTGGGTCTTTAAAATTTCATGCTTCACATGTATTTTGGTATAGGCAAGCAAAACTGCTAATTCCGGACGTGTTAACCCTAACCCTGCAGCCTTGCGCTCAGCGAGCTTTTTATCGTCCGGTAAATATTCAAGCTGACGATTCAGAATACCTTGAGTTTCCAATTCTTTAATATATGTCTGATGTAAACCAATTAATTTTTTTGCATGGTAGGCGGAAATACTCATAATCAAGGCTTGATTGTAATTGTCTTGCAGTACAAGGTCTGCAACTTCTTGGGTAACAGATTCAAGCAAGGCATTGCGCTTTTTTTCCGATAATTTTTTTTGCTGAACTTCTTGGTTTAGTAAAATTTTAAGATTCACTTCATGGTCAGAACAGTCGACACCTGCAGAATTATCGATAAAATCAGTATTAATTAAACCACCAGCAAGCGCATACTCAATACGACCTAATTGTGTGAATCCTAAATTGCCGCCTTCAGCCACTATTTTACATCGTAATTCATTGCCATTTATTCGGCAATAATCATTCGTACGATCACCCACCTCTATATCATTTTCGGTACTAGCCTTCACATAGGTACCTATACCGCCATTAAATAGTAAATCGACTGGTGCTTTTAACAAAACACGGATCAGTTCATTGGGAGTTAATTGGTCTTCTGTAATATTGAGCAGATTTTTCATTTCACGAGAAATGGGAAGCGTTTTGCTGCTGCGCTTAAATACACCGCCACCTTTTGAAATTAGTTTAGGATTGTAATCTTCCCAAGATGAAATAGGTAAACGAAATAGACGTTCACGTTCACGATAAGAAATTTTCGGGTCTGGATGAGGATCTAAAAATATATTGCGATGGTTAAATGCCCCAACCAATTTTATATGCTTTGAATAAAGCATGCCATTGCCAAACACATCGCCACTCATGTCGCCTATCCCAATCACAGTAATTTCTGTTTGTGTGCCGTTAATATCTAATTCTCGAAAATGACGTTTGACTGATTCCCAGGCTCCCCTAGCAGTAATGCCAATTTTTTTATGATCATAGCCAGTGGCTCCACCAGAGGCGAAGGCATCTCCTAACCAAAAATCATATTCTTTGGCAATGTCATTTGCGAGGTCGGAAAAAGTTGCCGTGCCTTTATCAGCAGCTACCACTAAATAGGGATCGGTATCATCATAACAAACTACTTTTTTTGGGCGGATAATTTTCTGTTCTTTTATGTTGTCAGTTAAATCTAATAAGCCACGAATAAATAATTTATAACAATAAATGACTTCAGTCTGTAAATCTTCTCTGTTAGGGAATGCCGCAGCATTTTTTAGTACGAAACCACCTTTTGCGCCAGACGGTACAATAATTGCATTTTTAACTTTTTGCGCTTTCATTAAACCTAGAATTTCTGTACGAAAATCCTCTAAGCGATCAGACCAACGAATTCCACCGCGCGCAACTTTAGTATGCCGTAAATGAATTGCCTCAAATCGAGGCGAGTAAACAAAAATCTCATATAAAGGTAGTGGTAAAGGTAATTCGGGTACTAATGCCGAGCTTAATTTAATAGCTAAATAGGCTTTTGGTTCATTTTCATTGTTCAGTTGAAAATAATTTGTGCGCAGGGTTGCTTTAATAAGCTGTAATATTCGCCGTAGAATACGATCTTCATCTAGGCTATCGACAGCTTCTAATGCTTGCAAAATGTGTTGTTCAATATTGGCTACAAAATTTTTAGTTTGACCTTTTTCAGGATTGTGTAATGCCATGAAAAGTTCAACTAAATTTTTTGCTATGGTTGAGTGATTTGCTAAAGTTTTTTCAATATAAGATTGACTAAAACGAAATCTGACTTGGTGAAGATATTTAGCATAAGTTCTTAGAATGGTAATGGCACGCCAAGATAATGCTGATCCTAATATCAGTTTATTGAAGCCATCATTTTCAGCCCGTCTAAAATAAATTTGAGTGAACGCATCACGAAATAAATCCGCAATTTTATCAATTTCAATAGATGATTTGGTATATTCGACCGAAAAATCACTAATCCAAATGAATTGATTATTACTGAGAGAGATTTTATGCGGATGTTCACTGAATGTGCATAAATTAAAGTTTTCAAGTATAGGCAAGACGATGGAAAGTGGTATGGGTTGCTGCCATTGAAATAAGCGAAGGTGTAGGGGGTAATCTTGTTTTTCAGAGGAAATATAAAGATTTACCCAAAGGGGGTTCTTTTCTGAAAGTAATTCTAAATAGGTAATATCACTTACCGCTATTTCTGCACTATATTCATCTCGATAACTAGGGGGAAATGCATGCTCATATTTTGTTAGAAATGCAGATGATTTTTTATATTGTTTGATGATCCCATCCTGTAATTGCTTGTGCCATGCGGTAGACATTTTAATTCCCTTATCAGCTTTGCAAATTTTTACTATATACCTATTGCACTGCTAAATGCGAATTCTAACTATCCCATCCTGCAATGCAATGGGTATATACTGGTTATATTTTTCGAAAAATTAAGAAAAGGGATTCAGAATGAACAAATTAATAGTAGCAATATTATTTTTAATTTTTATACCAGCTGGCAGTGTCTATGCTACTTTCAATGAAGATAGGAAAATTGAATGGTTCCAGTTCGGTGCGGTTGATAATAATCATCGATCTCCTTCACGCAATGTCAGTGACGTTCTGTCGGCAAGTGATCAGCCAGCTGCAGCACAGAGACATCGCAAACACGAGATGAAAGAGCGCCATCACAAACATGAGATGGAGAAGCGTCATCGCAGGCACGAAATGGAGGAACGTCATCGCAAACACGAGATGGAGAAGCGTCATCACAGGCACGAAATGGAGGAACGTCATCGCAAACATGAGATGAAAGAGCGCCATCATCAGCATGAGATAAAGAAACATCAAGGTACAATGAAAGTAAATAGTTCTCGACAAAAAACACGCTGAGATAATAATCTAAGAACACGAGAGTCTATCGATTACATTTCTTTCCAATCATTAGAATCGATAGTTCTACCGGGTTTTTTAGTCGGTTTCAAGGGTGTTTTTACCGGAAAAAATTTTTCTCGTATCCAAGTGATAATAAATAAAATCAATCCAATAATAGCGCCAAAGAAAAATAAATAAGCTAGAAGCATAATGCCAAAAATAAATGCAACAATAGCAATGCCAATAAAAATGAAAGGAATAAATTGCTTAATTAAGCGTTGCATCAAAAGCCTCTAGAATTTGTCCCATAGTGTCGTTTGTTTTTGGTAGGGCGTAGCAGAATCACGTAGTTTGTTAATACGTTCGTATTTTTTCTGTTCCGCATGCTGCGAGGCAGACAATTTTGGATGTGAGGCATTAAAATTGCCAAGAAATTTATCAAGTTCGCTGGTGAAATATTCAAGACCAAGAATTTTTTTGAAATTCAACATATGCTACACTCCAAGAAGAGATAGTAGTATATACCCATTGCACTGCAAGATGCGAATGTTAACCGTCTTACAGTGCTCTAAATATAGCATATTAAGGTAAATCAAGCGCAATGGTATTAAGAACATATTGGAACATTTTTTTTACAAATGTTCAGAATAAAATCGTAGCAATTTCTGCTAACCTAGCTATAGCTGGAAGGGCGGTTAAAATCAATGTGGATGATGGGGACTAAATGAAATTAGTGCATTACTTATTCCTACTAGGAATGATTTTATTATTGAATAATATTGCGCTTGGCAAGCGGTATCGTTCTAAACCTGTTCCTATTACTTTTTCAACAGTATATGGCATTTCCCAATTAAATAGTGAGCTTAATCAGCTTATCAGCGCTAATCTTGCCAATGCCGATATATCTGTGTATGTGAAATCCATGAAATATGGCGATATGCTTTATGCTCGTAATATTCATCAGCCACTTACTCCAGCTAGTACGCTAAAAATTTTTACTGCTGAAGCGGCTTTACTTTATTTAAGCCCTGAATATCGTTTTTCTACCCAACTGTTGACAGATGCAAAGTCGGTAAAGAATGGGATTTTACAAGGTAATCTTTATATTGTTTTAAGTGGTGATCCGACTTTAACTTACTATGATTTAGTGGATTTGATGTTGTCTTTAAAGACTCAACAAATTAGAGCCGTAGCAGGAAATGTTTACATCGATAATACTGCTTATGATCAACGTTTTTATGGTCCAGGATGGGTATGGAAAGATACTAATTATTGTTATGCTGCGCCTATTAGCGCTAGTATCATTAATCATAATTGTCTTTCTTTTAAAGTGACGCCATCTAAGATTCCAGGTCGTGCTGCACAAGTTGTCACCTCGCCTAAATATTTTTATCCACCCATCAGAAATTCGGTTATTACTAAAACTAAAAAGACAAGAAGTTGTTCTGTGCGATTAACTGGTGATACTAGCAGTATTATTTCTATTGATGGCTGTATGCCACGAGGTAAATATGCATGGGGCGTAAGTTATGTTGTAGCAGATATTCCAGAATATAATCGTGCCTTATTTAAGAATTTATTGAATCGGCTTTCAGTCAATGTATACGGTAATGTCACGTTTGGATCAGCATCTAATAATCTTTCATTAATTGGGGCTCACAATTCTAAGCCATTACGATTGCTCATTAATGACATGTTAAAAAAATCAGATAATATCATTGCTGGGGCATTATTTAAAAAATTAGGACAATTATATACGCGCGAACCAGGCAGTTGGGAAAATGGTAGTTTTGCAGTATCACAAATTTTAGCAAAACGCGCAGGAGTGAATATTACCGGTATGCGGGTATTAGATGGCTCAGGATTATCTCCCGATAATTTAGCTACTTCAGCCCAAATGATGCAAGTACTTGATTTTGCTTTTCATCATTATGCAACGAGCTATGAATTTATTTCCGCTTTACCCATTGCTGGAGTCGATGGCACCTTGAAGCATCGTATGGGATATATCGCGCGAAAAGTAAGAGCGAAAACGGGTACAATTTCTGGCGTGGCGAGTTTGGCTGGTTATACTGTTACCGCGGAGAAGGAGCCATTGGCATTTGTTATTATGATTAATGGCAGTAAGGGCATGGGTTGGCGATACAAAGCCCTGGAAGATAAGATGACCACTACCTTAACGCGATACGTTAGAAATACAAATTCCAGATAAGCAATGAATTTAGGTATGCCTCAGAAGATTATGTAAAATACAACAATAGCCCTATAACGAGCACTGTGATTGCCATACCACTTAAAAAATATTTTACTTTTATCTTTTTTTCATGCAGGTGATAATCATTATTATTAGATGAGTTTTGATGAAAGCGTAATTTTTCTTGTTGTAATTTGTTTTCAGTTAGTACCTCATAAAGCAAGGAAGGAATGGCGGGTAATTGTTCTGACCAGAGCGGCAAATTTTCATAAATACGTCTAAAAA
>MGXV01000040.1:37588-141722 GCA_001801485.1 Gammaproteobacteria bacterium RIFCSPHIGHO2_12_FULL_37_14
TTCAATACTTAATAATGTTTTTTGGAGTAATACTAATTGCGGTTGAATATTAATTTGAAATCGACGAGCTACTTGAAAAAGACGCAGTAATAGCTGACCAAACGATATATCACGTAATGATTGCTCGAAAATAGGTTCGGAGACGCTACGAATGGCGCCTTCAAATTGATCAACCCGGGTATCGGGTGGTAACCAACCGCAAGCAATATGCAATTCTGCAACTCGTTGATAATCACGTCTAAAAAAAGCTACCATGTTTTCAGCAATATAGCGTTGATCCTGACGACTCAGTGAGCCGACGATGCCAAAATCAACACAAATATAAGTGGGATTTTCTGGATCTTTATCAGATATAAAAATATTACCAGGATGTAAATCAGCATGAAAAAAACTATCGCGAAAGATTTGGGTAAAGAAAATTTCGATGCCACAAAGAGCTAGTTTTTTCATATTGACGCCGGCACGTTTTAAGCTCTCGATATGATGAATGGGTATACCATGGATGCGCTCAATGATTAGAATGTTATTTCGGCAGTGCTCCCAATAAATCTTTGGTATATATAAAATTTTTGAATTAGCAAAATTACGACGCAATTGTGAAGCATTCGCTCCCTCACGCATTAAATCTAGTTCATCATAGAGGGTTTGGGCAACTTCATTAATAATTTGTTTTGGTTTGAAATGACGTGCTTTAGAAGAATAACGTTCAGCAATTTTTGCGAATGCCATCAATAAATCAATATCTCGATCAATCATTTTTTTGATCTGAGGACGTAGAACTTTTACTACTACTTGATCGCCATTATTTAATGTTGCAGCATGGACTTGGGCAATAGAAGCAGATGCGAGCGCTGTTGTATCAAAAACAGAAAAAACTTCTTCGATTTTGCAGTTCAATGCTAATTCAATGGTTTCTTCCGCTATTTTTCCTGAAAATGGCGGAACTCGATCTTGCAATTTAGCTAATTCAATAGCGATATCGTCTGGAATGAGATCGCGACGAGTAGAAAGAATTTGCCCGGTTTTGACAAATATTGGCCCTAGTTGTTCGATAGCCAGTCGTAAACGCTCTCCTCTAGAAAGATTTTTACCGGTTGTCCAATAAAATGGATTTAAATAAATAAAAAATCGTATGGGATAAAAACGCGGTGATCCGAGTATAATTTCATCAATATTGTATCGCGCCAAAATAAAATTGATACGAATAATGCGAATAAGTGATGAAAAAAATTTCACTGCTGCTCCTCGGAAGATAACATTGTTAGTCTGGCTTCGATTCTATCAACATCTAGGCGTAACTTGTCGATATCAGCAAAGAAGTCTTGTAAGGCTTCTTGAGTAGGAAGCCAGGCTTTTTCTTCATGAATGTATTCATTGATATTTTGTGTAAAAGTTGTTTTCGTATCTTTTACCCAGCCACACATCTTATTTAGGTAACGATGCACGTGATAAGCAGGAATATCGCCGATGAGGCGAGAAGTATATTCTTCCCAATCAATTTGTAATTCATCAAATAAATCGATGACTTGCTGTCCTGTTTCAGCATTACCTTCAATGGTAATGTCTTCTGCAAAAAAATGTTGGCGTTGATCTTTGGCAATAGCGACTCCTAATAATTGTAATGGCGTACCACGCAAAGTAGTTTCAGCAAGATAAGCATCATTAGAAACTATGCTCATACCACTTTCATTAAATACACATTGGAAAGTGAAATGAAAAGGTAATAATTCAAAAGCAATTATTTTTCCATGTAATTTTTGTAATCGGGAGGATGATTCTGGATCTAAGTTGAGATAGTTCGCGACTGCTTTTGTAAGGGTAGAAAAAAATAATTTATTCATAGATTAATACTTATATCCTGTGTGTAATGCCACCATTCCACCACTAAAATTGATATAGTCAACATCTTCAAAGCCAGCAGAACATAGCATATTCTTTAATGTCTCTTGATTAGGATGTAGGCGTATCGATTCAACTAGGTATTGATAACTAGCGCGGTCATGAGTAATCAGTTCCCCGATTTTAGGTATGATGTTAAAAGAATATAAATCATATATTTGCTTAAAAATATCGGATTGAGGGTGTGAAAATTCGAGTATTAATAGTTTGCCACCTGGTTTTAACACACGATATAAGGAAAGCAAGGCAGCCGCTTTATCAGTGACATTTCTCAGGCCAAAAGCGATCGTGATGCAATCAAAATAATGATCGATAAACGGTAAGCATTCCGCATCAGCTTGAACATATCGCACATTACTCAAAAAACCGGCATCTGTCAGCCTATCTCGTCCAAGAGTGAGCATATCTTCATTGATATCAGTCACAATGATTTTGCCAGTGTTACCAACGCTTTTAGCACATAATTTAGCTAGGTCCCCCGTTCCTGAAGCAACATCCAGTACTGATAATCCAGGACGCAAATTAGCTTGGGAGATAGCCCACCGTTTCCAAAGTCTGTGCAAACCAAGGGACATGAGATCATTCATCAGATCATACTTAGGCGCGACCGAACTAAATACTTCAGCTACAAAGCTAGATTTATCTTTTTTCGGTACTTGGCGATAACCAAATTGTGTCGTGTCATTTTCTATAGGCATAGTCATTCATCATGATTTAGTTTGTTTATTATCCTAGAAACAGCTGTAAGGTGCGAGTATTATCCTAGTAATAAATATGGTGGAGTAGCGAGATGAAGAGTCTGTTGAGTGGTTTAGGTAGGTTTAGCTTATTATTGGGTATGTCTTCAACTATATTCGGATCAGATGCAACAGGGATTTCTTTAGTTCCTACAGTACAAAAAATATATCGATGTTACGGCCAAACCAAACCGACAGAACAAGACGTGAACACATTAAGGTATACCAAATCTTATCGATGTGATGGCGTGAAAGAAAAATCGGAATATATTACTTGCCCAAAAGGTTACGTCTCTGTTGGCGTATATGTTTGGAAATATACAGAAGGGATGCCCCCAACGTGGGCAACACGATGCAGAGTCGCATGCGCAAAAGTGACGGCAGAAACCAAATTAAACATTTGTAGATGGGAATAGCCTACTAACCGTATTTACTGTCGCCATAATCTAATGTTTTCTAGGGTAACATCGTAATTTGCTCGATAAGGGTTAATATCTAAACCACCTCGCCGGGTATAACGAGCGTAAACCAGGAGCTTTTGCGGTGCGCAAAAGCGCATGATATCTATAAAAATTCGCTCAACACATTGCTCATGAAATTCGTTATGATTGCGAAAAGAGATAATATATTTTAATAATCCTTCGGATTGTATTTTTTTACCTGTGTAGCTTATCAAGATGCTACCCCAATCAGGTTGTCCTGTAATTAAACAATTAGATTTTAATAAATCCGAATAGAGCGTTTCTGTTATCAACGAATCTTCTAATATTAAATATTCTGGGTTGAGAGAATAGGTATCACAAGAGATATCTAACTCATCTAAACAGATACCAACAAAATGTTGGTTAATCACCTGGGAGGCTTTTTTAAGTGGAATTAATTTTATCGCAACGGGTGCACCAGCGGCTGCTGTAAGATCACGAGTAAGAAAATTTTCTACAGCTGCAAATGAATCGAATAATGTATTGTTATAGGAATTTAAGTAAAGTTTAAATGATTTTGATTCAATTAAGTTAGGTGATTCACAAGGAATCGTAAATTCTGCTCCCGCAACGATAGGTTTGCCTTTTGAGTTTAACCAAGATAGTTCATAAGCATTCCAGATATCGTTGCCTTGAAATGGAAGCGTGTGATCCACGCCGATTTCTTTACGTTTATTTTTTCTGGGAATGGGAAAAAGTAAATTAGCTTGATAATGAGAAAGATAGGTAGATTTTTTTCCTAAAGGCGAGTGGTGTAAGTTTTTAGAATTCATGAGATTTAAGGACTTTCTCCTCTTCTGACAATCTCGCCAGCTAGAGCAAGATAAGCAAGAGCGCCTTGCGATTTTTCATCGTAGTGTAAAACAGGCGTGCCATGGCTGGGTGCTTCGGCTAGTCTTACATTGCGGGGAATGACGGTGCGATAAACACGTTCTGGAAAATGTTCTAGTAATTGCGTAGAAACATCAACAGCTAAACGATTGCGGCCATCATACATTGTGCGCAACAAGCCTTCGATATGTAATTTATGATTGATGGTATGACGAATTTGTTCGACAGTACTTAACAAACCACTTAATCCTTCCAAGGCAAAGTATTCACATTGAATCGGTATGAGGACAGAATCAGCGGCAACTAAAGCATTCACCGTTAGTACACTCAAAGACGGTGGACAATCAATGAGAATATAATCATATTCACTAATAATCTGATCGAGAATAGATTTTAAACGTTGTTCACGTTGAGGTAGTTGTAACAATTGCATTTCAGCAACAATTAAATCTTGATTAGTTGCTAATAGTTCATAGCCGGAAGCTGTCTTAAGCAAGGCATCTTTAATCCCGACTTCGTTGCATAAAACCTGGGTCGAGGTATGATGAATTTGCGATTTGCCAATCCCGCTTCCTACCGTTGCATTGCCTTGTGGATCTAAGTCGAAGAGCAAGACGCGACGTTGCATAGCAGCGAATGAGGCGGCTAAATTAATGCTGGTTGTCGTTTTACCTACCCCACCTTTTTGATTAGCGATAGCTATTATTTTTCCCAATGAAATATCCTCAGTTGTTTACACGCCGAATGCACACGATATGACGTTCGACCGTTATCCCTTGTAAATGTAACCTTATGACATTCTCTACCATGAAACCATTTGGCATGTCATCAATTTCTTTTTGTGGAAATTTTCCTTTCATTGCAAGCAATCGCCCATCAGATGTTAGCAAATGTTTAGTCATTTGCACAAAGTGGTGCAAACTACCAAAAGCTCGTGAAACAATACTATCAAACTGGTGTTGTGGATGAAAAGCTTCGCAATTGCTATGAATCACTGTTATTTGTGGTAATTTTAATTCGGCAATAACTTGGGTCATAAAACGAGTTTTTTTGCTATTTTTATCTAATAATATCCATTGGTGTTTTGGTTGAATAATAGCTAATGGAATACCAGGTAAGCCAGCACCACTACCAACATCTAAGCAGTAGGTACCTTGTAAATGAGTTTGCACAAGCAAGCTATCAATCAAGTGTAAATACACTTGATCTCGGGGAGAAGTAATGGCGGTGAGATTAAAGACGTTGTTCCAGGTTTGTAATAATTCAAGATAATGCACGAGTTTCTGTTGTTGATCGGGATGAATAATCAGCTGATTTTCACCTAATGCTTGAGTAAGGATTTCTTGAAGATTGCTCATTGCGCACGCTTTCTGTGCAAATGCACTAGCAATAAGGAAATGGCAGCTGGTGTCATACCTTGAATACGTGATGCTTGACCTATTGTTGCAGGGCGAATAGTGGTTAATTTTTGTCGAATTTCTGTGGATAAGCCAATGACATTATCATAATGAATATCATTTGGTAATTTTATTATTTCCTGTCGGCTAAATTTTGCAATTTCATCTTGTTGCCTATCGATATAGCCAGCATATTTGATTTGAATTTCGATTTGTTCCGCAGCTTTTTCATCATCCAGTCCAGGACCAAGAGCTTGAAACGCCATTAAATCACGGTAAGTGATATTGGGTCGACGGAGTAATTCAATCAAGTGATATTCATGAGTTAGTAATTGGCCATCTAATAAATTTTCTATTTGTTTTGCAACATTGGTATGGGGGTGAACAAAAGTGGATTGTAAACGAACTTTTTCTTGTTCAATGGCAACACGCTTGTTTTCAAAATACTGCCAACGCTTGCTATCAATTAATCCAAATTCAAATGCTTTTGGCGTTAGACGCAAATCAGCATTATCTTCACGTAAAGACAATCGATACTCTGCGCGACTGGTGAACATTCGGTAAGGTTCTTGTGTGCCTCGAGTCACTAAATCATCGATTAATACACCGATATATGCTTCATCACGGCGCGGTGTCCACGCCTCTTGATCATTGATATATCGTGTAGCATTGATACCAGCAATGATGCCTTGAGCGGCGGCTTCTTCATAACCGGTGGTACCGTTTATTTGACCAGCAAAGAAAAGTCCGGCAATTGCTTTGGTTTCAAGCGATGGTTTGAGGTCGCGAGGATCAAAGTAATCATATTCAATCGCATACCCTGGTCTCGTAATATGTGCATTTTCAAATCCGCGTATCGAACGCACAAACTCAACTTGTGTCGAATAGGGCAAGCTAGTAGAAATGCCATTTGGATAAAGCTCAGGCGTAGTCAATCCCTCTGGTTCAACAAAAATCTGGTGTGAATTTTTATCAGCGAAACGAATAATTTTATCTTCGATAGAGGGACAATAGCGAGGACCTATCCCTTCAATCACACCCGTATAAAGAGGAGATTCCTTTAACCCCTCACGAATATAGTCATGGGTTTTTTCATTAGTATGCGTGATATAACAACAGATTTGCTCGGGGTGATCTGCAATTTTTCCCATGAAAGAAAACACGGGCGTTGGACTATCACCCATTTGTTTTTCCATTACAGTGAAATCAACTGTTCGGCCGTCTATACGTGGTGGTGTGCCTGTTTTTAACCGACTCATTCGAAAAGGAAGATCGCGTAATCGTGAAGCGAGTGTTTTTGCAGGAGGATCGCCTGCTCGACCGGCTTCATAATGATTCAGACCAATGTGAATTTTGCCAGCTAGAAACGTACCCGCAGTTAAAATGACTGCTTTTCCATAAATTTTCAAACCCATTTGGGTGACCACGCCAATAACACGGTCTTGTTCGATAAGAAAATCATCGACGGGTTGTTGGAATAAATAAAGATTAGTTTGAGTTTCGAGAAGATGGCGAATCGCTTGTTTATAAAGCAGGCGATCTGCTTGAGCACGAGTGGCGCGTACGGCCGGTCCTTTGCTCGCATTTAATATGCGAAAATGTATACCAGCTATGTCTGCTGCAGATGCCATCACACCACCTAAAGCATCAATTTCTTTGACCAGATGGCCTTTGCCAATTCCACCAATAGCTGGATTACAAGACATTTGGCCTAATGTTTCGATATTATGAGTGAGTAGTAAAGTTTTGGATTGCATACGTGAAGCGGCTAGCGCAGCCTCTGTGCCAGCATGTCCACCTCCTACTACTATCACATCAAATTGTTTTTTAAAATCAATCATTTAAATATACCTAGGTTAAAAAGATTATGGATTGCCAACAATTTTACTATTTTTCTTACGAAAGGAGTAAAATTTCACTTTAATCTTGACTGGGTAAGGTTAAAGAGTGAGGTATGATGACAAAAAATGCAGCAGCAGATATTGTAATTTTTGGTGGTGGCATTGCTGGTTTATGGTTGTTAAATCGCTTACGACAATTGGGCTTGGCAGTGATTTTGCTTGAATCAGGCTATTTAGGCGGGGGGCAAACACATAAAGCTCAAGGAATTATTCATGGGGGTATGAAATATGCTTTGCAAGGAACATTCACGAGTGATGCCCGTGCCATGGGCGATATGCCAGATATTTGGAAGCAATGTATAGAAGGCAAAGGCGAAATTGATTTAAGTCGTGTGCCTGTTCTCTCGAGGCAACATTATCTGTGGTCACAAAATAAATTCACTTCTAAGCTAGCTGGTTTTTTTGCAAACCTTGCTCTCACAAATAAAGTTGAAGCACTCACTAAAGAAAATTATCCTGCTGTATTTCAACATCCCGCTTTCAAAGGAGAAGTTTTTTCTCTGGATGAAATGGTAATTGATGTGACCTTATTAATACGTGAATTAGTGAAAGCCAATCAAGATGCAATTTTTAAAATCGAGCCACTCTGTGAGCATGAATTAAAGTTCAATGAGCAAGGTAATTTAGTTTCGGCAACCGTTTATATGGCAGGAAAATCGATTGAAATTAAAGCGCAGCATTTTGTATTTACAGCGGGCGCTGGAAACGAAATTATTATTCATAAATTAAAAACGCGCGATGTTGCTATGCAACGACGGCCTCTACACATGGTTTTAGTCAAAATGCCATTTGATTATCCTTTGTATGGACATTGTTTAGGATTAGGACCTCGGCCTAGAATTACCATCACTACACATCGAACTCAAGATGGCAGTACTATTTGGTATTTAGGCGGACAAATAGCTGAAGATGGGATAACGCGGGATAGCGATGCGCAAATTAAGGCGGCGCGCACCGAATTACAAGCTTTGTTTCCATGGCTTGATTTTTCAGGGGCGATTTTTTTTACATTTATTATAGATAGAGCTGAACCATTACAGAAGAATGGTTACAAGCCAGAAACATCTTATACCAAAACGATACAAAACATGACTATTGCTTGGCCAACTAAATTAGCATTAGCACCGAAATTGGCGCAAGAAATTCTTATACAAATACAAGCTGCACATATTCAACCAAAAATTTTTGATACGCGAGAATTACGTTCATGGCCTATTCCGCCACTTGCTAGACCGATCTGGGAGGATGCATTTTGCAAAAGCGTCGCCTAGGACAAACAAATATTGTTGTTAGTGAGATAGGTTTGGGGACAGTAAAATTTGGACGCAATCAAGGAGTAAATTATCCTACTGCATTTCAATTACCTTCTGATCAGGAGTTAGCGAATTTGCTGGCTGAAGCGTTTGATTTGGGAATTAATCTCATTGATACAGCACCTGCCTATGGCACGAGTGAAGAACGAATAGGAAAGTTGTTAGGTGGTAAGCGTCAGGATTGGGTTATCTCTACCAAAGTGGGCGAAGAATTTTTTGCTGAAACATCTCAATTTGATTTTTCTGAACAAGCTATTTTCCGTAGTGTAGAAAGAAGTTTGCTGCGTTTACACACGGATTATTTGGATATTTTGTTGGTGCATTCGAATGGAGAGGATGTTCGATTAATTGAACAAGAACAGGTTTTTGTAACACTTGGAGCATTAAAACAAACTGGAAAAATTCGCGCATTTGGAATGTCATCAAAAACAATTGCTGGAGGCTTATTAACAATGGAGTACGCAGATATTGGTATGGTGGCTTTTAACTTAGCACATCAAGCTGAGCGTGAAGTCATCCAAAAAGCGAATGATTTAAGAAAAGGGATATTGATTAAAAAAGCATTAGCTAGCGGTCATTTGCAAACATTACAATCGAAAGATCCTGTTGCGGATTCATTGCGTTTTATTTTAGCAGAACCTGGCGTCAGTAGCGTGATTATTGGTACGCTTAATTCTTTGCATTTGAGAGAAAACATTACGGCGTATGCAGGTTAACCAATTCTTTCTTTAAGTCATATAATTTTTTTTCTAATCCCACCAAATAAGTTTGTTCACCATGCGTATGATGAAAAAAATCAACTTCAGCAAGTGCTTTTTTGCGAATTTCATGGATAGTATTGCTTGCTTGCACGCATTTTCCATTTCGAAAAATAGGTTCTAGTAAATCAACAAAGCCATCCGTATCATCTAGATTTTTGTGGATAGCTTGAGAAGTCAGCCCAACAGCTTGCGGACTATCAGAAATACCGAGATCTAAATCATAAATGACATCTATAATGTATTTATCATGACAAAAAAATCGTCTTACTTGATGTCGGCCTGGATTTGAAATTTTAACGCTGTCTTCGGATAATTTTAATTTATATTCCCATTTCCCTTGTTTTTCACGCAAGGCGGACAACTTATAAACACCATCTAATGCTGGTTGATCAAAAGAAGTAGCCAGATGCGTACCCACACCCCATGAAGATATGGCAGCACCTTGTCGTTTGAGATCAGCGATGACATATTCATCTAAGGAATTACTAGCTAAAATTCCAGTTTTTTTAAATCCAGCTTTGTCGAGTAATTTTCTAGCTTGAATACTCAGTTCAGACAAATTACCTGAGTCAAGACGTATCGCTAATAAATCATCTCCTTCAGAACGTAAACGTCGACCAATTTCAATTGCGTGTTTTACGCCTTCTAACGTATTATATGTATCTACTAATAAAACACAGTTCTGCGGCATCACATTAGCATAAGCATTAAATGCAGTTAATTCATCAGGAAATGCTGTTACCCAGCTGTGAGCATGGGTGCCACGCACAGGAATATCAAATAATTTTCCTGCCAGTGTATTGGAGGTGGCAACACAACCACCAATGTAAGCTGCGCGACTAGCAGATAATGCTCCATCGGGACCTTGAGCGCGACGCATACCAAATTCGATGACGGATTGTCCTTCTGCAGCGCGGCAAACGCGAGATGCTTTGGTAGCAATTAATGTTTGAAAGTTAATAATCGTTAGGAGTGGTGTTTCGAGTAGTTGGCATTGTAATAAAGGGCCTTGAACTCGCATGAGAGGAATATGTGGGAAAACAATGGTTCCTTCAGGTATGGCATCTAAATCACAGGTAAATTTTAATTGTTGCAAGTAATCTAAAAATTCGTTTGGGAAAAAGGGTTTATCTTTTAAGTTTTTCAGTGTCGCAAGATAAGCTAGATCCTCTTCATGAAATTGCCAATCATTAAGAAAATTGACGATATTTGCTAATCCACAGTTCAGTGCATAATTTCCTTTAAATGGATTTCGCCGAAATAAAAAATGAAAGGCAGCTTCTTGTTCATGCATATTTAATTGCCAATATCCATAGGCCATGGTGAGCTGGTAAAAATCAGTGAGTAGGGGAGAATAATGAAACATCAGGCGTGATACCTTGTATACATGATTTAGGTGTACACATTATAATGATTCTTTCAAGAATATACAGAAGGTCGCTACGACATGTGGATTAAATTAATATTGATGGTGGGGATGGGTTTATTGTTGGTGAGCTGTGCAACAGGCAAGTATAATTCTACGTTACTGTCATTTGGCCAAGGTGAAACGACGACAGATACAGGTGTGCGATATTTGCTCGGTCGTGGCACAACGCGAAATGATGAACAAGCTTTTTATTATTTTAGCCGAGCGGCAAACAATGGCGATCCTTTTGCTGAAAATGAGCTAGCTTATATGTACGCAGCCGGAAAAGGTACAAGACAAGATTACACCAAAGCACTTCATTGGTACCAACAGGCAGCTAATCATGGTTTAGCAAGCGCTCAATATAATCTAGGTTTAATGTATTGGTATGGTTTAGGTACAACGCCAAATAAATCATTAGCGCGTAAATGGTTTCAATCATCAGCAACACATGGATTTGAGCCAGCGCGGGATGCGCTAGCTCGTTTATGATCCATTTACCACGTAAACGTTTCGGACAACATTTTCTCCAAGATAGTATGGTGATTCATCGTATTATTACCGCGCTTAATCCAAAAGCAGAAGAGCATTTAATTGAAATTGGTCCTGGGGGAGGTGCATTGACCATTCCAATTCTTAAAAAAATAAAACAGCTTGAAGTGATTGAGTTTGACCGAGATTTAGTAGCAGAGCTTCACCAATATCAATCATTGGGAAATTTAGTGATTCATTCAGCTGACGTATTGGCGTTTGATTTTGCAAATGTTAAACAGGATGCTCGTTTGCTTAGGATTTTTGGTAATTTACCATATAATATTTCCACGCCATTAATTTTTCATTTACTTGATTTTACCACCATCATTGCGGATATGTTATTTATGCTACAAAAAGAAGTGGCAGTTCGTTTAGCTGCAAATATCAATACTAAGCAATATAGTCGGCTGAGTGTGATGGTGCAATATCATTGTCAGGTAGAATTGCTATTTGATGTATCAGCAGATGCATTTTATCCGCCACCAAAAGTTTGTTCGAGCATAGTCAAATTGCGCCCTTATCACGCGTACCCTTGTCTTGCTAAAGATTATTCTTTTTTTGCAACGATTGTTAAAACTGCTTTTGGCCAAAGACGAAAAACATTACGAAATAGTTTAAAAGATTTTATCAATGATGAAAGTTGGGAACGTATTCAGTTACCATCTCATTTGCGACCAGAGAATTTAACAGTGAATGACTTTGTTGAATTAAGTAATCGGATTTTAGGATAAAAATGGCAACATATGCGATTGGCGATGTTCAAGGTTGTTTTGATCAATTGATGCAATTGCTTGCGAAAATTCAATTTAATATTAAAGAAGATTATTTGTGGTTTACTGGCGATTTAGTTAATCGTGGTCCGAATTCCTTGGAGGTGTTGCGTTTTGTGAAATCGCTTGCAAAGAGACAACACACGGTTTTGGGCAACCATGATTTACATTTACTCTCGGTTGCATTAGGAGTGACGCAAGCTCAGCCAAACGATACGTTCGATGAGATTTTAATGGCAGCTGATCGCCATGAATTAATCGATTGGTTACGCACTTGCCCGTTATTACATCATGATGAAAGCAATTATGTAATGACGCATGCCGGATTAGCTCCTTCATGGGGTTTGCCGCAAGCAAAAGTACTCGCACAAGAAGTCGAACAAGCATTGCGCGGCGATGCCCCAGAATTTTTTTTAGCAAATATCTATGGAAATCAACCAGATTGTTGGGATGAGCGGCTACAAGGAGTCGAGCGATTACGATGTATTACTAATTATTTAACGCGTATGCGTTTTTGTTACGCAGATGGTCGATTGAATTTAACGCATAAGGGCGAGGTAAGTCATTCTCCACGAGAATTATTGCCCTGGTTTCAAGTCAAAACGCGAGTCAATACTCATTTGAAAATTATTTTTGGTCATTGGGCAGCGCTGGGTGGTCAAGCAGATGTTCCCAATGTGTACCCCCTGGATACGGGATGTGTATGGGGCCATTGTTTAACTGCAATGCGGCTAGAAGATGAAAAGCACTTTAGTGTGAGCTGTAAGAGAGGATGAAACGAAAAAGATTTTGGTTTTTGATTCGTGCGACTACTTTTTGGTCAATTCCAAAAAACTATAAGCATAGGGATTGACTGCATCAGCAGGGTGAGTTTCTCGTGTTATTTCTTGCCATTCATGAGTATTTAATGCCGGAAAATAAGTATCACCTGCAAATTGATCATGAACAATAGTTAAATAAATGCGATCTAAATAGGGCATCCATTGTTGATAAATAGTGGATCCACCAATGATAAAAATTTCTTTCAGGTGATGATCAATTGCCCACTTCCTTGCTTCTTCAATACTATGGACAAGAATACAACCTTCAGCTCGGAAAGCATGATCCTTAGTCATGACTATATTGATACGATTTGGTAATGGTTTGCCAATGGAAATAAAAGTTTTGCGTCCCATTAGGATAGTATGTGGTGTGGTAATGGCTTTAAAATGCTGAAGATCAGCTGGCAGATGCCAGGGTAGCTGGTTATTTTTGCCAATAACATTATTTTCTGACATTGCAACAATAGCCGAAATAATGAGAGGATTGGGGTTTTCCATGCTTTCTATCTCTAGGTATTTTCGTTAATATGGTCCGTTTATAGAGAAAAATCTCTATTTTTAACCGAGTTATATAATTTTGAGTATCATCCAGTTTACCGTAAAATATGGGTCAATATGAAATCAACATCATTACCAAAGTATTATCAATTAGGCCAAGCGCTTAATCAAACTACGCTTAAATTACATCCATCACAAGTACACGGATTGATTTGCGGTATTCTTTGTGGTCATCCCAGCGAATCTTCAGCATGGGAAAATTTGGTAACGGGTGATCAGACTACAGGGAAAACACATGAACTTTTACAAGAACTATATAATGCGAGCGCTAGTTTGCTAAAAGATTTTTTGATTGAATTTCACTTAATTCTACCAGCTGACTCTCAGAAGCTTCCACAGCGAGCAGAAGCACTAACATTATGGTGCCAAGGCTTTTTGACAGGCCTCAAACTGGTTAATGTGCCTATCGTCAATCGCGAACCCAACGAAATTACCGAAGCGATTAACGATATCATTGAAATTGCAAAAATGAATTACGAAGAAGTCGTAGCAAGTGAAGAAGATGAGGCAGCTTATATCGAATTGGTTGAGTTTATTCGTGTTGCAGTGATTTTGATCTATCAAGATTTGCAGGAGGCTAATGAGCCGCCACAACCATCCTATTCTTCAGGACATTTGCATTGAACAAAGATTGGCGATTGTTTTCTAAAATATTTTAAGGATAAATATGATTAGCATGACTGAATATGCCAAACGACGAAAGAATTTATTACGACAAGTCGGTCCAACCAGCATTATTATTCTTCCTGCTGCTATAGAATTAATTCGTAATGGGGATACTCATTATTCCTTCAGACAGCAAAGCGATTTCTATTATTTGACTGGATTCGATGAACCAGAAGCGGTTTTGGTATTGGCGCCAAAACGTAAAGAAGGTGAATATATCCTTTTTAATCGCATTCGTCATCGAGAGCATGAAATTTGGGATGGACCACGCGCTGGGCAAAAGGGAGCATGCCAAGACTTTCTCGCCGATCAAGCTTTTCCAATTCAACAACTAGAGACGATGTTACCTGAATTATTAGTAGGTCGTGAGGCTGTGCATTATCCATTGGGGATGCATCCATCTTTCGATGAAATAGTATGGCGAGCAGTTAATAAAATTCGTGGTTTAATTCGTAGCGGAACCCAATCTCCTATTTCATTTATAGATGTGACGCCATCCGTTCATGAAATGCGTTTGTTTAAAAGTTCTGCAGAGCTTGCTGCAATTCAACAAGCAGTTGATATCACGGTGACAGCTCATTCACGTGCGATGCAAGTTTGCCAACCCGGAATGATTGAGTATCAATTGGAGGCCGAACTTTTTTATGAATTTTATCGGCATGGCTCGCGTTTTCCAGCCTACAGTCCTATCGTTGGTGCTGGAAAAAATAGTTGTATTTTGCATTACATTCGTAATAATCAAAAAATGAAAAGCGGTGATCTGGTGCTCATTGATGCTGGAGCAGAATATCAAAATTATGCAGCAGATATCACTAGAACATTTCCTGTTAATGGGCGTTTTAGTGCAGAACAGCGGGCTATTTACGAAATTGTATTAGCCTCGCAAGTTGCGGCCATTCAAACAATTAAACCCGGCGCTTCTTGGACGGCTGCCCAGGACACTATCGTCAAAGTAATTACTAAAGGTTTAATCAATCTTGGTATTTTAAAGGGAAAATTAACGGATCTGATAGAAAAGCAAGCCTATTTGCCTTTTTACATGCATCGTTCTGGTCATTGGTTGGGATTGGATGTGCATGATGTTGGCCGTTATAAAATTAAAAATAAATGGCGGACTCTCGAAGCTGGTATGGTGTTGACAGTAGAACCAGGAATTTATATTGCACCTGACAGTAAGGGGGTGCATAAGCGTTGGCATCATATCGGAATTCGTATCGAAGATGATATTGTTGTTACAGCGAAAGGATGCCACGTGCTCAGTCATCAATTACCAAGAAAAATAGATGATATAGAAGCGCTAATGAGAGGATAACTTTTTATCACATGCATTATGATCTTATTATTGTCGGGGGTGGTTTAGTTGGTAGCAGCCTTGCTCTAGCATTGCGAGAATCCGAATTAAAAATAGCGCTGATAGAAGCCTCCTTACCACAAGCAGATAATCCTCGATTATTTGGGTTAACCGAAAGCAGTTGCCAGTCTTTAAAAAATCTTGGGTTGTGGCAACAGTTAAAGGAACACGCCACACCGATTCATCAAGTGCACGTTTCGTATCAAGGGTATTTTGGTGCAGTTCGATTAAATCATGCAGATGTAGGTTTATCGCAATTAGGTTATGTTATTCCTGCTCGATATCTTGAAAAAATCTTACATGCTGAGATCATTCAACAAGCAAATATTACTTATTACTGTCCAGCAACATTAAAAAACTTACAACAAACACATGTTGCAACACTTAATATAGTGACAGGCGAAGGTGAAAAAAATCTCTTGTCACCTATCGTCATTGCTGCAGATGGTGCTGCATCAACTGTTCGTAGTCTACTGAATATCGAAACAGAAATTGTTGATTATCAACAAGGGGCGATAGTTACTGAAACAATGTTACAACGTTCGCATCAGCATATTGCTTATGAACGGTTTAATGCCTCGGGTGCAATCGCGATGTTACCACTAGTTGGTGATCGATGCGCAACAATTTGGACGGCTGATCAGATGACGATTGATCAACTCATGGCGCTTTCCGATGAATGTTTTGTTACTGCATTGCAAAAAGAGTTTGGGTATCGATTAGGCCGTTTGCTAGGAATTGCTAAACGGCATGCATTTCCTTTGAAAATGATTCAGGCGAAAGAAACCCATAAACAATGTGTATTATTGCTAGGAAATGCTGCCCATGCCTTGCATCCGATCGCGGCGCAAGGATTTAATCTGGCTCTTTATGAAGTGAGTGCCTTATCTGCAGCAATGCTGGATAAAAATAATAAATATGAATCATTCACATCGAATGATTTACAAAAAATTATTCAATGCACTCAAAAGCAACGTTTCTTTAGTATGCAGGCATCTCATCAACTAGCCCGACTACCCAATTATCATTCATTAGTCTTGAATATGTTTTTATCATTAGGTATGGTTGGACTAGATATAACCAAGCCCCTTAAATCAAATTTAATCAAACGTATTTCTGGCTTGTTGCACTAGTCATGATGATGGCTATTTAGTAAAAAAGGATGTGTACAGGTTACATATGGAAAAAAAATCTACGGTCGATATTGAAAAAGAATTAATTGCAATTACTCAACAGTTATTAAATGAGTCTGGCCAACCTCATAAAAGAGAGATTAAATTAAATGCTTCCCTTAGTCGCCATTTAGGAATTGATAGTCTTGCTCGTGCTGAACTGTTTCAACGAATTGAAAAAAAATTTAAAGTAACGATACCCGATCAGATATTGGCAGATGCAGACTCGTTAAATGAAGTAATTAACTATCTTACTAATGCTAGTTTAATTGCGAAAAAGATTCCTCGACCAGTAGTGGCGAACGTGCATGCCGAACGATCACATGTTGATCCTACTCAGATACTGTCTCTCACGGATGTTTTGCTTACCTATGGCGAGAAATCGCCGAACAAAACCCATGTTTGTTTTCAAAAAGAAGATTATCAAGAAGAAATTATTACTTATCAGCAATTGCTTGCATCTTCATTGTGTGTGGCACAAGGATTGCGAGAGCGTGGCTTAAATGAAGGCGAGACTGTGGCGATTATGTTGCCAACGCAGGCAGAATTTTTTTATAGTTTTTTTGGTGTTTTATTTGCGGGCGGTATTCCTGTTCCTATTTATCCGCCGTTTCGTGCTCACATGCTAGAAGCTTATACTAAAACAGAAGCACGTATTTTGCGTAATGCTGAAGTTCGAATCTTAATCACTTTCACGCAAGCAGAAAAGCTAAGTCATTTGTTAAAAGCGTTCATTCCCAGCTTGAAAGAGGTAATCACTGTTGATGCTTTATTGCAATCATCACCACTTGCATCACCTTTTCGCGCAAAATCGACTAGTTATGCCTTTATTCAATATACTTCAGGCAGTACGAGTGATCCTAAGGGAGTGCTGCTCACCCATGCCAATTTGCTAGCAAATATTCGTGCATATGGTAAGGCAATTAACGTTATACCGGAAGATGTGTCAGTGAGCTGGTTGCCACTCTATCATGATATGGGATTAATTGGTTTATGGTTAGGAAGTTTATATCATGGTATTCCTCTCATTTTAATGACACCTTTTGCATTTTTAAATCATCCGGAGCGATGGTTGTGGGCCATCCATTATCATCGCGGTACGCTTTCTGGGGCACCTAATTTTGCCTATGAGTTGTGCATTCGAAAAATTGATCATGCTCTGATTGAAGGATTAGATTTGAGTTCTTGGCGAGTGGCGGCGAATGGCGCAGAAAAAATTTATCCGCGAACGTTGGAAAAATTTGCTGAAAAATTCTCACCTTATGGATTAAAACGCAATGCAATATTGCCTGTCTATGGCTTGGCGGAATCAACAGTCAGTTTAACCATTCCACCACTTGGCCGTGAATTTCGAATTGATCGCGTGAATCGTGCTGCTTTTGAAACAGAATCCACCGCTCTTCCGAGTCAGGATAAGCACGCATTAAGTTTTGTTTCATGCGGATTACCGATTCAAGATCATGAAATTCGAATAGTAGATGATGAAAATAAAATTTTAGCAGAACGTCACGTCGGTAATTTACAATTTCGTGGTCCTTCTAGCATGCAAGGTTATTATCATAATTCTAAAGCGACTCAAGCAGTTTACCATGAGGGATGGTGGGACACAGGCGATTTAGCATATTTAGTGGATGGCGAATTATTTATTACTGGACGGCGAAAAGATTTGATTATAAAAGCAGGACGAAATCTTTATCCAGTTGAAATTGAAGAATTAGTAGGAAGTATTTCTGGTATTCGTCAAGGTTGCGTAACGGCTTTTGGAATAGATACGGATAAGGGAACAGAACAATTAATTGTTGTCGCCGAAACTCAGGAAAAAAATCGGGCGAAGCGTCAGGTTATTACGCAAGCCATTCAAACTACTATGTCAGAAAATTTGGATATCATTCCCGATAATATTGTATTAGTCGCACCGCGAACTGTACCAAAAACATCGAGTGGTAAGTTGCAACGCGCAGCATGCAAGACTATGTACCTAGAAGGAAATTTAGGCAGCATGCGTATGCCAGCTTGGATGCAAATCAGTAAACTTGCTTTGCTTTGGTCAGTACGTCAATCTATTTCATTTTTGACAGCATTCATTAAATTTTTTTATACCCTTTATGTTGCTATTATCGTAGTGATTGGATTAACACCTGTTTATTTTATTGTTAGGCTAGCATCGCGTGAATTTGCAGCGAAAGTTTGTCGAGTTAGCGCAAAATGGTTGCGAAGAATTTGTTTCTGCCCTCTGAGAGTCACTGGTTTAGAAAATCTTACTAAAACCTCACCAATTTTATTTGTTGCGAACCATTCGAGTTATGTGGATTCCTTGATTTTAATAGAAATTTTACCAGCACAAATATGTTTTGTAGGAAAAAAAGAGCTATTAGCCACACCTATTCTACGTACCTTTATGCGTAAATTAGGATATCTCTCAGTGGATAGGTTGGATTTATCAAAAGGAATTGACGATACCAAATTAATTGAACAGGCGCTTAATTTGGGCCAGAATGTCCTTATTTTTCCCGAAGGAACATTTGGCTATGCTTCAGGATTGCGTCCATTTCGTCTAGGAGCTTTTAAAGTTTCTATTGAGACGAAAACGGCTATTTGTCCAATTGCGTTGCAAGGAACACGAACGATTCTTCGTGCAGGAGAGAAATTATTGAGGCCCAATTCGGTGACGGTGACGATTAGCGATCCTATCATGCCAAGTGGTAGTGCATGGCAAGATGTGACGCAGCTTCGTCATATCGTTCGTCAGGAGATTGCAAAGCATTGTGGTGAACCATTGTTAGATTTCATTGCTGCTCAGACAGTCGCACCAAGTCGAGGGAAATCATTTGAAAAATCATAAAGCTGTGACGACTATCGCTGCTTGGTGTTTGTATGATTGGGCAAGCTCATCTTTTGCTATTATTGTTACAACCTTTATATTTGCCACTTATTTCACCACTAAAGTGGCCAGTAATCACATCGTTGGTACTTATCAATGGGCGAATGCGACCGCTCTTGCTGGTATCATCATTGCAATAATTAGTCCGATGTTTGGAGCAATTGCTGATCGTGGTGGCCATCATAAGCGATGGCTGTTTTTTTTCTCGTGGATATGCATTATTAGTGCGACATTGCTGTGGTTTTCTTATCCTAATCAACGTTCAGTTTATTTTACGTTAACGTTTGTAGTAATTGGTACAATCGGTTCAGAAGTAGCATTAGTATTTTATAATACTTTTCTTATGGTTCTCGCCCCCAAACCTTATATGGGTCGAATTTCTGGATGGGGATGGGGATGTGGGTATCTAGGCGGTATTTTTGCTTTATTAATTACGCTACTTGTTTTTGTAAAGAACAATGTTTTTTCGCTAGATACGCATACAGCTGCGCAAATTCGAATTTGCGGTCCTTTTGTTGGATTATGGTATGCGATATTTTCTCTACCATTATTTTTTTTAGTACCAGATATTTCCACTACCTCTCGTCCCTTACTTCAAGCAATACGAGCAGGGTGGATAGAACTCATATCGACATTGAAAAAAATTCCTCAAGAAAAAAATATTTTTCTTTTTCTTTTAGCACACATGATTTATACCGATGGTCTCAATACATTATTTGCATTTGGAGGAATTTACGCGGCAGGTACATATGGCCTGTCCTTTGAGGAAGTATTAATTTTTGGTATCACCATGAATATTACGGCGGGAATTGGCGCCATTTCGTTTGCATGGATAGATGATTACTTTAGTTCTAAAAGTACCGTCATCATTTCTCTTATCTGTTTGATTATTTTTGGTATACCCATACTTTTTTTGCATGAAAAATATATTTTTTGGGGGGTTGCATTAGTATTGTGTCTGTTTGTTGGACCCGTACAATCGGCTAGTCGCTCCTTGATGGCCCATTTAATTTCAGATAAACAAATTTCTACAGAATTGTTTGGTTTATATTCATTATCAGGTAGAATTACTGCCTTCATGGGTCCTTGGTTATTAGGATTAATGACGGTATTATTTAATAGCCAACGAGTAGGTATGGCTACGATAATGGTGTTTTTTGTTTTAGGAATGATATTATTGTTACCGGTGCGGGTATTTGATAGTCAAAAGGTATAAATCATGAGTAGTCAAGTTCATGCAATTAGTGATGCATCATTTGAAACGGATGTTATTGAATCTAAACTTCCAGTGGTTGTTGATTTTTGGGCGCAATGGTGCGGTCCTTGCAAAGCATTAACCCCGATTATTGAAGAAGTAGCATTAAAATATACGGATAAGGTCAAATTTGTAAAATTGAATGTTGATCAAAATCCAACCATTCCACCAAAATTTGGTGTTCGCGGTATACCAACTTTAATACTTTTTCAAGATGGACAGGTTAAAGCCACCCAAGTTGGTTTATTGAGTAAAGTGGATTTAATACAGTTTATCGATAGTCATACGGGATGATTTTTCTGACGCTGCCACCATCACTATCCATCGGGACTCGGGAGTGATGCTGTTGAGGAGCAGACGCACTAGAATTTCTTTCTAATTAATGGTATTTTGAGCAACTAGATAACCCCATTTTTACCTGTTTTACAATATCCATAGTTTTACGGTTATCAGGCGTGTCTCGACTTTCGTCACGACACTTCTGGAGATATATCAATTAATCATTAATCAATAAATAATTTTTAGGATTTTAATCATTATGAATTTAAGTGAGCTCAAACGAAAAAGTGCAGCGGAATTAGTTACCTTATCCGAGCAATATGGATTAGAAAACATGGCTCGTTCAAGAAAGCAGGATATTATTTTTGCCATTCTAAAAGAACATGCTAAGCGTGGTGAAGATATTTATGGTGATGGCGTTCTCGAAATATTGCAAGATGGTTTTGGTTTTTTGCGTTCAGCCGAGGGCTCGTATTTAGCTGGTCCTGATGATATTTATGTCTCTCCTAGTCAAATTCGTCGTTTTAATTTACGTACTGGCGATACCATTTCTGGCAAAATTCGTCCTCCTAAAGAAGGGGAACGTTATTTTGCACTCTTAAAGGTAGACGAAATTAACTTTGAAGCGCCAGAAAATGCGAAAAACAAAGTTTTATTTGAAAATCTTACTCCATTATTTCCTGAAGAACGGCTTAAGATGGAATTGGGCAATGGTAGTACCGAAGATATTACTGCACGCGTAATTGATTTAATCGCACCTTTTGGTAAAGGCCAACGAGGTTTGATTGTCTCGCCTCCCAAAGCTGGTAAAACCATGATGCTGCAAAATATTGCGCATTCTGTTGCGCATAATCATCCTGAATGTTATTTGATTGTTTTGTTGATTGATGAGCGTCCAGAAGAAGTCACTGAAATGTCGCGCTCAGTCAAAGGTGAGGTAATTGCCAGCACATTTGATGAGCCAGCTAACCGACATGTACAAGTAGCAGAAATGGTGATTGAAAAAGCCAAACGCTTAGTAGAACACAAACGCGATGTTGTGATTCTGCTTGATTCAATTACTCGTCTTGCTCGCGCTTATAATACCGTGGTACCTGCTTCTGGTAAGGTTTTAACTGGTGGTGTAGATTCCAATGCATTACAACGTCCCAAGCGTTTTTTTGGTGCCGCACGTAATATTGAAGAAGGTGGTAGTTTGACAATTATTGCAACCGCCTTGGTCGAAACTGGCTCTAAAATGGATGATGTCATTTACGAAGAGTTTAAAGGAACCGGTAACATGGAAATACATTTGGATAGACGTATTGCTGACAGGCGAATTTATCCTTCCATGAGTATGCGCAGCGGTACACGACGCGATGAGAAATTTGTTAATAAAGAAGACTTACAGAAAATGTGGATTCTCCGTAAGCTATTACTACCCATGGAAGATGGCGCAATTGAATTCCTGATTGATAAAATGAAAGATACAAAGACTAATCATGAATTCTTTGATGCAATGAAAAAGTTTTAATTTAGTTTTCTAATGCACTATTGGTTATTCAAATCAGAACCCACGACATTTAGCATTGATGATTTAAATCGTCGCCCCAAACAGACTGAGCCTTGGAATGGCGTGCGTAATTATCAAGTGCGAAATATGCTGCGCGATAATATCAAGCCGGGTGATTTGGCTTTTTTTTATCATTCCAGTTGTCAGCCACCAGGTATAGTAGGAATAATGGAAATAGTTACAGCAGCCTATGCGGATCTATCTGCATTGGATCCACAATCAGCCTACTACGACCCACAAAGCACAGCTGATCATCCGCGTTGGTTGATGGTAGATGTGAAACTAGTGCGAAAATTTTCACAACTTATTCCATTGAATGAAATAAAAAAACAACCAAAGCTTAAAAATATGTTAATTCTTCGCAAAGGTAATCGCCTTTCTATTACGCCTGTTACCAAAGAGGAATGGGATACCATTATAAAAATCCATGACCTGTTGACATGTTGCTAGACTGAGATGTCAATCAACAATTTTATCGTTCTCATCGTAGAAATGTTAACAAGGCCATAGTCGGAGAAATAAAAATGATGATTCGCGATGTCACTATGCCAGAAGTTTCTTTAAAAGATCAATCTGCCATAATAAAGACAAGTATTAGTATACTGCACGATGTTCTCGAACCCATCTTGAAAAAGCATCAACAGTATTCGGAGTTTGAAAAAACATGCCATGCTACTTTTTTGATAGTCACATCTAAAATAATAAAAGAATTATTTGAACGGCGTTTTTCTCCAGATGCAATTGCTAGGATTAAAGAGATATTAGTTTGTAAAAGCACAGAAGCTATTTTAGAAAGATGTAATGAACAAATGATTCAAGATATGTTGAGTAACACTGAAGAATTCAGCTTGGTGCTTCAAAAAAAAGAGCAATGGTTTCATTTAGCTCATTTTCCTTTAGCTTCTTTAAGATTGATTATCAAGCAGGCATTACAGGATCCACTGATTTGCGAACGGATTTTCGTTAAACTATTACAATTTACTATATTTCAACTTCGTCTTAATGAAAGACATCCCCATCTGACGCAACTTGAAATCTTAAATAAGATTTTGACAGATTCTAACCAGTTCGTTTCATTCATTATCGACTGTCTTAAATATAGCAATCAGCTTGGGGGATTAAATAGCGATCTTAATTCGACGACATGGAATATTTTATCAAGTTTATTTAATAATGTGAGTAAACGTATACTTATTTCTGTCAATGGAATTTCTAGTGAATCAGTCGTGTTGATGGCTCCAGCAATGCTTGCGATTGCAGCAAAGTGGCTTCCCGAAAATTGTGTTAGACAGCTGATACCAAGCCATCTTGGAAATGATTTGTTCAAGAAAATATGCAATGAAGTGATGCAATTTTGGACGCAATCTTGTCCGGAAATTATTCCTGTCTTTCTGAATTTAGGTATTCATCCCGATGCAAGAAGTATCAAAAATCAACCGACTTTATTATGCAGAATAATGGCGACAAGAACACAGGAAGCGATCTTGTTTGAGGGAACAGCCGCTTTTCGTACGCATACAATGTGGCGGTATATTTCTACTTTATTAAGCTATGGTGCTAATCCAAGCTGTAATGTAATTTTCCAAATGGATATGGGCATGGGTGTGGGGATAGTTTCTTTAATTGAAATGCTGATGAAATCTGCTTCCATGAGTACGTATAGTTGGAAAGGTTGCTCAGCTCACAATATTGATATTGTTTTAAACTTGATGCAGTATGGCGCAAAAAAAACGGTTACTAATAGAGATGGTCAAAATATATTAGAAATTATTTATGAAAAATATCCTGGAATAAAAGATTATATGCGATTACAAGGAATTGCTGATAAAAATTTACATCATGTTGGATTTGTTTTAAATAGAATAAATATCGCTTGTTTGCGTAGAGAGATTCAGTATGTCTCTTCTGTTGTTCGTCAACAACAAGGTCATTATTTAAATCTATTAATTATGCTAGCAAATGAGAGAAATACTAATCATTCTACTAAGTCGATTTTAAATCGATTGCCCCTTGATATTTTGTTGTATATTCTGAGCTATTTAGATTTTGATGCCATGAAAAAAACACCACTAGAAGGATATCTGCTTGCTAAAACAGTTTTCTCTTCTCATGAAAAAATCAAGGAAATGCTGCGAACCTTTGGTGGAGTGAGTGTGTTTCAGCGATCTGATCATCCTCAATTCTCCTTTTTCAAATCAGCGAATGCTTTAGCAAAAGATTATTATCAGGTAAAAAGTCAGGTTGAAAACAAAAACAAATTTCATCACTCATTCTCTTTATTGGATACAGTTAAACGCAAGCTCAAACCGCAAAAGACTGTACCCGAACGACAGACAACGCTCATTTTGTCAAAAAAAAATAATTTAAATCAATTTGAAATATTTGCTAGTGCCCAAATCGAATACCAATTATCTTTTTACAAAAAGCCAGCTTCCAAAGCATTACTGCTTACTAGCGTGGATGACCTACCGCTTGAAATTCATCAACGGTCACGCCCTCACTAACAACGCACCTCGCAGCTGAACATTTTCGCTAGTTAAATATAACCTCATAAACGATTACTGAAATCCTAAGATGTCATCAGATCATTAAAATGTTTTCTACATAAAGAGATATAACGTTCATTGCCGCCGATGACAATTTGATCGCCTGTTTTGATGGTGCGGCCATTGCTATCCACTCGCGCATTCATGATAGCTTTACGTCCACAATGACAAATTGTTTTAATCTCAATCAAATTATCTGCCCAAATTAATAAGTATTGGCTGCCGGGAAATGGCTCGCCGCGAAAATCGCTACGCAATCCATAAGCTAAAATAGGTATATTCAATTGATCGACAATATGAGTTAATTCAGTCACTTGTTTCTTTGTTAAAAATTGTGCCTCATCAATTAACACGCATTTTAATGTTGGCTGGGAATGAATTTGATTTTTAGTATATTGAAAGAAATCGAAATTTTTGTCGAATGAAAGCGCATCGGCATGTAAACCAATTCTAGAATGAATTTGTCCTATCTCATAGCGGTTATCAATGACTGGTGTAAAGAGTAAAGTATCCATCCCTTTTTCTTGATAATTATAAGAGGATTGCAGCAACACGGTTGTTTTCCCAGCATTCATTGCGGAATAATAAAAATAAAGTTTTGCCATGAGAGTTTTCCTTTTTAATCCACTTTATAACGTGCTTTTGTCAAGCTTGCATCTATTTTTTGAAGGGTGGGTAAGAAAACCGTGATTAGCATGAGTTGACATGACTTAAGCTTTTGTCCAAGATAGGGAGAGCACATCCGTTGCTGATCATCAGCGATTGAATAGTAATGTGCGAATCGCTATCTTGTCTTTCAATTGGAATGGTAACATTTAGTATGAAAGAAGATGAACAACCATCAAATTTGCTTGAGGAAGAGCAGCAATTACAAATTGACGAAATCTCTTTAAAAAAAGAACAAATCAAATTGAGAAAGAGCGAAATTTATACTGAAATTAATAAAAAAAAGGAACAAATTAAATTATGTAAAGAAGAAAAAAATCTACAAATCTTTGAAAGAGAATTGGAGCTTCTCGAATTAAGGGAAAAAACTAGACGATTAAAAGATATGTTGCATATAAGAAATAATTTGCAACAATCACTTCAGCAAGAAAACGAAGGATATAAAAATAAAACTTCTTTATTGGAGGTAGAAAATAACTTACTCAAATCAGGAAATTCTATTTTAAGAGATTGTGTACAGCAATCTTTTACTGTACATGAAAATTTGCTTGCTGAATTTTATGTAGCAATTAATCATTCTCTAAGCTTACAAGCAGACGATGCGGCAAAAATTATTTTAATAAATCAATCTCTTGAGAATCATCTTCAATCAATTTCCATTCTTGAAAGTGAGATACAGAAGCAACAAGAAGAAGTGACATGGCTAGAAAAAGCTAAGGAAGAGCAGGAGCTTAATCTAACTGAAAAAAATGCGAAACTTTCCTATCAGATAGCGGAAGAACAACAGGAAAGGCAAATTGCCGAAAAAAAAGCCCGCCAATTTTTAGAAGAAAAAACCAATCAGTTAGAAGAAAAAATTGCCGAAATAAGAAAAATCTTTAATCAAACTCAAGAAGGTGAAACGTTCGAACGATTATCGGAGCTTTTACAAGCAAAAATTGGTGAAGAACAAGAACAATCGCAAGCGATCCAATTAAAGATACTTGATCTAGAAAATAAAGAAGAAAAACTTGAAGGAAAATTTGCTCCTTTGTTCAGTAAATATCAAGTGGAGACAGAAAAGGAAGCAACTCAAAAGAAAATTCTTAAAAATCAGAAAACACGTATATTTTACAATCAATTTTACCAAATTTTCTCAGCTAAAATTAATGCTGCAGTATTGTTGACGAGTGATTTAATCAAACATAATGACCGAATAGCCGATAAAGTGACTGAGTTTAGCGCAGCACTTGTTGAGAATGTCATTGGTAGTGCCGTGCCGATTCCTATAGTAGGTGCAGTTTTTGCTACTTTTGCCAGTACGTTGGTAAAAGGAGTCGGAGGTGGAATTAAAGGTAACATCCAAAACAAAAAAGCGAAAAATACTGCTGATAGTGTAATTGCACTGGATTTGGCGACGGAGCTCTCTTCACTTGTTGCTACTAGATTGACTGAACAGTATCGAGAAATGCTGCTTGATACGAATGATGATAAAAATATTAAACATGCTGCTGAAACTTGTGCAAAGTTACTTTATGATTTTGTTAAATCTGGTAAGTTATTGAATTATAAAGATGAAACGGTTGCAGAAAAAGTTACTATTTTACTGAAAGAAGTTCAGGATAAAAAAATGATTGAAGAGGGATTACATCCATCCAAAGGCAGACTGATGGATAAGATGACTAATTTTTTTCATAAGAAGAATAAAGGGCAAGAAACAGATGAAGAAGAAGGAGCAAATTGTGATTCAGAAGCAGCGAATGATCTTCCTTCGTATGAAATGATCTTAAAAAAAGCGCAACTGGATCATTCTCACAGCCCACCAACGATTGTTAATAACGTGCATAAACATTACACCAATGGTGGTAGTACTGATACGGTAAGAGAAGCACGAGGTAAAGCAGAATTTGCATTAAAACATAGTGCAATCACACAAGAAACAACGAGCCGATTGCTGAAAAATCAAGCTGCGCAAATTAGTTCGCAGCAAGAAAAAATTTCATTTTTAGAAAATGAAAATACTCTTCAAAAAGAGAAATTAAATGCGTTAGAAAAACAAGTCACTCATCTTATGGATCTCATTCAAAATCTTACGACACTTCTGAATGAAAAAATGCCGACTTATGTAACACTGCCCACGGGTATCGCTGAAAATTATCGAATGTTGCAAAAGACCACATCATTATCTGAGCTACCAGTTAATCCATCAACATTGTTTTCTACGACGACGTCTCCAGCAAAAAAGAGTGAAAAACCTTATCGTCGTGGTTTTTTAAATTCAAAAATGCTTTGGAAAACATCTCATAGTACGGGGTCATTAAATATTAATAATGCTATGTGAAATTTGGTAATCATACTTTTGAAAAATCAAAACTTAATACGTCAGCAATCTGTTTGCTATTAATTGCTAGCATTATTAATCGATCAATACCTAGTGCCACTCCAGAGCAATCGGGTAATCCATGAGTTAATGCAGCAAGAAAATGTTCATCAATAGTTAATTCTGTTAGACCTGCTTGTCTACGTTCAGCAATATTTTTTTCAAAACGTTGACGTTGTTCAGCAGCATCTTGAAGCTCATGAAATCCATTTGCTAGCTCTATCCCCTCCACATAGACTTCAAATCGTTCAGCAACCGGAGGCACGCCAGGTTGAATACGAGCAAGTGCCGCCTGAGTAATAGGAAAATGATATACAAAACAAGGTTGATTTGCTTTGCCGAGCTGAGGTTCAATGCAATGTGTCATGAGTATATTTAACCAAGCATCGCGATCGTGCAATTCAGCATGAACATGAATATTTTGCTGATCAGCACAATTTTGTAACTCAGCCAATGTGGCGTGATGAGGATCAATGTTCAGATACCGTTGAAACAATGCCTGATAGGTTAATCGAATTGCTTGAGTAGTGTTTAGAATCGTTTGTAAAAAAACATCCACTTCATTCATTAAATGATGATGATCAAAGCCCGGACGATACCACTCGAGTAAAGTAAATTCAGGATTATGCAAGTGGCCTATTTCATCTTGACGGAATGCTTTGGTAATTTGATAAATTGCTCCGCAGCCGGCAGCAAGTAAACGCTTCATCGCATATTCTGGAGAAGTCTGTAAATAATATATCTTTGATGCAGCTGAGCGTTGATTCAATGATGCCGAAATACTTTGTATGTGAGGATCCGTGACGGAGTGTTGACAAAGCAAAGGTGTTTCAACGGCCAATATATCACGACTGCTAAAAAAATCACGAATTCGCGTTAATATTGTTGCTCGAAAACGTAAATGTTCTAACGAGGCAGATGGCTGCCAAGTTGGTTTATTCTTTCGCGCGTGAGACATATTCGCCTGTTCGTGTATCAACTTTGATTATTTCTCCCTCTTGAAGAAATAGTGGGACACGAACGACAGCACCCGATTCCAGTTTAGCCGCTTTGCTTCCGCCGCCCGACGTATCGCCTTTTAATCCGGGATCAGTTTCAACAATTTTTAAATTAACAAAAGTAGGAGGCATCACCAAAATAGGAACACCATTCCATAGGGTTAATTTGCATTCAACTTGCTCTTTTAACCACATTTTTGCCTCAGCAACTTCTGCTTCATGTACGGCATATTGCTCATAATTTTCAGTTGCCATGAAGTGCCATTCATTGCCATCACTGTAAAGAAATTGCGCATCAACATCCGCAACATCCGCTGCTGGAATACTATCACCTGATTTATATGTGCGCTCAATCACACGGCCTGTTTTTAGATTACGGTATTTAAGACGATTAAACGATTGTCCTTTGCCAGGTTTGACAAAGACATTATCGACAACGACACAAGGGTCATTATCAATAATTAATTTCATTCCACCCCTAATCTCATTTAAACCGTAAGTTGCCATGATATGCTCCCGTAGAAAGAGCCATATCATAAGATTCAATCATGAATTGCGCAATATCGATTTTATTTGATCACTATTCCACTTAATCGCAATAAGGCGTCAATGCTGGGTTCTCGACCGCGAAAAGTAACGAACGATACCATTGGATCACGTACGCCACCCATTTCTAAAATGTTTTTCATATACGATGAACCGGTGGCTCGATCGAATAAACCTTTTTCTTCAAATTTGGCATAAGCATCCGCTGACAATACTTCTGCCCATTTGTAACTATAATAACCAGCAGCATATCCACCAGCAAATACATGCGAAAAACTATGTTGAAAACGATTAAATTCAGGAGGATGTATCACGGCGATTGCTTCACGAATTTCATTTAATATTTGCTGAATTTGGGTAGATTTTTTTGGATCAAATTCAAGATGCAAACGAAAATCAAAAATTGCAAATTCCAATTGTCTAATCATTTGTAAACCAGTTTCAAAATATTTGGCAGTTGTCATTTTCTCATATAATTCATCAGGTATAGGTAGATGAGTTTGGTAATGTTCGGCGATACATGCCAATACTTCTTTTTCCCAACAAAAATATTCCATAAATTGACTAGGAAATTCGACAGAATCCCAAGGCAAGCTATTGATGCTGGCTACTTCAGGATAATCAATTTGTGACAGAACATGATGCAGGCAATGACCAAACTCATGAAATAAAGTGATGACATCATCATGATTTAATAAAGCGGGATGATGATTTTCCGAGGGCATATCAGAATTCACCGGTGGCATGAAATTACAGGTTAAAAAAGCGACGGGATATTGTACGGCATCAATTGATAAACGACGCCGAACAATGCATTCATCCATCCAAGCCCCGTCACGTTTATGCAATCGCGCATAAAGATCAATATAAATGCCACCGCGTAACTGATGTTGATCATCAGTAATAATAAAAAAGCGAACATCTGGGTGCCACTTTTCTATATTTTTTTCTTCTTGAATACTTATTCCATATAAACGATTCATTAACGTAAACAGACCACTTAATACTTTATCTATGGGAAAATAAACGCGTAAATCTTCCTGAGAAAAATGAAATTTGCTTAATTTTAATTTTTCAGAATAATAAGATATATCCCAGGCTTCAAGTGTGCGAGTATCATCATCAGCTCGAGAAAATTCAATGAGTTCATTCAATTCATTTTCGGCAATAGTTTTGCTTTTTATCGCAAGATCCTGCAGAAAATGTAATACTTCTTTAGGTGTTTTTGCCATTTTAGTTGCGAGTGAGTAGTCTGCAAAATTAGAAAATCCAACCAGTTGTGCTAACTCATGACGAATTTTTAAAATATTCTCCATAATAATAGAATTATCCCACTTGCCGGCATCTGGACCACAATCGGATGCTCGAGTTGTGTAAGCTTCATAAAGCGTTTTGCGTATATCACGATTAGATAAAAACTTTATGGCGGTGGAATAAGAAGGATAATCTAAAGTTAGCACATAGCCTTCTAATCCACGCTGTTTTGCATTCTCAACAGCAAGTTGCATGGCTTGAGGTGGTAGTCCTTCCAGTAAATGAGAATCTGTAAGATGTAATATCCAATGCTGTGTAGCATCTAAAAGATTTTCTGAAAATTTTGTGGTTAACTGACTCAGTTGTTTTTGTAACTCGGCTATACGAGCTTTTTTTTCGGTTGATAAATGAATGCCTGCTAAGCGAAAATCACGTAAATCATTCTCAATGATTTTTTTTTGAGCTGGATTCAGTAAGGAAAATTCTGTACTGTTAGCAAGGGACTCAATGGCTTGATAAAGTGCTTCATTTTGCGCAATTTCAGTATGATATTGTGTCAGAAATGGTAATGATTTGTTATAGGCTTCACGCAGATCGGTAGATTCCATGACAGCGTGTAAATGTGCAATAGGGGACCAGTATTTGTTGAGTTCATCCTCCATGATTTCTATGGGATGCATTAAACTATCCCAAGTATAAGGTCCGTGTTGAGCGAGGATGATTTTTAATTGCTGCCGATTGTGATCCAGCAATAATTGAAGATTTGTCTCAATAGTTGCTGGTATGATGTCAGCAAAATGTGGCAAACTGTTTCGAAATAACGCAATATCCATGAAGCTTTCCTCTGTTTGTGTATATATTTATTTGTTTATGATTGCATAGGATGATAAGGCATGCCAACTTTAAACTCCAAAACATTTCAAGGGCTAATTGTTGCTTTGCAAACGTATTGGGCTGAGCAAGGTTGTGTTATTTTGCAGCCACTCGATATGGAAGTTGGGGCAGGTACTTTCCATACGGCAAGTTTTTTAGGTGCAATAGGGCCGGAACATTGGCGAGCTGCTTATGTGCAGCCCAGCAGGCGACCAACAGACGGTCGTTATGGTGAAAATCCTAATCGAGTTCAGAGACATCATCAATTTCAGGTAGTCCTGAAACCTTCACCACTGAATATCCAAGATTTGTATCTCGCTTCATTGGAAAAAATAGGTGTCGATACCTTAAGTGATGATATTCGTTTTGTTGAAGATAATTGGGAATCTCCTACTTTAGGTGCTTGGGGATTAGGTTGGGAAGTTTGGTTAAATGGTATGGAAGTGACGCAGTTTACTTACTTTCAACAAGTGGGGGGATTAGAGTGTCAGCCCGTTACTGGCGAAATTACTTATGGTTTAGAGCGATTAGCGATGGCATTACAACAAGTGGATAACCTATATGATTTGATTTGGGCAGCAGGACCACAAGGTACGGTCAGTTACGGCGATGTTTATCGTCAGACTGAAGTGGAAATGTCTACTTATAATTTTGAGGTAGCTGATATCAATCATTTATTTGAACATTTTCGATTTTATGAAAAAGAAAGCCAACGATTAATTGATTTAAAATTGCCATTGCCTGCTTATGAAATGCTACTCAAAGCCTCTCATACATTTAATTTACTAGATGCACGAGGCGCGCTTGCGGTAACGGAGCGACAGCATCATATATTGAAGATTCGTCGTTTGGCTAAAGCTGTTGCAGAAAGTTATTATCAAAGGCGTGAAGCATTAGGATTTCCTTTGCTCCCAGGAAAAAACACATGAATCAATACGATGATTTTTTGATTGAAATTTTGACGGAAGAATTGCCGCCTAAAGCTTTATTGAAACTAGCAAAAGCCTTATGTCAGCAGATAACTGAACGATTATGTCAGCTACATTTGACATTTCACGAGGCTAAATTTTTTGCAACGCCACGTCGTTTGGCTGTTTTGATTTCAAGATTGTCTGCTGCACAACCAGATCAGCTCATCGAACGGAAAGGTCCAGCAAAAAATACTGCCTTTGATCAACAAGGAAATCCATCGCCTGCATTGATTGGCTTTGCCCGTTCATGTGGTGTGAAACCGACTGATTTAATTACTATTACGAATCATCAAGGTGAATGGATGGGTTTTCAGCAAAAATTACCTGGTAAAAATGTAATAAAATTAATTCCTGATGTCATTGTGCAAGCGCTTGCTGCTTTGCCTATCCCTAAGCGCATGCGATGGGGTGAAAGCGAGATGCAATTTATTCGACCAGTGCATCATGTGGTCATGTTGTACGGAGAGGAAATTGTTGATGCAACAATTTTAGGTTGTCAAACGACTCGCGTTACGTACGGCCATCGCTTTTTGGCGCCAGAAGCAATTACGCTCTCGCATGCTGCTCTTTATTCTTCATTACTCGAAACGCAAGGATATGTGATTGCGGATTTCGCTAAACGGCGTGATCTCATCTATCAACAATCTGAAAAATGTATTCTCGATAAATTACAAAATAGAGGACATTTATATATCACTGATGATGAATTGTTGGATGAAGTAACCGGACTGGTGGAGTGGCCGGTGGCATTGTGCGGACAATTTGATGATTCTTTTTTAACGTTGCCAACAGAAGTTTTGATTTCTGCGATGCAAGATCATCAACGATATTTTCCTATCATGGATAATAATGACAAATTATTACCATATTTTATAACGATTAGTAATATTCAATCTTCTCACTCTGCCAATGTGATTCATGGTAACGAGAGAGTATTGCGTGCACGTTTAGCAGACGCAGCATTTTTTTACGAAACAGATAAAAAAGAAAGTTTAGAAAAGCGAGTGGAACATTTGCGGGGTATTATTTTTCAAGCAAAATTGGGTACTCTTTATGAAAAGAGCGAGCGTATTAGCAAAATTGCAGCTTATATCGCAACAAAAATAGCAGCCAATATTGATGAAGCAACTCGAGCAGGTTGGTTATCAAAAGCAGACTTAACTACGCATATGGTGAATGAGTTTCCAGAATTACAAGGAATAATGGGTTATTATTATGCTCTACATGATAAAGAATCTAATCATGTTGCGATGGCATTAAAAGAACAATATTTGCCGCGTTTTGCCGGCGATAATTTGCCGCAGCATCCGATTGGTGAAGTGCTTGCGCTGGCTGATCGTGTGGATACTTTGATTGGAACTTTCGGCATTAATCAACTTCCGACGGGAGATAAAGATCCATATGGATTACGTCGAATGGCATTGGGTATATTGCGTATTTTAATTGAAAATAACATTGCACTTGATTTACAAGAGATATTTGAATATGTTGTTTCTTGTTACGCTGCACCATTTGAAAATACTTCATGTGTGCCACAAGCCTTATTTTTTTTGCAAGAACGCATGCGTTCTTGGTATCAGGAACAAGGCGTGACGCCTGATGTATTTGCTGCTGTTGTAGCTTTGGGAATAACCAAACCATTGGATGTGCATTTGCGTATTAAAGCAGTGCAGGCATTCAAAAAATTAAGTGAAGCAGATGCGCTTAGTATTGCAAATAAACGGGTGAGTAATATTTTAAGTAAATATACTGATACCATTGCAGCAAAAGATATCAATCCGATATTTTTTGAAAGTCCAGCAGAGCATGAATTGGCAAATCAATTAGAATTAAAAAGCCAAGCGGTAGCAGGTTTGTGCAAATCGGCAAAATACGATGAAGTTTTATTGCAGCTTGCTGAATTACGTCAACCAGTAGACGATTTTTTTGATAAAGTGATGGTGATGACAGAGGATAGGCAACGGCGTGAAAATCGAATATTGTTGTTAAGCAAGCTACGAGCTATATTTTTGCAAGTAGCAGATATCGCTTTATTGCAATAGCGTCATGAGATAAAGTTTTATTCTTGGAGAATAACATGTCAAACACCAAATTATTCATTGCTATTAGCAGAGTGATTCCGCTTTTTCTTATGACCTCAGTAGTAGTTGGCATGTCAGCACCATATGGATGGTATGCCGAGGGTAATCTTGGGTCAACGCGATTGATTAATGAGGATTATCCAGCTAATTCTTCTAATTCTTCCTCGGGCTTAGGAGGTAATATTAATGTTGGCTATAAATTTATGCCGTATGTTGGCGTGGAGTTAGGCTATACGCGCTATGCAAATACGACTATCGATGATCAAAACAGTACGGAAGCTGGATCCGACAAACACTATTCATATGATTTAGCAGGAAAAGGAATCATTCCGATTGGCACGGGTAATTTTGAATTATTTGGTAAATTTGGTATACAACGTATTTATTCATCGATCAGTATTTCAAATACCACAGCCGCCAATAATATTGGTTTAGGCTCTGGCCAACACAGTACGACGGGATACTACTTAGGCGTCGGGGGTGAATATTATTTCTCGCCTGAATTTGCGGCTGTTGCTCAGTGGGCGCGAGCAAATGGCAATTCATCGACGGGCACGTTAGATCTATATTCTGTGGGTGTGTCATATATTTTTTAAAATAAAATATTTTTTATCCATTGACCAATATCATTCATTTCTTCTGCGCATACTGAATGTTGCATAGCATAATGATGCCATTCGACAGTATAGCCAGCTTGCCGCAGTAACGTTTCTGCAGCTTTTCCAGCAGCGTAAGGCACAACAGAATCTTGCGTGCCATGAGCGATGAAGATAGGAATCTTACGATTTGACTCATTCGCTTGATCGAATGTTTTTTCCATCAGAGGCAAATAACCCGATAAAGCAATGATGCCAGCGAGTGTTTGCTGATAGTGAAGACCGGCTGTGAGAGCTATCGCGGCGCCTTGAGAAAATCCGGCCAGCAGGATGTTGGAGGAAGATATTCCGCGTGCTATTTCTGCTTCAATTAACTCATTGATAGAAGTAAGCGATTGCACAATGCCACTTTCATCGACACGATGATTGTTTGTTAATGAGTAGATGTCATACCAGGCGCGCATTTCGTAACCATTGTTTAGAGTAACGGGCATGATTGGTGCATGAGGAAAGATGAATCGAATGCCATTGTTTGCCGGTAGATTCAACTCAGATACAATGGGTACAAAATCATTGCCATCTGCTCCCAAACCATGTAGCCAAATGATGGTATGTTTTGCAGGTACTGGGGGCTCGATTTCAACAAAATGCAACCTAGATGTAATTGCCGTCATATGAGTATGTTCCGCTTGCTTAGTTCGCTAAAAAAATAACATAATAGACGACATATTTATAGATAGGATTGATATTAAGTGCCACAGTCATGAAAGGGGCGTAACTAATGCGAGTATGGCCTAAGCGTAAACTATCATTACATTAGGAATGCCCGCGTTAACTAAATAAAAGGGAAGGGAATGTTATGATACGACGATTTGGATCAATGATCGGTGTGACTTTACTTGAAATTCTCTTGGTACTCGCAATCGCGGCAATGATAATTGTCATGTCGGTTCGATATTATCAAGGAGCAACCTCTAGCCAACAAGTGAATGCCTTTTTGCAACAAGTACAAGGTATAGCAGCAGCGGCAGATAATTTGGCCATTGCAACGGGGACTTATTCCACAGTCAGTAAATCGGCTGTTCAAGCCTTTTTAGGTGGATCTACCGCCCTTTTCGGCTTACCGTGGGGAGGAACACTAGGGGTAACAGCAGCAGTTAGCGGCTATACGCTAACTATTACTGCCCCATCCACAGCCATTTGTACGCAGATCAAGAGTCGATTATTACAAAATACAAATTACACAATTAATAATACGTGTTCAACAATCACCTATTCTAATGTCGCTGGGGGTACAGCCGCTAGTACCTCATAGAAGACGAAAATTTATCAACAAAGAGATTGTCGTATGTTATTAAAAAATACTGCTACTTCCTATGGCAGCGTCGCTAAATTTTTCCATTGGCTGATTGTTATTCTGCTGTTGTGTATGCTGGTGTTTGGATATTTTCTCGATGATATACCCAAAGCATACCAAGGGATGGCGTACAACATTCATAAATTAACAGGCCTTACTATCCTGTCATTAATGATTTTGCGTGCCTTGTGGGCGTTGATAAATCCTAAACCTGAGTTGCCGGCGACGGATCCTGCTTGGCAGCACTCAGGTGCCAGAATAGTGCATTTGTTGTTGTATGTCGTGGTGATAGCAATGCCACTGGCTGGTTGGATTGGTTCGTCTGCTGCCAATAAACCGCCGCACATTGGCGACTTCAATCTACTGTTGCCAGTCGCTCAAGATAAAGCATTAACCGAAGCATCTTTTGATATGCATAATCAATTAGCGATTATTATTATTGTTTTAATTAGTTTACATATTCTTGCTGCTTTGTATCATCATTTTATCCAAAAAGATAATATCCTACGACGTATGCTACCTGGTCGTGGTTAAATGCAGCCATTCGCACCGTAACACCTGGCCGGTTTCATTTAATTGTAAAAATAATTGATTAGAATTGTTTTTGTTGTCAATTTGGCTCACGACAGTTTGTTCGACGTGTATATATAATTGTTTGAGTGGTTGTTCAATATCAATAAGAGCTTGCTTCATCACTTCACTAGCTAAATATCGTATGACTTCTGGTGCATAACCTAATTCAATGCCATAGAGCGCATTCAATTGTTTGCCTAACAATTTTAAACGTACTCGGATGATATTTTCCACGGCAGATTTATTGAGAGGCAGAAAAGGAATAATGTGAACGAGTTGGTGCAAAGCAGGCAATTGAGTCTTTAACTCGGGCAATACGGCGTCAATTATTTCTTGTGGTGAATACGGAGATAAGTCAGTGATTGAAGATGAACTGTTACCCGAAACCAGCTGCATTAAATCGAGAGTATGAGGATCATTATTTTGTTCGAGTTTGCTGACACATTCTGCTAAACAAGAAGCGCCAATAGTGGTAGCAAAGATCAAGCTTGCGTGCTGAAAGCAATGTAAGTTTCCTTGTGCATCTCGAGCATATCCTGTGTTTAAAATTTCAACCAATTGTTCCATGATAGATAGAGGTGATTTTTCAATCGTCGCAAAATAAATGACGGCATAAGGCGTTTCTTTCATAATCGCTTGTAAAGTGAAGAGTTGCTTGCTTGTATGGCTGCAAAATTTCATTTCCCAAATCGAATGTATAGAAGATTGCCAGGGATTAGCGTAAAACAACATACTTGATTGTTTAAATAAATATTCCGTTAAAGCGAGAGCAGTTGCTTTTTTTCCTACCTCTTTTGGTCCAGTAAATAAAAGGCTGCAAAATGGACCAAAGTATTCACGCAAGTGAGCATGAGATTGTTGCAAGGCTTGACCAAGTAGAGTAAGCGCGTTTTCTTGGCTGAAAATCTTTTGTTGGGTAGCCTGAATAAATTCATGATAATTAAATTTATGTAGTTGTAAATGTGATACAGGAATACGAGTCCATTCGGATAATACTTGCAATAGCGTGACGTGCGTTAGCATGGGTTTAAGGGAAGTGGGTTGGTTCACTGAAGTAATTATTCCAGCACGTCCGGCACAGCTATCCAATAATAATAATGTTTTTTCTAAAGATGAATCAGTGCTAAGAAAACGTTTAGCAAGCAAATAAGCGGCTGATAATAATTCGTCTGGGATCAGAACATGATGAAAACTTTCCAATTCATTACATTGATGTTTCAGTATAGTATGAATATTGGATTCGGAAAGTGCATGAATCGATAGAACATTAAAGTCTTGTGCAAACTGTCCTATGTTCACTTGCTCGTCAGCTAATAGTAATAAGCGACATTTTGGATGAGCGATTAAAGATGTCATTTGCTTGCGAAGAAGCAGTTCATGATTTGGCAAAGCGATAATTAAATATTTTTCACTCGCATCTAGTAAACCTTTGAGCGATTGTAAGGCATCATCAAAATAATATTCGCGATCTCCAATATCCAAATAAATACAATCAGCATTTTGTAAATAAAAAGGAATATTCGCTGCAGATAAAAAAAGAACGAATGCTTCAGTGAATGCTATATACAGTTGTCGTGGCATCGGTAGATAAAGCAGGGCATGATGACAATTTTTTCGACAAAAAGTATCTAGAATCAGATTAAATTGTTCATGATCCTTGAAGGGGATAGTTGCATTTTTTTTTATCGTTGAGGCGGAGATTAATTTTCCTGGCGTAGCAAGAATATTTGTTTTATCACTTAACATAGATCAATCCTATTAACGTAAGAAACATTTTAATGAAAACACAATATTTCTTCCAGGAGCCGGATAAAAGCAACGCTCTGTAGATTCATAACGTACTTCATTTTTCAGTTATACGGTAATTTAAGCCAGCGCTCAAGTTACTTTCATTGTTTGATATCAGCGCCGCACGTTTTTTGAATGCCATCCTTGTGGCGAATAATAAGCAGAATTTTCTCGCATTCCTAAATTAAAAATCTGGCGCTGTATAAATGCTATTTGATTCTCGCTAGAATACAATGTTATTGTTTGAATCTAGCATTTAGAGAACAAATATGAATTCTGCACTCACAACTTGGCGACAGCGCATTTTGCTTACTCTGTTATTTACGTTGATTGCTATGATGTTATTATCTCCGCTTTCTTCTAATACAAGTATCCCTAACCTATGGGATATTTGGAATCATATTGCCACTATTGCGCATGCAAAATTAGCAATAGCCGAAGGTCAGTTTCCATTACGCGTTGCCCCAACAGAATTCTATGGTTGGCGCTATCCTCAATTTCAATTCTATTCACCCACTAGCTATACCATAGGAGGATTCATCTACCAATGGCTGACACCAAGCAATCCTTTCCTTGCTTATAAAATTACTTTAGGTATGGCTTTGGTATTCGGAGGGCTTTTTTTCTATCGCCTTGCTTTTTGGTTAGTACAATCTAAACCAGCAGCGTTATTGAGTTCCATTGTTTATTTAACATCGCCGTATTATATAATTGTTATCAATCACGTTGGCGGGTTTAATGAAGCGATTGCTTTGGGTATTCTTCCAGCTACTATCTATTACTCTATTCAACGCTATTACTATCCAAAAAATAACATCATTTTATTACAAACAGCGTTGACATGGTATTTACTAGCGACGATTCATTTGATTACATTTTTGTACACGTCCATTGTGTTAGCATTATTATTATTAGCGATCACTTTAAAAAATCGGCATCATTGGTTGAATTTACTAAATGTTGGTATTGGATATGCATTTGGTAGCATGTTAGCCATGTGGTATTTAGGCCCAATTTTTTTGCTGGGTAAGTATTTTGCTATTACACGAAGTGTATCGGTAGATTTTTATGCACCTTCCCTGGCTAATCTATTTTCGCCCACGGTGAATATTTCTGGCGGAGTCATGCATGGAGCGGGTTATATCAATGTGATTAGTCAAATTCACCCTAATTTAGGCATACCTATTCTTTTTGCATTCGGTATGAGTGTCTATGGTCTATTTCAACGATTCTTAAGTAGAACAAGTCGTTCTGGTTATTGGTTTCCCTATTTACTAGGAATGTTTTTCCTTGCGTTTTTAATGGTTTGGTCGCCGATAAATATTTGGCATAGACTACCGAAATTTCTTTCTATGTTTCAATATACTTGGCGGTTGCTTAGCCAAGTGATTTGGGTAGGTGCTTTGCTATTTGCTTGTGTCCTTATTTGGATGTTTAAAAAAGAAATTAATCTCAGGCAAACAGTGTTAGGTATGATATTTATCATGGTATGCTCTAGTGCTTGGTTGCCGATTACTGAACGATCGTTTATCGATATCAATCATTTTTTAAAAAAACCTGAATTAATCACCAATCCAGATTCTTATGTCCTTGATGCAAGAAAAAATAAAAACTTGATACAAGGAATGGATAGGATGACATTAGATGCCTTTATTACAAAGACAGCCGCTAGATCATTAAATCTTGAGTCGTCCTATTCAATTTCTAAAGATTTAATCAATTCATTACCAGGATTGTATATTGCTATAGAAGGGCATATACCCAAGGATATTGCATTTCACAACAAACAACTGATTGTGCTTGCTAATCAAATCACTTTAAATAAATTTGTATTAAAACCAGGTGCATATCATTGGAACATTGCTTTAAATAAGATGCGGGAATTATTGAAAAATAAATCTTCTATTCAACTGAAATTTAAAATAATAAATGCTAAGAACAATCATATTTCACCCAAAGTCACTATTCCAGTGGAATCAGTGAACCTAACTGGTTTTATGAAGCCATCTGAATTTTTGTCAGTGAATCAGATAGAGAAGTCTTGCAAACAGCAACAGGCAGACACCATTTGTAACATTTATGTGCCAAAAAATATTCAGTTATTAGAATTGCCGATATTATATTATCCAGACATGTTACGTATTACCTTAAATGGAAAAGTCATACCCTACCAAAATCTGTTCTATCAGAAATATCTTCTGACCAGCATTACTCCACTACCCAATCAAATGAATGAAATAAAGGTTCAATTTACGGGTATGTTGTGGGCCAATACATTTAGTTCGCTTGCTTGGGGAATGTGGGGGTTGTTTTTGTTATTTATTGTATTAAAAAAATTGCAAACGAAAATAGTGCTGACATTTACTCAAGTGGGTGTTGAAATTATCCCGCAGGCGAACGTTTACTCAAAATAATATCAGTTTGATTAACACTTCTATCCCATACTAAGTGAATCGCATTGGATTTTTCTGGTTCCTTCCAGAAAATGGGAAGATGCGGATAGATGGGTGTTAGCCAGTGTTCTTTAATATAAATTTTATTACGAGATAATTGTGGTGATAGCATCATGATGAATGGCACCACAGAATATTGTCGCCATTGAGGCCTGCCAGTATTTACCATCGTTGGAAAATAGCTGACGATGATATCTTTGGAAGCGCTTTCTGGATGGTTCTGACGGTAGTCTGAAACGGCATTTAGTAATTGATTACTGTAGGTGCTTGCGACGGATTCAATTGGTATCCTGCGGAAATTTGAATATAGTGGAGTTAGAATATAACAAGCGATTAATACTAAAAGAGGAGAAAGATAACATAATATGTGAAACGTTCTATTTGAAACATTCGATAGCAAATAGATTATTCCAATAAACATCCAGGCGCATATAAACAGCCAATGTCTAGAATAAATTCCAAGTAGATTCCACCAATTAAAAGGTAGAAATAAATCGATAGTAATGGCGAGAATTAATTCTAATATAATTAACGTTAACAATATATTTTTCTGGGGACGCTTATTAAGAAAAGAAATGATTAATGTAAAGGCTACAATAAAGGGCGCAAAGGTTAATAGTTGAGTGACTTGTTGTATACCAAACAGGCCAAGCTCACTCGCAGGAACCAATCCATTCATCGAATAAGGGCCACCGCTTAACCACCAATAAGCTCGGCTATAAAGCAATATTTTTAGAAAATACAGGTTTTTCATGGCTATAAGTGGTGCAAATATATCGTCAACGAAGCCACTGATCACTTGATGCCATGCTAATAAAAAAAGTGGAATAATCAAGACGGTTAACACAGCTAACAATGTCAATAATTTTAATCTAGCTTTTTTAATTTTAATAAGACGCAATAGAGGGATTGACCATGCAATTGCTAAATACAAAAAACCACCAATATGACTGAAAATAGCTAACAGCGTATAAGCTAAAAAAATGATTGTAGTTTGTAATTTAACGCGTCCTGCTAGAATCAATTCCGATTCAAGGCACCATAAGGAAACAGCTGATATAGTAGCTGAAAATACGGCTAAGGTATAAGCGATCAAACCCCAGATAAAATGAGTGGTATGTAAAAATAAAAATACTGGGCCAAGGATAATTCCGATGGTACATAGAGCGCGTAAAAAAGACATGCCTAATAATAAGCAAAAACTATAACACATGGAAATAATTAAAAAAATAACCGTCAGGTAGCTAGCTAATGCAATTTCTAAGAAAGCGGCACCAAATATCAATGTCCAAAATCGAATAATTGAATCAAGTAATCGATACGTTAATGCGGATTGATAGTGATAATATTTGAGAGGTTGATCTGCCATCATTCCCATGACAACATGTGGCGAAAAATCAACTAAAGGCGGAATAGAATAATAGCAGATAAATGCGATTAAAATGGCAATAGCAATGAGTGGATTGATTGCTATAAATATTGAATGATGCCAATTCGTTTTACTCACAAACAAACTCCAAAAATTCATTTGAGATTATTATTTTCCATTTCTGGCTAGCTGGGGCGATGGTTTCGTATGTTGAAAGGTACAATTTTTTAGCCCAGCTGCACAATGCATGGACCCACTCACTGAGTACCATGAGTTTTTTGCTAGATGAGGACGAAAATTATTTTTTGCTAGGTAGGCTCTTGCTTCTGAACCATTCCAATCTCGATAGTAACAGCGAAGCGAATTCTGTTGGTTGTTGTTCTTATGCCATTCAGCCAGAGTAAATTGTTGAGCGTATTTTTTAAATTGTTCAAGATGTTTTGCGCTGAGTAGTTGATGACTTTCACTATCGTGCAATTGCCAAGTGTGTAACTTACCTTTTTTGATATCGCTAATACTAGGGCAAGTTTCAGCATAAATTGACTGTATATGTATTATAAAAAAAATAAAAATTGCGATAAGCTTTCGCATCACTATTTTCTCCTGTATAAAGCAAATTTATATGCATTCGTTTTTTCGATTGTCGCATAGTACTGATAATTGCGCCATGCCATTCTAAATGTTGGATCGCTAGAAAGCTCATTGATATAGTCAAAATTATAATTTTCAAGATAGGGTTTATTTTTTTGGACATCGATGAAAACAAGTGTAGGTTTGAAAATATCTAATTCATTTGCAATGTTTTTAACAAAATAAGCTTTATCATCATTTAATTGCTGAAGTTGATGAGAGTTATTTGTTTGAGAATATTGTTTAATTATGCCTGCCAACCAAGCAAAGCTAGGATATTGGGAAATAGGTTGCGAAGTTGTGTCATCAATAATTGGAAATTCATTCACCATCGTGGTTGATAAGAAGTAGACAGATTGTTGAGGGGCAAGTATACGCATAGCATTGATTAGCGGCTTCATGGTGTCTTTGTATGCCATAAATCCATTAATCAGCAAATAGGTATGATAAGTTGGTAATGCTGATATGAAAAAAACTAAATAACTGGTAACGATGAGATGATCGCTTTTGGTATTGCTTCTCAGTATGCATAAAGTCAGTAACATGGAAAATGTTAACAGCGTCATCGAAAATTGATGAGCATTCCAAGTATCAAATTTCAAAAATGTTGCAACTAAGAAGCTTATAGCAATCATTAGTAAAGTAAGGCTAGATAACCACCAAGCATTTTTATTTGGGTAAGCTAGACGAAGAATGGCCAAGCAAAAAACAGTTAAAAAACTAAAAAAAGTGCTAGGTGAGAATATAATAATAGTCCAAATAGTTGGATAATAGGATGCAAAAAAAATAATTAATAATAAAATTAAGCCAATTTTTTCCATTAAATAATGAGAGGTTTTAAAAGGATGTAATAATAAATCGAATAACAAAATAGTCAGGATAATTGCTAGTGAAAAAGCAGGAAATAAATGATATTCCCATGGCGATCGTTGCAAAATATAAATCAATAGAAAGCTAATAAATGATACAATTAAAACACTGGTTAAAATGTTAATTTCTTTTATTTGTTTAATCATGGGATATTGAATGAAATATAATAATAAAATGAGCCCACAAAAAAACATGGGGAAATTAAATAAAATTTGTGTCCAAGGGAAATGGTAACTGTGGTAATGATATCTGGCAATTAAAGGTAGAATAATAGTAATATAATCTCGATGAAATAAAAAAATAATGACTATATAAGTAATCAATACTAGGAATACTGTTATTGTTTCTGCGCGCAACCAGGCTAAATAATTTTTTTTGCGATAGATATAGTAAGCTTCAAGAAAAACTAGTGTAATAGGAAAGAACGGCTTGATCGCCAAGCCGATACTAGCAAATAACCCTATTAAAATAGTATGTTTAGCTGAGTTGTTTGATAATAATCGACTATACACCAACAACACATAGGGCATGATTAAAATAAAAAATAGATGTTCGCGCTGGCCAAAATCAGTCGGTAATGGCAGAGCAAGGAATGTAGCAGCGAGTGTCAGTAAAAATAAATTGGATTGAGCACGATCATTGTGTTTATTTGACCATAATAAATAACCGCACAGACAAAGCGATAAACTAGCTAGCACAAAAATAAATAGTCGAAAAGCTAAAGTAATTGGAATAGAAAAAAATTTTGAAAGCATCACCGGGAGAGAATAAAGATATAAAAACATAGGAGGTGATGGTTCAAAAAATTCTTTAGCATAATGACCGCCAGCAAGTAATCGCTTGGCTTCTTGCAATCCCCAGCTGACATCCCAATTAAAAAGTAGTGTCGATTGGATCATCCATGCAGATAGATAAATAATAATCAGCGGAATAACAAGGTAACTAGCTTTTTGCAGCATCGCGTAATTGTTCGGCTTTATCAGTTTTTTCCCAACTTAAATCCAAATCATCGCGACCAAAATGACCGTACGTTGCTGTGGGAAGATAAATAGGTTGTAAAAGATTAAGCATTTTAATAATACTATGAGGACGTAAGTCAAAGTGGTTCAATATCAGTTGGATTAATTTATGATTAGAAATTTTGCCCGTACCGAAAGTATCAATATAAATAGAAGTAGGTTCAGCTAGCCCTATTGCATAAGAGAGTTGAATTTCACAGCGATCGGCCAGTCCTGCAGCAACAATATTTTTTGCAACATAGCGAGCAGCATAGGCAGCCGATCGATCCACTTTAGAGGGATCTTTACCTGAAAAACAACCACCGCCGTGATGAGCCATGCCACCATAAGTATCAACAATAATTTTTCGACCGGTTAAACCACAATCGCCTTGTGGACCACCAATAACAAATCGACCAGTAGGATTGACCAAAAATTTAGTTTGCTTTAACCATTTTTCTGGGAAAGTGGGTTTAATAATTTCTTCAATGACCGCTTCAACTAGATTTGCGTAAGGAATATCAGGATCATGTTGTGTTGATAACACCACACTGGTGACAGCCACAGGTTGATGATTGACGTATTGAACAGTGACTTGTGATTTTGCATCGGGTCGCAGCCAAGGCAATATACCTTCTTTGCGTAACTGTGCTTGACGTTTCATTAACTGATGCGCATAAACAATCGGTGCAGGCATCAATACGTCGGTTTCATTACTGGCATAGCCAAACATTAATCCTTGGTCACCAGCACCTTGATCTTCTTGTGATTTTTTTTCAATGCCAACGGCAATATCTGGAGATTGCTTACCAATTGCGGTGATAACAGCACATGATTCTGCATCAAAGCCGATTTCAGAGCTGATATAGCCAATATCATGAATGACTTTGCGAGCAATTTGCTCAACGTCTGCCCAAGCTTGAGTGGTAATTTCTCCACCGACAAATACCATGCCGGTTTTAACCAAGGTTTCACAAGCGACGCGCGCAGTTTTATCACTTTTTAAAATAGCATCAAGAATCGCATCAGAGATTTGATCAGCGATTTTATCAGGATGGCCTTCAGAGACCGATTCAGATGTAAATACAAATTCATTTTGCTGCATGATTGCTGTTGGTTGCCGAAATTATGTACTATAGCACATTGTCAGTATCGTAGGAAAGTGCATGCATCTAACTTATCCATTTCATCGCCTAGTCCGTATGCTGGTTTGTCTTACTATTTTGTTTATCCTGGCGCAACTAGTTTTTTTTACCATTCATTACCATGTTTCCGAACTAATTGATTCGCTAATTAATAGTTCGCTCTCGCATGTCATATTTTCACCAGTTATTTTCTTGCCTATTCTGCAATATATTGCCATTCAAATTCTGGCTTATTGTCTATTAATTTGTTGGGTAGTTTTTATTGCAGGTTCATTAAGCCAGTTATTTCGATTGCCGACCAATGCAATTTATTGGCTGGGAATAAATTATTGGATTTTGAACATCATTATCATGTTTGTATTGAATAGCCATTATTTTCCCGGATCTTTTTTTGCCCAACCATTTCATCAGGATGTTTGGCTAAGTAAATTCGAAAACTTTATTTTACTATTAACCTTGAGTATTTTACTCATCACCACTTTATTAGCATATGTAAATTATTTTTGGTTTAAACGCTTCCCTATTTTGGGAGGAATTTTTTTGGTTTTTGGATTAGTGATGTTAACAATGGCATTGCCTAATCAAGATTTGCCGATTGAGCCACATAAAAATTATCATCAACCTAACATTATTATTATTGGACTTGACTCTGTACGACCCGATTTCGTCCGTTATTTTAAAAACAATAATATGCATACACCAACTATCGATAACTTTTTACAATCAGCTATTACCTTTACTCAAGCTTATACACCATTAGCGAGAACTTTTCCCGCATGGATTAGTCTATTAAGTGCTAAACATCCTGTACATTCGGGTGCGCGTAACAATTTAATCGCTAGTAGTGAACTTACTAAAGAAGATAATCTTGCTAAACGTTTGCAGCAATCAGGTTATGAGACGATGTACGCAACAGATGAAAAACGTTTTAGTAATATCACGAATGAATATGGTTTTGATCATATTATCGGGCCAAGAATGGGAGTGAATGATTTTTTATTAGGAGGATTAACGGATTTTCCAATGAGCAATTTATTGCTTAAGTTACCAATAGCAAGATTTCTATTTCCCTATCAATTTGGTAATCGCGCTGCCAGTATCACATATGATCCCAATGATTTTTTGCAACTTGTATATGTTGCCTTGGCACAACGAGCAGACAAACCATTGTTTTTAGCAATACATTTATGTTTGAGTCACTGGCCATTTACTTGGGCGCGCGATGGACAAGAAGAAAATTTTACTTTACCACAACGTTATCGCAGTAGCGTTGAAGCGGTTGATTATCAATTGAGTAAGTTGCTGCAAATTTTAAAAGAGCAAAAATTGCTTGAACATAGTCTTGTCATTTTGCTTTCCGATCATGGGACCACCTTAGGGTTAGTTGGCGATCGCACGATCAGTAAAAATAAATATGTTGGCGATCAGCTTAATTTAAAAAAAATTGCTTTAGCTAAATTGAGCTCGGCATCTCAATATAGTTTGGATTTTAAACATGATTATACGATAGCAGCCTCTTACGGACAGGCAACCGATGTGCTTAGCCTTAAGCAATATCATATCTTGTTGGGAATGAAAGGATTTGGCATTCCGCTTACGCCAAGGTTAGTTAATAATTTTGTTTCATCTATGGATATAGCACCGACAATTTTAGATTATCTAAAGGTATCACCACTCAAGCAGATCGATGGCATCTCACTAGCTACCACTTTTTCTATTTCAAATCAAATAAGATTACCTGAGCGATCATTTTTTTTTGAAACTGGCGATAAATTATCTGAAATTGAAATAAATGACATTCATATTGAAAAGGTTTTACAAAAACAAATAGGTATTTATCGCGTTCATTCGCAAAATGGTTTGTTATTTATTAATCCAGCGGATGAAAAATATATTCTACAAGCTAAACAGTATGCTATTTTACAAGGGGAATGGTTGTTGGCTTATTATCCTGCTTCAATTGAAACAAGATTAATTGCTTCGAATTCATCAATCTTGCTGCCAAATTTAGTCGTACAAAAACCCTATTATGTATTAGTAAATTTAAAATCAGGACAATGGACGATAGGCTTGTCTAGCGTTTGGGCAAAATCAGCACCTATTGCTCAACTCACACAACAATTGCAGTCATTTTATGGCGATAAAATGAAGTTTTTGGACTAAGAGTGTTCTTATTCCCTCGCTCATTAAAATCGGTTACTATCGCTCATCCAGGCTCTAAAGAGGAAACTTATCAATGCCAGTACCTACGCGTCGAGATCGTGCTGATGCTATCCGTTTTTTAAGTATGGATGCCGTGCAGAAGGCGAATTCTGGGCATCCTGGTATGCCGATGGGAATGGCTGATATTGCCGAAGTATTATGGCAGGATTTTCTTAAACATAATCCTAACAATCCTCACTGGTTGAATCGCGATCGTTTTATTCTTTCAAATGGGCATGGCTGTATGTTGCAATATGCCTTACTTCATTTAACAGGATATGACTTATCCATCGATGATATAAAACAATTTCGACAGTTGCATTCCAACACACCTGGACATCCAGAACTAGGTGACACACCAGGAGTAGAAACGACGACAGGCCCACTTGGCCAAGGTCTTGCCAATGCAGTGGGTATGGCAATAGCAGAAAAGCATTTAGCAGCAATTTTTAATCGATCCAATTTTTCTATCATAGATCACTTTATCTATTGTTTCGTTGGTGATGGCGATCTGATGGAGGGAATATCCCATGAAGTATGTTCTTTAGCGGGTAACTTGGGATTGGGCAAACTAATTGTTTTTTATGATGATAATGGAATTTCAATTGATGGTAAGGTGGAAGGATGGTTTCAAGATAATACGCCATTACGTTTTGAAAGTTATGGTTGGCATGTTGTCCCATCGATTGATGGACATAATAGCGAGGCAGTATATCAAGCTATTATGTCAGCGCAAATGGTGACCGATAAACCATCTATTATCTGTTGTAAAACAACGATTGGTCGAGGATCTCCTAATCTTGCCGGTACAGCAACAACGCATGGCGCAGCACTAGGTGAAACTGAGATAAGTGCCGCGCGCACGCATCTTGAATGGCCGCATATACCATTTGTTATTCCTCAAGAAATCTATACATCGTGGGATGCGCGCAATAAAGGACAAGCTTTAGAAAAAACTTGGCAAACATTATTCAGCCAATACCAACAACACTACCCCGAGCTTGCGAAAGAGTTATTACGGCGTATGGCAGGACAATTACCAGAGAATTGGCAACTTGTTTCGGATAATTTATTGCAAATGATGTTTGAAAAAAAACAATCCGTGGCAACGCGTAAAGCTTCACAGTTATGTCTGAATGAGTATGCCAATCATTTACCAGAAATGATGGGTGGATCAGCAGATTTAACAGAGTCGAATTGTACGAATTGGCAGGGAATGAAAGTTTTTTCGAAAACATTTGCTGAAGGTCGTTATCTTCATTATGGTGTACGTGAATTTGGCATGTCAGGAATAATGAACGGCATGGCTTTGTATAAGGGTATTATTCCTTTCGGTGGAACATTTTTAACTTTTTCTGATTATGCGCGTAATGCTATCCGGCTTGCGGCTATCATGCGGCAGCGAGTTATTTTTGTCTATACACACGATTCTATAGGATTAGGTGAAGATGGTCCTACTCATCAACCCGTAGAACAATTACCTGGTTTACGTATGATGCCAGGGCTTTCAATTTGGCGACCTTGCGATACGGCAGAAACTGCAGTGGCTTGGCGCAAAGCGCTTGAACGACAAGGCCCGACTTGTTTGCTATTCTCACGACAAACCCTAGCGTATCAAGAACGCACGCCAGAACAGTTAAGTTTGATCCAACGAGGTGGATATATCTTGTTAGATGATGCAGAAGGTAAGCCTGATGCTATTTTTATTGCTACTGGTTCAGAAGTCGGCTTAGCAGTTGAAGCTGCCAAACAATTAAAATTACAAGAAATTGATGTACGAGTTGTTTCTATGCCATCGAGTGATGTATTTCTTATGCAAGATCAAGCCTATCGTGATAATGTTTTACCCGATACCGTGGTAGCAAAAATTGCTATCGAAGCAGCTTCTAGTAATTATTGGTATCGTTTTGTGGGTCAGTACGGAAAAGTGATTGGTTTAGATAGATTTGGTGCTTCAGCGCCAGCGAATGATGTGTACAATGATTGTGGAATAACAGTTGAACGTATTATTGATGTTGCCAAAGAAACAATTTATGCTGCTGCCACAGTAAAACATCATTTGCATTTACAATGTGCTGATGAGTAATTTAAATGGTGTCATCCGGAGGACTATTTTGAGAGCATTTTTTCTCATTAAATAGCACGAAAAATCTTGGGATGACAAACGCGAACGGCAAATAAAACAGGAGAATACATATGTCGATTCGAATTGCAATTAATGGCTATGGCCGAATCGGGCGGAATATTTTACGCGCTCATTACGAAAAAAAACTTCATAAGGATATTCAAATCGTTGCTGTTAATGATCTTGGTGATGTCGCCACTAATGTTTATCTGACGCGCCATGATACTACCCATGGTGAATTTCCTGGCGAGGTGTCAGTGGCTGGAAAAGATATGGTAGTGAATGGCGACAAAATTTGTGTTGTTGCTGAACGTGATCCAAAAAAACTTCCTTGGAAAGAATTAAATATTGATATTGTGTTTGAGTGTACAGGATTATTTACAAATAAAGAAAAAGCTTCTGCTCATTTGGAAGCGGGTGCTAAAAAAGTTATTATTTCTGCGCCAGCAACCGGAGTGGATGCAACGATTGTATATGGAGTGAATGATGAAATCCTAAAAGCGACAGACACTGTTATTTCAAATGCATCCTGCACCACCAATTGCTTAGCCAGCATTGTCAAACCATTGCATGAAACAGTAGGAATTGTCAGCGGGCTAATGAATACCGTGCATGCTTTTACCAACGATCAAAGTTTATTAGACGTTTATCATAGCGATTTACGACGCGCGCGTTCTGCTACACAATCCATTATTCCAACCAAAACAGGAGCTGCTTCCGCGGTAGGACTGGTGCTACCCGAATTGAATGGCAAGTTAGATGGTTTTGCTGTGCGTGTGCCGACTATTAATGTTTCTTTAGTGGATCTTACGTTTGAGGCTAAGCGTGATACCACGGTCGATGAAATCCATGCGATTATTCGCAAGGCGGCGAATGGTCCGATGAGAGGCGTGCTTGCATTGAATGAAGAAGAACTGGTTTCTTGTGATTTTAATCATCATTCAGCTTCAGCAATTTTTGATACCTTTGGCACAAAAGTAATTGGCAAATTGGTAAAAGTATTGGCTTGGTATGATAACGAGTGGGGTTTTTCCAATCGCATGTTAGATGTTGCTGTTGTGTTGATGGGTGTGCAATTGAAGGGGAAATCGTATGCCGTCCTCAATCGATGAGGTGATGCAGGTTATACATCGTTATGCTCCAAAAGGATTTGCTCCAAAGATTGGCATGATTTTAGGGTCTGGGCTTTCTGCTTTAGCTGAACAAATTTCAAATCCAGTTTCCATTCCTTATCAAGCTATTCCCGGATTGCAAGGTGGATCCACCGCAGGCCATGCTTCATTATTGTTAATGGGATACTTGGGCGATACTCCTATCGTTTGTTTACGTGGAAGATTGCATTTATATGAAGGCATTCCTTACGAAGCTATTCGTACATTAATCCAAATTGTAAAAAAATTAGGTTGTCAAATTTTTATTGTGACGGCAGCAGCAGGTTCAATGCGAGAAGAAACATCACCGGGCGATTTGATGATGATTACTGATCATATTAATTTTCATCCAGGAAATCCATTAGTGGGTCCGAATGATGAGAGTATTGGCCCACGGTTTGTTGCTTTGGAAGATGCATATGACAATGGATTACAAGAAGTGATGGAAGCCGCAGCTAACAAATTAAATATTAAGTTACACAAAGGTATTTATATTTGTACTTTGGGTCCTTCATTCGAAACACCTGCAGAAATTCGTGCATTTAAACAGTGGGGTGCTGACGCTGTAGGCATGTCAGTTGTTCCTGAAGTTATTCTGGCGCGACATTGCGGTATGCGAGTTGCTTGTGTTGCAGCGATTACGAATGCTGCAGCGGGACTTAGCCAGGAAAAGCTCTCGCATGAACTGACTTTGCAATTCGGTGAAATTGCTGCACGTAAATTAACAAAACTGATTCCCGAATTTATTAAGGGTGCAAACGCGCTGTATCTATAACGTTGTTATTTAGAACGTGTTAACAATAGCTAAAATGGTAATTAATATGGAATGGACACAAGCTATTCATGATCATGTTGCTAGCTTACAACCTGTATCTATTACTAAAGCATTATTACAACGACTATTTTCATTGCTTGATTTAACCAGTTTAAATGAAAGTGATAATAATGACACTATTGCTGCTTTTTTCGAAAAAGCAAATTCAGTTTATGGTCATGTTGCAGCGGTATGTATTTATCCACGTTTCGTTCGTTTAGCTGTGACACAGTTTGCAGGCTCGCCCATTAAAGTAGCTACAGTGGTTAATTTTCCTGAAGGATCCTCTTCATTAAGTGATGTACTCATTGAAATTAATCAAGCTTTAGAGGATGGCGCACAAGAAATTGATATGGTTTTTCCTTATTCGCGATATCTGGCGGGCGAACAACAATATTCACGCGATTTTATTAGCGCCTGTCGAGCAGCTTGTGGAGCAAAGGCGGTGCTTAAGGTTATATTGGAAACAGGCGCATTAGGGGATTCCGTTATCATTGCAGATGCTTGTTATGCAGCAATGATGGCAGGCGCTGATTTTGTGAAAACCTCCACTGGGAAAATTGCACAAGGCGCAACACTTGAGGCTGCTGCTGCAATGTTATTAGTCATCAAGCATGCTCGCGCTCAACTCAAGCATGAAGTGGGATTAAAAGTATCCGGCGGCATACGAGACATCCAGCAAGCTGCTCAATATATGCAATTGCTTGAGAATATGATGGGATCTGCATGGATTACCCCGCACACTTTTCGTATAGGCGCCAGTCAGTTGGTGAATGAAATTTTAGCTCAATAAATATTTTATAGCATACCTCGCAACTTATGTTTAAAATGAGATTTTTCTTGGACGGCATGCTATGTCTCATCCTCACCAACATGAAAAAACGGCTCATACAACCTTGGCTTGGGCGGTGATATTAACAGCATCATTATTCTTTTTTTATGAGTTCATTCAACTGAATCTATTTAATGCAATTGATGAGCCACTCATGCGGGATTTTGGATTAACGTCTGCCCAACTAGGCCAGCTTTCTTCTATGTATTTTTATGCAAATGCTATTTTTCTTTTTCCAGCAGGAAATATGTTAGATCGTTTTTCAACTAAAAAATTGCTGTTATTTGCTGTTGCAATTTGCACTATTGGCACATTTATTTTTGCCTTAGCAAAAGAGGTGAAGATGGCTGGATTCGGTAGATTTTTAGTGGGAAGTGGGGCTTCATTCTGTTTTTTAAGCTGTATCCGAATTGCTTCTCGCTGGTTTTCTCCACATCGCATGGCATTTGTAACGGGTATGGTCGTCGTCATGGCAATGCTGGGTGGTTTAGTTGCGCAAACGCCATTTGCATTATTAGTTGAATATGTGGATGGATGGCGTCCTGCTGTTTTAATTGACGCTTCTTTAGGAATTATTATTTATCTTGCTATTGCTTTCATTGTGCAAGATAGGCCGCCAGATGCGCAGGAAGAAGCTAAAATTGATCAGCAACATTTACAACGATTGGGTTTGTGGCGATGTATTAAATTGGCCGCGTTGAATTCGCAAAATTGGTGGGGCGGTATCTATACGTCATTGATGAATTTACCTGTTTTTTTATTAGGAGCGCTTTGGGGCATGCACTACCTGGTGACAGTTCGTCATATCACGCTGGTGCAAGCTTCTTATGCAACCACGATGTTTTTTATTGGAGTGATTATCGGTTCACCATTGTTTGGTTGGTTTTCAGATAAGATTGGACGCCGTGTTTTACCGATGATAGTAGGAGCAATTTTATCACTCTTAATTATGTTCATATTAATGTACATGCCGGATTTATCGCTACAATCAATTGTGATTCTATTTTTATTAATTGGATTAGTCACTAGTTCACAAGTATTGTCTTATCCTACTATTGCGGAACTGAATCCTATTTATTTAACTAGTACAGCGGTGAGTATTGCTTCCATTTGCATTATGATCAGTGGATTTATTTTCCAACCTTTTTTTGGCTGGATCATGGAACAAAGCAAAGCTCATACTGTTATTAACGGTATGACAATTTATACCTCACGAGATTTTGATTTAGCGATGATGATTATGCCTGTTGCATTTATCGTCGCGCTTATTGTCACACTTTTTATTCGCGAAACATATTGTCGTTCTCGTGCGTAAAATGATTCTTGTCAAAGAGAGAAAATGCATGCCCCGTGCTTTTATTATCATGCTTGATTCTTTTGGATTAGGCGCCACTCCAGATGCAAATAAATATGGTGATGCAGGCGCTAATACGTTGCTGCATATTGCAGAGTATTGTCAACAAGGCAAGGCAGATCAAATCAATATACGTTCTGGTCCTTTATCTCTTCCAAACCTTACTCGTTTGGGATTAAATGCTGCCGCGAAGCTTGCGAAGCAAAATAATATTTCTATTCCTGGTCTTGATACTCCAGTAGCTATACAAGCTGCTTATGGTTGTGCAAAAGAAATGAGTTTAGGGAAAGATACACAAAGTGGCCATTGGGAAATGGCTGGAGTACCAGTTTTATTTGAATGGGGTTATTTTTCTCCAAAGTATCCAAGTTTTCCTCAGGAATTAGTAGATAATTTAATTTTACGTGGGCAATTACCTGGCGTATTAGGTAATAAGCATGCTTCTGGCACAGTGATTATTAATGAATTGGGCGAGGAGCATCAAAAAACTAACAAGCCTATCGTTTATACCTCTGCGGATAGTGTATTTCAAATTGCTGCACATGAAGAAACCTTTGGTTTGCAACGTCTTTATGATGTTTGCGGAATTGCTCGCGAATTAGTAGATCAATATAATATTGGTCGAGTGATTGCACGGCCATTCTTAGGAGCATCTGGACAATATTATCGAACAGGCAATCGGCATGATTATGCCACTCCTCCGCCAGCCCCGACTTTATTAGATGTTTTGGTGCAACATGGAGGTGAGGTGATGGCAATTGGTAAGGTCGCGGATATCTACGCTAATCATGGAATTACGAAAACGATAAAAGCAAATGGCAATCAGGCTTTGTTTGCTGCTTTTCTTGAAGAAGCAAAACAAGCACCGGATCGTAGCATAACATTTGTAAATTTAGTTGATTTTGATATGGTGTACGGCCACAGACGGGATGTCATTGGTTATGCGAAAGCGCTAGAAGATTTTGATACCTGGCTTCCAGCACTGGAGAAAATCTTAAAAGCTGGTGATATGGTCATCATGACGGCTGATCATGGCTGCGATCCTAGTTGGCCGGGTTCGGATCATACTCGCGAATTCGTTCCAGTGCTTGCATTTGGACCAAGTATTCAGCCTGGGTCGATAGGGATACGTGAAACATTTGCCGATATAGGCCAAAGTATCGCTAAGCATCTTGCTTTGCCAGCTCTGAAATATGGTACGGCGTTTGTATGATGGCGCTACAACAATCTGTCATTATTGCGTACTAAACTTAAAAATTCAGCACGCGAACGCGAATCATCTCTTAATAATCCCAACATGACAGAAGTGCTCATAATAGAATTTTGTTTTTCTACGCCGCGCATCATCATACATAGATGTTGTGCCTCAATAATAATTCCCACGCCTTTTGCTTGGGTGACTTGCAAAACAGTTTGGGCAATTTCTTTTGTCAGATTTTCTTGAACTTGTAAACGCCTTGCATGCATATCAACAATGCGAGCTATTTTGGATAATCCAATAATTTTGCCATTTGGCACGTATGCTACATGACATTTTCCAATAAATGGCAGTAAATGATGTTCGCATAATGAGTAAAGCTCAATATTTTTAACTAACACCATTTCATCGTTGTCTGATTGGAATAACGCTCCATTGACAATTTTATCGATGGATTGATGATAACCTTGAGTTAAAAATTCTAAAGCTTTAGCAGCTCGTTTAGGAGTGTCTTTTAATCCTTCTCGCTCAGGATCTTCTCCCAGTGCTTGAATAATTTGTTTGAAATACTTTTCCATCGCGCTTTCACCTCAACCTGGAGGCCATGATAGCCTTCTACCACCTAATAAATGTAAATGAACATGAAATACGCTTTGACCTGCACCTGCATTGCAATTAAACACTAAACGATAACCTTCGTCGGCGATGCCGAGTTGTTTGGCTAACATGACGCCTATTTTTATAGCGTGGCCAATCAAATCACTATCTTCATCGTGTAGATCATTCAATGTAGCAATATGTTTTTGTGGAATAATTATTTTATGATGGGGTGCTTGAGGGTTAATATCATCAAAAGCCACGATTTCATCATCCCGATACATAATTTTAGCCGGTATTTCTCCACTCGCAATTTTACAAAATAAACAATCTTTCATTGCAATTCCTTTAGGATAAAAGAGTTTGAACGCCATAGTGTAAAAGATTGCGCAATGACTTGCAAAATTGTTAATGGAAAGTACACTAAGCGCATTATTTAAAAAAACGTAATAAACTAACTAATTGATTTTTAAATTTTTTTATTAGAGAGGACGAAGCGTCATGAGATTAGAGCACTTGCCAGCAGGTCTAAACATTCCTGAGGATATCAATGTAGTGATTGAAATACCGTCAAATAGTAGTCCTATCAAATATGAGGTGGATAAAGAAAGCGGTATGGTAATGGTGGATCGGTTTTTAGGTACTTCCATGTTTTATCCTTGTGAATATGGTTTTGTTCCTCATACTTTATCAGAGGATGGTGATCCCTTAGATGTTTTGGTAATTTCTCCTTATTCTTTGTCGCCAGGTATCGTCATACGATGTCGCCCGATAGGTATGTTGCGAATGAGTGATGAATCTGGCAAAGATGCAAAAATACTCGCGGTTCCTATTAGTAAATTGACAACCCGTTATCAGCATATTCACCAGCCCGAAGACTTAGGACAGGAATTCTTAGCTTCTATCGAGCATTTTTTTCAACATTACAAAGATCTTGAAAAGGGAAAATGGGTAAAGATTGAGAATTGGGAACAAGTAGATGCTGCGAAGCAAGAAATCTTAAGTAGCGTGAAACGGTATCATGAAAGAGTTATTTAGTGAATAACTAAAAGGGGCAGCTTAATCCTTAAGCTGCCCCTTTTTGCCTACCTAGGCTTCCTGGCCCATTCTGCCATTGTCCTTGGCAGTATCATCCGTAATGGTGCTGCATCAATTCCTTGATGCCTGTCCTTAATATTCATCCATGAATATCTCTAGATTATCAAAATGATTCGAACAAGCTATGCTTTTTTAATTAAGGGGAAACACTCACTTTTCTTAATGTTGGGATGGGAAATATCTTAGATTCAAAGAGTTAAAATCCTTAAGAGAAGCTTAGATGGGCTGTAATCTCAATCATTGTTAATCTTTTATCGCACACAAATAATAGCTAATCTCTCACACACAAATCATTTTTAGATAAATAGTTACTGGGAAAAATTTAAAAATTTATTTTTTATTTTGAGCAGGAATTTTAATTTTGATCCTAAAAAAACCATCAACAAACAGGCACCAAAAATGATTGCGGCAATATAAACAGGCAATAATCCTAGAATTAATAAATGTTTTGTGATAGTTAAATGGTGAGCTTGATGAATGATAGCGGAAATTGAGCAATGAAATATACTATCTTGGATAAGAAAAGCATAAATGAAGTATGTTAACGCCATTAATATGGCTGTTATGCTCACCCATTGAAATACCAATTTCTTAATCATAAAAAATAACCTAAATTTAGCAAGTTAATATCCATCGCCATGCATACACTGCCGGGATGATGTTGTGGATTAGTTTAAAGAAACTATCTTAAGAGAAGCTTAATATTCATAAGGCTTTTTCGATTGAGGATCATTAATCCTTCCCAAGCGTTCGCCTAGGTGAATCATTGAGCTTGCTTTTAGTGAGGGTGTCCAGATAATACGGCTTTTTTCGAATAATAAGATAACGGTTGATCCTACTTTAAAATAACCTAACTCCGCCCCTTGTGATAATTTGATATCTTGTTGGGTGGGAATGACGAAAATCTTTTTTTCTCGAAGCGGTTGCTTTAGCCAAGTCGTTTGTATGTTTCCGACAATCATTGCTCCAACTAAAATGACGGCCATTTTTCCTGCTTCAGTATTGAAGACGGCTACTAGACGTTCATTACGACTAAAGAGGCGTGGTACGTAATCTGTTGTGATCAGATTGACAGAAAATAACCTACCTGGAATATAAATAGTTTGTTCTAATTGACCGTCTAAGGGCATATGTACCCGGTGGTAGTTTTGTGGAGCCAAATAAAATGTTGCATAACAACCATTGTAAAAATGCTTAGCCAAGTGTTTCTCGTTTCCTAGTATTCCTTCAAGATCATAATAATGATTTTTCGCTTGAAGCAGCTGATTTGTCTGAATGCTACCAATTTGAGTCAGGGTGCCATCGACTGGGCTACTCACTGCAAACGGTTCTTTACAAATTGTTCTGAGTGCTGGTTTTAATTGCCGGATAAAAAATTGATTAAATGAAGAATAAGATAGAGGATTTTCTATCCTTGCTTCATGTAAATTGACTGCATATCGTTTAAGGAAGCGTTTGATTAAGAAATTTTTTAGCCAGGGAGTTTCAGATTCTGCTAACCATCCCATAAAATGGGTTAACCAGTGATGAGGGGTAAAATACTGTAAAAATATAAACACATGTTTTGGCATTTCTACTACCCTAAGATCCTAATGCTTTCCACAAATGCTTTACTAAATTGTTCCGGATTCATTCCGGACTTGAATAAACCTGCCCATTTTCCTTGCGGATTAATCAATAAAATAGATGCGGTATGTTGAATTTGGTAGGAGGTATCTGAATTATCTTGCGTAGAAAAAATACCTAGCTGGCTTTGTAGTTTTCGAATTTCTTGAATTTGACCAGTCGCACCAATGAAATCTGGATGAAAGGATCGGGTATAAGCTAATAAGGTGTTAGCATTATCTCGGCTAGGATCTAGCGAGATGAGTACAACTTGCAAATCAGGATAGATGGGTTGAAGTTTGATATAAGCACTTTTTAACATATCTAAAGTGGTTGGACAGATTGTTGAACAATGCGTGAAGCCAAAAAATAATAATGTCCAATGGTGACGAAATCCTTGCTCAGTAAAGGCGTGATTATCTGCTGTTGTTAATTTAAAAGGTTTGATGTCACGCGCAATTGGAAAAATCAAACCTGTATCATCTGGCAATGTCGTTGGCGATGATGGATGGCGAAGATGATAAACAAATAAAGAGGTAATCAGTGCAGAACAGAAAAAAACAATTAAAAAAATGATTTTTTGATGTGTGATTGGGGAGTTGTTTTTCATGATTAGGTAACCGTCAAGTGATGATCTAGCAAAATAATTAAAAATAATCCAGTTAAATAAATGAGGGAGTAATGAAATGTTTTTAGGGCGATCTGTTTGTCATTCGTTGCAAATTGCAATTTCAAAGCATAGATAATCAAGCCAGCATCTAATAACAAAACACCAATTAGATATAATTCTCCACTCATTCCGATAGCAAATGGCAATAAGCTACAGGCGATAGTCAGCAAACTATACATTACAATATTAAATTTAGTAAACGTAATCCCATGAGTAATGGGTAACATGGGGACAGTCGTTAATTTATATTCATCATAACGATGCAAACATAATGCCCAAAAATGTGCGGGTGTCCAAGTAAAAATGATTAGCACTAATAACCAGCTCTCTGGATCTAAGCGCCCTGTTGCTGCGGTCCAGCCTAATAAAGGCGGCATAGCACCGGCTAATCCACCGATAACAATATTTTGTGAGGTAGCATGTTTAAGATAGAGAGAATAAATGCCAGCATAACCACCAGCAGCTAATAAAGTTAATAATGCTGTCAGCGGATTAACGTAGAAATACAATATCAGTAAACCAAGCGCACCTTGTAAGATAGCAAAAGCCCAAGCTGAAGCTAGTGTGATTTTTCCTGAGGCAAGTGGCCGATTTTTAGTGCGCTCCATTAGCGCATCAGTGTGTCTATCAATAATATGATTTAAAGTTTCGGCTGAGCCACAAATCAGTGCAATACCAAGTGTTGCGCTTATCCATACTATCCAAGAAATCGGCTCACCTGTGGCTAAATACATCCCTGCCCAGGTAGTGAGTAACATTAATAAGACGACTCTGGGTTTGCACAAGATAAAGTAATTACGTAATACGGAGGTCATAGGGATTATCTCGTGATCCTAAATAAGCTTTTACTAATATGGTGATGGCAGTTAATAAAAGTAGAATAGCAACAGCTTGATGGATGAGAGCAAGCCAAACGGGTCGTAACCAAACAATATTCAAAATGCCTAAAGTAATTTGTAATGCAATGAGAGCCAGTATAAAGGTGGCAATCGCACGAAAGCTGGGATAAGTAAATAAAGCAAATGCTAGCACACTCAAGTAAATGCCAGTTACCATCGCACCAAGACGATGTAGCATATGAATAGTAATTAAATCAGTATTGATATTATTCCAAGCTAATTTTGGCAACCATTCGCCATTGCAGTAAGGGAAATCAATACAAGCGAGACCTGCATAATGAGTGCTCACCCAACCACCCAAAAGAATTTGCACGAAAATAATAATAAGCGCTAGCCATAACCAAGGAATGAGTGATGCACTAGTTGTTTTAGTAATGGCATGGGGGGATAAATGTCTGTCAAGATACATCCACCACAGCAAGCTGAGAATAGATAGGCCAATGAATAAGTGCGATAACACAATAATGGGTTTCAGTAGGGCAGTAACGGTTAGCATCCCAAGCAGCACTTGTACCGAAAGCAAGGCAATCAGGATTAAACTCATCATGATTGATTTGCCATCTTTGGCTTTTTTTGCAAATAGAATAGAACCTGACAGAATTAATATGAGTATGCCTTCTGTGCCTGCTGCATAACGGTGAGTCATTTCGGTCCAAGCTTTTTTAATATCGATAGGCGATAGAGGGTAATGATTGATTGCCGTCTGTAATTGCGCTTGGGTATAGGGTGCAGTCAAAAAGCCATAACAGTGCGGCCAGTCAGGACAAGACAATCCGGCATTGGTTAATCGTGTATAGGCGCCTAGCAAGATCACTACGAATGCGCAAATAAAAGTAAGCAGCACCAATTTGGTGTTGCGACGATATTTTGTTGATACGAACCAATATTGCGTCAAGTGGCGAATCCTATCTCCGATTTAAGGCGACCCATAATATCAACAAGGTGAGGGCTAAGGCAAACCATTGTAGTGCATATCCTCTATGTCGTTCAGGGCTCATGACTAACATTTTCCACTCGATTGGATATGCTGCAGGATGATGGGCGGTAATCATTAGAATATAGGGATAAATTTCTTCGATTTTTCCTTCGGGGTTGCTAGCTAATTTAGCTATTGCTTTCAAATCAATGAATTCGATGCGTAAAGGCCAAGTCAGCGTAGTGGAATCATTGATTTTTCCAAATGCTACATAAGTTGGTGGTAGATTGAGCATTCCGGTCAAGGTAATGATGCCATTGATTTCCTTTATAGATGGTAGCTTTGTTCTGTCAGAATCCATGGGAATAAATCCACGATCTATTAAGATTGGTTGGGCTAGTCCTTGGGCATAGAATAAGGTGTAAACTTCGTAGCCTATTTGTCCATAAAATGTTTTATTATCTAGCAAAAAAGTTTGCTTATTGTCGAAAGTGCCTCTTAGTGAAGCCCGATAAAATCGCCAATCATTTGCTTTATTTAGATCGTGTGCAGTTAAGGGAGCGCGCTTGGTCTGTTCGGCATACGTTGCTAATAGTAATTCTTTTTGCTTGGCTCGTGATAACTGCCAAAGACCTAAGCTGGTAAACAAAGCAAAAAATAACAGCGCTAAAAATGTTAATTTCCAATTTTTAATTCGGATAGTCATTTTTTGATGCATTTCTCCCTATATCGGCTTATACTTTGTACTTAATTGAATTGATTATCCGCGACTCACCTTGTTGAGCAGCATATAAACAATTGAGAACACAGATGAGTATTAAAGATGACTTTAATCATTAAAACAATAATCGTGTTATTTTTGATAGCTATTTTTTTCTTTCTTGGAAGTGCGCTGTATTTTTTGGTGAATGATAAAGGACGATCTGACCGTACGGTGAAAGCTTTAACCTGGCGAATTGGCTTGTCACTGATTTTATTTATTCTTTTATTAATTGCTTTTGCATTTGGATGGATTTCCCCCCATCCTATTACAGCATGAGGAGAATCGCGATTCTTCTGTTTGAGCAATCCCATCGCGTAGAAGCTTGCGGCATGTTCTTGGCCGGGTAGTGGAACTGCTAATGAGGAGGTTATATGATGTTTCGTAATTTTGGTTCATTGTTGCTGGTTTTTTTAATTTTAATGCTAATATTTGGCACGAAACGAATACGTGATATTGGTAATGATTTAGCGATTGCCATTCGTAGTTTTCGTAAAGGATTACAAGAAGAACCTGAAGATAAGGAAGTAAATAAAGAAGGTAAGCCGCAATGAGTTTTAGCATTAGCGAAGTGATTGTTGTGTTATTGGTTGCTTTGCTAGTGATCAAGCCAGAACAACTCCCAGATGTAGCCTTCACCTTGGGTCGACTGGCGCAATCTGCTCGACGTATGCTTGTTAAAGTTAAGCAAGAGGTAAATAGCTTTATAGAGCCGATTGAAAAATCTGATGAGCGAAAATAGTAATAGTATCCATTTCTTAGTTGAATTACGTACAAAATTAATTTATTCACTGATCTTGTTATTTAGCTTATTTACAATTTTAGTTTATTTTGCGAACGAACTTTATACTTTACTCGCTTTTCCACTATTAAAATTCTTACCCCAAGGCCATTTAATTGCGACACAAATTGTGTCGCCATTTTTTATTCCTTTTAAACTAGCCTTTTGGTTAGCAATATTGCTAGCAATGCCTTTTTTTCTTTATCAGCTGTGGACCTTTATCGCTCCAGCATTATATCGATATGAGCGTCGATTTGTATGGCCGCTATTATTATTGAGCACGAGTTTATTTTATGCGGGCATTGCTTTTGCTTATTTAGTGATTTTTCCTATTTTATTTCGCTTTTTATCGAATACGGTTCCACAAGGAGTAGTATTGAGTCCTGATATAGCAGAATATTTAGATTTTACTGTCCATTTGTTGTTGGTTTTTGGAATAATATTTGAAATTCCGATTGTGATGACAATATTAGTGTCAATGAATATTGTATCTCGTACTCGATTTATTCTGATGCGACCCTATGCTATTGTGTGCGCATTTGTGATAGGGATGTTATTTGCGCCGCCTGATGTATTGTCGCAAATCATTTTGGCTATACCAATATGTTTGCTATATGAGGCAGGAATTATGTTATCCAATTTAGTAAACAAAAAAAGCTAGCCAAGGTTTGTTTGAATGATTAAACTAACGTGATTTTGGCGATGCGTAAAAGTATAAATATTTTTTGATAGGATATGGCCTGTCAATAGGCCATCGTCAAAAAGCGTTATTCGATATCTTTTCTGCATTATCGAATATTGTCGTCAATAAAAAATTCAGTTTTTGTAGCAAAAGGGTAGTTTCTGTGGCAGATGAAATAGATCAAAATCGGCGCTGTTTTTTGCGGCGTGCTACGACAGCAGTAGGGGGAATTGGGTTGGCAGCGGCTTCAGTGCCGTTTCTTTCTTATTGGATGCCAAGCGCTGACACAGAAGCTGCTGGTGCTCCCATAAAAATTGATATTAGTTCTTTACAACCGCGACAACAATTGGCAGTCCCTTGGCGTAGTATGCCAATTTGGATAATTTATCGGGATCAGGGCATGTTGGATGCACTGCCAAAATTGGATAGTACCTTGCGTGATCCATTAAGTGAACAAGATCAGCAACCGGCTTATTGCAAAAATATCAATCGTTCGATTAAACCACAATTTTTCCTGACGATTGGTATTTGTACGCATCTTGGTTGTGTACCTACTTATCGGCCAGATGTAGCGAGTGTATCACCTGATTGGCTAGGTGGTTTTTATTGTCCATGCCATGGATCTAAATATGATTTATCAGGAAGAGTCTATCAAAACGTTCCTGCGCCATTAAATCTCAAAATTCCACGGCATATGTATGTCAGCGAGACGGAAATTTTAGTCGGTCAAGATCAAGATGGCGTTCAAGGTGCAATATCCATCAGCTAAACGGTCAGCATGACGGCTGTATTGATGAAGTGAGAAATAATAATGACAGAAAAAGTGGCAAGTAAAAAAAATAGTTTGATGACATGGATAGATAAACGTTATCCCTTAACTGATTTTTGGGAAAAGCATTTAAGCAAATATTATGCTCCGCGTAATTTTAATTTTTGGTATTTCTTCGGATCGTTTTCTTTGTTGGTTTTTGTCATGCAAATTGTCACGGGTATTTGGCTAGTCATGGAATATACGCCAACCGGAGGCGAATCATTTGCATCTGTTCAACATATCATGCGAGAAGTTCGTTATGGTTGGTTGCTTCGATTTATGCACACGACTGGCGCATCAGCATTTTTTGTTGTTGTCTATTTGCATATGTACCGCGGTTTGATTTATGGTTCCTATCAGAAACCGCGGGAATTAGTTTGGCTAATGGGCATGGTAATTTATTTTGCTCTCTTGCTGGAAGCGTTTACAGGTTATGTTCTACCTTGGGGGCAAATGTCTTATTGGGGTGCGGCTGTGATTACCTCGTTTGCTAGTGCTATCCCTTATTTAGGCGAGCAATTATTAATTTGGTTACGCGGCGATTTCAATGTATCGGGTGTTACCTTACATCGCTTTTTCTCTTTGCATATTATTGCTATTCCATTCTTTTTAGCAGCTTTAATCTTTGTTCATCTGGTGGCATTACATCATGTTGGCTCAAATAATCCTGATGGCATTGAAATCAAAAATAAAAAAGATAAAGATGGCGTTCCATTAGATGGAATCCCTTTTCATCCCTATTATACGGTCAAAGATTTAGTTGGAGTGGTCGTATTTTTATTTGTATTTAGTATAGTTGTATTTTTTGTACCGACGATGGGCGGATATTTTATTGAGCATGATAATTTTATACCGGCTAATCCTATGGTCACTCCTTTAGAAATTTCTCCTGTTTGGTATATGACACCATTTTATGCCATGTTACGTGCTATTCCTAATAAGTTTATGGGATTAATTACGATGGGCGCTGCTGTGGCCATTATGTTTGTATTGCCTTGGTTAGATAGAAGTCGAGTGCGTTCTATTCGCTATAAAGGCAAGCTCTCAAAAATTGCTATCGTTATATTCGTCATTAGTTTTATTGGGTTGGGATATCTTGGCAGCGAACCGGTATCAACCGTGCGTACGATATTGGCGCGTATCTTTACGGTTGCTTATTTTGCTTTCTTTTTATTCATGCCGATTTATACTTTCATGGAAAAAACTAAACCTCTACCAGAGCGGGTTACGTAATGATGCGTTCTTTATTTTTAATGTTACTTCTTCTATTTTCATCTGCCACTTGGGCAGAAAATACGGCTAATAATTTAGTATTAGCAACCGCACCCATAGATCGCTCCGACATGGCATCCATTAAGCGTGGCGCGAAATTTTTTTCCTCAAATTGTATGGCATGTCACACGCTGATTTACTTACGTTACGATAAAGTGGCTCAAGAAGCAGGCATCACGTTAGATAAAATGCCAATCAATGTGGCCAATTGGCCCTTTGGAATCAAACCGCCTGATTTGTCTTTAGAGGTGAGTATTCGCGGAGTAGATTGGATTTATACTTATTTACATAGTTTTTATCAGGATGCTTCGCGTCCAACTGGAATGAATAATTTATTAGTACTGAATACTGCTATGTCGGGCATTCTTGCGCCTTATCAAGGTGACCAAGTGTTGGCAAAAAATAAAATTAGCGTAGGTATTTTGTATAATGATACTAATTGGTACGATTTGCTTGTGCTGACTAAACAAGGAAGCATGACGCCAGAACAATTTGATGCAACAACGGCAGATCTTGTTAATTTCTTAGCATATGCAGCCGAACCGTTTTATGAAGAACAACACCATCTGGGTTGGTGGGTGCTTGGGTTTTTGTCGATTCTATTTGTCATGATGTATTTTTTGAAGCGCGAATATTGGAAGGATGTAAAGAAACATAAGGAATGATAGTATCTTAAGGTTTATTCAATCTTATCGTCAAAAAACATGGTTACGTCATCTCATCTTACTCAATAACGAGATTTTTTCTTGTTTTCTTCAGGCGGATTATCTACAAAATGAATATCTCTACGAAAGACGATTGCATATTCAAAAAAACAAATGCATGAAATTGGCAAGCAAATGTTGGGCTAGCAAGGGAACAAAAAAGAATTTATTCAATATCGGTGATGGGAAGCAAGCGTGTGATCTATTTGCCATTGTATTGGACTATGCTCAATTACGCCACCGTGTTGGCGATCATACAGTTTTTGGTATATGTCATTTGGAGTTATTATCTATTCAGCAAGCTATCAACAAAATGATATCGGATTTAATTGCAGATAGTTTAACACCACCTCAGGATAATGTTTTGCTCGAGAAAATCGATCGTTTTGAAGAAATATACCAAAATGTTTTACGTGTTACTGCTCCCGATCCTTTGGTGTTTGTGTTATTTATAGATAGTTTGAAGATGTTTGGGGGGAATATGAAATATGTATCATTCTAGATTCCAACGGCTATATCTAAGGTAATGGTCCCCGAACTTTTTTTATATTGCTTGATGGTAGGATTATTTAGAAAATTATTTCAATGAGCATAAACTATTTAAGTTCTAATCTCATACGTCTGCTATGTAAGCTGAGTTTTTCTATTGTATTTGCCATTATAATTAATCATTATTTGCTCTTAACCAATCTTTATTGGGTATTATTACCGGCAATTTTAGTTAGTTTACCTACGCGCGGCTCACAGCTGAGAAAGGGATTTATTTTTCTCATTATTTTGCTTGCTATTGTTATTGCTGTTCAGTTTTTTGTTCCTATCTCACTGCAGGATCGTGCAATTGATATTATGTTAGGAGTCACAATAGGAATATGGAGTCAATTTATATGGCCAATTAATTTAGCTAAGGAATTTCGTGCGGATATCCTGCCTATTTTACAAGCGATGATTCATTATTTAGAAGCAATGATAACTGATTTTTCACACGATACTCATGCAAAAAATATTTTTGAAAAAAAAGTCACTTTAGAAAAATTGCTGACCAAACGAAAAATATATCCAGAGTGGATTTTTAGTAGCGGTTTTAATCCTGGATTAAGAGCAGGATTCCGATTTTTTTTAATTCGCTTGGATCAAGTGATTGAATTGTTGTTGATATTGAATTATCAGCTTCATCGCCAACGAAAGCACGATATCGATCCGCCTGTGCTAGATTTTATCATTAAATCATTGCATATTAATGTCGAAATATTGCTTATGCTTGTCAAATATTTTAAACATAATCAGATAAACAATACGCAATCGGATTATGCCAGTGATATTGCCGCTTTAGAAAAATCGTTTTGGCAAATGCTGCCTGGAAATTTGGAGTTGCTCGACTTGGCGGAAGAGTTTCTTGTGCTTGCGGCGCTAATACGTAATGTGAAAGATACAAGAGGATGTTTATTAAAACTGGCGAATGCGTTGCCTGAACCTGAAGGTTAAACATCTTTATTCGAAACCATATCAAGCAGTCCTGCTCCGTCATCGGCCCATAATAATTTTTTGCATTGTTAATGTTTCATTAATCATTTGCAGCTTACAATACCCCAGTTGATTTTAAAAATGCATGATTTAACAAATAAATAAGGCAAAAATTTATGCGAGATCGATGGGAGCAAATAGAACAAAATGCCCGAGAGTTTTGGCTAGATGTACATGCTGTTACCAGCAACTTTTTTGGCGAACAGGATTGGAAGTGGTTGATTCAAAATGATAATCAACACCAGGCGGGCGATGATGCGCAGCCGGCAACTGGTTTATGGGAAAGATTTAAAAAAGAGATGATGACAAATGCTCGATTTTATTCGGAAGATAGTGCATTTGAAGATCGAATGATATTAGGTGTTGGCGCAGCTGCTTATGCTATTCCTTATGGATTAGGCCGATTGTTTTACGACGGTACTTTAAATCTAGTTGAATATGCTACTTGGCGGGTAACAGATCACGCTTATACTCCCTCTCACCCTGAAGGTCGTAAAAAAAATGGTCATGCATTAGGGGCTCCGCTAGCCGCTCCTTTTGTTGCACTTGCGGTCACCATTGAAGCGATTGCGCGAGTGGCTGGTATATCCGCATATGGTGGACATATCATCCAAGCAGCAGGAAAACGTTCAGCGAATTTATCGAAATACACGCGCGGAATATTTGGTAAATATAGTGCAGAGTCCATTCAAAAAAATGTGGATGGCTTAAGCGCAAGGCCACAAAGTGCTTGGGATATAGCGGATCGATGCGCTTATGTGACACTACCTGGAGTGATTGCATTTGCAGAGATATTGGGTGCAGTAGCACTGACTAGCACCTTTGGATTGGGTGAAGGCGTAGGTCGCTCATTAGGTGTTTCCAGGCGTGGAGCGGCGTCAATTACCTTAGCGAGTAAAGTATCAGCTAATATCATGAGTCGTTATGTTGGTAAATGCACGGGAACGTATGATGCAGTCTCCCTGAAAAAAGACTGCGGGATCATTTTTGGAAAAATAAATAACGGATGGGAGGCATTGGATGCACTAGGTGCATTTACTCTCCCATTAACCATTGGTTTAGTGGAGGCAAGTGCTGCATTGGCACTCACTGGCACTTTGGGATTAGGTGAATCACTGGGTCGTTTAGCAGGTATTTCCGACCGTTCTAAAAATGGTGTGCTTGCTACATTAGCTACAATGGGGCACTTCTTAGGATTTTCTCATTCGACTGAACATTATACTCGAGCATTCACCAAACCAGTGCGCTCATGGTGGGATGCATGTGATGTTGTTGGTACAGTAATGAGTGGCGTGACAATAGGATTGCTTGCTACGGTCATTTCAACACCATTGGCGTTGATTGGTATGTCAAAATCTAATTACCATCGATTTAATTACTATCGCCATAGAATTAAAAACGCTATTAATGAAAGAAGAGACGTGGCGGTTGATCGTGCATTGGAAGAGTATCATGCAGCAGAATTAGAAAAATGTGAAAGTTCTTTTTCAGGAGCGTTTTTTAGCAAATTTAATATACTGAATATCATTGGTCAGACAGTATATGCATTTAGTCGTTATATTTTAGCGCCATTCGCCTATACATTAGGTATAGCTTTCAAAAATTTTGGTGGCATCATACCTCTTGTTAAGTGGATGGCAGCTCCCATACCCGATAATGAAACTGTTGAGGGAAGTGTTAGGCAACGTTTTGCGGATTTGAAAAAATCTTTAAATGAATATGGTCATTTACAAATGGAAAACGTTGAGCATGGTCTGAAAATTGCAAATGACAGGACATTGATGGGTAAAATTAAATTTGGCTTATTCTCTGAAGGCAGAAAAATTATGTCATTAGGACATACGCCGGAAGAAAAAGTATTGAGTGAATTTAGTAGCAAATTTGAAGAGTATGTGAGAGCAACTAAGAGACAAAAGCAATCAGTTTCCACTCATGCTTTTTTCAAAGACGATATAGCATGGAATAAAAAACGATTTGATTATGATACGATGGTGGCCCACATCCAACAATCTTTTGGGAGTCAGGTTGATAAAAGGGCGGTGGCTAATATCGCTGAATTGATTAAAAATGATATTATAAGTGCGGGTGATCAAAATACTCGTCGTTTAGAAAATTAGAAAATTGATAAGAGGAATGAATGATGTCTGAAAAAGTACGTATAAAATTATCTTATCCAACAGTATTTCCAGATTTAAATAAGTTGGAAAATTTGAAGGATGATCACGCACGAGATTATTTAGAAATTGAAAGAATGCGTTATGGACATATTAAAGAGATGCAGCAAGTTAGCCCAGAGCAGCAAACGCATTGGGCCATTAAAAAATTAACTCGCTTATCCGATCATGATATCGATCAACTTTATACCGAAGATGCAGCAGAAGTGACCAAAGTGATTTTTAGTTTTATTGAGAAATATTTTACGCTGGCTAAAAAAATGTGGTCGGATGAAGGTAATGGTAACAAATCGAATAAATAAAAATTAACCTTCGCCTTTTATTTTCTAATCACATAAAATAAGCGTTTTGCTTGATGAGATGGATTTCATTGCGTGCGATTTCGAAAATTAGTTGGTTTTTGCTTAGGAATGGTCATTATAGCTAGTCATGCAGCTGTGATTTCTTCTACCAATTCGGCTAATCAGTATCATTTACATTCTCTATCTGGCTTTTTTCGATTTAACTACGACAATAATATAAAAATGCCAAATCAAATCCAATCTATAGGTTTATTGGGTGTCAATTATTTTGCGGACATTACTCCCTCTATTTATGCAGGAATCGGTGGCTATGGTGCAATTCGTGGAACCCAAGGAGGCTTATTTACTGTCGGTATTGGTGGAGGGGTGCATCATGAGTTGATATCTCATTGGTGGGGAGATGTAGGATTATTTGTTGGCGGAGGAGGCGGTAGAGCCTCATTAGTAGGTGGTGGTTTAATGTTGCGGCCTAGCGTTGGAATTGCTTATGCCTGGCCATGGGCACGTTTAGGATTGCATTATAGTTATATTACTTTTCCGAGCGGCGAAATTCGTAGCCAACAATTGGGTATTGATGTTGATCTACCAACCGATTTTTATTATCTCATTCCTCAAGACAGTCACGTGGGTCGTACTTTATTTAATCTGGATGAGATTCATTTGCCCAAAGGTAAATTTATTGATTTTCAACGCAATGATTTTGCTATTTTGTTACAAGCATATAAACAGCGCTCAGGAACAAACAATATCGATAATGACATTCAAGATGGGACGATCAAATTAGTTGGTGCTGAATTCGATCATTACTTCACTGATAATATATTTTGGTGGTTAAAAACATCAGGCGCATTTTCTGGTATTCCCAATGGGTACATGGATGTGTTAGGCGGTCTTGGTTATCACTATGCGTTAGGATCCACAGGCTTTGCATTTGTTCCACAGATGGGAATAGGTGCGGGTGGTGGTGGTATGGTTGATACCGGCGGAGGTTTTTTGGTTAATCCATTACTCGGTATTGAATATCCTTTGATGTCGAGATTTGCGCTGCGTATCAGTAGCGGTTATCTGTGGTCGCCAAATGGCGAATTAAATGCCGTTCCAATTACAGGTGAGCTGCTTTATCATTTAGATAATGCTATTGAAAAGACAAAATCAACTAATTTTTTCGTTAATCATTATGATATCCAGGGTTGGCGTATTCAGTTTTTTAATCAAACTTATTTTCATCCCCAACGTACAATTAGCTCCACTACTTCTGCCATTGAACTGATCGGCGTTCAAATTGATCAATTATTTTTGCCATGGTTTTTTATTAGTTACCAAGCTACTGGTGCTTATAGTGGATTTCATGCTGGTGGTTATGCAACGGGAATGATTGGTCCTGGAATACAAAGTAAAGAATTTTTTCATCATCATATACAATTTTTCTCTGAAGTATTGCTGGGAGCAGGCGGAGGCGGAGGACTTGCTATCAGCGGTGGTTCACTCATTGAACCGGTGATTGGTATTCGCTATTCATTTACGCCAATCATAGGCGTACAAGCGAGTGTCAGCCAACTAAAAGCATTACAGGATAATTTAAATACACCGGTGTTGAATGTTGGGTTAACGGTGAGATTTGATATTCTTAATCAAGCTTATCGTGGAGCAACATAACCACCGACTATACCAGTTTTTGATAGCACAATTTGCCACAGTTGAATAGAGCGAGCACGGAAAGTGCCTGCGCATGATAATAAATAGTAGGTCCACATCCGATAAAAACGCTCATCATATTTTGATTTTAATTCTTCCCAATGTTGAATGAAATTTTGATACCATGCCATGAGTGTCTGATCGTAATAAGCACCAAAATTGTGCCAGTCTTCCATCACGAAAAATTTTTCTGAAGTTTTAGCAATTTGAGCGATGGAGGGTAACATGCCATTCGGAAAAATATATTTGATGATCCAATCATTGGCAAATAGGCTAGTTATGTTGACGCCTATTGTATGTAACAAAAATAAACCTTCTTCGGTTAAATTTCGATGAACCGTTTGCATAAATATTTCATAATTAGGATGACCAACATGCTCAAACATACCAACTGAGACGATGCGATCGAATTTATCATGAAGATCACGGTAATCTTGCAAACGAATTTCGATTGGCCATCCTTTGCAATACTCTTTCGCATATTCATATTGTTGTTGTGAAATGGTGACGCCGACGACATTGACGCCATGTTGTTCGGCTGCATATTTAGCCAGTCCGCCCCAGCCGCAACCAATATCTAATAATCGTAATCCAGGTTTTAATTGAAGTTTTTTGCAGATTAAATCTAATTTAGCGAGTTGTGCTTCTTCCAAATAGTTAGTGTTACTCCAATAACCACAGCTGTAAATCATTCGATTATCTAACATGGCTTTGAATAATGTATTGCCTAAATCATAATGCTTTTTACCCACATCTTTTGCACGATGTTTAGATTGAAAATTAATAATTTTAGCCAATAATTCTTTTATAGATGTTTGAAATGGTTTTCCGACTTTGGCGTCAAGCCCTGCTCGCAGTATCTTATAAAAAAAAATATCTAATTGTTGGCAATCCCACCATTTATCCATATAGGATTCGCCTAAACCAAGCGCTCCTTCATTGATCACGCGTTGATAGAAGGCCGGATGATGCACTTGAATATCCCATGGTTGATTGCCATCGAGATGAATGCCAGCTGATTGCAAAAGATTTTGTGCGTAACGTTGAATAGTGATTTTATTCATATGGACAGCATTATCCCGTTGTCAATTCCAAGAAGTTGAAGATCGTACGTAAAACTTTAAATCTTGTCAAAGATTCTGTGCTCTATGCATTGATATTGATGTCTTCACCCAGATGTTTCCATTTTTTGAAAAAATCAGGATAAATAGTTTTGATGCTTTCGACTTTTTCAAGGATGATGCCCGGCACTCGTAAACCAATGATAGCAAAAGCCATTGCTTTACGGTAATCAGGATGAGCATCTATCATGTCAACGGCTTGTGGAATACCAGGAAAAATTTTAATCCAATCATGACCAGATTCAATATGAATACCCATTTTTACTAAGCTATTTTTGATAGCAGCCATTCTTTCTACTTCTTTCCGCCGGATACGACCGATATGTGCAATCCTTGTAGGGGATTTAGCAAAAGGCGCAATAGCACTAAGCGCTAAAAATTCATCTGAAAAATTTCGCATGCTTACTTCAATTCCTTGTAATTGTTCTGGACCTTTAACAGTTAATCCTGAATGATTTTCGATCACTCGACAACCCATTTTTTCAAGTAATAAAATAAATTTGCTGCTGGGTTGTTTTGCAAGCGTACGCTTAATATGTTGAATGGTCACTTCGCCGCCAGTGACAGCGGCCGCAGCAAAAAAATAAGATGCTAAAGCAAAATCTGGTTCAACAATGTAATCTTTTGCTTGATATCGCTGTGGTATCGGTATCATTAGCTGTGCTTGATGCATGCGGTGAACCAGCACGCCATATTCGGCCATCATAGCGCATGTTATATCAATGCTTGGGTGATCAATGCCATCACGTAAATTTAAGGTAAAAGGGGATCGCGCAAAGGGAGCTATCATGAGTAGGGCTGAAATAATTTGATAGTTTATTGGGGTGTTAAATGTTAACTCACCGCCCTCAAGTGATTCGCTACCCACTAAGGTAAAGGGTATTTTTTTGACATCGTTTGGTATGAGTTGCATTCCTTGACGCGCCAATATATTTAATAATTGCATGTTTGTTTTTTCAGCTAACTGAGGAGAGCCATCAACATAATAAATACCACCGGATATGGCACAGCTAGCTATTAAAAATTGGAAAATAGTTTGAGATTTTTCACACCAAATAGAGGCTTGTTTTTTGGGAAATTTGCCGTTTCCACCAGCAATAATGCATGATTTAGACTTTTCATCTAATTGGATAGCAATACCGAGTTGGTGCAATGCTTTAATCAGGGCAAGTGTTGAAGGACTAATTTGAATGCCAGATATTTCAGATACTCCTTCTGCTAAGGCACTTAACAACAATGCTCTTTGAGTAATGTTTTTAGCGCCAGGTAATTCAATTTTGGCATGAATTGGGCCTTTAACAGATTGAATGGTTTGTTGCATGTACGTTCCTTGTCCCTATTTGATAGCTTGTTAATGGATGAGTGGTTTCCATTGACTGTTGCGATCGGCTATCATCATTAATCATTACGACAGTATACAATTAAATTATTGTAATGTTAAATTACAGGACATCATGATTACCCTCGATGACATCCAAAAATTACATCAAGCAGGCCAGCTCGATGAAGCCAAACAAGGCTATTTTGATTGGATTAAGATAAACCCGCGTGATGTCACTGCGCTACATTTATTGGGATTGTTGAATGCCGAAATAGGTGAGTTAGATGCTGCGCAAGATTGCTTTACTCAAGCCTTAGTTCTCGAGCCAGAGAATGTCAATATCCAATTGCATTTTGCAAATGTTTTAAAGGCAAAAGGATTTTACGATCAATCATTCGATATCTTAAAAAAGATTCTTCATCAACATCCAACGTTTTCGGCAGCATATAATAATTTGGGAACAATTTATTTTATACAAGAAAAATGGCAAGAAGCTATTTCATCATTTCAATCAGCCATTGCAATACAAGCTAATTATATTGATGCGTATTATAATTTAGCTCTTGTCTACATTAAAATAAATCAAAGAGTAGATGCCATCCGCATTTGCGAAGCAATATTGGAATTGGCGCCGCAACATGTGGGTGCGCATTTCCAATTAGCATGTGTATTCATGCAGCAGGATAAATACCAAGTCGCAATTGAGCATCTGTCAATCATTGCGCAATCACATACTTCTCATTTTGAAACCAAAACAAATTTGGCGACATGTTTATTTAAATTAGGCAAGCTTAACGAAGCAAAATTTTGTTATTTGGAAGCATTATCCCTCTCCTCTAGTGATACACAAATATTTTTTAATTTAGGTGTGATTGAGGCACAGTTAGGTCATATGCAAGTGGCAATGGATTATTACGAGCAAGCTATAAAAATTGATCCTAATTTCTTTGAAGCACATTATAATTTAGGTGTGTTATTGTTAAGAGCCAAGGGTCCTGATGCTGCATTAATTTGCTTTCATGAAGCTTTGCGTATCCAGCCAACGAACACGATAGTTCAACACTTAATTGACGTACTAACACCAGAAAAACATTTATCGACGTTACCAGCTGATTTTGTTAGCTCGCTTTTTGATTCTTATGCGGATCATTATGATGTGCATTTGACAAATATTTTGCAATATGAATTACCTCAGCGAATTTATCAATGGATAGTTGAATTGACTGGAAAAGCATATCAAGAATGGAATATTTTAGATTTGGGTTGTGGTACCGGATTATGTGGAAAGCTTTTTAAAACAAACACTAATTATCTAATTGGCGTTGATCTTTCAAAAAAAATGTTGGCTATTGCTGCGGAAAAAAGTATGTATGATGAATTAATTTTATCCGATGTTTTATCATTTTTAAGCGAGCAACATCATTCATATGATTTGATTATTGCTGGAGATGTGCTCGGTTATCTGGGTGATTTGTCCATGTTATTTTCTGGAGTGTTGCGAGCTTTAAAGTTTGCAGGATTATTTGTGTTTAGTGCAGAAATCAGTGAGCAAGAAGGTTATCATGTTACCTCCTTTGGTCGGTTTGTTTACAGTAAGCAATATCTAGATCAGTTAATTATTCAAAACCAATTGGCTATTATGCGATATGAGCTAGTCACTCTGCGTATAGAAAATAATGTACCAGTCTTGGGACATTTATATATGATAAGACTCAAATAATGTATAGTGGGTCTGGAACTCTTGCTATTCTGACTGTAATATCATTTATCATGATTGATAAATGAAGAGAATACCATGAACTACATTATGCGCATTTTCATCTATATTCTCATTTCGCTGTTGCTCATTAGCTGTATGAATAGTCAATTGCCATCACGTCCTAAAGATCTTACTCATGAAACGTGGCAGCGATCAATCACTACCACTTCCGCTCAATGGACGACTGGTGCGGATCATTGGTTTTATACAGGCGATCCTAATGGTACTGAAAAAATAAATCGTCAAGCACCCGATTCGGTGGGCATGAGTACGACTGTGGTGCGAGTCTCGGATTTCACCACAATTAAAACAGATGGAGCGTATCAATTACAACTATTTGGTACGGACGATCGAAATAGCGTTTATATCAATGGACCAAATGTAGCTGTAAATGCCGTATCCGTTAGTATACAAGATGACACATTAGTGATACGCCAAACTAATAAGGAAATTTCAAATAGCTTAATGAATGGTGTAATTGTACGTGTTGGCGTGAATCAATTGCATAAATTAATCCAAAAAGGTTGTGGAACAGTAGAAGCAATTCGCATTCAAAGTGATCACCTCGCCATTACGTCGACAGCAACGGCAATGGGTAATGTTTATTTAATTGGAAATGTTAATCTAAAACGCATTGTGTTAAATGGTACTGGATCAGTGACAGTGTTGGGAGCAAGCTCACCAAATTTAGTTATTCATACCAAGGGTAGTGGTGCAGTAAATGTGAAGGGTAACGTTGGAATTCAATCTATTGTTCATCACGGACAAAGTGATATTAATATTTTAGGCGCGAATAGTAATAAGCTCGATATTGATGCAGACGGCGCCGGTAAAATTAGTATTAAAGGGATTGTTAAATTAAACCATTTAACAGCTAAAGATGACGTTTGCATTTATATTGATGAGGTGAGAAGTCAATGCGTGGAAGCCAATCTTTCTGGCAATGTCCGTGTTGGATTAAAAGGATTAACCAAAGATTTATATGTCAATACGATAGGGACTTCAATTTTTTGGGGAAGATATTTGTGTTCAAGAAATGCTTATGTCACTGCCTGCAATCAATCACATATTAATGTGGCAGCCTGCGGCAAAATATTTGCTTCAGCGGTTGATCAGGCTAGCGTATATTTTTACGGCCCTTCGAATATTTTGTCAGAGTTTACTAAGGATGAAGGTAGCGTCATTGCTATGGGTGATCAGACGTGGTGCACGTATGGCACTGAATCTCGATCCTATTCGTATACTGATGCTCACAAAGGAGAAGCGGTTGCGGTGTATCAAGAAGTGGATCTTTCTGCGCGTTATCCTTCACATCGGCATAGTAGTAAAAGAGCTAATGCTATGAATTATATTAAATAATTTCGTAACTTGTTTAAAACGGTAGCTTGGTTTTACTCAATGTATTGAGTAAAATCACTCAATACATTGAGTAATTTTGGTGATAAAAATGATTCAACGTCTTGAAAAATGGTTTTTGGATTAAATTCAATATTTTTTTTGATGCATGGTTGCCAGTATTATCGCAGCCGTTCATGCTACGGCAACTGATTAAATATTGCGTCAAAGGTACTACCCACTTGTCCCCCAAATAAGCGAAATAAATTTGGCATACCGCCATATTCTTTGAAGTTGTTGGTATGAAATTCTGTTTCCATCACATCCATTAAATTGCCAAGACCGTCGACAAGACCGAGTTTTAATGCGGTTTGTCCTGACCAAAAATCACCGCTAAATAATTCTTCTGGATTAGCATGTAATTTTCCTTTACGACCTTCGAGTACAGCTCGAGAAAAATTGTCATGCACTTCACTCATGACGGTTTGAATTTTTTTCAAATCTTCTGGATTTTGCGGTAAGAATGGATCAAGTCGATCTTTGTCATTGCCAACAGTGTAGACGCGACGTTCGATCCCTACTTTTTTCAAGAGATCAACAAATCCAAAACCTTTCATAATCACGCCAATCGAACCAGTAATAGTATTGGGATTGACATATATTTTGTCAGCAGCAACGGCAACAAAATAGGCACCTGATGTCAATAAATCTTCACCAACAATAATCACGCGCTTATGATATTTCTTTTTGAGAGCTAGAATAGCATCGTGAATAATAGACGATTGCACCGGTGTACCACCAGGTGAATTGATATCAAGGATGATGCCCTCAGCATTTTTATCCATAAATGCATCGTGTAAGATAGGAATGGTTTCTTCTGCTGAAAAGCTTCTACCTGGTGCAATCATGCCATCTAAGCGAATTAAAGCAACATATTTACCTTTACTGCTAATTGTAGAAACAGTGGAGGTAGGTGAGAAGAGACGAAACGTAGAAAAACTCATCAAGGCAATGAGTAAAAACCAAGCAATAAAGCGAATATTTTTCCAGCGTCGTTCAGCACGTCTATCTTTTAATATATCGTGTACTAGAGAGGTCGAGGCATCATCATTTTTTATATTTTGCATATTTTTTCATTCCTATGGTTTTAATCATACAAGAGTGTCGCTATAATTCGTTCAATCAAAAACGATGATCCTATACGAGGATACATAAAATACTAACCCTTAGAATTCACGTAAGGAGATAGCGTGCGAAAAGTACAATCTACCTTGTTTGCTTTGTTAGCTGCAAGTGGCTCTGTGTCTGCAGAGATGACATTAAACCTGACACAAGGTGTTTCTCCTATTAGTCATGATGTTTATGAACTACATATGACGGTGCTATGGATTTGTGTCGTTATCGGCATTCTAGTATTTGGTGCTATGTTTTATGCGATGATTTTTCACCGTAAGTCACGTGGCGCTAAAGCGGCTCAGTTTCATTCACATACCTGGTTAGAAATTACCTGGACAATCATTCCAGTTATTATTTTGGTTTTAATGGCCTTCCCGGCAACTAAAGTATTATTCAATATGAATAATGTTGAGAAGGAAGATGTCACTATTAAGATCACAGGTTATCAATGGAAGTGGCAATATGAATATTTGGAAGAGGGGGTCAGTTTTTTTAGTAATATTTCTACTCCTCGCAATCAACGCGATAACCAAGCACCAAAATCAGTTAATTATCTTCGTGAAGTAGATCATCCATTAGTTTTACCGATTCACAAAAAAATTCGTTTTCTTATCACGTCCAATGATGTCAATCATGCTTGGTGGGTGCCTGATTTCGCAGTGAAACGTGATGCTATCTCTGGATTTATTAATGAAGCTTGGACCAAAATCGATAAACCGGGTACCTATCGTGGTCAATGCGCTGAACTGTGCGGCATTGATCATGCATTCATGCCTATTGTTGTAGTAGCAACGACTGAACAAGGATTTAAAGATTGGATTGCTCAACAAAAGGGACAAGCCACACAAGGCGAAGCGGATACGAATAAACAATGGGCAATGCAAGATCTTATGAAGCAAGGTGAACAAGTATATTCGCGAATTTGTGCAGCTTGTCATCAACCTACTGGCATGGGTTTACCGCCTACTTTCCCAGCATTGAAAGGTAGTAAGATTGCGACTGGTCCAATTGATGGGCATGTCGATATCGTTTTTAATGGAAAGTCTGGAACAGCAATGCAAGCATTCAAAAATCAATTAACAGATGTTGAATTAGCTTCGGTCATTACTTATGAGCGAAATGCATTTGGTAACAGTACCGGTTCTTCAGTGCAACCTATACAAATTAAAGCGTTACGTGATGGCAAATCTTTAGCAGATGCTTTAACGACTCAACCAGCACTGGCAACACCAGCAGCAACACCAGCACCAGCAGCAACACCAGCACCAGCAGTCACACCAGCACCAGCAGCAACACCAGCACCAGCAGTCACACCAGCACCAGCAGCAACACCAACGACTGATTTACAGGCAGCAATAGATAGAGGTGAAAAGGTTTACATAAGCACCTGTGCGGTTTGTCATCAGCCAACTGGTTTAGGCATGCCACCGGTATTTCCTGCATTAAAAGGTGCACCACTTACCACTGGTCCTGTGCCTCAACATATTGATCGTGTGATGAATGGTAAGCAGGGTACAGCAATGGTCGCTTTTAAAGACCAGCTAAATGATCAGCAAATTGCCGATGTTGTCACATATGAACGTAATGCTTGGGGAAATAATACAGGCACGTTGGTGACACCAGAGCAAATTAAAGCTGCACGTCAAGCGGGACAAAGCCCACAAGCTAGCGCCTCCTCTACGGCGACTACCCCGGCAAGCTCATCAGCTGCCGTACCAGCTGCATCTTCATCTGTACAAACATCACCAACAGGTGCTTCTCAACCTCATGCTACTCAAACATCAGGAGGCAAATCATGACCTTCGAATCTCAACATACCCATCATTCGGATCATTCATCTGCACATGCGCACGAGCCGCCGCATCATCATTCTTTTAAACACGGATTTTTACCTTGGATAAAAGGCTGGCTGTTTACGACGAATCACAAAGATATTGGCACGCTTTACTTATTATTTAGTTTTGTGATGCTTTTTGTCGGTGGTGGTATGGCGTTACTGATTCGTCTCCAATTATTTCAACCAGGCGCGCGGTTTTTCGATCCTAATTTTTATAATGAATTAGTGACCGTGCATGGCTTAATCATGGTTTTTGGCGTAATCATGCCGTCTTTTGTGGGTTTGGCTAATTGGATGGTACCAATGATGATAGGTGCGCCTGATATGGCGTTACCTCGTTTAAATAATTGGAGCTTTTGGATTTTACCATTTGCTTTTACTATTTTAATTATTTCACTATTCATTCCAGGTTCGGGGCCGAATTTTGGATGGACATTATATGCTCCTTTATCCACTTTATATGGACCACCAAGTACAGATTATCTCATTGTTTCTATCCACTTAATGGGTATCTCATCAGTCATTGGTGCGATAAATATCATTGCTACTATTATCAATCTTCGTGCACCAGGCATGACTTGGATGAAAATGCCCTTATTTGTATGGACGTGGTTAATTACCGCATTTTTACTGATTGGAGCGATGCCAGTTCTCGCTGGGGTTGTCACCATGATTTTATTTGATCGCCATTTTGGCACCAGTTTTTTCAATGCAGCTGGGGGTGGTGATCCAGTCATGTATCAGCATTTATTCTGGTTTTTTGGTCATCCGGAAGTATACATCATGATTTTACCAGCCTTTGGAATTGTCTCTGAAGTCATTCCAACTTTTGCACGTAAGAAATTATTTGGTTATGAATTTATGGTTGGTGCCGTTGCTGCGATTGCAATTCTTTCTTATATGGTGTGGGGACATCATATGTTTACTGCCGGAATGGCTGTTGGTACGCAGCTTTATTTTATGTACGCTACCATGCTGATTGCTGTGCCGACAGGCATTAAAGTTTTCAATTGGGTGGCAACGATGTGGCGCGGTTCCATTACATTTGAAACGCCTATGTTATTTGCTATTGCATTTGTTATTTTATTTACTATCGGCGGATTTTCAGGATTAATGCTTTCTATCGTTCCGGCTGATTATCAATATCAAGATACCTATTTTGTTGTTGCGCATTTCCATTATGTATTAGTTGCTGGTGCTTTACTTTCAATTTTTTGTGCAGTTTATTACTGGTTACCAAAATGGACAGGCCGTTACTACAATGAAACGTTAGGAAAATGGCATTTTTGGTTAACGGTGATTGGCGTTAATTTAACTTTCTTTCCTATGCATTTCTTAGGACTAGCGGGTATGCCACGTCGTATCACTGATTATGCAGTGCAATACACAGAGTTTAATATGCTTTGTACGATAGGTGCATTTATTTTAGGATTTGCTCAATTTCTCTTTTTATATAATGTGTTTTCGACAATGTTTGGAAAAGGTAAAAAAGCTGATGCTAGAGTGTGGGAAGGTTCGCACGGTTTAGAATGGACATTAGATTCGCCCCCTCCTTATCATAGTTTTTCCACGCCACCTAATTTAGGTGCTATTTCAACTGAAGTTAATCAAAAGTACGAGCATATTTAATATGTCAAACTTACCACCGAAATCGAATCGTAAAATTTTAATTATTGCTGGATCGGTCGCTGTCATCATGTTCGGATTTTGTTTTGCTATGGTTCCTTTATATGGCCTTATTTGTAAAGCCACAGGAATCAATACCTCAGCGCGTAATGCTATGCTAATTACTCCAGCGATGGCAGATGCATTGGGTAAAAAAATCGATATGACGCGTGAGATTACAGTGCAATTTACAGCAACGAATCATATGGGTATGCCATGGGATTTCTATCCACGCACCAAGTCAGTTCCAGTCCATCCTGGAGAAAAGGCAAAAGTTTATTTTTATATCAAAAACACAACAGCACATGATATGACTGTTCAAGCGATTCCCAGCATGACACCGCCTGAATCTCTTGGGCATCTTCACAAAATAGAGTGCTTTTGTTTTCGACAACAAACATTAAAAGCTGGAGAAAGTCGAGATATGCCGATGGTTTTTCAAATTGATAACGATTTACCAAAAGATGTGCACGTCATCACACTTGCCTATACTTTATTTGATGCCACCACAGAAGCCACTCAAAAGGGATAAGATAATGAAAAAATATCACCCAGTTAAATATTATTACGTCGCAGATCCTTCATTTTGGCCTATTATTGGTTCGATCGGTTTGTTTTGCACGGTGATCGGGTTTGTTCAAATTTTACATGAAGGTTGGATTGGCCCTTATTTATTAGTGATAGGGATTCTCACCTTATTCACAACAATGTTTGGTTGGTTTGGACATGTTATCCGAGAAAGTCTACAAGGATTGCATAGCGAACAAATGGATAAAACTTATCGATGGGGAATGTTATGGTTCATTGTTTCTGAGATTGCATTATTTGGTGTTTTCTTTATCGCATTATTTTATACCCGATTATTTACTGTTCCTGAATTAAGTGACGTGCCTTTTACTTTTGCTAAAGATTTGTGGTTAAGCAGAGGTGGCGCAACGCATCAATATTTATGGCCAACATTCCAAGGGTTATGGCCACTGCTGACTAATCCCAACCCTAAACTATATCCTGGTCCTGAAGGCGTGATGTATACCTGGGGTATTCCAGCACTGAATACTCTTATACTATTAAGCAGCGCAGTCACTGTCACATGGGCGCATTGGGGATTAAAAAAAGATAATCGCCGTCAACTTCTCATCGGTTTGATTTTAACGATTATCTTAGGATTAATTTTTGAAGGATTTCAAATAGGGGAATATTATAAAGCCTATACTGAGCTAGGATTAACCTTGTCTAGTGGAATTTATGGTTCAACTTTTTTTACATTAACAGGTTTGCATGCTGCTCATGTTACGATCGGCGCTATCATGTTGATGATCATTTTCATTCGCTGTTTGAAAGGACACTTTTTACCGGAACATCATTTTGCTTTCGAAGCTGTGTCTTGGTATTGGCATTTTGTTGATGTCGTTTGGTTGTTTTTGTTTATATTTGTATATTGGCTTTAATATGCCATGGTTAATTAATGCTGCTCAGCTGGATAAGTTTCGTAAAAATCAAAAAAATGTTTTGATTTTCGATGCGAGTTGGCATTTGCCAGCAGAAAAGCGTCATCCTCGGCAAGAATTTATCGATAAACATATTATTGGTGCACGGTTTCTAGATCTCGAATTATTTCACGATAAAGAAAATCTGCTGCCTAACATGCTAATACGTGATGAAAAACGTATTGGTGAAATAATGAATGAACTTGCTATCACGAAAGATCAAAAAATTATTTTTTATGATCAGAGTAATTTGCATACAAGTTGCCGCGCTTTATGGATGTTTAAAGTATTTGGTTATCATCCCAATCAACTTTATATTTTAGACGGAGGGTTGAGAGCATGGGAAACCTATGGTGGGAAAATTGAAGCTGGCGAAACACGTCATATTGTTAACAAATCATCCTGTACAATCAATTTTGAATCTCGTTTTATTCGTACTTTGATACAAATGAAAAGTAATTTACATCACCCTCTAGAGCAAGTCATTGATATGCGTCATCCTGTGCGATTTGTTGGTGGACCCGAGACAAGAGCTGGTTTACGATCAGGACACATTCCCGGTAGTTTTTCTTTTCCGTACATGACAATGTTTGAAATAACAGCTTGTTTCAAACCTATCGAAAAAATTCGTAAACAATTAATTGGCATAGGTGTTGATTTATCCTATCCGATAATTACCTTGTGCGGTTCAGGTATGACGGCATGTATTTTGAATTTTGTTTTGGATATCATGAATCATGATCAGCACTCACTTTATGATGGTTCATGGTCTGAGTGGGGATCGATGGATGTCTATCCTGGCGAATTTTCTTGTGAAGAAAGGCCAGTAGTGAGAAGCATCGATAAAGTTTAGTGTTAAGGGCGCAACGATTTCATTGCATTATGATTAACATGAGCAAGAATTATTTTATAAGCTTGATATTTTTCTTTATTTTCTTTACTTTCAGGATCAAAGATAATATCTGTTAAGTGTTCTGACTTAAAATTAGGGTTGGTATAAATATTAGTATATTGAAAGCCTATATTATTTGCTCTCTCATAAGTATTTTGAAAACTTTCTAAGTCAGACTTTAAAGCAGTTAGACTTTTTTGTGGCATCATATTAAGACAAGCTTGAATATAGGCATCACACATTTTTCCGAAATGATCGTGACTGCGGTGTTGAATTTTGAGCAAAGCGATTTCTTCAATAAAGTTTTTTAAATCTAAATTATTAAAATATGCATCCTGTTTTTTTAATAATAAGGGTAACTCTCTTGATCCAACGGGAGCAAATAGACCAGCTAACCCTTTTAAACGATGAACGCGCTCTTCTTCAAACTGCTTTTGAATGGCTTTTAAGCTATATTTTAAGATGCTTGGATTGTTTTTGGAATCCTCACTAATTTTATCGAATTCTTGTTGACTGAGAGTATCGAGGCAATTACTTAAATAGGCGTGACACATCTCCTTAAACTTTTCATCTTTAATTGGAGATAAGTTTAATTGAATGATATGTTTAACTAGCTCATGAATCAGAACAAATGATTCTTGATCCAGTTGATTTTTTACAAACAATTGTAGTTGATCCGCTGTAGGCGGTGGATTGGCAGCAGAATTTCTTAGAGCATATTGCAGATCAAATGTTAATTTTTCACGACGATTATCGTTAGCATCCTTTTGCATGATTTCTTGTAGTTCATCGAGTAGTTTTTTTTCATGGACTAATAACCATTCTTTTTGTTGGGCTTCTTGTCTACTTTTTTCATCTATTGCAAATAGACGATTATATTTATCAATAAAGGCCTCAATCGCCCCCTGCATTTTTTGCAAACTAATCAAGGCCGCAATAATAAGTGGCTCTGTCTGTTCGTCTGGATAGTTAGCTAGAGTTTGATTCAATCGTATTTTTAATGCTTGTATATCCTTTAAATCACGCATACATTCACCTCTCATTATTTATTAAGTATAGAAGATGAATATAAAATATAAATTATTGATTAAACTATTAAACCTTTTGAAGGTCAAGGTATTGGTTTTAAAAGAATGGAAACCGTATGCTGTTGGTACTCATTACTTGCTGTTCTTCAATTTCACCCTCTTTTTTTATTATTTGATTTTCTATCGTGGTAGATAGAGATGAAATGACGGCATTCTGGATGTTCCGAAGTGTATCTTTGTTATCTGACATATTTGAAGCTAGCGAATTGAGTTTTGTTGCACCATCAGGGAGATCATTATTAAATTCTCGTATAAATGTTTCTAATGCTAAATTTCGATGCTTGGTTTTTATAAAAAGTTGCTCGATACATTGTGTTGCTTTTTCTATCATTTGCGATCGATGATCAAGCAAATCATGAAGGGAATAGTCATGTTTGATATCATCAAATAATGTAAGTAATTCTTTCACGGCGAGAATCGTTTGTTTATATTGTCTGTCACACTCAATGATGTGCTCTATTGAAAGCTGAACATCTTGCTCGGTCGGATCAATATCGGTAATGGTTAATTGATTCAAGTTAGGTTGAATTGATTTGAGCATAATTTCAAAATGTTCACTGCCATCTGCTTGGGTAGTTCTTTCGATACAGTTAACACGATAGCCGGCCTTGTAAGCCGCTGCAATTTCTTTAGCAAAAGTAGAGCAGGCAGGCGAATGAGAAGAATGGAGTGGGAGATGATGATAAACATTCCACTGGCTGATCTCTGATAAGATTACGAATGGTCTATTAACATGAATTTGTGCTAATACCCAGCAAAGATTAGCATTCCAAAAATGTTTATCAGGCCCATAACATTGACCCGTTGCATTAATATAAGCTAAACCTCCAAATTTAGTTAAGGTATCGTTAATTGTAAGTTTAAATAATTCGTTTAATTTGTAAATAATTGCTGGTCCCGAATGGGTTGAATGAGCTGTTTTATAATACACAACCCATGCAGTATTGAAATTTTCTTTGCTATTAAAGAGTTGAGAAGTGGCAATAGAAAATGTTTTTTTTGAATAAGGACCTTGTTGATTTGTTCGCAAGGATTCTCTGAGTGTGCGATTCACTTGGCTGAGCGAGAAACGATCTTTTTCATTGAGATAATTAGATACTAAAAATAATGGATGTTGGCTCCCTTTCATTTTTACTTCCTTATTATCTTTAGCTCATCGTGGGCGCTCTCGTTATGATTTTAACTGCGAGATGATCGCTTTCGTTCATGTTCCTTTAAAAATTTTTTTCGTACACGTATAGTTTGAGGGGTGACTTCAACTAATTCATCCTCTTCGATGAACTCTAGTGCTTGTTCAAGGGATAGATGAATATAAGGGGTAAGAATAATATTTTCATCAGAACCCGCTGCACGAATATTAGTTAGTTGTTTTGCTTTACATACATTGACAACTAGATCATTGTCACGTGAATGTAAGCCAACAATCATTCCTTCATAAACTTCAGTTTGTGGGCCAATCAACATGCGACCACGTTCTTGTAAATTAAATAAAGAATACGCTAAAGCGATACCTTGTTGGTTTGAAATAAGCACGCCATTTTGACGATGAGGAATGTCTCCTTTAGCAGCGGTACCGTAATGGCTAAATACATGATGCATAATGCCGGTTCCAGAAGTAAGAGTGAGAAATTCAGTATGAAAACCTATGAGTGCACGTGAGGGTATCAGGTAGTCGAGTCGTACACGACCTTTATCATCAGTCATCATGTGTTTTAAATCCCCGCGCCGACTTCCAAGTTTTTCCATAATAGTACCTTGAAATTCACTGGGTACATCAATAGCAAGTGTTTCGTAAGGTTCTTGCAAATCGCCATCCACGATTTTAGTGATGACTTCAGGTCGTGAAACAGCTAGTTCGTAACCTTCGCGTCGCATATTTTCAATTAAAATTGATAGATGCAATTCGCCGCGTCCAGATACTTTAAATTTGTCAGGATCGCTCGTATCTTCGACACGTAAAGCAACATTATGTTGTAACTCTTGATATAAACGCTCACGAATTTTACGGCTAGTCACATATTTACCTTCTTTTCCAGCAAAAGGTGATGTATTAACTTGAAAAGTCATGCTAACAGTTGGCTCATCTACAGTCAGTGCTGGTAAACTTTCCACTCGACTAGGGTCACATAATGTATCGGAAATTTTGAGTTCATCAATACCTGTAATCGCAATAATATCACCAGCATTAGCAGTCGCTACTTCACTGCGATCAAGTCCAAGATATTCGAGAACTTGAAGAATGCGACCTTGGCGGGTATTTCCTTCTCTATCAATAATGATCACTGGCATATTGGTTTTAGCTTGACCACGAGTAATACGCCCGATACCTATCATTCCTACATAATTAGAATAATCCAAGGTACTAATTTGCATTTGAAAAGGGCCTTGCAAATCCACTTTTGGTTGCGGAACATATTTGATTATTGTTTCAAATAGAGGGGACATGTCACTGCTTTCTTGCTGTAGATCGAGAGTGGCATAACCTAGTAGGGCAGACGTATAAACAACAGGAAAATCAAGTTGCTCATTAGTGGCACCCAGATTATCAAAAAGATCGAAGACTTGATCCATTGCCCAATCAGGACGGGCGCCTGGACGATCAATTTTGTTAATAACGACAATAGGATTGAGTCCTCGCGCGAATGCTTTTTGTGTGACAAAACGTGTTTGCGGCATAGGACCATCCACTGCATCCACCAGTAATAAAACGGAATCAACCATAGAAAGAATACGTTCAACTTCACCACCAAAATCAGCGTGCCCAGGAGTATCCACAATATTAATTCGATAATCATGCCATCTTATAGCGGTATTTTTTGCCAAAATCGTGATGCCGCGTTCTCGTTCTAAATCATTGCTATCCATGATTCGTTCAGTATTGATCGATTTTTTGGAAATGCTAGCTGTTTGTTGTAATAATTTATCTACTAGCGTTGTTTTGCCATGATCAACGTGTGCAATGATGGCAATGTTACGTAATTGTTCTATCACGATATTTTCACCTGAGCATATAATTATTAATTAAAAAAGTGCTCTATTTTATACGAAATAATAAAAAAGATCAAAGGGTTATAGAGTCAATGAATGGGATATGGTTGAATTTGCTTAAGCAATGTATTCAAACTGCTGAGCTTGTTCATATTCTTCAGGCGTATTAATTTCAAGTGTTTTCTCATGGGTTAGACACACTTTTATTTTGTAGCCATGTTCGATAACACGTAATTGCTCGAGACACTCTGCTTTTTCAAGCGCTGTTTGTGGCAAGGTTTGATAAAGCATGAGGAAATCATAGCGAAATGCATAAATTCCCATATGATGATAAACCGGAGAAGGTGACGCGACGCGAAAATAGGGGATAGGTGCCCGTGAAAAATAGATAGCATGGCTATGCAAATCAGTAATAACTTTAACGGCGCCGGGTTCGTGATATTTACTAGCATGATCCAAAGGGGAGGCAAGCGTTGTCATTTCAGGTGACTCACCTGCTAAATAAGGAGCGACTAACTGGCGCAACATGGTGGGTTTAATAAAAGGCTCATCACCTTGTAAATTAATGACAACATCTACATGAGGGAAATTTTTTGCAACGATAGCAACACGTTCTGATCCAGTGGGCAAATCAGGATCAGTCATTTCAACTTTACCGCCTAAATGACTCACAACATCAGCAATTTCTTGGCTATCTGTTGCTACGATGACATCCATCAGAAAATCTGAGCGACTAGCATTTTCATATGTCCATTGAATCATGGGCTTACCTTGAATAGGCAATAACGGTTTGCGAGGCAAACGCGTCGATTGAATGCGGCTGGGAATGATGCAGAGAATTTTCATAACGTCATGTGGTCTTTATTTAGTTTTAGTTTGCCAGCAAATAATAATAGATAATGTCTGCGTCGTACAGTCCAAGTTAGCAATTTTTCTTGATTTTGGGTATAGCGAGGTATCTCAGTAGATAAAGCTTCAGCAGATTGTTTTTGGGAGTGTATGGTTTATAATAGGTAAATTTTTCGCGTGATAAGGATATTTTCATATGAAACACGATACATGCTCCGAGGATGTTAAGGCGATAGTCGAAGATAGTTTACTGAACAAAAAATCTTGGCAAGCTCCAATTTTACAAAAAATCGATGTACGCGAAACAAAAGAAGCACTTGGGGTTGCTTCAGATGGTGGGGCATTGCAATCCTAAATGTCTTCTATACCAATTTTTATAGGGCGATTTTCTCCCGCACCGATATCTGCTTTATCGCCTCTTACGGAGATTTCAGGGTGGTTTCTTAGGCAAGAATATCGTACGCCGCAGCTTAGCATACGATCATTTTCAACATTTAATCACGCGCGCGAAATCATTGCACAAAATCAATCTCGGCAAATAGCTTGTGTGGCAGATGCTTATCTTGCTAATCGGCGAGCGCTTTATATTCGTTTATCTTTAACCGATAAAAATGTCGAAGAAACTATTTCAGATAGCCAGCTCATTTTACTCGCCTATCAAAAATGGGGAATAGAATGTGTTTCAGAGTTAATAGGTGATTTTGCTTTTATTATTTGGGATGAAAGGTATAAACGTCTTTATTTGGTACGTTCTCCTGTGAGTCATCGCAATATTTTTTATTTCAAATCCGATGATGGTACGATTTTTTTTTCTAATACCATTAAATTATTGCTTGAGCAAGAAAATATTCCCAAACGTATTCATCAAAAGAAGGTGGTGGCTTTTCTCACGATAAGATTTACTACCCAATCAGATACTACTTTTTATCAAGATATATTAAAAATACCATCGGGTCATTATTTAGAGTATTTATCTAAGCAATCATCGACATTAAAACGATATTGGTCAGCAGAAGACATTCAAGCTAATCCCCTTATTTTGGCGCATCGGGAAGATTATTATGAGGCATTTCGTGCATTATTTGAAACGGTTGTGAGCGACTATCTTCCATCATCGGGTAAATTAGCTACCCATCTCAGCGGTGGTCTTGATTCTTCATCAGTCACATCGATGGCAGCGCATATCTTAAAGCAGCAGTCACGATCGCTATTTGCATTAGGCCATCTTCCTGTGGATGAGAAACTCGATAGTCCACGCTCAGGTTGGAATTACTCCGATAAAATATATATGGATGAAATCGTAAAAGAATTTAATAATGTTACGTTGCAACATATTATTACGACAGATCCATTTTTTATACATTCATTTCATTCGTGGTTGGATCAACCCATACTCAATCCGTGTAATATCGTTTGGATGATGGCTTGTGTTGAACAAGCTCGTTTATATGGAGCAAATATTATTTTGATTGGACAAGACGGTAACTTTACTATTTCTTGGCCGACTGATCCTTTTCTTTCTACTGCAAAATTAAGTTTGTGGCGTCATATGCGACGTCTTCTCTCGCCACTTAAACAAAAATGTTATGCTTGGATTCATCCACATTGGCGAGAATTTTCAGCTATTCATCCGCAGCTGATGCAAGCAAATCTCAATAATTTTGCTGAAGAGGAATTATTAAAAAAAGCAAACGATCATCGAGCGCTGGTGTTTGATTTTGGTTATTCTGATTATACTGCTACATTATTTTCTGCGATACGATATTTGCATCATCTCGAGCATCTTGATCCGACTAAAGATAGGCGTATTTTAGAATTTTGTTTACGTACACCTCTGCACATATTTGCTGAACCAGGACGTAGTCGATTACTGATAAGAGAAGGATTAAAAGGAATTATTCCTGATGCTATTCGTCAGCGTAGTACTCGAGGCATGCAATTGGCGGATTGGCCTATCAAATTTGAAAATCAGAAGAATATATTTAGAGATTGGCTGTATAGTTGGCAAAATACAACGATTGCTGAATATTTAGATATCCCACATTTAATAAAATTATTGCATCGTTGGGACTATCAGCAAGTTGAGCAGAGTAGAGGTAAAAGATACCTCAATTTTGCAATGCAATATCGGCATAAATTATTGCGAGCTTTAGAGGTAGGATTGTTTTTAGAAGCAATGAATAAACAATCTTTTTAGAAAGAACCCGGTTTTTATCCCGGGTTCTGTTTGCGAATTTTATTTTTTAATGCCTTGGAATCCGATAGTAACTGATCCAACAGACCAAGCACCTGGTATGACATCATCACTCGCCCAGGAAACATTATCGCTGGTATGACATGTTATAAATGAGCCAGCATTCACATGAACGCCTGTATTATTGCAAACAACATTTAAGCCATTTAACAGTGCACCCGCTACATCTCTCATGAGAGGATAGATAATTACATTTATTGGCGCACTATTTTGGATCATGATGGCTTCAGTTGGTCCAGTTAAAAACCATTCTTGCGTGGTTTGAGTGCCAAACTTTTTAGGTACATTGATGATTTGGTTTGCTGCAAATACGCTGCTGGTAATGAATATTGATAAAAGGGTAACTAATGCAGATTTTTTCATTCAATAAAGCTCCTGTGAAATATATATATCGTCATCATTAACGATAAATTATTATGTCTACTAATCAGAACACTGTAAAGTCATGAATCCTAATTAGAATGCTCGCACTCAGTTGCCGATTCGAGGATAATAGACCAAGTCTGACGCAATCATTTCAAGGAAGAAAATGTATAGCTATTTGAAACGACTATTTTTAGGTGTTCCTCTTAATCCTCTTAATCCACAGATAAGACGCCATGTCGCATTGATTACATTGCTTGCATGGGTGGGATTAGGTGCGGACCCGCTTTCTTCTTCCTGTTATGGGCCTGAACAAACTTATCTGGCATTAGGTCAACATACTCATCTCGCTCTCTACATTGTGATTTTGGTTGTTATTACAATTTTTATTATTTCAATTGGCTATAACCAAGTAATTGAGTTATTTCCAAGTGGTGGCGGCGGTTATAAAGTAGCGAGCAAACTTTTGCATCCCTATGTCGGATTAGTTTCCGGTGCCGCTTTGATCGTTGATTATGTGTTAACGATTACTGTTTCCATTGCCAGTGGTACGGATGCTATTTTTAGTTTATTACCCTTGTGGTTGAGTGCTTATAAGTTACCGACAGAAGCATTAGCTATTATTTTATTGCTCACTCTCAATTTACGCGGAGCGAAAGAAGCGATTCGAATATTATTACCTATCTTTCTTGGATTCGTGATTATTCATTTATTGTTAATTACTTATGGAATAGTTGCACATTCCCAAGGGTTGATGACAATTGTTCCTATTACCATGAAAGAAACACGTGAAATTATTCAATCAGTCGGTATGTTATCTGTCATTGGTATTATCTTGCATGCTTATTCATTAGGGTCAGGTACTTATACAGGATTAGAAGCTGTATCGAATAATGTTCAGCGTTTGGCAGAGCCAAGGGTTATTACGGGTAAGCGAACTACTTTTTTGATGGCTAGCTCATTAAGTATCATGGCCGGAGGAATTATTTTGCTTTATTTGTTATGGAATGTGAGTCCCGTTCCAGGGCAAACATTAAATGCAGTGGTATTTCATTCAATATTAGGTTCGAGTTGGTTAGGTGAGTTGTTGCTGATTATTACTTTGGGATTAGAAGCCGGCTTATTATTTGTTGCAGCTAATGCCGGTTTTGCAGCTGGTCCGAATGTCTTAGCGAATATGGCAGTAGATGGTTGGGTACCTAATCGTTTTCGGCATTTATCCAATCGCTTGGTCGAGCAAAATGGGTTGATCTTATTTGGTTTTGCGGCACTAGTCATTTTGCTCGGAACAGCCGGCAGCGTCACACTACTAGTGGTTTTGTATAGTATCAATGTGTTTATCACCTTTTCATTATCGTTACTGGGTATGAGTGTTTATTGGATAAAGCATCGGGCTTCACGTGCGTGGCTCTGGTACTTTTTATTTGCCGGATTTGCTTGTGTGATTACCACAAGCATTTTAGGTATTACATTATTTTACAAATTCAGGGCGGGAGGTTGGTTAACTATCATTATTACCTCTACTTTAATCGTCATATGTTTATTAATTAAGGCGCATTATCGCTATGTCGCAAAAAAGCTTGCCGAATTAGATATTTTGTTACAACAACCTTTGATTGAACGAGATATTTCACCTTTAGCCATCGATCCTTATTTATCAACAGCTATTATTTTTGTTAATACACCTAGTGTGGCTATGCATACCTTCTTATCAGTCCAACGTCTCTTTCCGAATCAATTTAAAAATTATGTATTCTTGAGTGCCGGAGCGGTCGATGTCGAAAGTTTTAGCGAACCATCTGAATTGTTAGATATGCAGAAAGAGGTAAATCAATTGTTAGATTACTTAGTAAAATTTTGTTATCAACATCAGCTAGCTGCAGAAGGATATGCTGCTTTTGGAACGGATACTATTAATGAGCTGAAAATATTGGCTGACAAAGTTGGAGATAAATACCCGAATGCTGTTTTCTTTGCAAGCCAATTGATTTTCAGTCATGAAAATATGATTACACGAATTTTGCATAATCAAACCCCGCTGATTTTGCAGCATCATTTACATTTTCAAGGAAAAAAGCTGATGATTATTCCAATGAGAATCTAGATGTTTTTGTCTGGGGGGTAGCGAGAGTGGAAACGTTTACAGATGGACATATTGGAACACAAAAAACTAGGCCTTGCTATTTAGCAAGGCCTAGTTTTACAAGTTACTATTCACTATTTCTTTTTGGATTTTGCTTTGGTTTTGCGACCACCACGTTTCTTTGCTGGTGCTTTCTTTACTTTACGTTTTTTGCTTGTCTTGCTTGTCTTGCTTTTTTTTGCTTTTGCCATGACGTTGTTTCCTTCAATTGTTAACAATATGTAAATTTAACATTAACACTCAAAAAAGTATAGAACTATTAGGGTGATTACTAAGAATGATTGGAAAGGGTCGTAATCTATTTCGCTAATTACTAAATTTGAGTTAGTAAGATTGATCATTAATACGAATTTCGCTTATTCTTGTTTGTTCTTCAGAATAATCTGAATAGATGCTTAAGTAAACTTTCATTCTACTACTAGACGACGTTTATGTTCGACAGATTGCAAAATATTATCTAATTTTTAGAAAAAAGATATAATTCGCCTGTGAAGAGACCGTCAATTTTTTTAGATATTACACATTTAGGAGTTGGAAATAATATGATTATACAGCCTAAAGTTCGGGGATTTATTTGTACTACTGCGCATCCACTGGGATGTGCTGAAGCCGTAAAAAAACAGATTGAATACATACAATCGCAAGAACCATTCATTGGACCCAAACATGTCTTAGTGATAGGAGCTTCAACCGGTTATGGTTTGGCGAGTAGAATTGCTGCGACATTTGCTTCAGGTGCAAAAACAATAGGAGTGTTTTTCGAAAAGCCAGCAGATGATAAACGCACCGCATCGCCCGGATGGTATAATTCGGCTGCTTTTGAAGAAATGGCGCATCAAGCAGGGCACTATGCCAAGAGTGTCAATGGAGATGCTTTCTCTAGTGAAATGAAAGAACGAGTAGCTGAATTAATTCAACGGGATTTTAAAACAGTAGATTTGATTATTTATAGTATAGCTTCGCCAAGGCGATTACACCCAGTGACAGGTAAACTTCATTCATCGGTACTAAAACCAATCGGGAAGCCTTTCCAGGGTAAAACAGTGGATGCTTTTCGTAGTGAGGTAAAAGAGATTATGATTGAGCCGGCTAGTGAGGAGGAGATTGCAAATACTGTTGCAGTAATGGGAGGTGAAGATTGGGAAATGTGGATAGATTATCTTGACCAGAAAAATTTATTAGCGCAAAACTGTATGACAGTTGCCTACTCATATTTAGGTCCAAAATTAACCTATGATATATATAAAGAAGGAACGATAGGAAGAGCGAAAGAGCACTTGAAAATAAGCAGCAAACGATTAAATCAAAAATTGCAAAAACTTCATGGGAAAGCTATTGTCTCGGTTAATAAGGCTGTTGTTACTCAAGCAAGCGCAGCTATTCCAGTGGTACCACTTTATATTTCACTTTTATTCAAGATTATGAAGGAAAAAGGTATTCATGAGGGTTGCATTGAACAAATTTATCGCTTGTTTAAGGATTATCTTTACTTCACGTCAATAAACACCGATGAAGAAGGCTACATCCGGGTGGATGATTTAGAATTGCGACCAGATGTGCAGCAACAGATTGCCGAGTTATGGCCACAGGTGACGACAGAAAATTTAGAACAATTGTCTGATATTAAGGGTTATTGCAATGACTTTTACCAATTATTCGGCTTTAATTTTGCGGGTATTGATTATGATGTAGAGGTTAATCCGGATGTGAAGATAACTGAGGGTTAGTAAAGTGAGCCTATGAGCTTATAAATTAGTGAGACAATCTGCTGTTTGATCTGATAAAATAAAATTCTGCGTTCGAGGCCTTTGCTGACGGATTGTAAACGGGAATAAGGACTTGCTATGTTTAGAAAAGTAATTGTTATCAGTATTATCTTTGTCAGTAGTATATCAATGGCTTTTGCATTTAGAATATATGCTAAGCCATCCTTATCCTATCTTAGTACAGCGGTCAGTGGCGATCCAAGTAAAGTTTATGCACCCGCAATAGCAGCAGGATTAAGCCATACATTTAATAAATATTTTTATGTCGGAGTGGAAGCATATTGGATTCCTAACACTGTTCCAGTTAATAATGAAACCAATACCTATAAGATTTCATATCAATATAGTCTTAGTCTTCTACCAGGCATTGCTTTCGATAATACAGTCACTGGTTACTTACGTTTGGGGATGTTAAGGTCTAATTTTAGTTCATTGAATACGATTGCTTCTGCATCTCAAGTGGGTGCTGGGTTAGAATATAGTCTGTCACCTACCTGGAGTGCAACGGGTGAGTATGATTATGTACGCTATCGTGACAATGAGATAGTCGGTTCAGCAACCACCGATCAATTCACTTTAGGTTTGATGTATAAGTTTAATGTATGAGTGCGCCACTTTTTTTTTAAAAAAATTGTTAGGTATCAAATTTTCTGAATTATTGCGCGTAGGTTTCTTACTTATTTTGCTGATACATTTACAAGGTTGCTTAAATGCAGCCATGACTAGCGCACAAGCATTTTATAATCGACATGGGTTGCAAAAAAATTTAAACGACCAATATATCACTATACAAGCTTATCAAGCACTTAATTCCAATAGCCAATTCAAAGATGCAAATATTGCAATTGCCACTTATAATAATGAAGTTCTATTAGTCGGACAGACCCCACAGTTTTGGCAAAAAGCAGAGGCTGAACGAATTGTGAAACAAATACCGGATGTGGAGCGCATTTACGATACGATTACTATCGCTAGTCCGTCATCTACGTTAACTCGTATTAGTGATTCATGGATTACCACTAAAATAAAAGCTAAGCTGCTTGTATCTGCTGATGTTGATGCTACAAAGGTCAAAGTAGTCACAGAAAATAGTACGGTGTATCTGATGGGAATATTGCTACCAGATGAAGCTTCGGCTGCTTTGGACCTTGCGAATGCAACGGATGGTGTGGTAAATGTTGTGAATCTTTTTTCATATATTAACATTACAAGAAGAGCAGTTTCTTAGAGGAATTTTATATGTTTTATCAAATAAAAAAACAATATGGTCGTGGAGTTGAAACTATTTTTGCTAAATTTAATGATTTAAGTGATGCTAAATTATTTATTGAATCAAAATTAGCTGCGGATGCAGCATTAAATATAAAAGTAATTTATCGAATTTGTGAAGGCATCGATGTGATAGAAGAATTTCATCCTGAAAAAAATAATTTTGCTTCTTCTTCATCCAGTGGTTCACAAGGACAAACCAGTACCGCCAATTTCCGTCCTACACCTTTTAACGTTGCGCCACGTCCAACAGGCACACCACAAAAGTGGATCAAGGACGATGATGAAAAGGATGATGAAACTAAAAAATAAACAACATGAAGTTAACTAATTGCACACCGTAGCTGATCAATTCGGGCACTGTTATTAGAACCTGTAGATAGCTTTCCAGAAATGGTCACAGTTTGCAGGGGTTTAACTGGGATACTGCAAGAACTGGGTAATCCTTGAGAATATAATTGGTTATTCTTCAAATTCACAATATAGATATTATCCATTTCAATGGTATGCATCACAGGAAATATTTTTCCTTCTTTTGCTGCGCGAATACTCATACAGCCAACATTGCGTACACACATAAAATATCTATTATCATTCATGGGACTGGCAATTTTAATTTTAATATTTGCAGTATCAGCCGCGTAAATTAATTGTATGTTGGTTAGAATGAATAAGAAAAAGAATATATATTTTTTCATGCATATCACCACTCGTATTATGTATTATTTATGAACAAAATCATATCATGTCAAGATTAAGGATATATTATCTTTAATTTTCAATCAATTGCAGAATCAAAATAAGTTTGATTGAATCAATTGACTCTTAACAGCCAAACTCTAAGGTTGGTTTAAATGGAAGTATAATCATTATTAGAAGAATTGAATATGCGTTTTGTTTATGGATTAGTAACAGAATAAAGGAGTGAATCATATGCCTTACAAAGTTGGAAAAAAAACGACCCTTGGTTGGCAAATTATGAAAAATGAACATGGAAAATGGAAAGTGATAGCTCATTCAGATAGCAGAAAAAAAGCTGAAGCGAGTATTAGAGCACGGCATGCTGGTAGACATAATCCGGGATGGTGAGTGAATAGTTAGTCACATCAAAAATAATTTGCCATTTGCTTAATATCTACATTGCCACCAGATAAAATCAAACCAATTTTTTTGTTTTTAAAATATTGGGCATGTTCTAAAATAATTGCTAGTGTAATAGCAGCTGAAGGTTCTGCGATTATTTTCATTCTTTCCCAAATATAACGAGTAGCACTAATAATGGATTGTTCAGAGGCAAGATGGATATCATCAACATTTTTAAGAATAATTGAAAAAGCAGTTTTACCTAAGGATGTTAATAAGCCATCACAGATAGAATTTGAAGAGGGTGAAGAAACTAAATTTTTGCTTTTAAATGAAAGATAGGCATCATTTGCGGTTTCTGGCTCAGCACCAATGACGGTTATTCGGGGTGATAATTCCTTAGCAGCAATAGCAGTTCCAGATAATAGACCTCCACCACCAATTGGAGCAATGATAATATCGAGATCCCGATCCCCACTTTCAAGAAGTAATTCTAAGGCAGCAGTGCCTTGCCCATAAATAACCTGCTCATTTTCATAAGCATGTATCAATGTCGCTCCAGTTTCATGAATAATTTCATCAAGCGTCGCTTTTCTTGCGGCAAGACTAGGTTCGCAAAATGTAATTATCCCTTCATATTCATTAACAGCGAGTTTTTTAATTTCAGATGACGTTTTTGGCATCACAACATATGCTTTAATACCACGAAGTTTAGCCGCATATGCTACAGCAGCGCCATGATTCCCAGAGGAATGTGTTGCCACCCCATATTGAGTTTGCTCAGGAGATAATGCGAATATGGCATTACAAGCACCACGGAATTTAAAAGAGCCTGTTTTTTGAAAATTTTCACATTTGAAATATAAGCTTGCACCGGTGATCTTATTTAATGTGGAAGAAGTCAACATAGGAGTACTGTTGATATAAGGGCTAATACGTATCCCTGCTTCTTTAATTTCTTTGATAGTGAACATATCGTTTCCAATGTTATGATCTCTTAGCTAAGCAAAAAAGATTGCTCAGGTCAAGTGCGGCCGTTTAGCATCTCGTTAGGCTGAAGTTTATAGCCAGTATACTAGGAATATTTAGCCATATATCAATTGGATAGCATTTATTTGTAAAGAGTATAGAATGAAAAATATTCGAATCATTTTGTTTCATGGAGAAAAACCATGCAGCAACTAACTAAGCCCTATTTTTTTATTTTACTCACGCTCATATTCATTGCCTTATTATATTTACTTTCACCTATTTTAACGCCATTTTTATTAGGCGCATTATTAGCTTATTTAGTTCAACCAGTCGTAAAACGATTAGAAAAATGGAAATTACCGCATTTATTTAGCGTAACGCTGATTTTTTTAATTTTACTTTCCTTGATTCTGTTTGCGATCATTATGTTGATCCCATTGATCAACAAACAAATTATTTTACTGGCTGAATTTATTCCACAAGTAATTGATTGGTTACAAAATTCAGTGATGCCATGGTTAAGTGAATTCATTAACATTAAGGCAATCAAGCCGACATTAACTTCGTCGACATTATCTAAAACTGGATTAGTATTTAATGTCGTTCTTAGTTCTGGGTATGCGCTCGTCGGATGGGTAGTTAACCTTGTATTGACGCCAGTCATAACATTTTATTTACTTTGTGATTGGAATAGATTTGTCGCTGGTTTAAGGCATTTATTGCCGAGAACGATTGAGCCTACGGTAGTGAAATTGGTAAGGGAATGCGATGAAGTTCTGGGAGCTTTTTTTCGCGGACAATTATTGGTGATGTTAGGACTTTGTTTGATCTATGGGATAGGTTTATCCTTGATTGGTCTACGAGTGGGTTTAATGTTAGGAATAATTGGCGGCATACTTAGCATTGTTCCTTATTTAGGTTCTATTTTCGTACTCATTTCAGCCTCCATTTCAGCATTGGTTCAATTTGGATATTGGCAAGCGGTATTCTGGGTGTGGGGAGTTTTTCTCATTGGTCAAATCATTGAAAGCTATATCCTCACGCCGTATTTAATCGGCGGAAGAATAGGTTTGCATCCAGTAGCAGTTATTTTTGCGATAATGGCTGGAGGAACATTATTCGGTTTTTTTGGAGTATTGTTAGCGTTGCCGCTAGCTGCGGTATTAATGGTATTAATTCGGTTTGCAAATAAACAATATTATCATAGTAAATTTTATTGTTGATTAAAATTAAGCTTCTGATGTGGTTTGATTAAAAATAGATTTTGGTCTTCCCATTGCAAAGTTAACATTATATTTCCAGCGCGAGCCAATTTTCCAAGCATAAGCATAAGGTTGATAGGTTTTAGGATTGACTTTTAGCACCAAGGTACCAATGCCAATACCAGAAGTTTGTGTCGGTCGAGTATCTTTGCTATGCCCAGAAGGAGCGGCATCTGTGACGCGAAGATAATAGGCATCTGCTCTTCTATTTAATGTAGGTTTATCCATCACCACCATCACATGTCCGCCTGCTCCATTTCTCATATTACTTCTATAGCGAAAGACAATAATGTCGCCAGCTTGTAATTGTTCAATGGTATTAATTTTATCCCAATAATAAACCGTTTCGTCGGATAGATTTGTAAAAAAGTCATAGTAGTCATACGTAGTAGGTTTTTCAGATCCAGTAGTTGATACCAAATTAGAATAGGCCTGTGGATAGATGGTTTGTAGAATGCGGTCAACATAACTTGAGCAATCTAAAATATAAATACCATGTGATGCATCAAAGCGTGTACCACCCAGTTTATAAGAATTATATTGTAGAGTACTAATGGTGTTGCCAACAAATTGAATAAAACTTTCTTTAAAAGAACTAATAAAATTAAATTGAGTAGTAGTAGGTGGTTTTTTATTAAGAGGATAGGCTGGTAAAATTTTGCCTGCGTGAACCGATTTTTTTTTAGTTAAAAGTGGTTGGTGCCGATGCCTTTTAAATTTATGCTGATGTAATGTGGGAGATACTTTCTTTGAGGATTTCGTGTGGATAGAACGAGTTTGTTTAGATGGAGCACTTGCCATCGAACAAGGACCAAATGTTAATAACATGATCAATAAAATAATTATTTTTGTGTTTGATAGGTTATTCACGATTAATTGTAATTTCGAATTATTTTTTGTACACTTTGGTTTAAACATAGAGTTTAGCCAGTATTGATGATAGAATCAATCATAGTTATTTACTTCTATTGAGTGCAAAGCGAGAAAAGATCATTTTCATCCGAGCAAAAATTAATTTAAAATATTTGTTGATATAGTAGTTAACCGATGATATCCTTCCGCTTGATTCTCTTCTCGTAAGCAAATTCTTTTTAATCCAAAATTTCACTGCACGACATTTCAAAGTTTGTTAGTTCGTATCTCACTCAAGAATAAACCTGTCGTTTCCGTAGATTTTACGCGTTCTTGTTTGGCAGATGAGTCTATTTGCCATGCTTGTGTGTTTTTTATCAATCATTTTTATCAATCAAAAGGAAAGTTTTATGAAATTAAAATTAATCATCACAGCATTAATTGCTTCAATGAGTATGAATACCTTTGCTTTACAAGGGAAGGGTTTTAAATTATTAAGCGAAACAATCGAATCTTCACCAGGTGCTATAGGCGGTTTTGTTCAAAAGTCATCTTCTAGCATGCCGTTCTATGTGTATGCGTGGTCCCATGCTCATGATGCTCAGGGTCGTCCACATCAAAATATTCAATTGCATGGCAATCATTCGTTTACGATTAATAATTATACGAATCAAAAACAAATTTATACTTATAAATATGAAATAAATTCCGATGGACAATATTTTCGTAAAATTGATCATATTGAAGTTATACCAGGTGGTTTTGCGATGGATTCAGCTGATTCTTTCCTCGCTATCGTGCATTCACATATGGGAACATGGACCATTAATGCAATTACTGATGTCACTGGTGAAACAAGAAATAATTATATTGCTAGTGGTACGTTGAAAGTAAATTAATAATTTAAACCCGAAAGCTTGCTTTCGAACCGTTTGTACCGAGGTGCCACATTAGCGGTGTTCCGAGGTATAAACGGTTTAATCAAAGTTATAAAAATATAATTTTATTTGAATGGTACAAGCGATCTACTTTTATTGAACATTTTGTTAAAAGTATTTTTAGCTTGTTTATGTTTTCGTAGGTTAATTATTTATAGGTTAAACTAACATGAAAAAATTATTAATAATGATGCTGAGTTTGTTTTGTATGGGAAATGGATTTGCTCAAAAAAATGTACCACTCCATCCATTTTTATTGGTAAAAATAAATTTTAATTATTCAATTCCGTTAGAAGGAGCTAAATCTCAAGTCAATAGCTTGCAAAATATGACAAAAATAAATATGAATGATAATGAGTGGAAAGTAATTGGCAGGTCACAATCGCTTTTGAAAGGTGATACATTAATTGTATTAGCTAAGCTAGATCAAGCTAATTCCGAAACAGCCAAAATGAAATTTTTAATTATCGATTTAATCAAAGAAGAAAATATCATCATGGAAACAAAAATTAATTTACATTATAACAAGCAAGAAAAATTATCGATTAAAAAACATGGTCGACAATTACAATTATCAGTACTCACAACGAGAGATAAAGCCGAATAGAAAGTAATAATACAAACAATCGAATGAATTGATGTGCGCATTCATGCATTGGTACTCTGACTTGCTAATCACCAGTTATTTGTATATACTTATGGTATATACAATATGAGGTGCACATGAAAACTACTAAAGTATTTAAATCTGGAAATTCACAGGCAGTAAGACTCCCAAAAGAGTTCCAGTTAAATGGTGAGGAAGTAGAAATATTTAAAAGAAATGGCGATGTCGTTATTCGTGAAATACCTAAAAATTTAACAAGGGCTTTCGAATTACTTACGCAACTACCAAATGACTTTTTTGCGG
>MGXV01000040.1:141787-187517 GCA_001801485.1 Gammaproteobacteria bacterium RIFCSPHIGHO2_12_FULL_37_14
GATACTAATATTTGCATTTATATTGCCAAGCAAAAACCACTCAGTGTTTTGAAAAAATTTGAACAAATTGAGGTGGGTGATGTAGGCATGTCCATTGTTACCTATGGCGAATTGCTTTATGGAGCACAAAAAAGCCATCATGCCAAAAAAACACATTTGGTATTAGATGAGTTAGTAAGCCTTATTCCACCGTTGCCTATGTCTATACAGGTCGCTAAATATTATGGTGATGTCCTCAGCAAGTTGGAAAAACAAGGAAAGCCCATCGGTAATAATGACTTATGGATTGCAGCCCATGCATTAACGTTAGAATTAGTTCTTATAACTAATAATGTGAAGGAATTCTCCAAGGTTCCTCGTCTCAAAATAGAGAATTGGGTTGCTTGAATATACATTACCTAAATGGGCTATTTTCAGTAAAGTCTAGATTATTTTTACGAAAATTACTCGTATTTTATGCTTTGGAATATACTGTCGAAAAAACGCTAAACACCGTTTTAGGCAAAGTTAGTAAACAGGTGTTTAGCTTGTTAATTTATGAAGCAAGTAGTATAAAAACAGCGTATGCATTTATCTCGGTTTAGGTTTGCTAGATGATACTATTTCTACTGGTCTCCAGTGGCTAGTGGGTTTAGCAAAGATACTGTCATCACAGTAGAAAGTTAGTCTGCGATCTAATGAATTACGCTTTAAGGTAATCCAAGTCTTATCTTTACATTCTGAGAGAGGAATAAATTTATCTTGATGTTGTGGAAATAGATTAGTGAATGTTACCGGTACATTGGTTTCAGTAAAATGATAATTAACCATTGCTAATTGCTCTTCAGGAGATAATTCTTTAAAAGATAATAAATTTCTTTCTCGCTTAAAATAAACATAAGGACTATCAAAATATATAAAAGTTTCTGATGCGTATTGAGAATACAAAAGTGTTGAAAGGACAGGAAAACGGATAGAGCTCAACATAAGATAATCATTCACAAAATCAGCGCTAGTAAAACAATAACCGTTGGAAGGATAAAAATTAATATAGAAGAATTTTTTATTGTATTTTTCACGCATAATATCAAATAAAGCATCTGGTTCTTTATAAGGATTAGAATCTTTACTATCTTTTATTAGCCAACTATCTGCCTTCAACAATTCGAGTTCAGTTAAATCTGTTTCATTGGGTACCGATAAATCACCGAGCGCATTATTCTCCAATAATTTTGAGATGACATACTCTTGAATAGCGTGACTATAAGCAGCATGCGTTCTCGAATTATTATCAGGAAAACCAAGAGCCTCTGTAAAAATAATGCCACGACCAATCAAGCTTTGAGCATCAGGTGTGGGTATGGCACCAAACAGAGTATGCCAACTATCGCTATCAGAAAAATTTTTAGATGCCCGAATATTAATACCGTTCTGTTGTAATTGTTTTTTTAATGGTAGTGTTAGAATTTGTATAGGATATTGAACTTTCATTATCTCAGCAGAAATCACTGGAAAATGTGAATTCTTTTTCATCGGATGCCCAGGAATCATATTTTTCGATGGGACAATATAAAATTCATGTGGACATAATTTTTTTCTCCATAAATTTTCGGTGGAAAAACCGGATGCGCGCATATTCATTGCGCATGCTAATTCTAGCGTATCAAGTGCAGCATCAACTTTTTCTTTTCTATGTAAAAAAATATCGAGTAAAATTGCTTTAATCTTCAATATTTTTTGAAATCGGATATCAGATATATTATGTGGTTTTTCAATATGGTTTAAGAGGCCGTTGTATATCGTTATGGTTGCATTGACCTTGCTTGGTTGCCATATAGTTGATTCAACACTGTATGGTAGTGCAGCACATTCATGCTCTGTGAGGATCGTTTTGTCAGGTATAGAGAGTATTCTTCTAGGAGGGTACATAGGAATTTATCCATTATTGGATTTTTAGAACATAATTGTAACATAATTGATCTATTTGGCAATAAAAAGGGTTACAGTAAGTGGTTCTAAAAATATATTTTGCCTAATGAGAAGTACCTTGAGAATAGATATAAAATGACTGCCCAAACTTTTTTTACGCAATATATTGCGTAAAAAAAACAAACATTTGAAGTATCATCAGCATCATTTATGAGGGTCTAGGGTTCTAGTCGTACTAAATACAATTAGTTATTTATCTATTTGATTTATTTAAAGTAAATGACTGAACAAGTTTACTTTTGTAATACCCATAATTGACATATATGTCGATATCTAGTATTATAAAAAATGAGGCCAATATGAAGCAATATAATCCTAGACAAAGTGTAGAGCTATTCCATCTGCTTTTTCTATCTCAGTTGGGTCGAAAGGTTGATAAAAAACTGTATGTCTTAAAAGGTGGATGCAATATGCGTTTTTACTTTAAAAGCATAAGATACTCTGAGGATATGGATATCGATATTCAAATTATTAATAAAGAGACATTGTTTAAAAATGTGAATAAGATTCTGAGCTCTGTACCATTCAATAATATTCTGCAAGCTCATGGTATAGAAATATTAAACATAAGCAGTCCAAAACAAACACCTACAACGCAGAGGTGGAAAATTGAATTAAAATCAAAACAGACTGCATTACCCCTGCATACTAAAGTTGAATTTTCACGGCGTGAATTTGAAAATGATACAATTTATGAGCCTATTGATTCGCAAATAATAAGACAATATTCACTCTTGCCATTTATGACGAACCATTATTCTATCCAGAGCATGTTTCGACAGAAAGTTCGCGCGTTAGCTTTACGAAGAGAAACCCAATCAAGAGACATTTTTGATTTATATCTTCTTGTTAGTTCAGGCAATCATTTTGAATTAGATGAGAACACAATCGCTATGTTAGAAGATGCAAAATCTAAAGCAAATGGAATAGCTTTTGAGGATTTTAAAGGGCAAGTCGTAGCCTATTTACCAGAGGACCAACAAAAGGAATACGATGATGCGTCAATGTGGAATGTTATTGTGAAAACTATTATAGCATCGATGGATAAATGCAAGCATGAAGTTAATTGATGTCTATACAAAATTAAAAGAATTAAATTCACCTATCATTCAAACGAATGATGCTGCAGCTTTCCTTGGTATTTGTGTTAATCATGCAAATAAATTGTTATCTAGAATTTCTAAAACAAACCAGATTATTCATATTAAACACGGTGCCTGGGTATTTCCTGATACTGACCCGTTAATATTACCTAATTTTTTGACATCGCCTTTTCCTTCATATGTATCCTTACAAACTGCATTGTATTTTCATAATATGATTTCACAAATACCAAATATTATTTATGCTGTTTCGGTTGGGAGAACGAAAGTTTATAAAACTTCCATCGCAACTGTCTCGATACATCATATACATCCATCATTTTATTTTGGCTATGTTGAAAAAGGTGTAGATGGATTATTAAAGATTGCCTCTCCTGAAAAAGCATTGCTAGATATTTTTTACTTAAGTCAAACAAAAACGAGGTTATTTAAAACATTACCGGAAGTGGAGTTGCCTAAAAATTTTAAAATATCAGTTACAAATAGAATGATAGCAAAAATTACCTCTGTTCGAAAAAGAACTCTTGTGAAACGTCGTTTTTCTGATTTTATCGATAGTATTAAAGGTAATCAAAACTATGAAAATGAGGCCTAATTGATTTACTTTTTTTCTTTATAATGGGCCCACTAGGACTTGAACCTAGGACCAAGGGATTATGAGTCCCCTGCTCTGACCACTGAGCTATGGGCCCGGATGAATGGCAAAAACAGTGCCAATCATATATCGAATTTCTAGTACATTCTAGTATTAGGTGGTGTCAATTTTAATATGAATATCTATCCAAAAGAAGGTTGAGTTTTTAGTCTGGTGATGCAAATAATTAAAACGAGTGGAATAATAATATCCATCCAAAACCAGGTACCAGCATTGCCGACTGTCAAATCACGACTCATGAGAATTTGATACAGATGTCCGACAGCATCACCCCATAACCAAAAAGTATTGCCAATGACAGTTGCTAAGCGAAATCCATAACTTGCTCTAAACGAAAGCACACCTATCATGCCGAATCCCAAATTAGCAGCAGCCACTTCAAATTGAAACGGACTATTTTGCCAACCGATGATTGAGGCGGTATAAATAGGAAAAAATGCATGCATAGCAAATGCATAAAGTGCAGTGAAGCCGAGAGGTAATAAAGCAGTCCAACGATAAAATACTTCATAAGCGGAAGCTTGGCCACGGATTCTTTGGATGGGCCAATCAATTAATGCAATAATTATTGCTAACAAAAATAACAAAAAACCCAAATTTTCCAGTGCCAGTGTAATTTGCTCGTTAAACATCCATGTATGCTCCTGTCTGAATAATGAAAGGATAGCTTAAATCGAATTAAGCTGATTATCCTGGATTTGGTAGTTGAAATCTACGAGTAGATTTTAGATTGCACAACTATGTTATACTATTTTATAGCCTAAATTTTATTTTTTTATAAAAAAATCAATTAAATCAAAAATTTAGGTAAAGGAGCTGGATCTATGAAATTCAAAAAAAAAGGTTTAAGTACGATTGCTCTGGGTTTGATCATTTCACTATTAGCGCCTACTTATCTAAATGCTGAAAGTACTTCTGGTGGCGATTCTACTAAAATACAAGGGGTTTCTGCTCCAACGATACAAAGACGCGAATGTTTTGGCGTCAATACTGCGGTGATAACTGTCACTGATTCGAGAGTGGGAAATGGGGGTTGCGATAACTATTACTGTCCGTATTCAATTATACAAGATCCAACACCACACTCTCCAACGTGCATGAGAACAGGATTTTATTCTTTTAATACTAGCACAGCAGAATACTTTGGTAGTCTTCCATCGGGTTGTTTATATGCTCCCTATGTGATGTACGGACGCACCAAAAGTGGCAGTAAATGTCAAATTTATTGCGTACAAATCAGTGTTACATCTGTCTCACCACAAAGTAATTGTCGATGGGTAAACGACTAGTGACAATGTTTTATTGTTTTATTCCTGCTCTTCTAAAAAGCTTCGTAATTGTTCTGCACGTGAAGGATGACGGAGCTTTCGCAGAGCTTTCGCTTCAATTTGTCGAATACGTTCACGAGTCACATCAAATTGTTTACCGACTTCTTCCAACGTATGATCAGTATTCATATTGATACCAAAACGCATGCGTAACACTTTTGCTTCACGAGGAGTGAGAGAGCCCAATACTTTTTGTACCGCTTCAGACAAACCAAAATTAGTAGCGGCATCAATAGGTGACAGAGTGCCAATATCTTCGATAAAATCACCGAGATGCGAGTCTTCATCATCTCCAATAGGTGTTTCCATCGAAATAGGTTCTTTGGCAATTTTTAAAATTTTGCGAATTTTATCTTCAGGAATACTCATGCGCCGACTGAGTTCTTCCGGAGTAGGTTCTTGACCAGTTTCTTGTAATAGTTGACGAGAAATACGATTGAGTTTGTTGATTGTTTCAATCATGTGCACTGGAATACGGATAGTTCGAGCTTGATCTGCAATTGAACGGGTAATGGCTTGTCGTATCCACCAGGTTGCATAGGTTGAGAATTTATAACCACGCTGATATTCGAATTTATCAACCGCTTTCATTAAACCAATGTTTCCTTCTTGAATAAGATCAAGAAATTGCAATCCACGATTGGTATATTTTTTTGCGATTGAAATTACTAAACGCAAATTTGCTTCAACCATTTCTTTTTTTGCACGGCGTGCTTTTGCTTCGCCAATAGATAGTCGTCGATTGACTTCTTTAATTTCTGCAATCGACATACGCATTTGTTCTTCGAGCGTGATGAGTTTTTTCTGTGCGCGGCAAACATCAGGTATATATTTTTCTAATTCACTATAATGAGAATTATTTTCGTATTGATTAATCCATTGAAGATTTGTTTCGTTGTTGATAAATGAATTAACAAATGCTTTACGCGGTAATTTGCCCTTATTAACACATAAATCCATAATCGTGCGCTCTTGAAATCTGATTTCATCAAGCATGCTACGCATTTTTTTGGATAATTTATTAAATTGTCTAGGAGACAATTTAATATCCATAAAGTATTTAGCTAATTCTTCGCGTTTTGATATATATTTTTTATGTTTTTGCCCAAATTTTTTCTCTATAGTGATAATTTCATTATACAGTTTACGTAATCCGTCGAAGCGTTCTTTCGCAACTTCTAAATCAAGGCCAGCATCATCATCAAATGGGTCAGCTGTACCATCGCCTTCCTCATCTTCTTCAGCGACTGCTGCAGGAGGTTCTGGTTCTTTCTCTTCATCTTCGCCTTCAAGATTTGGCTCAATGTAACCACTAATGATATCGCTTAAGCGCAATTCGCTCTTTTCAACACGATCAAAATCAGCTAATACTTCAGCGATCATTTGTGGTTGGTAAGCAAGCGTCGTAAGCATTTGGTTAATGCCTTCTTCAATACGCTTGGCAATAGCGATTTCACCTTCACGAGAAAGCAATTCAACTTTACCCATTTCTCGCATATACATTCGTACTGGATCGGTGGTGCGACCAATCTCGCCTTCTACTACCGCTAAAGCATTCGCTACTTCTTCTGCTGCGACTTCGTCTGTTGCTTCATTTTCAGTGAGCAAGAATTCTTCGATTTCAGGCGGCTCTTCGGCAACTCGAATACCCATATCATTTATCATGCTGATAATATCTTCGATTTGCTCAGGATCAGTGATATCGGCTGGTAGATGATCGTTTACTTCAGCATAAGTAAGATAACCTTGTTCTTTTCCACGGGTTATCAAATCTTTAAGACGAGATTTTTGGGATTCTTTTTGCGGATCTTGATCCATAGAGTACCTTATAAAAATAGTTTAATTAAAGTATAAATCAAGCCAACGAATTTACTTATATTTTTTTATGAAAAAAGAACTTCTAGTATAACATATATTTAAATATTTCTTGCATCATCATCTACGGCTAATGCTTTCTTTTTACTAATACAATCAGCTAATTTGAGTTTTTCGCTTTCAGATAATCCTTCGCCTGCCGCTTTTGATAGTAATCCATTGATTTCATTATCAAATTTGAAAAGTGATAATTGCCGTATAGCGCCTAGAAAGCCACTCTCAATACTATTATTAGGAAGGAGATGATGCCAATTTGCTAATTCAGCAATGAGAGATTCTTCGGAATCGCCTCGCCAGTATTCAATCAGTCCTCCTGGCGTAATCTGTGGTTTTTGTTGAGTTAGTTCGATGAGATGAGTCAGGAGTGGATAGCCTGAAAGATCGTTTTCTAGTAGTGTTTTTGAAAAGGCAATGCTCAGATGAGGGTGTTGGATTAATAAAGCTAAGGCTAATCTGAGAGCAGCAGGCAACTTGGTTAATGGTTGCGATGGCGCTAGCGAGGATGGTTTGGATATTCCTGTCATATTGGAATGTCCCATTTGTTGTTTAATCTTATTCAGATCGACTCGAGCTCGCTTACTCAATTCTTCCATTAAAATGCCTTGAAAAATACAAGGAGGAATTTGTTTGATATAGCTGATGGCATTTGCTGCAAACCCAGCGCGGCCTTCCATGGTGGTGATGTCGCCTTGTTGACTGAGTGATTGGAAGAAAAAATTTGATAATGAAAGAGCAGTCAGTAGCAATTTTTCAAATTGAGTTTGTTCTATTTTCCGAATCAGGCTGTCAGGGTCTTCACCATCTGGTAAGAATAGAAAGCGTATTTGCAAATCATCTTGCATCATGGGCAGAATAACTTGCAGAGCACGCCATGCAGCATTTCGACCTGCAGGATCGCCATCAAAACAAAAAATAATTTCAGAAGTATAACGAAATAGACGTTGTAGATGATGTTGTGTTGTGGCTGTTCCTAAGGTTGCTACTGCATAGGTAATGTTATGTTGAAAAAGAGCCAGTACATCCATATAACCTTCAACAATCAACATACGATCCAATTTTCTATTAGATTTAATTGCATGATGTAAACCATAAAGTTCATGACCTTTTTGAAAAAGGATAGTTTCTGGCGAGTTTAAATATTTTGGCTCACCTTGTTCTATAATACGTCCTCCGAAACCAATGATGCGTCCTCGATAATCATGAATAGGAAACAATATACGGTCACGAAAACGATCATAATAACCGCCTTCATCACGCTTAACGATTAAACCCACATCTAGCAAATTTTTTTTGTCAGTCTCTGTTTTGCCGAATTGATCAAGTAAATGATTCCAGCTATTAGGCGCATATCCTAAGCTAAATTGTTGAGCAATCGTACCAGAAATTCCTCGATGTTTGAGATAATGGATAGCGCGATTTGAATGACGCATTTGTTCGTAATAATAAGTAGCCACTTGTTTCAGTAGTTCGTGAAGACTAGCACTTGAACGATTTTTCTTTACCATTTCATTTGTCTGCGGCAATTCCATGCCTGCATAGGTTGCTAATGCTTCAATGGCTTCAGGAAAACTTAAACGATCATGTTGTATCATGAAGTCGATAGCATTACCATGTGCACCACAACCAAAACAATAATAAAATTGTTTGGTTTGACTAACAGAAAATGAAGCAGATTTTTCATTATGAAATGGACAGCAAGCAAAATAATTGCTTCCTGATTTTTTACGGAGAGGTAATTGCGTATTGATTAAATCAACCAAATCAACTTTGGCGAGTAATAAATCTATAAATTCACGCGGGATGGCGCCAATCATTGTCAAAACCACCTACTAACAAGTAAACGTTCATCAAAATCACTAATCAACTGCACAGGATGAACGATTATCTAACAACATAATGTTAAATGTTATAGCAGATTTGTTGTTTTCACGCGAGTTTTACTATTAACCTGTTTACGAAGTGAATGATATCAATCGTGCCTTAGCGTAGCATGGTCATATAAGCTGGCAACCTGACATCCGCTTCCTCATAACCAATATTAAGAATAGGACGTTTATCAGCACTGACCATGGCAAGACTATCACCGCATTCGCCACTGGTAGTATAGGCTATTGTAGAGATAGCAGTTGAGACGGCACAGGCGAAAAATCCTACTTTGTATACAATCGGGGCAGCCAGGCAGCAGAACGATCCCGCTTTGATGATGTTTCTGTACTCTGCGCTGTCTTTATCATCAAAACCAACACGGGAAGAAAAACGGTTCCATTGTCGTCGTGCTTCATTGACTTGAACAATGACAAAATCTTTAAATTCTTGAGAAAGTGAGGGATTATTTATTCTTGAATTCACAAAAGAGAAAAATTGATTATTGGATAAAAAGAACTGATTCACAATATCATAAGCGGCATTTAAATCATGGTTATTAAGGGAATGATGATGGGTAGATTGGGTTAAATATTGATGAATTGCACGAATCACGCGGATATAAAAATCACTTGTTCCACCAAAAAATTTAGCATGATAGTTGTTCCAAGACTTATTTCGCTTTTTATAACAATCCGAAATAAATGCTATTTTATCAATGATTGAAAGTGCATCATAATTTTTTGGTTTATCGTAGGAATAGAAAATGTTCATGATATTTTTCCTTAGAATTATATTTTTTCAAATTCTTTTTAAAAACATTTTACGAAATTGATTTTTCAGGAAGTTTTTGATAATTGTTCTTTCACTTTAGTACTGACTAGGGTCATGTCGGCTTTACCTTGGAGGCTAGTTTTTAATATGCCCATTACTTTACCCATATCTTTTGGAGAAATTGCGCCAGATTCTTGAATGGCCGCTGTAACAGCCTGATCAATTTCAGCTGCTGAAAGTTGTGCTGGAAGATATTGTTGAATAATACGAATTTCCTCGGCTTCTATTTGCACTAAATCAGGACGATTTCCTGTTTCGAATTGCGAAATAGAATCACGACGTTGCTTAATCATTTTATTCAATGTGGCAAGAATTTGTTCGTCAGAAAGAACAATACGTTCGTCAACTTCGCGTTGTTTGAGAGCAGCAAGAATGAGACGAATTGTCCCCAACCGTTCTTTTTCATGATTACGCATAGCCGTTTTCATGTCTTCAAGAACTTTTTCCTTGATTGTTGAGGTCATACCGATTCCTTAGAAAGAGCAGTTTTAAGCAGCTTCTTTTTCTTTTTTGCTGCCTGTTCCAATAGGTTGGCGATCACGTTCCAGGGCCATTTGCTCGCGGAGGTTTTTTTTCTGATAGCGTTTTACTGCTGCTGCTTTTTTACGCTTACGTTTCCAAGTTGGTTTTTCATAGAATTCGTGACGTCTTAAGTCAGCAAGGATTCCAGCTTTTTCGCAAAGTCGTTTGAAGCGACGTAGGCTTAATTCAAAATTTTCATTATCTTTTACGCGTACAGTTGGCATACCTGAAGTGCATCTCCTGGTTATTTGTCAGAACGAGGGGGCAATTGTAATACTGTTACTTAGAGCTTGTCAAAGAATGCTGATACAATGCAGCAGTTTTCTGAAATTTTCATGTTGGCGTGCAGGTAGATAGGTAATTAAAAATGTATGTTTTAGGTATAGAAACATCTTGCGATGAAACGGGGATAGCAATATATGACGCGCATCATGGATTGCTATCCCATCATATATATAGCCAAATCACCACACATGCACCATTTGGCGGTGTCGTTCCTGAGTTAGCTTCCCGGGACCATATACGCAAAATAGCACCCATGATTGAGGAGATTTTGCGCAATTCACATTTAACAATGAAAGATATCAATGGGATTGCCTATACTAAAGGTCCTGGTTTAGTAGGTGCATTATTAGTTGGTGCGATGCTAGGTAGAACCTTGGGATTTGCACTGAATATCCCGACAATTGGTGTGCATCATTTAGAAGGGCATTTATTCTCACCATTTTTAGAGGTCAATCCCCCACCATTCCCTTTTCTAGCTTTGCTAATTTCTGGTGGGCATACCGAATTAGTAGTGGTAAACGCGCTGGGTAATTATTCTGTCATTGGCGATACGATAGACGATGCTGTAGGCGAAGCATTTGATAAAGTAGGTAAGTTATTAGGACTAGGTTATCCAGGCGGTGCACCATTAGCATCATTGGCTGAATTCGGACAGTCAACACGATTCCATTTTCCCAGGCCCATGGTTGATAGGCCAGGATTGGATTTTAGTTTTAGTGGATTGAAAACGTTTGCTTTAAATACAGCAGAAAAATATGGTTTAGAAGAACAAACGAAGGCAGATATTGCACGAGCATTTCAAGATGCAGTAGTTGAGACATTGATGATCAAGTGTCGTCGAGCATTAAAACAAACAAAATTACAACATTTAGTGGTGGCAGGTGGAGTGGGAGCAAATTGCGCATTGCGCACCACACTGGCCACTATGACTGAGAAACTTAAGGTATTACTACATTATCCTCGTCATGAATTTTGTACCGATAATGGTGCAATGATTGCTTATGTCGGTTGTCAGCGATTATTAGCAGGCCAACAGGATAATCTTGAAGTAGAAGTGTATCCACGATGGCCATTGAGTCAAGTAACGATAGTAAACAAGTAATTATTAATTGCTAAATTTTATTTTTTCTTTTGAATTAACGATAGCGGCTTGTATATTGTCTACTTGTTCTTCTGTTTTGGTTTGATTAAAGAAAAGCCAAGCACCAGTTATTTTTCTATGTAAAATAATTGGGAAGACAAATAAAATTGCTGGAATATTCAACAATCTCTTATAACCACGACGAATAGCAAAAATATTGTCCTGACTATGTAAATTTTTAATGATATCTAATTTAAAATTGAGAATTTCAAATTTTTTAAATAAATTATTTTCTTCGGTAGCTTCGGAAACAGATTTACTTTGTAGTGCTTCTCTTAATTGAGTAGCAAGCTTCCAAGCGCTCTCTCCTTTTTGAGGGTATTTTTGATCTAAACTTGATTTAAAAGCATGAGCTGCCATTTCAGCAATTTCTTTCAATACTTGAGATTTAATGCTTTCATTCCAAGCAAATAATTGATTGGCGGATAGATCAGTGTCTTGAAGGCTATCCATGAGGGCTTGAAAAAATTTATCACTGTTTTTTTCGATTAGTAAATTAATTAGCTCAGCAAAAAATAAATTCTTTTCAAAAAATAAAGCTTCGATAATGGCTTGAGTATAGTATGTTTCGTAGCTTGCTTTATTCCACGCTTGTTCGCGATGAGGATTGTTATCAGGCGTATCAGTAGAAATTTTCCCGGGATAAATAAATTTAGTTTTTAATAATTTTTTAAAACTTTCATCATCATCAGCAGTCATATGCTGCTTAAGTTTAACCTGAATAGCATCAAAATGTGAAGGTTGTACGCCACGAAAATAACCAAGCGATATATATTTTTCATATTCGTTTTTGTGTTTTGGCGAAAGCTCAACTGATTCACCGCAAGCATTGTAATGAAGATAATAAGTGGTATCACCATGTTGATCCCCAATGGACCAAACAACTTTTAATTTTGATTTCTGTTTTGGCATGTTGCTTCCTTGCTTTTTCAATTAAAAATGAATCTTTCTTTCCTTTCCTTGCATCAAATGAATGATATTAGAGCGATGTCGATAAATTAACACGATGCTGATAAAAGTAATCGCAATTATATAACTTACTTCACCAGAAAAAAACCAAATATAAATAGGCGCAAGTAACGATGCGATGAGTGACGATAATGAAGAATATCGAAAAAAGATGGCAATCAGTAACCAAGTTACCATCCAAGCGAATCCTGTGGGCCAAGAGAGAGCAAGTAAACAGCCTAATGCAGTCGCCACTCCCTTTCCTCCTTGAAAATGGAAGAAAACAGGATAGAGATGCCCAATGAAAGCGCCAGAAGCAACCAAGGCCAACTCATTTTCTTGTAAACCGTACCATTTCGCAATTAAAATGGGAATGACTCCTTTCAGCACATCACCTAATAAGGTAACAACAGCTGCTGTTTTCCCACCGATGCGTAATACATTGGTTGCCCCGGGATTTTTTGAGCCCTGGGTGCGAGGATCAGGCAATCCCATTATTTTACAAACAATAATTGCACTCGAGAGCGAGCCAAAGAGGTAAGCGATAACAGGTGCGATGAAAGCTTCAATGTAGAACATATTATTCCTTGAATGGAAGACGGAGTCTAAGTTTAGCTTTTTTATTCTGCTTTATCATGAAATAATTCATTATCCAAGGCAAATGAAGTTTTTGGTTTCTTCATGTTTTTATTGACAAAAAGACGACAGAACTAGGAAATCCAGGTTATACTTCTTAAAATACTCTCTTCTAAGGTTTTTTTGTATGTCAACTACTCGAGATAATCTTATTTGGATCGATCTGGAAATGACGGGTTTACAATCGGAAGATCGTATTATTGAGATTGCTACTATTGTCACTGATTCAGATTTAAATGAATTGGCAGAAGGTCCAGTGTTTGTTATCCATCAAGCAGATAATTTATTAGCTAATATGGATGATTGGAACACTGAACATCATACAAATTCTGGTTTGATTGAGCGGGTAAAAGCAAGCCAGATAAATGAAAAGTTTGCAGAAACAGAAACGATAGCGTTTTTAAAACAGTATGCACTTGAAGGCAAGTCTCCTATGTGCGGTAACAGCGTGTGGCAAGATAGACGTTTTTTATCGCGCTATATGCCACTTTTAGAAAAATATTTCCATTATCGTATGATTGATGTGAGCACACTCAAGGAATTAGCTTTACGCTGGGCTCCGCAAATATATCAAGGTGTACAAAAAGAATCTCGTCATCGAGCACTTGATGATATTCGTGAGTCAATTGAAGAATTAAAATATTATCGATCTGAGTTTTTACGGATAAATTAGTTAGCACACGTCTCACTGCATGGTATATATTGGCACTAATTAAAACGCTGTACCAGCTATTCTATTCAAACGAGGAAATGACGTGTGGATTTTAAATTAATTGGCTGTATTTTACTGATTGTTGGTACTGCGATTGGTGCAGGTATGTTGGCACTACCAATTGCCACTGCGCATTTGGGTTTTGTCGGATCAATCGTATTGTTATTGTCCATTTGGGTAGTGATGACGGCAGGCGCCTTACTCATTTTAGAGGTCAATCTCTGGTTACCAAAAAATAGTAATCTCATTTCTATGGCTAAAGTGACGATTGGCCCAATGGGACAAATTATTGCTTGGTTATCTTATTTACTCTTATTGTATTCGCTTTTGTGCGCTTATATTGCTGGAGGAAGTGATTTATTCCATAACTTGCTATCAGTCGCGAATATCAACATACCAACAGGCATAGCAGCAATAATTTTTACGATTCTGTTTGGGATAATTGTTTATTTAGGCATTCGCATCGTAGATTACGTCAATCGTGGGTTGATGGTAGTTAAGCTAGGCGCATATCTATTATTAATTTTTTTGCTATTGCCATTAGTGGATGCTGCCAAGCTGATGGCTGGGACAATCAGTGAAATCACGTCTGTAACAGCTATCACAGTCACTATTACTTCATTTGGTTACGCAGCCATTGTTCCGAGTTTACGAATTTATTTTGCTGGGGACATTAGAAAACTTAAGATAGCTATCATTGTAGGTAGTTTTATTCCACTGATTTGTTATCTCTTTTGGGATATGGTAATCATGGGAATTATCCCATTGCATGGCGATAGCAGTTTAACCACTATTTTGCAATCCAAAAATTCCACGAGTGAGCTAGTGAATGTATTAAATTCTACCGTCACGTATGACTCAATTAATTTTTTTGTTAAATTGTTTACTTCCATTTGTGTATTAACCTCTTTCCTTGGGGTTGCTTTGTGCCTAACTGATTTTTTATCAGATGGATTGCAGCTGGAAAAACAAGGGATGAAGAATATATTTATTCATACCATTACTTTGCTACCACCATTAATTATTACTTTGTTTTTTCCTGGAATTTTCATTAAAGCGTTACAATATGCGGGAATCTATTCCATTGTTTTATTAATTCTTCTTCCTGCTTGGATGGCATGGAATGGCCGCTATCGACGTCATTTGTCTAAAGGCGGATATCGTTTGTGGGGCGGCCGGCCATTATTAATCTTATTGATTTTATTTTCTTTGGTAATGTTGGGACGTAGTATCATCGATATTTTCTAACGTCAATTCATTTCTTATTTGAGTTTAGGTTTCTTCTAGCCTTGGAATGATTGAATTGGGTTTAATGAGTACTGCGGCGAGATATAAGACACCAATCATTATAATTAAGTTTTGATAGCCGATAATTAATGAAGAGTATTCTAACAATCCTCCTAGCACAGCTCCTAGCAAGTTAGCACCAAACGCTTGAGTGGAGTGGATAGTTTGTCGGAAACGATCAGCAAAAATTAAATTTGCTACAAAAATAGGTGAAAATGCTAAAATGGTTGCAGCAAGAAATCGTAGTAGAGTAGGCAGGGAGAGTAAAAAAGTATTCGGTATGAACCAGAGTAAAAATAAAGTCATTGCCAATATTAAATATAAAATAAATGGAGATAAAGACATTCTGCGATAGGTTAATTCAATTGCTAAATAGACAGTAAATAATATTCCAATAAATACAAGTGCATTGACCAACCAAGTGCTACCAAAAAATAATGCAAAATTCACAATGCTTTTGGTTTCTAATAATAAAAATGCCGCGCCCATCAGAAATAAATCAGCATAATGAATAATGGAACGATAATTGCCTCCTGCTATTTTAATTACTCCTAACGAGGTAAAAAGTATGAAAAACAAAGTGATAATGTACAAAAGCGAAATACTTTTTTCTGTTAAAAACACGAATGGATGATTATCCGTAGCAGGCGTTGAATATTGATAAAACACATTATTCCAAAGCCTTGAACATTGTAAACTTGATGATGCTTGACTAATTGTCAACACAGATAACCATAAATTATCTGCACCAAAACTATCCAGGCAAGGTGAATGTTGAAATACTGTTGCCATCGTATTTGCTAAACGATCAACTAACCAACGTGAATGATAATAACTATACATAGTAAATACACCATCTGTTTCAAGGTGATGGTATACCTGCATGATCCCTTCTAATGTAAAAAGATAATTTTCTAGTCGTAAGGATGCTTGCCCGGGGATAAGCATGATGGAATCAGGCAAAGCAAAAATAATCATGTCATATAAAGTGTTATTTTTTTGCAAAAATGATCTGCCATCATCGATGAAAATAGTAACACGCGGGTCATCGTAAGGTTTATCAGGGTGAAGTTTTTTTCCTAATTGATATAATAGGGGGTCAATTTCTATAGCATCAATATGTTTCGCACCTTCCGCTAGCGCAATTGCCACATCACCGCCCGTACCTGCTCCAACAATTAATACATTATCTAGTTTTTTAGTTTGGGCCATATGTTGATAAGGAATAAAATAAAATGGCTTAAATTTTTTACGTTGTTCCACCGATTCTATGAATTGTTGTAGTACACCATTTACAGTAACAGCAAGTCTTCCATTTGAATAAGGTTGAATGCCAATTTTATAATAAGGGGACCATAGATTGATTGTGTTTAGCGATTCATTACTAAAAACCCCTATCATTATCATTAGAGATAAGATTTGTAAGTAGCTTAAGGGACGATTGAAGCGCCAAGTGTTTGCTAAAAGAAGAACAAACATAAAAAAAATTATTCCTCCCCAAATGATCGGGGAAGTATGTAAAAATGAAACGATTAAAAATGTCATCACACCTAATAGTGCGCCAGTTACTTCCAATCGATAAGCTTGTAAAGAGGCGAATTTTTTGAATTCATTTTTTACACCATCCGCAACAGCAACCATGGTTACTGTGACAAATAGAAAAATGAATGGCAAGGTTATTTCTATCGGTAGGAAATTATCTTTGAAATAGCTACCGGAATAAATCAAGTCATTTGTATTAGGATCTAAGTGAATGGCATATTGATAACGAAAATAATAACAAAACAGGATAAGCAATGCTAACATCAACGGTGAGAAGGGAAAGAGAGGCGTGGCTGAATTGGGACGTAAGAAAGCAGCACCCATACCTAGAAAGCTAGCTAGTAATATAAAATTAGTAAAAAAAGAAAGAAAAAAAATGTTTGATCCAATCCATCGAATTAATGTTAGTTCAATGAATAACATCAGAAAACTCAATTTGATCAAGCGAATCTTATCGCTTAATTGGTAAGGTACCAGCATGATAAATCAAATGGCCTTGAATCAGACAAATTTTGACAAATAGGTTTAGGTTTTATACCATGATTTGTTGTAGTAAAAAATGCTATCGAAAGCATAAAGTGTGTAAACACTAAAAACGGGACACGGAAGGTATTAGTTTCAGGTAGTTAAATACTTTTGGTAGTGGGCACATCACATTTTATTTATATATTTCAATAGATTACCGATGAATGCTGATCATCACTAAAGCCTTGTTAAGATTATATTAACAATCAAAAGGTATGATTAATTTTTGATCTAAGTTTTATAGGAGTTATAATGAATTCTAAACTATTGGGTGGAATCTTATTAGTTATTGGAACGACGATCGGAGCTGGAATGTTGGCTTTACCTACCGCCACGGCGCAGCTCGGTTTCTGGGGTTCCTCCATTCTACTCATTAGTTGCTGGGCGGTCATGACAACTTGTGCTTTCTTATTTCTTGAAGTTAATTTATCACTCCCTGCAGAAAGCAATATCATCTCGATGGCCGGCGCTACTTTAGGACGAGTTGGTCAGGGTGTCGCTTGGGTGGTTTATTTATTATTACTGTATTCTATCATTTGTGCTTATATCTCAGGCGGAGGCGATTTATTTCAATATCTACTCGCCATTCGTGGCATCCATACTTCATCAGCCGTCGCTTCCATTTTATTTACTTTTATATTTGGCTTAGTTGTCTATTTTGGTATCCGTTCTGTCGATTATGTGAATCGTGGTTTAATGATAGGAAAATTAGGCGCATTAGTTTTATTGGTTTTCTTAATATTTCCTTTTGTTTCACCCGATAAACTTGCAATGGGCCAATTAAAATATATTACATCACCAAGTAGTATCACTATCGCTGCAGTTGCATTTGGCAGTCTCATGATTATTCCTAGTTTACGTACGTATTTTGGGGAGGATGTTAAATCATTACGAAAAGCTATTTTTATCGGCACATTGATTCCATTAATCTGCTACATTGCTTGGAATATGGTTATCATGGGTGTCATACCGGTAAATGGTAATCCTGGGTTACAACAGATGCTTGAATCGGCAAATTCAAATAGCGCATTAGTGGCCACTCTCTCTACTATTTTACATAGTAAAGTCATTACTTCGCTCACTCAATTTTTTACTTCTATTTGCATGGCGACTTCATTTTTGAGCGTTTCGCTTAGCTTATCGGATTTCTTAGCAGATGGTTTACGCGTCGCTAAACAAGGAGTAGGTAATATCATTGTATTTAGCGGAACTTTTTTACCACCTATCGTGATTGTGCTTTTTTATCCAAATGCGTTTATCCGCGGTCTGACTTACGCGGGTATTAGTTGCTTTATTTTAATGGTACTGATGCCACCGCTCATGGTTTGGAGTGGGCGCTATTATCATGGCACCTTATCGCAAGCGGCTTATGAAATTCCTGGTGGCAAATTTCTACTGGCATCATTAGTTTTATTTGCTACACTGATGATAGGTGTTGGACTTGAAGGCATCATTTAAGTGATTATTTGTTCAGGTGGATTGGCTTGTAGCGAATCTACCTGACTATTGTTTCTGCCACGAGTCACTATCATATTAAAAAGTACTGCTTATGCATAATGTTGAAAACATATGGATGTGGATAGGATTTTCAGTTTTTCTAGTCATCGCGCTTACCATCGATACCGTTTGGTTAGGTAAAAAACACATCGGCCCTCACGAATCTATCAAGGCTTCCTTATATTGGACGACTGCATGGATTGTTTGTGCATTCATTTTTAATGCCATCCTTTGGTTGGATCTTTATTTGACTTCGACTATCTCTTTCGCCAATCAAAAATCTTTAGAATTTTTAGCTGGTTATCTCATTGAAAAGTCGTTATCCATCGATAATCTTTTTGCATTCTATATGGTATTTCATCAATTCCGTATTCCCGCGGATTCTCAACACCGAATTTTTTCTCTTGGTATCTGGAGTGCGATTGTTTTAAGGTTATTGCTGATTTTATTTGGTGTCTGGTTGATTACACATTTTCATTGGATTTTATATCTGATGGGCGTATTTCTGTTTTTTACGGGTATAAAAATGTTTTTTGCTGAAGAGCAGGAAAAGGATTTAGCTGACACTTGGACTGTAAAATTGATTAAACGATTTATTCGTATTACCACAGAAATGAAGGGCCAACATTTTTTTATACGCAAAAATAAATTGTGGTATGCAACGCCTTTGTTTTTGGGTTTAATTTTTATTGAGATTAGCGATATTGTTTTTGCGTTTGATAGTATCCCAGCTATTTTTGCTATTACTACCGATCCATTTATTGTTTGGACTTCAAATATTTTTGCTATTTTAGGATTACGCGCGCTTTATTTTTTATTAGCTGGTATGGCTTATCGTTTGCATATGCTAAAGCATGGCATAGCCTTAGTACTGATTTTTGTTGGTACTAAGATGTTGATTGCTCCGTGGGTAGAAGTTTCCGTTCTCTGGTCATTGAGTATCATTATTAGTATTTTATTGGTATTTACTATTCTTAGTATAAAATATAGTAAAAAATAGCAAGGAAATGTCAAATGAGTTTATATAATCATTCCATTTATAACACTCAACAAATTCGAAAATGTGAACAACTTGCATACGAACAATTTAATATTTCCCCACAAGTGTTAATGGAGCGAGCAGGCAAAGCGGTGTGCGATATTTTATTACAGCGATTTTCATCAGCAAAAAATATTGCTGTCTTTTGTGGGGGTGGAAATAATGGTGGAGATGGATATGTTGTTGCACGACTTTTACATCAACATGGTTTAGTCGTCACGGTTTGGCAAGTTGGACAACAGGATAACTTATCGACTGAAGCGAAAACGGCACGACAAGCTTGTAAGCAAAGTGGTGTCGTGATACAGCCATTTCACGTAACAGCAGATTTGCAACATCCTGATGTCGTTGTCGATGCGCTATGTGGTATTGGTGTCACTAAAAAATTACGTGAGGATTGGTTAATAGTAATAAAAAACATGCAAGCACTAGATGTTCCAGTGATGGCTGTCGATGTTCCATCAGGTGTATTAGCAGATACTGGACAAGTATTCGATATCGCAGTACGAGCTACGATAACAGTAACTTTTATTGGATTAAAACTTGGTTTATTAACGAGTCATGGGATAGCTCATGCGGGTGAGGTGATTTGTGACACACTGCAATTACCTAATGAGCTCTTTTCACAGGTGCAAGCTACTGCAGAACAAATTCAGATCAAATCATATGCTCATTATCTTAAACCACGATCACGTGATTGGCACAAAGGCTTATCTGGCCATGTGTTAATTGTAGGAGGCGATGTGGGTTTTTCTGGTGCAGCACGCATGGCTGCAGAAGCTGCATTACGGGTAGGTTGTGGCTTAGTGTCTGTTGCGACACGTCCAGAACATGCAGCAATATTGAATGCAAGTTGTCCAGAAATCATGAGTCACGCAGTAAAAGATGTTGCCCAGTTGGAATCACTAGCATTACGAGCAGATGTGATGATAGTTGGTCCTGGGCTTGGACAATCAGATTGGGCTAAATCATTATGGCAATATATAGGTGGTTTAAAACTTCCATTAGTGGTGGATGCTGATGGCTTAAATCTTTTATCGCATGTTGCTAAAGTGAAAGAAAACTGGATACTGACTCCTCATCCTGGCGAGGCAGGGCGTTTACTCAAAATAAAACCACAGGAAGTTCAGCAAGATCGTCTTCAAGCTGTGCGAGCTTTGCAAAAACGTTACGGTGGTGTTTGTGTATTAAAAGGTGCAGGCAGTTTAATTCTTGCTCCGGATACTCTTCCTGCCGTATGTGATAAAGGTAATCCTGGCATGTCAACAGCTGGTATGGGCGATATATTGAGCGGCATAATAGGTGGTTTGCTTGCTCAAAAAATTCCTATTGATGTTGCTGCTAAGCTAGGCGTTCTTTTGCACGCCATGGCAGGTGATTTAGCAGCTGAACAGGGAGAACGTGGTATGCTAGCCACCGATTTGCTGCCGTACTTGCGCAGATTGGTGAATGAATGATCATTGCGCATGAAAAAGATATGCTGGTATTCGCTGCTAGGATAGCCAATGTTGTTGTGAATGGAACAATTATTTTTCTTCAGGGACCATTAGGAGCAGGCAAAACTACATTTGCCCGAGGTTTTTTGCAAGGACTGGGTTGCCAAGAAAAAGTAAAAAGCCCAACGTATACTTTAGTTGAATCGTATGATATTTCCGGTAAGAAATTTTTTCATTTTGATTTATATCGTTTGAATCGGGCGGAAGAATTGTATGATATCGGCATAGAAGAATATTTTTCTAATGAGACAATTTGTTTGATTGAGTGGCCTGAAAAAGGATTTCCTATTCTTCCGCCAGCAGATTTGCTTATTAATATAGCAATTAAAGCGCAGGTCAGAGAAATTAATATACAAGCCGGCACACTAAAAGGTGAAGGTATGATAAACACGTTGATAAGCAAAAAATTATGTTAACACGTATCCAAAAATTATCTCCATTATTAGCTAACCAAATTGCTGCAGGTGAAGTGGTTGCTCGTCCAGCTTCCGTCGTAAAAGAATTAATTGAAAATAGTCTTGATGCACAGGCTACTCAAATTGTGATTGATATCGAACAAGGTGGTCTACGTTTAATTCGTGTACGTGATAATGGCAAAGGAATTCATCAAGAAGATTTAAACTTAGCGCTTAATCGGCATGCAACTAGTAAAATCGAGCGACCTGAAGATTTGGCTCAAGTAAATACTCTAGGGTTTCGTGGCGAAGCATTAGCGAGTATTAGCTCGGTTTCTCGTTTTACCTTGATTTCTGCATTGGCAAAACAAACAGCTTGGCAAATAAATGCAGAAGGAGAAATTATTTCCGCCTTACAACCTGCTGCTCATCCCCAAGGCACAACGGTCGAAGTGCGGGATTTATTTTTTAATACACCAGCTAGGCGAAAATTTTTACGCTCAGAAAAAACCGAATTCGATCACATTGACGAATTAATTAAACGGTTAGCACTAGCAACATTTCCTGTTGCTTTTACTTTGAAACATAATCAAAAATTAGTGAGACAATATTTTCCGGGTAATCTAACGCATGCAACTGAGCGATTGAATGCATTATGCGGGCCGGCTTTTGTTGAACATGCTATTCATATTGAAGGAGAAGGAGCAGGCATGCGTCTAAGTGGTTGGATTGCATTACCAACATTTTCTCGTAGCCAAGCTGATTTCCAGTATTTTTATGTGAATGGCCGGATGGTTCGTGACAAATTAGTGATGCATGCACTTAAAAAAGCTTACCACGATGTTCTGTATCGCGATCGACATTCTGCTTATATTCTTTTCTTGGAAGTTTTGCCATCACAAGTGGATGTCAATGTACATCCTACTAAGCATGAAGTTCGCTTTCGAGAAGGACGAGTTGTACATGATTTTGTTTTACGAAGTGTGCAAGATGCATTGGCAAATATTCGACCGGAATCTCATCACCATGAAACCTGTTTAACAGAAAATTGTTCTTCAACATTGCCCACAACATTCGAGATTCGAGACACGCAAACGGAAATTGCTGATATTTCTTTGATTTCCAATTCGATTCATTATCATGAGAAGAAACCCAAACAGCTAAATTTTAAAAATCACTCTGTAGGTAAAGTTCAAGAACAACTCGCTATTTATCGATCACTTCAGGAAGAAATTACTCCGAAAAAAAACAGTGATCAATCATTAGAGGCAATTGAATTAACTGTGCCGCCTTTGGGTTTTGCATTTGCACAATTGCAGGGCATTTATATTCTTTCGGAAAATTCACAAGGATTAGTACTCGTTGATATGCATGCAGCACACGAGCGCATTGTTTATGAAAAAATGAAAAATGCTTTCATGCAACAAAATATTCCAATGCAAACTTTATTGATTCCAATCACTATATTGTTGAGTGAGCGAGAAGCTGATTTGGTTGAGTCTACTCCAGAAATATTTCAACAATTAAGTTTTAATATTGAGCGAATAGGCAAAGAAAATATAGTGATTCGTGACGTACCACAATGGTTAGCAGATGGGCCTATCGAGCAACTGGTAAGAGATATTATTGCAGATATGGTTGAGCATGGAGAAAGCCATCGTGTGCAAGAAAATATTTTTGAATTATTAGGAACCCTGGCGTGTCACCATGCGGTTCGAGCACGACGACATTTAACCACGATGGAAATGAATGCATTATTACGCGAAATCGAACAAACTGAACATAGTGGACAGTGCAATCATGGAAGGCCGACTATCTGCCAATTATCTTTTGCCGAATTAGATAAATTATTTTTGCGTGGCCGGTAAATGACGCCTGTTATTTGTCTCATGGGCCCAACTGCTGCCGGCAAAACACCGTTAGCGGTTGAACTAGTACAACGATTTCCTTTTGAAATTATTAGTGTTGATTCTGCTATGATTTACCGAGGTATGGATATTGGCACTGCCAAACCGACAGCTGATATTTTACGCATTGCTCCTCATCATTTAATTAATATTTTAGATCCACTGGAAATATACTCAGTGGGGCAATTTTATACTGATGTGATGCGTGAGATTAAACAAACGATTGCGCTAGGAAAAATTCCGTTATTAGTCGGCGGAACGATGTTATATTTTCGAGTACTTCAACAAGGTTTAGCGCAATTACCCACAGCCAATCAAGCACTGCGTTCAGCTTTATTATTACGTGCAGAAGCAGAAGGTTGGGATGGTCTACATGCTTACCTTCGGCAGATAGATCCTGAAGCGGCGGCTCGTATCCATCCGAGTGATAAGCAGCGAATTCAGCGAGCATTAGAAGTCTATGAGTTAACGGGAAAGCCAATGACGGCGTGGCAAAAAGAGACTCATCCAATGGCAGATTATCCTATTCATTGTATTGCTATCACGCAAGAGCGATCCGTGTTACATACTCGTATTGCGGAGCGTTTTCGCTGTATGTTATCCCTTGGATTGGTAGATGAAGTTGAGCAATTATATTTACGAGGTGATCTTTCTGCGGGTTTACCTTCTATGCGGTCAGTTGGTTATCGGCAGGTTTGGTCTTATCTTGCCGGCGAATGTTCCAATGAAGAAATGTGTGAGCATGCGATTACTGCAACTCGACAATTGGCCAAGCGTCAATTAACTTGGTTACGCAGTTGGCCAGAAATCACTTGGTTTTCTGGAGAGGTAGCATTGAAAGCGGATGTTGTCGAGTTTATAAAAAGCCAGCTAGGGCCATAAAGCACGCTGGCCTCGCGATGACGTACCTGGGGGGAGTTACAAAATTTCGTTGCTAGATTTTAGCTTTCATGGTCAGCAGGTGGATGATCATCACTATCGTTTGCAGCTATTTCTTGTTTAATTGGTTCTTCATGTATCTTAACTGGAATTTCTTCTTCTTGAGCGATTTCATCAAATTGAGTGTAACCAGCGGCTATCTCACGTAAAGCGACGACAGTTGATTTATCATTATCCCATGCTACTTTGGGTTCTTTTCCTCGCATCAATTGTCTAGCACGTTTAGCAGCGATAATGACTAATTCAAAGCGATTTTTCACATTTTTTAAGCAATCTTCTACGGTAACTCTAGCCATGGAAATACCTTTTTTTCAATTTTATGGATGGGTAATCATACAATATTTCATATGGAAAAGCAGCTTTTTGAGCCTCAATAAACTTTTCTAATGAAAAAAAATCACTATTCTAGATAAGCAATAGTGATTGAATGTTTTTTAAAACTATTTTATTTGAACAGTTAGGCAACATGTTTTCTCATTGGGAGATCAATACTTTGTGGATATTCATAAGCAGCACCATCTGCCATATCAATACCTGCACCAAGGATGCCTCCAAATACCGCATTACCAAATACCATCCCTTTCGTGTTTGATGCTACTTGCTTAAAGGTAGGTGTATATCCTGGTTTTTTGCAGTTAATTTGCAGATCATTGAAGCTACGATTGACAGTCACCGTACCAGGGGTATTGTTAAGATACCATTTACCCTTATTATTTTCTAAACTGCAACTAGCTCCTTTTGCAGGCGCGGTTGATACTGATATGCGTTGACTAGTCCCAGATACAATAGAAGCGCAACCAGATAATAATCCAATGATACTGATAAGACTAACTAAAATCGTCTTTTTAATCATAACGTTACCTCAAAATTGTTTATTTTTGAACTTTTTTGTTAAAACGAGAAAAAATTGTACAATTTTGAATGGATTAAGTCAATAAATGTTTAAATTTAATTATAATGATAGTTATTTAATCATTTTTTATGATTAAATAACTATCAATTAAATCAGCAAAATTCTTCGATTGGCGATGTTGCCGTAGGCGTTCTGCATGAATAATCGTTTTTAGATCATCCAAAGCAGTGGTGAAGTCATCATTAATAACAACATAATCAAATTCATTGATATGAGAAACAGTTTCTTTGACATCAGCCAGACGTTTTAAAATAATGTTGGGATCGTCTTGGTTACGTTTTATTAATCGGTCACGTAAATCAGTCATAGAAGGCGGTAAAATGAAAATTCCTATTGCAAGAGGAAAAAGATGTTGGATTTGTTGGTGCCCTTGCCAATCTATTTCTAAAATGACATCTATTCCTTTTGCTAAAGTCTCTTCTACCATCCACTTAGATGTGCCGTAGTAATAATCGAAAATAACAGCATGTTCAAGAAATTGGTGATCATGAATCATTTTTTTAAATTCAGCTGGATCAATGAAATAATAATTCACACCATTCATTTCGTTAGGACGTTTAGGACGAGTAGTATGCGAAATAGATACCGTAATTTTTGATGATGATTCAATTAATGCTTTCACTAAGGTTGTTTTACCCGTTCCGGAAGGGGCTGCAATGACATAGAGATTGCCATAAGAAATCACAGACTGTTGTCTCCTTGAAGAGCTAAGCCTTCTATTTTATCAATGATAGTCGTACTAGAAAGATTAATATTTGGATTCATAATGCGAACTTCACCGCCGTAAGCACGAACAATATCAGCACCGACCACTTGATCCAAACGATAGTCGCTGCCTTTGGCCAGAAAATCTGGTTGTATCAGTCGCAGCAAGCGTTCAGGTGTACTATCAGCAAAAGGTATGACCCAATCAACGACATCTAATCCTGCTAGTACACTCATACGATGTTCTAGATGGTTGATTGGTCGATTGGCTCCTTTTAATTTTCTTATTGATTCATCAGTATTGACAGCAACAATGAGATAGTCACCAAGCTGTTTGGCCATTTGTAATGATGCCACGTGTCCTGCATGAAGAATATCGAAGCAGCCATTGGTAAAAATAATTTTTTTCCCTAATGCTTTTGCTTCTTGAACAGCTTGCAATAATTGCTCTTCATTGAGAATGCCACTATTGATATTAGTTTTACCTGTGATCGCTGCTTCTAATTCTGGAACACTGACTGTCACGGCACCTAATTTAGTCACGGCGATACTGGCTGCAAGATTCGCTAAAGCAACAGCTGATAATATAGAAATTTGAGAAGCTAGAGCGGCTCCTAATACCCCAATCACGGTATCGCCTGCGCCGGTAACATCAAATACTTCACGAGCACAAGCAGGATAATGAGTATTGCCTTCCATTTGTATGAGAGTCATACCATCTTCACCGCGCGTAATGAGCAATGCTTTTATATTATATTCCGCAAGCATTCTTCGGCCTTTATCGATGATATCCTGCTCATGTTGACAAGAGCCGACAATTGCTTCGAATTCTTTTAGATTAGGTGTCACCATGAAAGCATCTCGATAAATGCTAAAATCTTGGCCTTTAGGATCAACTAATACAGGAATATTCATTTTATGTGCTAATTGAATAAACGCCTGTGGATTGGATAACGTGCCTTTTTGATAATCGGATAAAATGATAAGTTTTGTATCAGGAAGATGTTTTTTATAACGTTCAATTAGAAGATCAGTATTGAAAGAAATTATTTTTTTTTCAAAATCTAAACGTAATAATTGTTGATGACGACTGAGCACGCGCAATTTAATAATAGTTGATAGATTATCTAACATACAGAAATCGTGAGTAACATTAGCAATACTCAATTGCTGCGCTAGCGTATGAGCCGCTTCATCATTACCCGTTAAACTTAATAGCGTCACTTTTGTGCCTAACGCAGCGATATTAAGCGCGACATTCCCTGCTCCGCCAGGACGGTTATCAATATTATTTATATTGACAATAGGCACAGGCGCTTCAGGAGAAATACGCGTCGTATCACCAAACCAATAACGGTCTACCATGACATCACCAACCACTAGAATAGAAGTTTGAGTAAAATCAGGAAGAGCATTGGGTAATACTTGTAACATGTTTTTTGATCCAGAGGATGAATGACAAATTCTAGCATTTTTGTTGGGTAAGAAAAACAATCGTCAACAATGATAGATGACATATGTCGCTATCCCTGGCATCATGACAGTTTTTGCAGGTAGAAAATGCGTTATTTTTACACAGTTTTGCTTTATCTCGCTCTGCCATTTATTTTTATTCGTCTTTTCTGGCGTTCACGCCAAATCAGTGATTATAGAAGACGATTAGGTGAGCGACTCGGTTTTTATCCCATTCAGTTTGAAAAATGTATATGGGTGCACGCTGTTTCCGTAGGCGAGGTGTTGGCTGCTATTCCCCTCATCAAAGCGTTGCAAGTGCGTTATGCGGAGTTGCCATTGTTGGTGACGACGATGACACCTACCGGTGCTGCCAGAGTAACAAGCGCATTTGGAAAGAATGTGACGCATGCTTATCTTCCTTATGATTTGCCAGGATCGGTGAATCGCTTTTTAAAAACGATGCATCCAACGGTAGGCTTGATTATGGAGACGGAATTGTGGCCAAATTTACTGGCTGCTTGTTATCATCAGCACATTCCTGTGGGTTTACTCAATGCTCGTTTATCAGAAAAATCTGCCAAGAAATATCATCGTATTGCTGTAATCACACGCAATATGTTGCAAAGTCTATCGGTTATTGCTGCACATGGCCATGTGGATGCTAAGCGTTTTATAGCGCTTGGGGCGTCTCAACATACCGTGGTGGTGACTGGTAATATCAAATTCGATTTACAATTACCAAATAACTTATTTGCTGAAAGCATGAAATTGCGAGAATCATTCGGTCAAAATAGGTTTATTTGGATTGCGGCCAGTACCCATGAAGGTGAAGAAGAGCAAATACTACAGGTTCATCAACAATTACAACAAAAAAATCAGCAAGCATTATTAATTCTAGTTCCACGTCATCCAGATCGTTTTGATACTATATTTAAATTATCGGAGCAATATGGATTTAAAACGAGTCGTCGCAGCCAACAATCGACGGCAATGAGTGATACAGCCGTTTATTTAGGCGATACCATGGGTGAATTATTGTTGATGTATGCAGCATCAGATGTTGCTTTTGTTGGGGGTAGCTTAATTCCTCGCGGTGGTCACAACATGTTAGAACCAGGCGCATTAGGTAAGCCAATTCTAATGGGTAAACATTTATTTAATTTTGCCGAAATCAGCGAATTATTCATTGAAGCGCGAGCACTTTCAATTGTGTCATCTGCTGAATTGTTATTGCAATTAATTCGATTAATGAATGATATAAAAGAACGCACACAGATGGGTGAGCGTGCAAGACAAGTGGTGGAAGCGAATCGAGGTGCATTGAATAAGCAGTTAGAACTGATCACGAAAATGATGCAATCGTCCGTTGTATAAATTGTAAATCGAGATAAGCTTTTTTCTTATCGATAGGATTGCGAAGTAAATAAGCAGGATGATAAGTTACAATCAATGGAATTGTTTTTTCACTATATGTATGCACTTTATTGCGTAAAGATTCTAATGATGATTTAGTTTTTAAAAGATGATGAGCAGCAATTCGACCGACTGCGATCAGTAATTTTGGATGAATCAAACATATTTGCTGATCTAAATAAGGCGTACAGGATAATACTTCTTCAGGTTGAGGATCGCGATTATTGGGCGGCCGACATTTTAAAATATTTGCAATATAAACTTGGGAACGTTCGAAGCCGATTGTTTTAATCATGGCAGTTAATAATTGCCCTGCTCGACCGACAAATGGCTCACCTTCTTGATCTTCATGAAAACCTGGTGCTTCGCCAATGAACATGACATCTGCGGAACGATTGCCAACGCCGAATACAGTTTGAGTGCGTGTTTGATGTAAGCAACAGTTAGTACAGGAAGCTACTCGTTGTTGAAGAGCAGACCAATCAGCAGGCGTTTCTGTAGAAACGTTAAGAGAAGATATTCTTCGTCTTTGCCAGTGATAAATACCTAACTGTTGATAGTAATCGTCTAATAATAAATTCATCAATGTTCCTGCTGGCCATATGCGATGGATTATTTATTCATATTTTTCGATAGGGATAATAACGAGGTTCCCACATCGCTTTATTAATTGCTTCTTTCAAATCGATATCATTGGCAATCTGAGCTAGTCCTGATCGGCGTGCTTCCTGTGCGACAGCAAGCGCCACTCGTGAACTGATTATTCTGACTTCAGAAAGCTTAGGAAGCAAGGGAGAAAATTTATCTTGATTAATTGGTGCACAAGCACTTAAAGCTTGCGTTGCTGCCCATAATAATTCATCAGTCACAATTTTTACTTTTGCTACCATTACTCCTAGGCCGATACCAGGAAAGGCAAAAGCATTATTACTTTGCCCGATTCGATACCGATTATTTTCATAAATAACATCTGGGAAGGGGCTTCCTGTTGCAACAATTGCTTTAGCATGGGTCCAAGCAATTAAATCTTCTGGTTTTGCTTCTGATAAAGAATTGGGATTTGATAGTGGCATAATAATAGGACGTTCAACTTTTGCAGCCATTAATTTTATAATTTGTTCAGTAAAGGCTCCTGTTGCTGTAGAACAACCAATCAGAATAGTTGGTTGCACATTTAAAACAACATCGTATAAGCCAATACATTTTTCATCACCATATTGCCAATTTTTAATTTCATCTACGTGACGTGCATAGGGTTGTTGGAAGGAGGGCAAAGAAAATGTATTGGTTAATAATCCTTGTCTATCCAATATCCAAAAACATTGACGAGCTTCCTGATCACTCAGACCATTGCGACGTAAGACGGCATAAATTTGATCGGCGATGCCAATACCTGCCGTGCCACCACCAAGAATAACAATACGATGACGATGTAAAGGTATACCGCTAGCAGTCACTCCAGCTAAAATGCATGCCAAAGCAACGACACCCGTTGCTTGTATATCTCCATTCACTGTGCAGATCTGTTCTCGATAACGAGTTAAAATTCGTCTAGCATTGTCACGTCCTAAATCCTCCCAATGAAGTAGAGCATCTGGAAATTTACGAGTAAATGTTTGAACGAAACGATCAATAAAATCGTCATAAGCTTGCCCAGTTATTCGTTCATGGCGCCAGCCTAAATACATAGGATCATTTAATAAGCGCGGATTATTCGTGCCGACATCGAGTTGAATAGGTAAAACATGATGAGGATCGATGCCTGCGCCTAAGGTATACACCATTAGTTTGGCAACCGAAATATTGATGCCACCGATTCCTTGATCGCCGATTCCTAATACGGCTTCGCCATCAGTGACAACAGAAAGATTAACAGAGATGGGTAAGCGATTATCTAATATTTTTTCAATTTTATCGCGATCTGGATAAGCGATATAAAGTCCTTTTGTTTTGCGATGTTCTAAACTAAATCGTTGTACTGCATCACCCACAGTAGGTGTGTAAATGATGGGTAACATTTGTTCTAAATGTTGACTGATTAATTTATAGAACAGCGTTTCGTTATAATCATGCAAAACATTTAGATAAATATTTTTTCCGAGATTAGATTGATGTTCATTATATTGTTCGTACATGCGAGCCACTTGTTGATCGAGTGTCTCAACTTGATAAGGAAGCAGACCAGCTAAATGAAATTGTTCTCGTTCTTCTTGAGGAAACGCACATCCTTTATTTAATTTAGATTTATTCAGTAATGCATTACCAGTCAATGACGTTTCAATATGGCTAATACTTCCTGCATTGTCATAAATTATTTTATATTTTTCCATGCTCGTACCTGTTCAATAATAAATCAAAAGGCAACTAGAGCTGTTTTCTTTATTATATCGTATAATAAACCCATAAATGGTGTTTAGATGCGGACAGCGCTTTATGCAAAATACAGCAGTTTATCCTGGCACATTTGATCCTATTACTTACGGCCATACTGATTTAATTGAACGTGCATCGCATATTTTTGATCGAATAATCATCGGTATTGCTACTAGTCCAAATAAAAAGCCATTGTTTTCATTAGAAGAACGCATTGAATTAGTAACATCAACCGTTCACAATCCCAATGTAGAAGTGCTTGGTTTTGATAATTTGCTGCTTGATTTTGCTAAGCAACATCGAGCAAATGTCATTTTGCGCGGTTTACGTGCGGTTGCTGATTTTGATTATGAATTCCAACTTGCCAGTATGAATCGGTTTATGCACCCTGATATTGAAACTATTTTTTTAATGCCGGCAGAAAAATATATGTATATCTCATCGAGTTTGGTAAGAGAAATTGCAGCATTAAAAGGTGATGTGACTGGGTTTGTTCCAGGAATAGTGGTACAAGCATTACATAAAAAATATCCTTTTTGAGGTGTGGTAAGCAATGTCTCTGAAGATAACCGATGAATGCATTAATTGCGATGTTTGCGAGCCAGTTTGCCCGAATAAAGCAATTTTTCAGGGTGAATTAATTTATGAAATCAATCCTGATTTGTGTACAGAATGCGTGGGTCATTTTGCTGAACCACAATGCGTAGCAATTTGCCCGGTCGATTGTATTCCTAACGATTCCAATCATGTTGAAACAGTAGATGAATTGATGGATAAATATCGGCGATTAGTGAAAGATAAATAAATTCGAATAAAAATTCGACCGCTTTCTCTAAGCAAGCTTTCGGGTTTAAATTATTAATAATGATTTTCGTGATGAACTTCCGTGTGTTTATTGACTATAGGCCTGGCTTTTTCGGCTAACCAAGCATTAATGGCGCGTAAATCATCAAATCGTAATGTACCAGCAGCTTGCTTTAGCGCCAGTATACTATTCACGTAAGCATAGCGATCTGTAGCATATTCTGTTTGTGCTTGAAATACTTTTTGTTGTTGGTTAAGCACATTCACCAATGTTTCTGTTCCCACTTGATAACTTGCTTCTAATCCTTCTAAAGAGCTAATCGTTGATTTGATAGTTTGTTTGTCAGCTTTAATTTGGCTGATGCCAGATAAAATTCCTAAATAACTCTGGCGAGTAGTATTAATAGTATTTCGAATAGTTTGCTCTAATTGCTGTTGTGCTACTTGATAGTTGTAACTGGCTTGATTTGTGTTTGCGATTACACCACCACCAGAGAATAATGGTACATTCAGATTAATCGCGATAGCTCGGTTGGTGGTGGTGCCTGTGCCGCTCGGATCATTTATCGAATTATAGCCATTAATATCTTTAGAGTAGACTCTATTGAGTGTTCCTTCTAGGTCTACGGTGGGTAAGTGGCCGGCAAATTGTTGTTTAATAATTTGTCGTGATGCATCAACGTTGTATTGGGATGCTTTGATCAACCAATTTTGTTGTTCAGCGATTTTTGTCCAAGCATCGATATTAACAGGTTCAGGTGTAATCAATGGAAATTCATCACGTAATGCCGATAGTTTGTGATAATATTTTCCAGTGATAACACGTAAATTTTCTTTATCATTATCGACAGCATTTTCTGCAGCAATATACGTCGCTACTGCAGAGTCATAAGAGGCTTGCGCAGTATAGACATCTGTAATTGTTTTTAATCCGACATCGTATTGTTGCTTGATTTGATCAAGCTGTTTTGCAAAAGCTAATTTGGATGCTTCGCTATAACTTAAATTTTCTTCATCCTTCAAAACAGCAAAATAGGCGCTAGATACTCTTACCATCAGGCTTTGTAATGCAGCATTTAAAGTTGCGTCTGCACCTTTGGATGTGGCCAGTGCATTGGCTACGTTTGCAAATTTTGCGAAATCAAATACGGTTTGTGTCGCTGTTAGAGCCAGCGTATAGCCGAGATTCGTATTATTGCGTGGTGTGAGAGGCACTCCAGCGACATTTGTATCAAAATTATTTCCAGAAAATGCAGATCGAGTAACTGTAGGATTAGCAGTGATTGATAAATTAGGTAATAAAGCTGCAATATTAATCGGCACCCCTTGTTTGGTAGATAATCGTTGGGCAATCGCTTGCTGATAGGTCGGGTCGCTGGTAAGAGCTTGTTGAAAAACTTCAATCAGATCCGCTGCATGAGCTGTCAATTGGCTACAAAGTAATAATATAGATAATAAAATAATTCTAATTTTCATTACTAATATTCCTGTGCATGGTCATTTCACTTTGTTATTGCTCTGTTGCCTATGCTCGCTAGTAGGAGGCAATTATTTGGACAGTTGGTTATTAAGGTATAAATGAATGAATTTTACTTTAGGAAAGCCAATTTAGCTATCAATTGATTAAGGTTTAGCTGTTTTTTGGTAACTCCTCAGATGTCATCCTGAGGAGCGCTTTTTGCGACGAAGGATCTCGATTTATTTAAAAAAACGAGATCCTTCGCACTAAAAAACAGTGCTCAGGATGACAATCACGTATTTTGTTACAAAACTAACCCTAGTTTATCCACAACCTGGGGAGTTACGTTTTTTGCTATTATATCGGACTGATCTTGCAATCAGTCTTGGTAAACACCTAAAATTAAGCAGGCAACGAGAATAAGGTAACAAATGATGGCTAAAATCTGGCAATCTGAAATTAACTTAACAGCGATTATTGATCGCGCAAACGATTCTATGTCAAATTATTTGGGGATAGAATTTCTTGAAATAGGTGATGATTATCTTACTGCTCGCATGCCAGTGGATCACCGTACTAAGCAGCCTTTAGGAATTATGCACGGGGGGGCATCTTGCGTATTAGCTGAGACGGTAGGCAGTACAGCCGCACAGTTTTGTGTCGATAACAAAAAATATTATTGTGTAGGATTGGATATTAATACTAATCATGTACGTTCTATTCGTGAGGGCAATGTGATCGCTATGGCTAAGCCTTTTCATTTGGGGCGATCTACACAAGTATGGAGTATAGAAATTAGCAACGAAAAGCATCAATTGATTTCGGTGAATCGTTTAACCATGGCGGTGTTAGAAAGAAAAAATTAACGAAAATTATATTTTTTTAACGCATGAATATGCTTGAAATCATTATCTAAAGTAAAAATTTGTAAATCACAACGTATGCATTGCGTTGCAATCAAACAATCAGAGGAAGAAATAGTGACGCCTTTGGTTCGCAATTGGTTTAACATAAGGCCGGCAGCAATAAAATCCTCTCGGGTTGATTCTATAAAATGTAAAGCTAGAAATAAATCTTGGATTTTTGTTTGCTCTTTTCCACGAATACCTTGAAGAATTTCCAATTCCACCATTCCACATAAAGCAACCTTATCTTCATCCAAGAGTAGATTGACGTGTTCAGCAATAGTGGTTGAATTCTGTTTAAAAAAATTTATCCAAATTGAAGAATCAACTAATACAAAATTTTTTTTATCCATTTAATTTATCCAGTTTTTTTATTTCTCTTGACCGTAATTCTTTTAAGTTATCCTCAATAGCTAACTTACCCCTTAATTTTTTTATCTCATTGATTTTCATTAATCTCAGCCATTCGCGAATAGCAAGGTTTACGGCCTCTGTTGTTTTCTTGGTATGAGCATATTGCAATAGGTCTTTAAGCAGGGTATCGGGAATGGTAATCGTAGTGCGCATGTAGCCCTCATCATTTTATCTTAAAAAAGATTCAATTTAATAGCATCAATTTTATTATATATTAATGCTTACCATTGATGCAATATTTAATGGCGAAATGCACAGACCTAATCAAGTTGTATGCTATTGATCGCTGTGAATGGTTACGTTTGAGGGACATAAAAAACATAATAGCTGTTTGGGTTACTTTTAATGTGAGCCAATTCATGTCAACTATTTGTTGAGCAACTAATCAAAAAGTATTACTATTTGATAATATATACAACAATTAAGATAAGAATATATGTTTAAACGCTTATTAAACATGCATTTACCAGAATGCCAGTCTGCCTTTTTGTGGGGTGCGCGTCAAACCGGTAAATCTAGTTATCTGGCGAAGCACTTTCCAAAAGCGACCATCTATGATCTGCTGGATACTTATCAGTTAGTACGCTTAACCAAATCTCCGTGGTTGCTGCGAGAAGAAGTAAATGCGTTAAGCAAACAGGAACTGAAGCATCCGATTGTTATTGATGAAATACAAAAAGTACCAACATTATTAAACGAAGTACATTGGCTCATTGAACATCTACATGCGCAATTTATTTTGTGTGGTTCCAGCGCACGCAAATTAAAAACGAGTGCGGCTAATTTATTAGGAGGAAGAGCATGGAAATATCATTTTTATCCACTTGTTTCAGCCGAAATTCCTGATTTTGATTTGTTCCGTGCATTGCAACATGGCCTTATTCCTAATCATTATTTAGCTGAACCAGCATTAATGAATGAATATCTAGAGGCATATATCGATATTTATTTAACAGATGAAATTCGTAATGAAGGATTAGTTAGAAATCTGGCAGGTTTTGCTCGTTTTTTAGATGTTGCAGGATTAACGAATGGTGAAATGATTAATCACTCTAATGTGGCTAGAGATTGCGGAGTAGATCGCGCCACGGTCAACGGTTTTTATCAAATTCTGATTGATACACTCATTGGATATTATATTTATCCTTATCATAAAAAAATTAAACGAGATTTAATTACTGCTATGCCGAAATTTTATCTGTTTGATGTAGGAGTCGCTAATTATCTTGCTCGACGATCTGTATTGGAATTACGTGGCGAATCTGCTGGCAAAAGCCTGGAACATTTTATTTTGATGGAATTGACAGCTTATTTATCTATGCAACGTAAACGCGAGAAAATTTGTTATTGGCGTACTAAAACAGGCCACGAAGTAGACTTTATTCTTGGCGATGCAAGTGTTGCTATTGAGGTGAAAATTAGTGATCAAGTACATAAGCAGGATATAAAGGGATTAATTGCGTTCTGTGAGGAGCATCCAGATACAACTGCATTGGTAGTTTCTCAGGATACTAAAAAGCGAAAAATTGAATTGAACGATCACCAGTCGATCATGATTATGCCGTGGCATCATTTTTTAAAAGATTTATGGGCTGGCAAGATTATCTGATTCTAAGTTATATGCTATTGATCGCTAACTCAACCGCTGCAGCCATACTGCTAGGATCAACCGATTGAGTGCCCGCAATATCAACCGCTGTGCCATGATCAACGGAGGTGCGTAGAAAGGGTAAGCCTAGTGTGACATTTACTGCGTTGCCAAAGCCAAGGTATTTTACTAGAGGTAAAGCTTGATCATGGTACATGGCAAGGACAACATCAGCTTGTTGTAAATATTTAGGCGTAAAAATTGTATCGGCTGGCAAAGGGCCAGTGATGTGATATTGCTGTTGGCGCAATTCTTCAATGACAGGTGTGATGATGTCAATCTCTTCACGACCCAAATAACCATTTTCGCCTGCATGCGGATTTAAACCGCATACTAAAATACGAGGTGAAGACAAATGAAACCATTTTTGTATTTCACTCTGTAAAACAGTTAACACAGTTTGTAAACGGGTTTTGGTAATGGCTGATGAAACTTGCGATAAAGGTAAGTGAGTGGTTGCTAATGCAATTTTTAGATTATTGACAACAAATAACATGACAGTTTGCGGTACATGACAATAGTTTGCAAAAAATTCAGTATGACCAATAAAAGGAATGCCGGCTTGATTCAGCACGCCTTTATGCACTGGACCGGTAACCATAGCGTTAGCTTTTTTTTGTTGACAGAGGGAGGCTGCTTTTTCTAAGGTTTGGATAACGTATTTAGCATGCTCAGGATTCAATTTCCCTGCTTGAGATATTGCATTTAATTCGACTGGAATAATTTTTAAGTTACCTGGTTGATGAGGCGTGATGATTTGCTCGGTATCACATTCTGATAGCCGCAAAGGCAGGCCAATTTGTTGCGCTCGTTCTTCTAGTAGAGCAGGGTCTGCCACTACCACCAATTCTGCAGGCCAAGCTTGTTGTGCAATACGAATGGTAATATCGGGACCAATACCAGCGGGTTCACCAGGAGTGATCAGTAAGCGAGGTACAGTCATTAAACATTAACCACAATAAATGCTTGGCTTCGTAGTTTAGAAATCCAATTTTGCACAGCCTCTTCAAATTTTCTTTGCATGAGTAATTGTTCAATTTGCTTTCGCGAAGGTGCAGCTTGTTTGCCGCCAATAGCACGCACACCAGCCAAACGAATAATATGGAATCCATTAGGCGTTTGAATGGGACCAGCGATACTATTCGCTTGCATTTTTATTGCTTCAGTAGCAAAAGCTGAAGGAATCTCAGGAATTTTTCGCCATCCAAGATCGCCGCCTTGCAAGGCATGGCTATCGCCAGATTCAGCTTGAGCTACTTCCCGAAAATTTTTTCCTTGATTCAATTGTGTAACGATAGCCAAAGCATGTTTTTTGGCTTGCAAAATTTCTTCAGTAGTTGGTGTATCAGAAATGGGAATAAGAATATCTTCAAGATGATATTCTTTAGCACTGTTATTTTGCCATACATTAGAATGAATAAAATTAGTCACTTCTTGAGGTGAAACTGAAATCCGATTGATCACTTCTTGTTGTTGTAGTTTTTGCATCATTAATCTTTCGCGCATTTCTTTTCGGTAATCAGTGGTTGATATTCCTTCTTCTTTAATGCGTTCATACAATAACTTTATCGATATTTGATTGCGATCAGCGATTTCTGCTACAGCTTTATCAAGATCAGTATCTTGTACTTGAATTCCGCCTTGTTTAGCTAATTGAAGCTGTAACGTTTTATTAATCATTTGATCTAAGACTTGTTTTTGTAAAACTTCACTGGATGGCGCAGGCATTTGTTCGCGGGCAATTTGCAATTTTGCCGCATTCAAATCATGATCTAATTCAGATTGAGTAATCACGTCATCGTTCACAACGGCGACGACATTATCAAGTGGCTGTTCTACTGGTTTTGCGTAACCAGTAATAAAATAAAATGTGCATAAGAATAAAATAATAATTTGTTTCATAGTCTGTATTCTCGTTAATTTAGAAGATCCCTCGCTAGGCTCGGATGATACCAATATTAAAATGGGTAGTTACATCAATTGTCCAAATTGTGATTTGTAACCTGAAATCGTGCTGAGTAATCCATTCGGATTTCCTGAGCCAATATCACCGATGCCTTTTAAAGCAAATTGGATATAAAATTCGTTTTTATATTGGGGTGAGTCATTCAATAAATTAGTAAATGCTCGACCTCCTACTAATCGAACTGCCCAGCAACAGGTGTCATATTGTAACCCATAGAGTAAGTTCTGCAAACGGTCTTGATTCCAATCTTGGCTCCAACGTCCGACTACACTCATATCATGAATAATAGGCCAAGCAAATGATATATCAGTTAATTTAAGGTTATTTTGGGAATTATTAACGGTTATTCCTGAAAAAATATCACCATTTAATGCATAACTGAATCCTAGGTTAATGATACGGAAATCGTCAGGTTGGTAATGCAGACCGACCGTTGCATTATCGATTTGTTTGGTAACAGGATCCCAAATCGTGTTTCCAGATACTTTCCAGCTGTCATTCACATGATAATCCAATACCCCAGAGAGAGGTGAAAAGCGTTGCTTATTAAGATGATTTTGGGGATTATCGGTGCAGCTATCATCATTACATAGCGTCACTAAACGATTAGCAAAATAAAGAATTTCCCCTGCGCCAAGACGAACTTTTTCTAATCCAGAATTAGTATCAATCAAGCGTGTGGTGATACCGACGCCTACTTGATTCGCATCACCAATACGATCAAGGCCGGTAAAGCGATTGTAATTAAAAATTTGGTCGTAAGTAAGCGTATTGACTGTCGTATCGAAGATAGGAATGCTAGCTTGATTACGATACGGAATGTAAGTGTAATAAATTTGCGGCTCAAGTGTTTGTTGATAAAGATGATTAAATAAACTTGCATCACGATTAAAAGCAAGCCCAGAGGCAATATCAAAAATGGGTAAGGTGCGGCGTTTACTCGCCGGCGCATTCGTATCAGCAATTTGATACAGTTGATATTGCGTCATGGCAAGTTGTATGCGCGGTGTGAGGTATAATGATGTCCAGTTAAGCGGTAAACTGATACCAGGTTGAATATTCATTCGATTACCCATAGGCAGTTCTTGGCTTGTTCCAGGTGTTTTTAAAATTTCAAAGTGGGTGATTTCATTTTCGATAAAATATTCCAATCCAAAAAGCTGATTGGGATAATTACCTTTTAAAATTAATTGAGGAAAACGACGGTATTGATTTAATACATTTGATTCTTCAGCAGGATGTAAGGTTTGATACGCTTGAATACGACCAGTGAAATTCCAATTTTCGCCTTTGTAATAAATATCGCCTTCTTGTAGCAATTGATTTGCTGTGATTTCATTTAATGTGCCAAAATCTCGCAAATAATAATCATCACCGGCATAATTAAAATCAATATGATTCGACCAATGATCATTAAATTGCGAATCGTTATGCCATAATAATCCTTTACGTGTAGTACTATCATTGATCAGGCGATTTAATTCTGCTTGTTGAATAGGATCGGTGACCGTGGGGAATTGTTCTAGAGCTTTTTTCTGAGAATTTTCAAAAAATTTATCATTTGGCAAGGCAGCAATATTTAATTTGCCCGAGCTGGTTTCAGTGAGATAACGAAAATTATCACTTAATTGATATCCGCGTTTGGCTAACCATCCTGGTGTGATAGTCATGTCATAATTAGGGGCCATATTCCAATAAAATGGTGTGAGTAAGGTGGGTCCGGAGGTATTCGATCCACCGATAATTGGCCAGAGGAATCCACTTTTTCTTTGCCTGTCGATAGAAAAATTAAGATAAGGTAAATAAAGGATGGGAACATTCTTTACTAGCAAGCGTGCGTGAGTAGCGTATCCTCTACCAGTATTTTTATTCAAGACGATATGACTGGCTTTTAACCGCCATGCGGGTCGGATAGGTGGGCAAGTCGTAAAGCTTGCTCTTGATAACTCAAATATTTTAGGTTCGGTTTGTGAAAATTCATAAGCTTTTCCCCAAGCAGTGAGACTGGTAATTTTTCGTGGGTGTTGAATGTCTGATGGGGTGGGATTCTTATTTGGAAAATAATGTTTATTGATAAGCGTTGTGCGATAGAGAATATCAATTAATGATTTAGTATTGGTATCAAAATTGTAACGACCTTTCTTGCCGACAATCAGTGTGTTTGGCTCGCGTAGTCGAACATCGCCTACCATTTCTACGACATTTAATTTACCTGATGGATTGCGATATAAATAAACTTTATTTGCTGTCATTTGTTGCCCAGCTCGGGTAATGGTAACGCCACCTTCTAGAATAGAGGTTCCACGAAAAGAAAATAATCCTTGATCCCCAGTGGTTTCAATAACATCTTTTTTTGATTCGAGTGAAGAAGTGAAGGGGGATTCAAGGTAATAACCACCACAATTATTTTCACTGCTTTCAACCCAACCTAACTGTTTGGCTAATGTTTCATAAGCTAAGGGACGACTAACTAGTGGCGGTGGTTGAGAATTAGCATCGGTCATCACAAAAAGCAATATCACAAAAAATAGATGGATGTAAAAAAACAATTTTTTCTTTGTGGACATTGCTTATTCTCGGTAAAATGCAAGTGTAGCGAAAAGATTAGGGTCTGTCCGCAAACTTTTCGTTTAAACAACAAAGAGGGAATCGAAGCAAAATTTAGGCAAATCCGCGGAAAATAGCAAGCGTTTGTTTGCCGATAATTTGTACTGAGATGGCTGAAACATGACTGAACGACAAAATGCATTAGAGATATGGCTGAGGACCGTTTGTGGTCAACAGTTCGATCATTTGCAAGCTATGCAAGGAGATGCAAGCTTTCGCCGATATTTTCGTTTGCAGGCTGCAAATAACACGTATGTCGTGATGGATGCTAAGCCACCCAAAGAAGATTGCCGCCCTTACATCGCTATTGCAAAATGCTTACGTAATATGGGCTTACAAGTACCCGAGATTTTTTATAGCGAAGAAGAGCAAGGATTTTTGCTTATTAGCGATTTTGGGGATCTTACTTACCTCAAAGCATTGACAACTCGCAATGCAGATCAACTCTATACCGCTGCACTAGACGTCTTAATGATTTTGCAAACATGTCGTCATGTACAAGATATGCAAATCCCATCCTTTACGCGAGAGATCATGTGGCAAGAGTGGGCGTGGTGCAAGGAGTGGTTTTTAGCAAAGCTATTAGATCTATCTCTTTCACAAGAAAAACATTTAGATAATTGTTATGCATTATTAGTCGAATCGGCAGCATCGCAACCACAAGTTTTTATGCATCGCGATTATCATTCTGCTAATTTGATGGTCTTACCAAAAAATCAGGTGGGCGTATTAGATTTTCAAGATGCTTTTATGGGTCCGGTTACTTACGATCTTGTATCCTTATTGCGTGACTGCTATATCGACTGGCCAGAAGAATGTGTTGAATTTTGGGCATTAAGCTATTGGAAACGATTGAATGAAGAAAAAGTCATACAAGGAATCGATCAGGAAATTTTTTTAAAATGGTTTGATTGGATGGGAATAGAACGTCATTTAAAAGCATTATTTACTTTCTCACGCAAATATGTTCGTGATGAACAATCTGCTTATCTCAAACATATTCCTCGAACCATGCAATATTTGCTAGATGCTACCGAGCGTTATGAAGAATTAGCTCCGCTACATGATTATTTTTCTCATACAGTCGAACCGGCATTACAGCAAGTGAGATTATTATGCGTGCAATGATTTTAGCGGCAGGTCGGGGAGAGCGAATGGGGTCGTTAACTGACTCCACTCCCAAACCACTTTTACGGATAGGTGAAAATTATTTAATTGAACATGTTATTTCGAATTTGGTTCAAGCCAACATTCGCGAGATAATTATCAATGTGGCTTATCGTGGAGCACAAATCAAAGCTGTTCTTGGAAATGGTGAGCGTTATGGGGTATCGATTATTTATTCTGAAGAAAAAGAACGTTTGGAAACAGGTGGAGGTATTTTTCAAGCCTTGCCATTATTAGGTGAACAACCCTTTTTGGTGATGAGTAGTGACATTATTACCGATTATCCTTTAGAAAAACTGCCGCCGATACCACCTAATTTGGCCCATTTAGTGTTAGTCGATAATCCTTCTTATCATCAGCAGGGCGATTTTGGTTTGTTTGGATCAAATGTGGATGTTCGGGCCACCCCTTCATTAACATTTGCTAATATTGGAATTTATCAACCAGCATTATTTGCTCGATGCCAGCCGGGTTATTTTCGCATGGGAGAGGTGCTTTTACCGGCTATTAACAATGGGCAAGTGACAGGCGAGCATTATCGCGGGACTTGGTATAACATTGGTACTCGGCAAGATCTCGAAGAAATTAATGCGGCTTATGTAGAATAACGCGCCTGAGAGGATTCGAACCTCCGACCTTTGGTTTCGGAAACCAACACTCTCATCCAACTGAGCTACAGGCGCTTTAGCATGAATGATTTATAGCCAATATAGTAGAAATGTCAACAAGCCATAGATTCATTCTTTCTCATCTTTTCATTCCATCAATTAATATTTCTAACAATTAAGCAAAAGGAAAAATTATGGCATTAGCGATTGTTTATAGCCGAGCAGCATCTGGCATTCATGCGCCATTAGTGACCGTTGAAGTTCATTTATCACCAGGCGTAGTGGGATTCAATATTGTTGGTTTGCCAGAAGTAGCCGTCAAGGAAAGTCGAGATCGAGTACGCAGCGCTCTGCTTAATACGCATTTTGAATTTCCCATTCGACGCATTACCGTCAATTTAGCACCCGCTGATTTACCCAAAGAAGGTGGTCGTTTTGATTTACCCATCGCTTTAGGGATATTAGCTGCATCGGGACAAATTCCTAAAAATATTCTCGCTGAATATGAATTTGTTGGCGAACTTGCACTCACAGGTGATTTGCGATCGGTTCGCGCTGTTTTGCCAATTGCATTGGCGGCTTATCATGCTGGTAGGCATCTAATTGTACCGTATGAAAATGTTCAGGAAGCCGCTTTAGTGTGTCCAAGCAAGTTATTTTCAGCTACCCATTTACTTGATGTTTGTGCCCATTTAACAGGAAAAAAATTATTAGCAGGGAGTAGTGCCCATTATCCTGAACGATCGCAACTCAATCAATGCGGTGATATTGCAGAGGTGAAAGGGCAAGCTCATGCTAAACGAGCATTAGAAATTGCAGCAACGGGGCAACATAGTCTTTTGTTAATTGGTCCACCTGGTACAGGTAAAACCATGTTGGCTAGTCGGCTTCCTAGTATTTTACCGGATATATCAGATGAAGAAGCGCTAGAAGTTGCCGCGATTACATCGATCAGCAGTGGTGGCTTCAAGTCAGAAAATTGGCGACAAATACCTTTTCGTTCACCTCACCATACGAGCTCAAGTATTGCCTTGGTTGGCGGTGGTCGTCCTCCTAAACCAGGTGAAATTTCATTGGCTCATCGTGGCGTATTATTTTTGGATGAGTTACCTGAATTTAGTCGTCATGTATTAGATTGTTTACGAGAACCGCTTGAGTCAGGTTGTATTACAATTTCCCGAGCAGCATTTCAAACAATATTTCCAGCTCGTTTTCAATTGCTTGCTGCAATGAATCCTTGTCCATGTGGATATGCTGGGAGTTTAACAAGAGATTGTCATTGCTCAAATGAGCAAATCAATCGCTATAGAGGAAAAATTTCAGGGCCATTGCTAGATCGAATAGATATGCAAGTAGAGGTTTCGCAATTACCTGCTGACGTATTCACTCAGGGAAAAAAAGAATCGTTAGAGTCTAGCAACTTTATCCGAAATAGAGTAATGATTGGTAGACAGTATCAACTTGCAAGACAAAATAAAAGTAATAGTGCTTTGTCTATCGCAGAAATGGATCGCTTTTGTGTGATGCAGCAACTGGCCCAAGATTTATTACAACAGGCAATGATAAAATTTAATCTCTCGGCACGTGTCTACCATCGCATCATTCAGGTCGCCCGTACTATTGCGGACATAGAGCAACATAGCTGCATTGCTCAAGCACACATAGCCGAAGCATTAAATTATCGTTGTCTAGATCGGGTGAGAATGGTATCACTATGAAAATAATGAAAAATTTATCTATTATTTCAACCCTTTTTTAAAAAACTGACTATACTTAGAAGGTAAATGGTTTTACGATATTTTAAATAAACGTTGCGGAACAAAAAAAGCTCGAGGAGAAATACATGTCATTAACATTTTATCCCCATTCTGATGAAGTACAAAGGGGTTCGATAGAAGAGAGAATAGAAATTTTTATGGAAGCAGCTCACAATTATAAAGCTGTTATATTGGAAATGATTGCTCATAGTGAGGTAGAAAAAGGTATGATTTTGGATCAAAAACAAGTCGCTCCTCGAGACTTAGTTTCTGCTTATAATTGGGGGGAAATTGCCCATATTTTGCGAGAACTACGCGACTTACCAGAAATTTCAAAAAGCGATAAAATTAAAAAAGCTGAATTACTAGCTAAACTAGCTGAAATATATGAAGTGTTACGCGCAGCTAAAATGCCTAAATTAGAAGCGGTTAGATTAGCCTTGATTAGTGAAGCTAATCAGTTGCGAGGCAGTGGCACATCACAAGTAGCATAAAGGAGGCTGATTGCCAGAGTGATCATTTTTTTAAAGGATTCACAATGGTTTTTGTTTTCCTTTATTAACGAAATGCATGATCAGAGATACAATGCATAAGATAAGAAAGATAAAAAAGGTGACTCTCGCTACTTCAGCTGCTACTAGTGCGACCCCTGTAAATCCTAGAATGCCCGCAATAATAGCAATAACAAAAAAGACTAATACCCAAGATAAAATTCCCACACTCAAACCGATTGCTAACAGAATAAAAGATGCGATGAATAAAATTAAAAAAATAAAAAAGATGACTTGGGCAATACTTGTCGCTGCTGCAGCAATACCGGTAAATCCTAATAAAGCAGCAATAATCGCAATCACTAAAAATGTTAGTACCCAACTTAACATATAGCCTCCTGCATAGTGTTGTTACAATTATAACATATAGGATTGCCACTCTCATGTGGCTCTATAATAAGAATTTTATTTTAGGCTCTTCTTGTTGAGTGGATATCTGGAGCGGTGCCTCTTTGAGCCTGTTGAATGAAGTGTTCATTAGCAAGGTA
>MGXV01000040.1:187595-193932 GCA_001801485.1 Gammaproteobacteria bacterium RIFCSPHIGHO2_12_FULL_37_14
AGCACCACCCATTATTTTTCCCCACTCGCGATTCAACCCTTTAATTTTTTGATTAGTGTTGTTAAGTTTCGATATATTATCAAGACTTGGATCCATGATGACATTTGTCGTTTGGCGGATAGAAAGAGTGAATAATGGCAGATCTTTTTCAGGTACTTTATCTTGTAGTACGGTTGCTTTAGCATGATTCAAAATTTCTTGACCTTCTTTAGCTAACAGATAGTTCTTTGGGGAGTTAATAGTTGTTTCTAGAGTTTTGAAAGTTACCTGTAAGGTTATTGTTTGTATGTTGGCATCTTCCTGTAAAGCATCTTTTTTTGCTTGATTCAAACTTTCCAGAATTGCTTGTTTGGAAGAATCATTTTCAGGATTGTTCATGGCTATTTGCAAAGCTTTGCAAGCAATATCTAGGCTAATCACAGAAATTGGAAGATTTGATAATTCTTTATTAAATTGTCGACCTATTTGTTGATATGTAGAATTACTTTTATGATTATAAAGTTCATTATTAACCTCACTATAAACTCGATCATAATTTTTTATGGCTTGGTATTCAACATAAGCAATTAGCGCATCATAAATTAATTTCTCAGATTTTTTTAATCCATTCTGTTCTTCTGGCATTAAGCTAGACAAACTTGATCCCATTCTATTCTTAGTATTATAAATATTGTTTAGCTCATTATCTGAAGTAGCATCAATTTTTGTTAACGTAGCCAAAAGAGCTTGCGGAGTATCAAAATGACGGCATGATGTGTGTGGAACACAGCAGCCAGTTTTGCGTATTGCTTCGCGCATTTTCTCTGTGATACTTCCACGACGTAGATGATCAGCCTGGCCTGTTTCTGGAAAGACTAAGCCTTCAAATGCATTTTCATCTAACTTGTCTAGAGAATATTTATTTTCGGAATGATTAGAAATATATATTTCATTCCCTTTTTTTATCAAAACAGGTAGCGTACTATCTTTTCTTTTTTCCAAAAAAGAGTCGTCTATTACTTGTTCTTCGCTTATTGTCATCAAGTGGTAGGGAAGTCGTTTTTCTTCGCAATGATTTTGAAGTGGGGTTAGATTATTAATAGATTCGAGTGCATTAAATGCTTCTAGTAAGAATTCATTTTTATCCTGATCATCACCATCAAAGAAATATTTTTTAAGCAAGCGAGTACGCAGCTTTTTACTATCATTACTGCAAGTCTGCAATTTCTGTAAGTGTGTTCGAATCAATTCTCGGTTATCAGGTTGAATTGGATTTGTCATGGTGTTATCACTCTTTACTGAATTTGAATTAATGCTTTCTATTATAGAGTGATTAGCTTAATGCTTTCTTATAGGCTATGTTTTCGCTTTTTTTGATTGATAGGTTTCGAGGACATTTTCCTCTGACAGGGTGATATTTCCCTTACGTTTACGATGAGTAAATAAGCCTGCTCCAACGGTGACGCTTGCGCCGAGTGCTGTGCTACCAATCAAGCTAACGCCAAGAGCGCCTAACAATAAGCTAATGGGTGTACCCGTTCCCACAGTAACCACAGCAGTGGCTAGCGAGGCTAAAATTAGGGTAGAACCTAACACCACACCTAGCGCGCCGCCCATCATTTTGCCCCATTCACGGTTAATACCATAGATTTCTTTAGCGGTCTTTTTAAGTGCCTGATAAGTTTTTTCACTTGGATTTTTTACTAAAGCCGCATTGTCTTTGAGAGCTCTTGTGAGTAATGGCATGTCATCCGTGGGAACCTTATTATCTATTACGGCTTGTCTAGCTGTCTTAAGAGCAGAACCGCTGACTGTTGCTAATGCCGCTTTCAACGGATTTTTATCATCAGATGCATTTGTAATAGCTTGTTCAAGCTCTGCGCAAGCGAGATGAAATTGGTCGTCTCTAATATTCGGAAGTGAAGGTAGGCAATCCATTATTTGGCCATAGGGAAAGTTTTTCCCCCATTCAGTATTCATGGTTGCTTCAACAGTTTTTCCCAGAGCATTGAAGTTCGTATTACTCGCCTCTTTTACGAGATCTATGATTTGTGTGATAGTTCGCATGAAAAGTGACATGTCTTTCCGTGGAACTTTATCTACAACTTCCTCGGCTTTCACAAGAGTGGCTTGGCTAGCTGTTGCTAATTTTAATAAATCAGGGTGAGTTTGAATTTCCGATGTTTTGATTATTTCTTCAAGATCTTTGCGAGCTTTTATTGTTTTTTGTTTTACGAGGGCCTTGTTTTTTTCGGGGATGATGATCTCAAGTTCTTCCTTATCTCGCGCGAGTTCTGCTTTTTCATACTCATTTTGTGTATTTTCAGCATCGCTTTTAAGAGATGGTAGACTAAGTGTAGTGTTAAGCTGTGTAGTGTTAAGCTCATTGATCAGTTCGTTAAGATTTTTTTGAAATGCAAGACTGGGAGCGTAATTAGGTGAGCTTAAATGAATATCACGTAGCCTAGGACTAACTCTTTGACCACTCTTGTATATAAGGTCTATGGCTTGTATTTTTTCCTCAGTATCTTCTATATCTTGAATCTTTCTTGCGTCGTCCGCATGTTTCAGTATTACGTAATTCTGTGCAACCCAAATAGCAGAATCCAGTATGATCAATTCTCGTGGGCTGATTAATGCTTGAGCATCCAGGCCAAAAGTTTCTCTAGTTGCATTAGCGCGCCCAATATCCATAGTGATATTATATTTTGTGCATTGTTTACTATTTATTGAGCCATCTGGGTTAAATGCGTCAAAAATTTCAGCTGTAGAAAGGCTGTAAGTTTCGCGCGGTGTTGGGAGGACACCGCCGTCATTCATATCAACATGAAAAAATATTGTTTGCCGATCATATACTGCAAGTTCAATTAAGTCTTTATTGTTTAAAATTTTATTCAGAAATTCTAAAAACTCTTTTTCCAGTTGAGTTTTATTAAGCATCTCAGACTCCACCTTTCTAATAAGTTATTTCTAATTGATATAGTATAGATGATGTTTAATTAACGGATTATTAAGGGATTTCACCGGACAGAAATAATTTGAAATAATAATGATATGAGCCCATATATAGCCAAAATCGAATTTTAGTTATATCTCCAAAAATTACCATGGTTATCAATGACATGTATAAAATATTTCAAACAATCAGGTGAAAGTGAGGACAGATCATGTGCTTCCTACAAAGGTGTTATAATGTGTTGACAAATGTCAACATTCCTGTATACTAATAATTTAGGTAAAAAAGATCAATGGATAAACGGAAAAAGCAGCAAAATAAGGTTATTGAAAAGGGAATTCAATATGCAGAAGCTCATAAGTGGAGATATAAAAAAGCAGGGGGATCAGCCCATGCTTGGGGACGTATGCTTTGTCCTTTAAAAGAGCGGAACGGATGCAGTATGTCCATATGGTCAACGCCACGTGATGCTGATGTGCACGCCAAACAGATCAGGAGACGTGTGGATTCTTGTCCACATAAAGAGGAAAATTAATTATGAAAACTGTATCTAAAACTTATCAATTTACACTTGTACTCAAGAACATTGATGAAAACACCCCTAATCTTGAAGATAGCTTGTATGAAGCAGGATGTGATGATGCATTGATCAACTTTAGAAATGGCACTGTTTATTTAGATTTTGACCGAAAAGCATCATCGCTGGAACAGGCGGTTTTATCTGCTATTAAGAATGTTGAATCTGCATCCATTAATGCAACGGTTTCAGCGGTGGCACCAGAAAATTGGGTTACTGAATCTGAGGTAGCTAAGCGTCTTGAAATTAAACGACAAGCTGTTTCTTTGTGGGTTAAAGGGGAAAGAAGAAAAGCTTTTCCAAAACCGGTAATGAAATTGGCTGATAAATCTCCTTTATGGAAATGGCATGAAATTACCGAATGGCTTTACAGAAATAAATTAATCCGGGAGAAAGAGTTAGTAACTAATGCGGCTTTTTTAGAAAATGTGAATGCTGTTTTAGAAGAAAGAGATATTAAAACAAGGAAATACCGTCATGGGTTGTTAAAAAAATTAGAAAGTCGCGCACAAAGTTAATGTTGTACGAGTTCTGAGTGCATAGAATAGATGATAATAGAAATTATCAATTAGTTAATAAGGGTACCAGCAAGAATCGTCCATATATGCAACACAAACTTGAATTTATGTAACTCCCTAGGTTGTGGATAAACTAGGGTTAGTTTTGTAACAAAATACGTGATTGTCATCCTGAGCACTGTTTTTTAGTGCGAAGGATCTCGTTTTTTTAAATAAATCGAGATCCTTCGTCGCAAAAAGCGCTCCTCAGGATGACATCTGGGGAGTTACGAATTTATTTTGATTAAACCATATTGTTTTTGCCAGCAGCGCAATTCATTTATAGGTGTCCTTAATTTAAATAAGAATTAATAGATAGAATATTGCTATGAAAATGATGCATTCGATGCTGTATTTTTATTATTTTATAATGAGATCACAAATGGGGAGCGCCACACATGTTAAATAAGAAAATTGAATATCTATTACTTAAATTAGGATTTCGGCCTGAGCAAAAAGGAGTCTGTGCCGGATATTTTTATACGGTCATGCAAGCTTTTTTAAGCGGAGAGTTAGAAAATTATTTGAAGCGTTTGCACTTAATCATTTGTCAAACTGACTTAAGGAATAATTATGTCGGGATGCTTCCAGGATTAAAAATTAATAAAGATGATTTGCTTTTCGAGATAAAAAAAATTCAAAGAAGTATTCGCAGTAATCAGTCGGTTGATGTGGCTGATGCAGAAAAAGTAGCGGACATTCTTGGTTATTTAGATGCGATAATGATTTCTCAAAAGCCACGACATTTTAATCACCTCTTTGGCAGAGAAGTTAAACAAAATGAAATTTTGGTCATTGCTGAATTACTTGCTTCAAAACGACTTTCTGAAACGGGTGGAATAAAAGAATTTAGATCGAATAAAATTCGGATTTCAGCTGATAAATTAGATAAACAGTTAACTGCACTTCACGCTATTTTAAGTGATTCGCCAGTAGATATTGTCATTAGATTTTTTGGTGCTGGCAGAAGTGCGAACCATGTTAATGGTATTTGTTATGACGCTAAAGCGCATTGTTGGTTCTTGATCGATATAAACAATGATAAATTTGATCCTATTACTGATGTCAATACGCTGGTAAAGCAGATATCTAATTATATAAAAATCTATGAAGATGATTTTGTTTTTTATACAGTACAAAAAAATGAAGCGCAAGCAAAGAGGCTTTTTGAAACATTTGAAAGCGTCATGTTAAAAGAAAATAATGCTGCCATACAAAATGATCAGCCATATTTAAAGAATACTGGTCTATTGAACATAGAAGATGGAGCTCAATTGCGTGATATTCTAAAGCAACTCAAAAATAATAAAAGTTCTCAGACTTTAAATCAAAAACCCAGTCTTTTTATAGCAGCGGCAGCAGGTTTAGTCGACTTGGTAGAAGAGTATGCTAAAGAAGGTAAAGATTTAAATCAACGGTACGGAAGATGGAATCTTGCTCAGATTGCTGCTTTCTATGGTCAAGCAAACATCATTGATGTTCTAGGAAAATATAACGTTGATTTAAATAAGGAATCTCCTATTTCATTTGCAAGTTGTTGGTTTGATCTTATTAAAGCTTTTGTTAAATATAATGTTAATGTTAATGTGATACTTTATTTTTGGTCAAACATAGGGTTACCTACTACACCTTTAGAAAATGCAGTAAGATTAAATGATTTTGCATGCATTAAATTACTTATTGAAGAAGGGAAAGCCGATCCAAATTTTACTGAAGGTCAATCAGCAATACTTATCGCTGCAGAAAATGGGTTTACGAATATCGTTGAATATCTTGCTGAAAAGGGTGCAAATGTTAACGCATCCCAGGGCCGTGCGATGAACGCTACCCGACCCCAAACTACTGCTGTTTATGAAGCAGTGAAATATGGACATACCGATAGTTTTGAAGTGCTTGCGCGATATGGAGCGAATCTAGAGCAGAGCGTTGGGATGCTTGAAGATTCACCTCTAAGTCTTGCTATTGAGCGTGCTGAGATCGATATATTGCAAATAATGGCTAACCATAATGTCGACTTTTCTCAAGTCTTACCGAGGAATCACTTAACACCCTTAGAGTTTGCAAAAAAATGTGATTTTAACCATATCGTCGAATTTATAGAAAATATTCTTTCTAAAAAATCTAATAAGGTCACTCCAAGTTTTATCTAGGGTAGTGTTTAGATAACTGTGTCAGTGTTCAAATGATCTTGCTTGAAGTTTTTTAACATTTTATTCTCTGATTTATTTTTAGGCATAATTAGAATCCACATTAGCAACTGTCTCAAAT
>MGXV01000041.1 GCA_001801485.1 Gammaproteobacteria bacterium RIFCSPHIGHO2_12_FULL_37_14
TTGCTATGATATGAATGCATCTATATATATATGGCGTCGCGACGCATTGTTTCAAAATCAACGTGTATTAACCGATAAAACAATGACATACTTTATGCCAGAAGATCGATCAATTGACATAGACACGGAATTTGATTTAAAAATAGTAAGATTTTTAGCTGCAAGCAGAATGGATATGCAAGAGTGAGTATTTATCAGCAGATGTTTAATTTGCACGGAAGAGTCGCTGTTGTGACAGGTGCTGCGGGTATTTTGGGCGCTGAATTGTGTGTTGCGCTAGGTGAGTTGGGTGTAAACATTGCTTGCTTGGATAGTCACGAAGATAATTTATCATCACTTGAAAAAAAATTAAGTAATAAATGTAATGCAAATAAATTTTTAACGATATCGTGTGATGTTTCAAATCCTGATTCCGTTAGTAAAACAATAAAGCACGTTTTAAAGCATTTTTCTCACATTGATATTTTATTCAATAATGCAGCAACAAAATCAAAAGACCCGCCTAATTTTTTCAAATCTTTTTCAGATTATCCGATTGATCTTTGGCGCGAAATTATGGCGGTTAATTTAGATGGCATGTTTTTAATGGCACAGGCTGTTGGTAAACATATGCTTTCAAGAAAATATGGCAGTATCATACAAACCGCATCGCTATATAGTCTCATAGGACCAGATCAACGTATTTATGAGGGATCTCATTATTTAGGAGGCGAAATCAATACTCCTGCTGTGTATACCACATCAAAGGCTGGCGTAATTGGCCTAACAAAACATTTGGCGACATTATGGGGACCGCACAATATTCGTGTGAATGCCATTTGTCCTGGCGGTGTTAGCAGCGGACAAAATGGCGTGTTTCAAGAAAAATATTCGGCACGCGTGCCAATGGGAAGAATGGCTGAACAAAAAGATATCATTGGACCAATGTTATTTTTGGCTAGCGACGCTTCTCAGTATGTAACAGGACAAGTGTTGTACGCAGATGGTGGGCTATCAGCATGGTAGAGCATCATTCAGCTATCCGAGGAGGATACCCAAGGCGCATTATCAGAAAATGTATCCGAATATTTATTTTTTCTTCTTCGTTGCCAATTTCATTAATATTAATTTTCTTATTTCCACTCTATAAAATAAAATGGTTTCACCTGCACTCTGATCGCATTGGCCACTACGCGATGAACACAGAATTGCTGTTGTGTTATTTAAAGAGTATTCAAACACAACAGAAAAGAACAGCGGTTATTTTTTATCTGTCGGAAGCACCAATTTGTAATAGTCAGCTTCATCTCATGTGGAAAAGGATCATTTTTATTTTTCCATTTGCAGCGCTCGCTGATTACATTGATAGAGCAATGACATTTATGCTTGGAAAATATTACAAAAATGAAGAAATCCTTGAATTGGCTTATTCCGATCGACACGAAAGCCTTAAGAAATATCCACCAAATTTATCTTTTACTCAAGATGAAAAAATACAAGGTGAGAACTTATTGCAGAAACTAGGTGTGTCAAAGCAATCCAAATGGGTATGTATTTTGGCAAGAGATTCTGAATACTTAGACCAACATTTACCAGGAATGAATTGGGCTTATCACAAATTTCGAGATTGCAATATCGATAACTTCAAAAAAACCGCGTTGTTTCTAGCAAACAATGGTTATTATGTGATTCGTATGGGTAAGTCAGTCAAAAAACCATTTTTTGTTAATCATCCAAATGTTATTGATTATGCAAATCATTCTCTGCAATCTGATTTTTTAGATATCTATCTATCAGCACATTGCGAATTTTTTATTTCAACAGCAACGGGTCTTGATGCAGTGCCTAAAATTTTTAGACGACCTGTATTGTTAGTTAACATAGCGCCAATTAAGACACAACTGGAATATTTTTATCCCAATGAATTATTTATATTTAAAAAATTTTATGATCAGAACCAACAACGATATCTTTCCTTGCAAGAAGTTGATTGCGAATTAAACAGCTGTCATGATGTGCAATACGAAGCAAATAAGCGAAACTGGACAATTATCGATAACACTGAAGATGAAATTCTAGAGGTAACTAAGGAGATGCTCTGCTTAATTAACAATGAAAAAGATAAGGGCAATATAAATGCCATTCAGGCGATGTTATCAAAGCCATATTTGTTTGCAGGAATCATGGATAGAGAATTGTTAAGAAAATACCCTGATAAATTTTATGTTAGAATCGGGACACATTTTATGGGAAATAACGCCTTTCTATTTCAAGGTATCAAGGACGAAAATGAATTTGCTTGAAATTTCTATTAAAAATAAAATCATTGATTTTTCTGACTTAAAAAACTGTATCAATCCGGGAGAAGTGGTTGTTCAGTCGCATGGTGTATTTGATCTTTTGCACATTGGTCACATAAAACATTTTCAAGCTGCTAAATCACACGGTGATGTGTTGGTTGTCACTGTCACACCAGACCGATTTGTCAACAAAGGACCTGGCAGGCCGAGGTTTACTGAAAAATTAAGAGCAGAAGCCATTGCAGCACTAGAATGTGTTAACTTCGTTATCATTAATCGATGGCCAACAGCTGTAGAAGCGATTGGGATGATTAAACCGGCGTTTTATGCGAAGGGTGATGAATATCAAAATGATGGCAATGATATTACTGGAAAAATAAGCGAGGAAAAAGAATCGATTCAAAATGTAGGTGGAAAGGTTATTTTTACACATGAACCAACCTTTAGCTCATCATCGCTCTTGAATGAATTTTATTCTCCGTTTTTAAAGGAAGTGACAGATTATTTAAATGTATTCAGAAGAAAATATTCTTTTCAAGATATTTATCAGTATTTTGAAAAAGCAAAAACATTAAAAATATTATTAGTTGGCGAAACAATTATTGATGATTATCGATTTACGGATGTGATTGGGAAGGCCGGAAAGGAGCCCACACTCGTTGCAAAATACAAATATCGTGAAATTTATCTGGGTGGTATATTGGCGATTGCCAATCATTTGTCTGATTTTTGCAAAGAAGTTAATTGCCTAACTTATTTAGGAGAAAATGCAGAATATAACGATGTCATAAATAACAATCTAAAAAAGAATGTGACAGTAACACCAATATATAAGAAAAACTCACCAACGATTGTTAAAAGAAGATATCTTGACGAATACTTAAAACAAAAATTATTTGAAGAATATGAAATTAGCGATGATTTTTTAGAGAATGATCAGCGTGATGAGTTCATGGGGCATCTTGATCGTTTATTAAAGGATTATGATTTGGTTATTACGGCCGATTATGGGCATGGATTATTAGACGATAAATCTATAGGATATTTGACAAAAAACGCAAAATTTTTAGCTGTTAATACTCAAGCGAATGCAGGTAATAATGGATTTAATTTTATTTCAAAATATGATCGTGCGGATTATGTGGTTATTGCTTCGCGAGAGTTGCAATTAAATTTTAGGCAAAAACATTTAAGTCTGCACGAACAAATGAAACGGCTCATGCAAGAGCATGATTACCAGTGTGCCATGGTTACGAGCGGAAAAAGTGGTGCAGATATTTGTAAGAAGGGTGAAACTATAGTTAATGTTCCTGCATTTACAACAAACATAGTTGATCGTATTGGTGCCGGAGACGCCGTTTTATCGATTTCTAGTTTATTTGCGTATCAAAATTCACCGTCAGATCTCATCGCTTTTATCGGAAATATTGCAGGTACTCAGGCAGTTAATATTATGGGAAACAAAAATGCGATTGCTCGCGTAGGATTTTTGAAAAATATTCAGCATTTGCTAAAATAAATACATCCTGTGTGTGAGTAGACCAACCGAATTGCTCCGGTGGGTCTACTCACACATAGAGTGCTTTTCCCACTCAAACCTTGGTTCGATTCGCTATGAGATACAGCAGGTTTTTATGAGCAATTATTGACGGATGAGTTTCTTTCATCGGGTGTGTACCATCAATTTTTAACAGAACATGAAGATTTCTTTAATGCGCCTGTTGCACAGATGAAAATGAAATAATTCGCGATATGAGACCATCTGAAGTAAGGTTCTATGATCACTGCTATCCTAAGTGAAGGTAGCAACAAAGCCTATGGCTCCAAAAATAAGACCAATGAGGGCGCCTCTTGTTGGAAGTTGCTGAAACACTATATATCCAATCAAAGGTTCCATAATCAATATAGAAGTAATAGACATCGCACTGACAATCCAAATATTTCTATAAGATTTATAGCCAATCATGTATCCAGCAATCAACAAACAACCTGCCATAGCAATAAGCAAACAAGCTTTGATATAAATTGAAGATGAACTTTCTAATGCAATCTGATGCGATTTTGCTGCCACCATTTCTGAATATACTGAAAAAGCTTCTCCAAAAAACAAGAAAAGAATTGTAACAACCTTGAGTGTCATCGCGTTCATAATTGTTCATCCACTTTTTAAAAATTAGCTATTTAACTACATTACCAGGCTTTTGTCATTCATTATTTTTTGTAATACCGTATTAATACACCGCCCAGCTAATTCTTCCTGTGTAAGTAAAAAATGAGGACATTCGTGGTCAAAAAGAAAGGTGGCTTGATACGGCTTTCTTTGTTGTTCTATTTCAGCAATTTTCAACAATATTTCTCTTGTTTCATGAAGACGATGAAGATATTTAAAACGAATTAATCTTACTAGGTTTCCAAAGTGCAGCGCTTCGTCTGAGAGGACATTTCTAATCCAAGTAACAAACTCTAACAATCCAAACTCATGATAAAATAAATCTTTTTTGTATGTCATGACGGAAGCAAATTCATCATAAGCAAATAACACACACAACTTAAACTCATCCTCAAGAAACTCTCTCATTTCTGAAAAATCGGCCGTTCGAGCCTGAAGCTCTTGCTTAATAAATTCATCGTTAACATCATATAATAATTTATAAAGTTCATAAAATCCTGCTGCATGATTTTGCTCATCCGCATACCACATTTCTAAAAAATTTAAAAAATCTTCTGAATAATGCGAACGGCTTGCGTGCAATTCGCGATAAAGATGAATAGCATCATATTCAGCACATAAATCATACCAAAAAAATTCTTTTAATTCATTTTTCATTTGCTCAGAAATTGTAAACGGTTTGTTTTTAATACTTTCAAATAGAGCTTTTGCACTCCATGTATTTCGTCTCTGGACAAAAAATTTTTTTTCTTGTTGCATTGATAACTCCTAATCAATTTTGCGCAAAATAATTTTTTCACACAACATCATGATATTACTTTTGCTTAATGGAAATTCTGGGCAAGCATGATCCAATACAAAAGTACCGTAGTAATCATCCATGGCATCATCCACTTGAATAATTTTATTAAGTAAGGACTCAGCCAATGCTCGTTTGCCAGAAAATTGGTCTTTTACAATAGATATAATTCCAAAATAATGCTTTGCTTCATCATATTTCAAACGCCTGATAAACTCACTAAACATAGTGCTGCCTAGTTTGTCGTAAAAATCAATGCTTTGGTGATAAACATGGGTAGTAATCAATTCATCATAAGCCAATAAAAGACAGGTACTCGGCAGATCACTAAAAAATTCGTCTATCATTGAAAAATTTGTTTGGCGACTTACAAGTCGTTGAGAAATAGAATCTTGCGATTCATGATAAATATGATGGTAGAGAATTTGAAATGCATGCGCATGATTAATTTCATCCGATAACCACTCAGATAAAAAATCATTTAACACTTTTGGTTTGTAGTAATTTTTAGTTTGGAAATATGAAAAAAAATGTCGAGCATCATATTCTGTTCAAATACTATGCCAAAATAGTGATTCGAGTTGATTTTTTTCTTGATCACTTAATTGGATTTTAATTTTATCAATATCGCGAAATAAATCCTTAGCTTTCCATTTCTCTGAAAGTTGCTTCCTATTAAATGCTGATTCTATCCTGTTTTGCATATTGTTTTCCTTCATCTACGATTACATAATCTGGTCTCCACAAACTTTTCAACTTCATCAAAAGCACTAACGGTTTCAGTTAAAGCTTCACCAACTGAAGCAACTGTAGCGAAAGCTGCCGCTGTTCCTATCTGCCATTTACTGGGTCGAGTCTGACGGAAATATTCTTGAAAACTGCTAATAAAGGTAAAGTGAGTCAATGAGAAATTTGCACAAAATGTCGGGATCGCAATAAAAATAGAATTAAATGCAACCAATAGTGCGAATTGTGGTTTGGATAATAAATATTCGCTTATATAATTATATTCATGTGGGTCAATGAAACGTTTATCTTGAAGATAGCAAATAAGCTTTTTCGCGTTTTTTTTAAATTCTCTTCCCTGAAATGTATAATTTTGCAGTGCCATATCACTAAAAAGAAGAGTTGATAATACCACGCTTGTTAAAATTGGAGATTCGATTTTTAAAAGCAAAATAAATAATGAAAGAGTTTGCAAGACACTGTAATTCATTGCTCCAATGAGAGCCAAAGGCATGATAAGACTTTGCTCTTTTTCAGCGATTTTAATAGTAAGATAATTAAAATATTCTCTAATTTTATTCGGAATCCAAGAAGAATGAATCGAGTGATTTTCACTCAACCATTCTAAAGTCGCAGCGCCTTCTGTTCCTAAACTATAATAAGCACTGATCACGCCACAAATTGAACTTGATGTTTTTACAAAATAACTATCCTCATCCAAATCAAATAGTTTTTGGTCAGATAACAATTGTTGCATTTGAAAATAGGCGAGGAGAAATTTTGCTGTTGGCACAATACCCAAGGAAACATATAACGTAAAGATAGAGACATTGCGATAGGATTTTTTTATTCTAGATGTACAACTATTGGTTGGCGAAACTATTTCCAAATCTTTATCATCAATTAGGGCATTATTGATAGTAAGTTCTCCTTCTTGTTGATAATTGTTAATTTTTTTTCTATCCAAGTTGCTAATCTTTTTGCATTTTCTTTAAGTTCTGTCCCTTCAAGCAACAAATCAGATTGGATGCCAGCCATTAATCCGATAAAAAATGGCATGTAGGGGATGATGATTTCTGGTAATAATTCAGTTTCTGAAGAAGAAAACAAAATTTCGAGAGTGGTTTCAATACAAACAGCGACAGCAAGAGTTTCTGCTGCGATTTTTAGCATCTTTTTTTTGCTAGGTAAAGTAAAAAAATTGCACGCTAAACCAAACATCCTGTTTTGCCTTTTATAATATATTTCGTCGCAAGTGGAAATTATAAATTCTCAATTTGAATTACGATGAGTCGAAATCATCGTGCGATGATTATGTTATGTTAAAATTAACAAGTCAATGGTGATTCTATTTAGACAATTTACTCTTCGATAAAGAAAATTGCTGGTGATACACCAAATCGCTTAGACAAGCTGTGAATATGCTCTAATGTTAATTGACGTTTGCCGTTCAAAATTTTAGATACCAATGACTGACTGCCTATCTCTGGTAAATCATCTTGTCCCAAATCATGTTCATCCATAAGAAATCTTAGTATTTCAATAGGCGATACTTTTTTTGAAAGATAGCGTTTATTTTCGTAGGTTTCGATGTTACTAGCGATTAAGCTTAACAAGCTTCTTGCACGCTCATCTTTATGATGCCGCGTCCAATCCATTAATTCATCTACAAAAATTAATAGTTTTTCATATTCTGCTTCATTGCGAGGAACATGTGCATAAGGTACAACATGTCCCCAGTGCTTTATTGTCTGTTGTATGGCTCTCATAATTTACCTCTTTTCAAAGCGTCTTCATTTTTTTTCATACTATATTCAGCGTGAGTCCAGGCACGTTATCTATCGACTATATACCAAATAAAATATTAGCTAGATCATCCAGAGTGGCAATATCTTCTAATGGAAGTAGATTTGGTAATTTATAGAATACGTCAAATGAATTGTGTTGTGTTAGTCCAACTGCTTGCCTATATAGTGCAAGACCTAGTGATTGCTTAGAGAAATTCTTTTTGACAGGCCAATTCGATGTCTCTAAAACAGTTTTAAGCAATCCCTTATCCCAGTCGAATGTGTCAAGTAACTTACCTAACTCATAATGTTTATCAATTACTGTGGCATCACCCCAATCAATGATCCCGGTTAAGTGACCATTTTCTATGAACACATGAGTATCAACTATATCGCCATTTACAAAGCAAATATCAAGTTTAAAATTCATTACATTAATTACTGCTTTGCTTAGCCAATTCCCATCTTCTATTATTAAGATAATTGTAAAACGAAGGTCGACTGATGTTGTAGATTTTACAAATTTCAGCCACCGTGTTTTTTTGTTCGTCATACATCTCGATCATGCGATTTATCTGTCTCGTATCAAGCAATGGCGGTCTACCACCCATTTTTCCACGCACCCTTGCAGCCTTTAACCCAGCTTGAGTTCTTTCTTGAATAAGATCGCGTTCAAACTCTGCTAACGCACTGAATATATGGAAAATAAGCCTACCACCACTGGTAGATGTATCAATGTTTTCTTGCAAGCTTTTGAAGCCAATTTTCTTTTCTATTAGCGATGTGATGGTTTGAATGAGATGCTGTATAGAATGGCCTAGTCTATCCAATTTCCATACGACAATAGTGTCACCTTCACGAGCATAGCCAAGTGCTTTTTCTAATCCTGGCCGTTGTGATTTGGCGCCGCTAGCAATATCGGTGAAAACTTCGTCACATCCTAATCTTTTTAAAGCATCCACCTGCATATCAAGATGCTGATCTCCCGTTGAAACACGTGCATATCCTATCAACATAGTAACAATTCTTACATTTTGGAGGCTGAATTGTATAACAACTCATAGCGTAGCGTGAAGATCCTTAACGATGATTTCTGTATATCATTTTTTTACACTTTTTCTTGAATCATTAGGGTGATTCATGCTACTGTCGCCAGCGTTAAGAAAACGTTCATTTTTTAGATAGCTAAAGTTTTTTACCTTGACTAAGTGAGGTTGTTATGAGAAATAGGACTAATGGTTATTTTAAAGAAGCTGATCTAACTTCAGTCGGAAAATTAAAAGAAGCGCTTTTTGAATTATCATGTCAGCAAAAGGAAAGCGATAGCGAAGAACATCAAAGACGCAGTGAAATCGCAATGGAGCTTGTTGAAAAATTAAAATCTGATGACAAAAAAGCACCTACTGATAAAGTTTCATTTTTAAATGCAGCAATTGTGCATCCTGCTTTTTCTAGCAGAAAGTTCGGTGCTTTAAAAAGAGGTTTAAATTCTTTATTCAGCGGCGGTGAAGGACCTACTGCGAATTTGCATCCTTATTTCCAATCGGCCGGTCAAAGTATTTTAATAGCGAGTAGGAATGAAGTTGAAATAAAGAACCGTTCTGAACAACGCATTACTTTAACATAAGCATTATGCTAAAAATAATGACTTAGTTTTGCATACTTGGCAGCTTGTGTCTTCGCAATGGATCTTGATCAAAGAAGTGTAAAGTAAATTCACCAACCTTCACTCACCGCCCCATAGGAAACTGAAATGTGGTTTAAGCAAATTCAACCATTTCAATTAGCAGATTCATTTAAATATTCTAAAAATACTTTAGAAGAAAAACTTGAACCACTCACATTTACTCCCTGTTTACCATCGATGCCATACAGTGCTGGATGGACATCACCCATTGATGAAAATGACGGACCTCTTGTTCGATCAATCAATGGCTACACCATATTTTGTTTGCAAATTGAGGAAAAAATCTTACCAGCAACTGTTATTAATCAAGAATTAAGTGAAGCTATCAAACAAATCGAAACATCAGAAAATCGTAAACTTAGGCCAAAAGAGAAATACGCTTTAAAAGATGAAATTATGATAACATTGCTGCCACGCGCATTTAGCAGATTGAGTAAAGTGTATGCTTACATTGATTCCAAGAACCATCGGCTGATTCTTGGTACCGCCAATCCAAAAAAATCAGAGCAATTCTTTAATATCTTTAAAAAATCATTTAGTGAAGAAATTAAATCCATCGAAATAAAAAAACTCTCATCCATCATGACAAACTGGCTAAAAAACAAAAATTATCCTTCTTATTTTTCTATTGAGAAAGCATGTGTATTACAAGATCCCAACCAAGAAAATAGGATTATTCGATGCAAGCAGCAAGATTTATTTTCAACAGGTATTCAATCGCTTATTAAAGATGGCTGCGAAGCGATACAACTGGCACTCACTTGGCAAGATCAAGTGAGTTTTGTATTAGTCAATGACTTTTCATTGAGCAGCATTCAATTTCAAGATGAGATTCTGGAGCAAGTGAAAGAAATGGAGCCTGGAACAGACAAACAGCAATTTGATGCGGATTTCCTCATCATGACAGAAGTATTATCGAGCTTGATAAACGACTTATTGAAAATGACAACTGATTCAAAGCAATCAGACAAAGCGAATAATCTTGGCCAAGTGATACCCATGGTTAAAGTGAATAAACAGTAATGATATCAATCTGAAATAGAGGAGAGCTCCATGACAGAAGAAATTAGCACGAAAAACACGAAGAATGAAATTCTTGATGCCTACAATGAAGTGTTGCGTAAATCAAATGAAACTAAAAAAGTTAGCAAACAAGAAGAAAAGGCGATTGATGATAAAAAGGAAATCATCTCAACAGCCTCTAAAAACACAACGGAAGCAGCAGAAAAATTCCCTGCAGAATTATTGCGTGCAACTCAAGAAACAGAAAAGAACGTGACAGAAAAATTGAAATTCAAATATGATTTTGAAGCGAAATTAGCTCAAAAAAAGGTGGAATGTGAACGCAAACTTCATCAACAAATGATTGTTGCATTAGAAGCTAAAGTCGCCAGCTTAGAAATGCAAATTAAACAATTAACGGATAAATCGAACCAAGCTAATTTACAAATACAAGATATTGCCGTTAAAGCTATTGAAGGAGCATCTCGTCAGCGATATTTAGGTGGTTTTACAGATAAATCGGTAGAGGTAACAACGAAGCCACAATAGAAAGATTTCTGATAAAAAATATATTTTTATGATTGGTCTTTCGATTGCATATAGTTTTTGGTAACTACAAACTGTTTTTATTTAAGAGGTGATTATGAAAAGTCATTATCCAGAAAACAAACTGACCATT
>MGXV01000042.1 GCA_001801485.1 Gammaproteobacteria bacterium RIFCSPHIGHO2_12_FULL_37_14
CCATATTAGCTTTGAAGACATAATAGCGGCATTGGGCAACGGCAAATTGCTAGACACGATAGGACATCACAATAAGTCAAAGTATCCAAATCAGGAGATTTATATAATAGAAATTAATGAGTATATTTATTTAGTGCCGTTTGTGAGGAAAGATAAGCATACTGTATTTCTTAAGACTATAGTTCCAAGCCGAAAGCTGACTAAAAAGTATCTAGATAAGAGAGGTGAGTGATGAAAAAAAAACGAGATATTCATAATGTGAAACTTGACAAGGAAGAACAAGAGTTATTGAAATCTGTTGAACGCGGCGAATGGAAGACTGTGAGGAATGCTAAAGAAGAAGCAGCTTTTGCCAAAGAAGCGGCTGCAAATTCTCTTCGCAAAGATGAGCGAGTAACGCTCCGTCTTTCAAGCATCGATTTAGATCGACTAAAACAAAAAGCCGCATATAAGGGATTGCCTTATCAAACCTTTATTGCCAGCGTATTGCATGAATATGCGGCCGGACATTTCGAAGAAGTTACTTAAAACATTGTCTTAAGCATTCACAGATAAAAATATTGCTTGGTATAGTTTGAATGATCCAAAAAGTTGTTCGTCGAGAATTGCTGACATCTAGTATGCAACATTGCTTTTATCTAAATTTTAGAGTAACTTGTGCCCCATTTAAACATTAAAAGAACTCCCCATGGTTGATGACAGCCTTGGGGAGTTACCACTAAAATAATAAGGAAAAAATATGGACACAAGAAACACGATTGACTATGTTGAAAATAATAAAAAGATTAATCACACTGGTGATTTAACGATTAAAGGGGATATAGGCGAATATGCTGAAATTCACATTCAAGACGGTTCCCTTAATATTGCAGGAAACATTAAGCAAGGCACCAAAATAACCCTTAGCCTCTCCAAAGAATTATTGTTGGAAATAAACCCTACTGCTACAGGTACCACACCATATGTTCATAGTATGGTGATGCGCGGGGGTATGTGTTCGAATAATGTCTATATTGGCGGCGACATTACTATTGATAATAGAATTTTTATCCATGATCAACAACTTGAAAAGCTCGGCGACGGTAAATATAAAATCACTCCAATTTCTAACCATCCTTTTGCTAACTTTCTAACAAAGATTAATCCAGCGTTTTCTAGAATAAAACAGGCTGAACAAACATCTCTAGCCACAGCAACTATTGATGGTAAATCCTATGTAGGCAAAGAAATTATCGTTGATGGAGCAGAAGTCGTTGTCGATGGTAATAAAAATATTGCTGCAAATTCTACAGTAGAAAATAAAAAATCTAGAGGTCCAATTGCACTTACTATATATAACAATGTTGAAGATGATGTTACCATCACCTCGGATGCTCAAATCCATATCGATGGTAATATCGGAAAAAGCTGCTCCATCACTAGTTTGCGGGATGGAGTGCAAGCGAAAAATCTTGGCAAAGGAACAAAGATTAATGCCTATAATAAAATATCTGTCGCTAGAGTAGACGACGATTGTGAACTCAAAAGTCAATATGCAGGGATTTATGCAACTAATCTGCAAAACAATGTAACAGTAGATGCCAATAAGGATATTGTCGTCTATGAAAACATTGGCCACGCCTGTACACTCGATAGCGAATACGGTGGCTTAGTTGCAACGCATGTTGGCAAACAATCAACTATTCGCGCGAACAAAAATATACGTGTAAAAAACGTAGACACAGATACCTCTCTAACAAGTACCTACGGCGAATTGAATGGCAATAACATAGGTAACAATGTAACCATTAAAGCAAATAAAGATGTGACTCTAAATAAAGTTGCATGTAAGTGTTTTCTCGACAGCGAATATAAAGACATCACCATTCAACAAGAAGTGTTGGATAACAATAGACTGAGCGCTAATAAAAGCATTTCTATAGGATCGATTGGAAATGATAACCACATTACCAGTGAATATGGAAAAATAATGATAGCAAATACAAGTGGAACACATAACATTGTTAATGCTAACAAAGATATCAATGCTAAAAATATTGGTGAACGATCAATTTTCACATCTACATATGGCGCCGTCACTGCCGATCACGTTGGCTCAAAGGTTACTATCAATGCCAACAAAAATATTACCATCCAAGGTACTTACCCATCAAATGCAAAATTCCATAGCACCTATGGTAAAATTTTTAAATCACCTCAAGCAACACTCTTGCAAGCAGTTAATAACAATCCTATTTTATCGCATCAAGAGGAAAACTACGAAAACGATTTACAACGCGCTTTGGAGTTAAGTAAAGCAGAGTATAATAAAAACCATCAGACTGTTCCACAACAACCCATTATCCAAGAAAAACCTGGATCTATTGTGAACTCAAGTATATTTCAATCAGCACCGACAAATAATATACGCTTTATGCCGCAAAAAAGTGATGACGACACTCCCACTCCGCAAGAATTTACCTGTCCAATCACTCATGAGATCATGACTGACCCTGTTCTTTGCCTCTTAGATGAACAAACTTATGAAAAAAATGCTATCGAACAATGGTTGAATAAGGAGCGCACTGCGCCCTTTAACCGTGCACCTATGCAAGCTAACCAAGCTGTTAGTAATGTATTAATAAAAAATCGCGCTCTACAAGAAGCTATAGAAAATTATTGCAAAGTTAATCCACAGACGATTGTGATAAATTCAAGCAAACCGTGATGATGAAATCTCTGGAGACCCGGCGCGGGGAAGCATCAGTCCTCCCCCTTTTTCTTTTTTATAGGGGGAAGTGCCTACGATCCGCCTCAGTGTTCATTTTTGAGCTCGATTGCCCTATGCAATTAGTGGTTATCCTTTATTGGCATTGTACAATCTATACATATTCTATAAAATGACGCAATCATATCTAAAATCATGAATGATAGTGGTCATTATGCTCAAAAAAATCAAACACTTTGATACAAGTATGGAATTAATCGTGCAGAATTTTCATGGGGGAATAAAGTTAAATCCTCCTCCTCCTCATCACGATGGCATACGCTCGCTGAAGAATATGCTGCAACTACCTGTTGACGTATGTGTGATAAATAGAAATGGTGTTGCACTGATTATGAATGAGCGAGCAATTGCGCGTTCCGGATTTAATTCACTGAATGATTGTCTTGATAAAACTATATTTGATGTCGCTAATCATCAAACCGCGCATTTTATTGCTTATCAGCATAAGATTACAAGCCATATGAATAAAATACAAATGATAGAATATGATTTTATTCGAAGAGACGACTTTAAATTACGTTGTATATTAATATCATATCCTTTATATGACGATTTTAATAAGCTAGTTGGCATACTCGATTTATCTATCACTCCAGATAAATATCCTCTAGTTGAATCTCTATCACATTTAATGGAGTTTGGTTTATTAAATAAACCTTCCCAGCATATGGATAATATTCGTTTTTCCAAACGCGAATTTGATTGCTTGAACCTACTTGCCGAAGGCAAAACGGCTAAAGTAATTGGTAGAAAATTAAAATTATCACACAGAACAGTTGAACATTATCTAGAAAATTGTATGAACAAAATGAAGGTGACAACACGATATGAACTGATTGCTAAATTCCTATCATATCGTGCTTAACTTTATTTTATACTATCTCATCTCATTAAAAGGTGGGTATTTTCAAAATCTTTAAAATGTAAATAATTTAATAAATTATCATACGCTACAAATGCTTCGTCGCAAACCATTTCAATGCCATTAAAAATTCCTTCGGATGTTATTTTAGTATGTATTATTGTTGTGGAATGAAATTGATTTTTCTCATAATATCGAATCCCTGGTGCATTTCCTTCCCAAACTTCAAGTCTAATTTTATCCGAATCAAATTTAAAAAGAGATGTCTTGATGCAAGCTAACAAAAGTAAATTACCGTAATTATGTCCCTGGTATTCAGGTAAAATATACAGTTTATCTAAAAAGCTGGCTTTGTCATCTTTTGTAATTTTAGCAAAACCTACAGACTTGTCGTGTTCATAAGCGACAAAAATAGCATGATGACTATCAAGTTTATTATATAAAATATTTCTATAATCATTTTCAAGTTCTTGGCAAATTTTATCTAGGTCACCCTGAGAAAAGAAGGGTTTCTTTGTTATAGCATCTTTATAAGTTTCTGGAAAAGTCAAATTCACAATATTGATGATATCTTTCATATCATTTTCATTTGCTTCCCGGATTTGTATTTTTGGATTTAATTTTGCTGTTTTAGGCTGACTAAAAATGCCTAGCGTTGTTTGGCTTAGCATCGTGATATCTCCTCAAGTTATTAACGACGAAGAGAAAGATTATGGAATAATGGAATTTAAAAATAGGGTAACATTACCCTATTTCACTAATAATACCCATGCTACACTTCTCAAAAATTTACCTTAAATCCCGTGGAGAATAAATAGAATGCCAATATCTAAAACGCTACAAGATAATTATGTAAGCATGATCAGCGGATACCTAGAGCACATTCCTATTTATACTCTCGATAATTTTGAATTTGTCGTCAGTGAATTAGAAGAATTGACTGATAATGTGGTTTCACCAAATTGAGTAAATCGGGGTCCATTCATTATCATCTTCTTTAAATGGATCAAGTGAATCGATTACTTCGAGTATTTCTTTTTTCGAATTAATTCTTCTTCGTCTTTTTCTCTTTCTTCGATACCTTTTTGGCATGAAAAGACTGTCAATGGAGCGTCGTCTGGAGAAAATAATTTTTTTCTTTTTAAGGATGACAGGTATGGATAATTAGCGAAAAATTCTTCTTTATGTTGCGGTAGTAGTATTTTTACAATCCGATCATATTCTATTTTTGGGAGATCACTATCAGAAAGTATTTTGTTAAAAAACTCCTTCCCAAGTTTATTAATGAATGGCATCCTATCTCTAATTGAAAGATTTTCTAAAATGGTGCGTAAATTTTCTAAATTTTTAATGATGGTTTTAGTTTTAATGTGATCCATGAGTGTTAAAATAACAGGCAATCTATTCGCTATGATGTGAAGAGCTAAAAAATCATTTAACTGTTTTACGCTATCTATCCAATGTTGAATAATGATCAATTTATCTGGAAATAAGCTAATTATCGCTAAGTCTATTGTGATTTTATTAAAATGATTGATTCCGATAACCTTAACAACAAAATCATATCTATTTTCTTCAGGAAGTAGTGTTAAGATCGATTTCAATGCCTGTGTATTGGATACGAGCAATTGAATATAGTCATTTTTAAAATGTGTAAGAAACGCCAACCTATCTACTTCAGGAAAATGAATCAAATTCTTTAGTAAATCGATTGAATCTATGATGATCTCATTGAGCTTTATTTGGGGTAATCTAATAAACGCCAGCCTTCGGTTTCGCGGAAGGCTTAGTAAATTGTTGGACAATATAAGACTAGGAATAGGAAAAGGAAAACAATCAAAATCATTTTCATATAAGAGACGATTAATATAGGCGGAGAGAGGTTGGTATACTGCATCACGTTTTTCATCATTGGTTTGTAAATAAGATGAGATCCTATACCATTCCCTAGCCTTTTTTATCTGATGAGGCAATAAAATCATTTGTAATGGCCGCCTATTATCCATATTTACAGGAGGGGAATAACATTGATATAGATAGCGTAATTGTTCCATGAGTGCTTTCGGATACGAATCTTGCTTCAGTAGGGCAGCATTCGCTGCATTGATTTGATTGAAATTGTTTTTTACAAATGCGTATATCTCCTGTAAAGTGTTAGCGAATAATGGACTCCAATCCTGTGGATCATGTAAAATCGCATGCAGAAATATTCGATTAATTTGATAAGGCGTAATATCTCGGTATGGATCTTCACCGCCTAATTGTATAAAACCTTGGATGATTTCGTCACTTAATGTTATTTTATCTTGAAATTCTTTCGTTAATAATAAAGTATACAGATGAGAAAGGGTGTCGATGTCGAGATGATACTGAGACGCCTGAAACCATTGCGCAAAAAAGTTTTCAATGATATCAGCCATGGTATTTT
>MGXV01000043.1 GCA_001801485.1 Gammaproteobacteria bacterium RIFCSPHIGHO2_12_FULL_37_14
CAATAATAATATATCTTGCTATTGATTTTTAAAGTAAAAATTTTTCATGCGTAGGCCCTGGGTTTAAGTTAGATTTGGCGTTAATGGAATGGTCCCTGCCGTATTAAAGGCCGGCAGGGACCATTCCATTAACGCCGTTAGATTGTACTTTTTTCTTGTAAAGTAGCTTGGCACTTATTTATCGATTCCATAATGATTTCGGCTACAGCATCATTAGGTTTATAGCTGATAGCATGCGTTCCTTCAACAATATGTATCGTTGCGTTTTGAAATCGTTTAGATTCTTCTTCTATTAAAATAAGTGGTACATTTTCGTCATCTCTCGCCGCTACAATACCAAACTCGAAGTTACTAACACGAGCTGTTGGATATGGCCTTTTTTTAAAGTACCGTACCTGCTGGTCATGAATTTTTGTGCGCTGCTTACTTCTCATAGCTAATAGCATATCTTCCCTTTTTTCTGGATCCATTACTGGACAGAGCAGTGTAACAAATAGAGGGTCATCAATCTCATTCAATAAACTTAGAACTAAAAATCCACCGCTTGAGCATCCGATCAAACCAACTCGACCTTTGTACTCTCCGCGTAATGCAGTATAAAAATCAATAATATCCTTCTTACTATGTAGAAACGATTTTTTTGAAAAATCGATAGTAAATACGTCAACATTACATTTATTAGAAATGTATTGCGCTTGGTCACAATTCCATGTTTCATCACCCTCAGTGAAACATCCACCATGGATTAATAATGCCGCTGTGTCGCTATTAGCTGAGAATTTCTTCACTTTAACGGGGATTCTTGAGGAATACATATGATAACACCTGCAATTTATTATTAATAAGATGAGTATAACTAAAAATATGATTAAATCAAGAGAATTATAAGTAGGCGGCAACATTTATAATGATTTTAGTTACAATTTCATTAATTTAAAATCATGGTATGAAAACAGATGTAGAAATGAAGCATTAGCTTACGATGCCAGACTAAATGCTCGTGGCTCAGCTTGTCCTACGCTTAAGAGTAAGCAATCATGCAACAGAGCATTTATGGAAGGACTATACTGAGGGAGTTTTTCATCACAGTGCTGAAATAATGCAGCTAATGTTAATATCAACTCAAATTTCAACTCGCATAATTTTTTTTGAGAGCGAAGTAAATATTTTAATTCATTAACTTTAATTTCATTAATTTTCTCCCAGCGATCACAGAAACCAGCAACCAATGAAAGCGTCGTTGCTTCATCCGCCACAGCCAATTCGGTGGTTAGTTTGAATAAGACTGGATTCTTAAGAAAGGTAAATCCTTGCCTTTGAGCCATCACCTCAAATTGAATATCTGGTGGTAATGACTGAAAAAACAGTCTCTTTTTAGTTTTATAATGTTTACCTTTCATTTCCATGGTTGTATTTTTACTGTCTTGGCTTCTTTTTTTAGCACTTTCCAGTAGTGTCTCCTGAGTAGAATCTTTAATAGGTGTGGAAAGAACTGCGGGTGGTAGTGCATAGATACCATCCCAGGTTTGCATACCGCGTAGTATACGAGTGAGCTTTAATCCCCCAATGAAACTACCAGGATATACTCGTCCTTCACGATCTGCGATACGGATGAGCTCGCTTCCATATAACGTTCTTGAATCAATTTGCGATAGTTGCCTTGAATGATCCATCGCAAACGCCTCACAGCCTGTAGTTTGAGTTTGAATTGCTCGAGGTTTTGATACTACGTTTAGTTCTGATTTAACTTTAATCACATCGCTTCTAAACACAAAATGCTTGCCTTCAGGAAACATTCTTTTTAATGCTCGGTGGATACCAGTAAAACCAACTGAATTTGCAGCATCCAAGACAAAAGAGTTTACCCCGCCACCAGGTCTAATCGATAGATCGACAGCTAACCAATGTTTGGGGTGTTTAAGTCCTTGTTGATGAAAATAGGAATCAGTGTCTGGATCGACATAATTAGTTAATACGACCAAATGCAGCCGCGTACCCTCTGGAACTTCTTTTTGATTAAATTTTAATAACATTAAAAAATCGATGAATTCATTTTCCGTAGCTGATTTTTGTTGTAAAACAAATCCATTAAATGCTTTTGTCTTTGCAAAACGATTTTTCCGCTTCCTAGCCATTAATAATGCTAGACTGCAAGGAAGGCCTGAAAAGGTAGACGCGGCAATTTCGCTCTCAATATCTTGTGCAGCTATACTAAGTTCTTCAAATGGATTTGGCATATTATGTATGTCTCACAGCATGTCGAAACTCGCCCCAATGGGGGTCTATATAATTAATATGGGCATTAGAATCCACCCAGCAATGAGATTGCGACGATAATATTAAAGGTCGATTTTTCATTATTATTGCCCATATATTTATATATATGACATTAATTGATCATATATTATAATATATTACATGGTTTATTGCGAATTAAGCGCTTAACTTATTTAATTTATTGATAAAATTGATGCTTTAACACCGCCTTAGATCCGTCATCAATACTCTGCGCTTCAGCTACAGCCTTCAAAACATCTGCTGACACATTTCCACCAGATATAATGCAGGCAATTTTTTTGTGCTTACCCACTTCAGCTAGTTGAATAGCAGCAGCAAGACTGCATGCTGCAGCACCTTCGCAAAGCATCTTATTGTTGAAAAGCAAAAGCTTTAATGCCTGTTTAATTTCATTTAATGACACAACAAGACTATCCCGCAAAATTGGTGCCAGCAATTCATATACTTTAGGCAGCACTTCTGGCGTTCCAATTGCGTCCACAAATGAAGGTATCCTTTCTACCGATGATGCCTGACCACACTCTAACGATTTTTTTAACGGAGCAGCAGTTTCCGGCTCACAGGTATAAATTGACACATCAGGCTTTAATTTGCGCATTGCAGGAAGAATTAAATTGCATACTGCTGCGTCCGGCCGGTAGGGGATTGACTTTAACAGATGATGGAAAACGAATTTACCAACGAGCTAAGGGATTTCTGGCGCAAGAAGAGTTGCTATTCAAAACGGAACCTCTAACTCAGCAACAATCACTACGAATTGGTACAGTAGAAATCTTTCTGCTGCCAATCTGCCACCAGTTAAAACTCCAATCATTAACTGACAGTCCAATTACTCTTCTCGATCTTAACCCAGGTCAAATTGAACAATTAGTGGCGAATAGGGAATTAGACTATGGGATAACTTATGCACCCCACCCAATGAAACATGTCGAAATAATTGAAATAGAAAAATATCAATTAGGCTGCTATCACTTATCCAGTTATTTTGATGACGCCAATATTTCTGAAATTCCTTTTGCTGTACCAGCGCTTGAACTGTCAAACAATCCACTTGGAATAAAAGAACGGGATGGCTGGATTGAGAGCCTCACACCAAGAAATAGGAAGTATTCCGTTAATCTTCTCTCCACAGGGCTTGAATTAACACTGCAAGGGCTGTGTGCAATTTATATCCCTAAATTTATTGCAAGTAATATCAATAGCAAAGTATATGGGAGCAATAAACTCGTAGAGTTTCCACTTCCAAAAACACAAAAAAACGCACAACATGTGTTTTTAATTAAACACAAAGATGCCCCTGTAGACGGCCAATTTACCCGCCTTAAAAAAATCGTTCAATCTATTGTGCGAGGTTAGCGTGTAGTTAATTACAAATTCGCTAAAGAGTGAGTGAACGCTCTTGATCTAACTCACTCTTACCCGCAGCTGCAGCTGGCTCAAACACGAAATCCTCATGTTCATACTCAGAGTGGTTATCGAATAGTCTACGAAAATCCGCAGGAGAAGAATGAGGGTTGAAGCTCATATATTTGGCTGCTGACAACCCAAGTTGTTCAATCGCAAGTCGATACGCAGTCGTCACTAACTCAACACAGGTAAATCGAGTTCTACTTGGCAGCGGTTTAAAAAGGCATTCCTCAATAATTTTTAATTCACTAGGTGGATATTCCGTGCTGCTGCCAGGTAAGATAGTCCTAAAATAATTTAAAAGAGAATAGGAATGGTTCGCTGAAATAATACCCCATGACAAAGCAATATCAGCTGCTAAAGTAGCAAGTTTTTTATTTTTACAACGAATAATATGTATTTTTTCATGAGGAATAATCTCACCAACCACCAATCCTGGCATATCAATTTCTACAACCCTATGCGTGCCATCTCTGTTGGTGCCAACATAAATACTAACATGTACATTATCATGATAGTTGGCACCAAATAAATAATATTGAACATTAGAAATAAACGACCTGATACCAGAGGTTGTTTGCGGCACAACAACGTGTATGAGGATGTCACCATACTCTAACTTAGGCACTGTATCCCTCTTTACATATCTTAATTATTATTGTTGTATATTATTCTTATAATTTAACAATAAGCAAGGATGAAATTTTTATCATCATCTGATATTATTATCATTTTTCTGAACAAGATAATTGTAAGACCCATCAAGATAACCAAAATACGCATCTAATGCAATTCGTGCTTTCTCTACTGGACTATAGGTCTTCCGTTTTACGCTCATCTCGCCTCCAATTTTTCAGCGAGAATTGTATCTTATTTGCCACCTAAAAGTGGTCTGAATTTTACCACCCGCTATACTTCTAGCTCCAGCAGACCCTTGGATTTGGCTTAATCCAATTTTAAAACCCATTAACAGCTAAAACGAGAAGAAAAGAAAAATTTAAATGATAAATTTAATTGTTTTTCACTTTATATCTTAATACTGACGGATAACGATCTGGCATCATCGGAGATTGTCTAACCCCAATTTTTTCGCACCCCATTTTTACATAAAATTTCTCTGCGTTTGGGTCACTCCAAATAATAAACTCATTTGCATCCTGCTTTTTTACTTCTTGGCAACAAGCGTGCCACAACATTTGACCTATCCCTTTCCCAATGTAATCAGGATGCAAAAAAAAATTATCCAACTCAAACAGGCCATCACTATTAAAACAAAAGTTAAAAAATCCTACTAAATGATCATCAACATAAAACAGTTTAATGACATTCTGCTGCATATACGCGTGAGTAATTCCTAATTTATCCATAAAGCGATCAAGAAAATGATTATCATATCCCCAATATGCTTTTGATACGCGGAGAAGTGCATTAATTTGATTCAAATCATCAACTGACGCATCTTGAATATTTACTTTCATTGAGGAGTACCATTCATCAAATTACGAAATATTTCTGAAAGCGTGTTAATTGGACTATCAATCATTGCTCGACTACGCCAAGCAACGTGCCCACCAGATCGAACAAGAACGGCTTTATTTACATTATCAGATGACTCAATTAAAGGCTAGTCTTTGCATCTTGCTGGCTTTACATATAAAATGCACACATAAAATTAACCGACTATTTTGGTGTCATACAACGAGGTACACTGTGAACACCCGGCCGACTACCACTATTTTTGATTTACCTGCTGAGACTTTAACAGACGAGGTAGCCAAGCATCTTGATGGCGATAGTAAGGCTGCTTTTGCCCTAGTATCACATTTTACCAACACCTTGTTCCAACCTCTACTCTATGACAAAGATAAACTACCTTTATTAAAACAAGCCCTCGATCATGCGGCGCGTGGGGAG
>MGXV01000044.1:0-1438 GCA_001801485.1 Gammaproteobacteria bacterium RIFCSPHIGHO2_12_FULL_37_14
AATTAATGACGAACTAACACAGCTACATGAAAAATTAAATGCATTGATTAATTTAGACACCAAAACTATTAATAGACATCCTTCATAAAAAATCTGTGCAATAGTTTGTCTTATCATATAATATCAGGGTCTGCGAGGCAATTTGGAGGGCTTTGACCTTCATCCCTGTTTGAGGCACGTTCTTTTTTATCAAGGATACATAATCTATTTAACCTAATTTCAATCCATTCTGATTAAAATAAAAGGAATTAAAATAAAATGCCTAATTATATCGATATTCTTAAATTAGAAAATCATATTGAAGGAGGTTATTTCGGGGTTTTTTATAAATCATCCAATAAGGTAAAATTGTTTAGCAAGCATGTCCATAATATAGAATCCGGCGAAGAAAGAAAGTACATTGAACGTTATGCGTGTTCTTCTATCTATTTTCTTTTAGAAAAACAAGCATTTTCTGCTTGGCATCGACTAAAATCAGATGAAATTTGGCATTACTATGATGGTGGAAGTCCCATTGATATTCATACTATTGATAACGATGGAGACTTAAAAACCTATTCACTGGACAATCCAGGAGAGACCGAGGACTCATCATTTCAGGTTATACTAAAAGCTGGAATGTGGTTTGCCGCTGAAGTAAGGAATAAGTCTTCTTTTGGTTTAATAGGCTGCACAGTCTCACCTGCGTTTGAATATAGTGATTTTGAATTGGCAGAACCGTACAGAAATCAACTAGTAGCCCAACATCCTAAATTAGAAAGCATGATAGATAAATTCATTAAACCAAATGCTATAAAATCCTGTAACCAAAGCTCTAACTACCCTGTTTTATCCCCTAAAAAAAATAGATTATCTGCTAAAGACTATATAAAAAAATTAAACTTGGGAAAACATAAGGAAGGTGGATATTTTCGTATACATTATAATGCCACCGATGTTGTACTATCTAATGATGAAACTGCTCATTCAGCAGGAACAGCTATCTATTTTCTACTAGAAAAGCAAGATTTCTCTGCTTGGCATCGATTAAAGTCAGATGAAATTTGGCATTTCTATGATGGTGAAAGCCCCATTGATATTCATACCATCGATCAAGAAGGCAATCTAAAAACTCAAACTCTTGCCAACCCTCTTCTCATAAAAAACGCATCATTTCAAATTGTGATCAAATCTGGTGATTGGTTTGCCGCAGAATTACGAGACAAATCATCTTTCAGCTTGGTTGGCCGTACAGTTTCTCCCGGATTGGAATACGACGATTTTACGCTTGCTGATAGAAAAGACCTTATATCTCAATATCCACAACATGATCTAATTATAAATAGGCTAACTCGAGCAACACTCTTTCAAACTAAATCACAAGCTATTAAAACTTTTAGCTATGCCGCTATAGCATTAATATCCAGCATTGGTATTTATTCGTTTTTTAAAAAAAATG
>MGXV01000044.1:1498-2119 GCA_001801485.1 Gammaproteobacteria bacterium RIFCSPHIGHO2_12_FULL_37_14
AATATAATACGAGAGCAAAGTTTAATGAATAAAAATTATGGAAATTTAATGCAAGTCATTACTTAATTCTAGATTAATAATACGCTTATCTTCACTATCAAAATTATTTAGATCTAGTACTAATAACGAAGAAAAATTATTCATAGTGACACACCTTCTCATATTTGATTTTTTATCAAAAAACTCGATTGTATATATAAACCTTTTATTTTCTCTATCATAAGTTCTAGCAATAATACGTTTTTTTGTTTCAGATTGTTTATCTGGGAAATAATTATTTATTATATCTTGATCAGTTGCATTGAAATTATTAAAGATTGAAAGATTTTTAAAGTCTTTTAATGTTATAATCGGAAAAATGTTTTTCCCTACAATTTGTATCTTAAAATTTATCTCACCTGTTTTTTTATCCTGCTGTTGAGAAATTAATCTCAATCCAGGCGACATAGCATTTGATTTTGTTATAGTCTGATAGTTGTAAATTATCCAACTTGTATACGATGATATGACGTTGAATACCCTACTTCGCATAATGATAACTCCATTTAAATTTATAGCAGACATTTTACTTAGGAAGAGTTGACAAATCAATTATATTCACTCTTACTATTGTTCCATCAC
>MGXV01000044.1:2125-23293 GCA_001801485.1 Gammaproteobacteria bacterium RIFCSPHIGHO2_12_FULL_37_14
GAAAATGTATATTCTTTTCCCTATCATACTTCCCATCCGCTAAACTCCCCCATCATCTCTACTGGAATAAATTTTCCTTTTTCATCTTGCAACACTCGTGACATCGCAATTTTAGGATCATGGGTATAAAATAAATATGCGTTTTGTTTAATAGCTAATTCTAACATTTCCCTTTTTTCATCTATTAATAATTCTGGTGCTCTATCGTATCCCATTGAAACAGGTAAATGAATCCAGCTTGTTCCAGGTATTAAATCAGAAGCAAATATAATAGATCCCTCATCATCAGGCAAACTAAAAATAGTATGCATTAAACCCGGTGTATGACCATTGGTAAAAATAAATCGATAATGATTACCCAACAGCTCGCATTTTTCTTCATCAACGATGATTAAACGACCCGATTTTTCTAAAAGTTGATTCAAGTTTGGTATAAACGATGCTCGATCGCGCACATGAGGATGAGATGCTCTTTCCCAAGCAATTTTGCTTACTAAATATGTTGCTTTAGGAAATAATAATCGAAGTTCAGCATCTACTTGCCATGCAGAAAGCAAACCGCCTACATGATCAAAATGCAAATGAGATAAAATGATAATATCAATATCTTCTTCTTTGATACCCATACTCTGCAGCGAATGTAAGAGTACGTGTTCAGGCTCTTCTATACCATATCTTTTTTGTAATGCTGGTTCAAAAAATGCGCCTATGCCTGTTTCTAATAAAATATTTTTATTTTCTTCTTGAATTAATAAAGCTCTACAGGCAAGTAAAATTCGATTTTGCGCATCTGGTTCTATCCATTTACTCCACAGAGCTTTTGGAACGTTTCCAAACATCGCTCCGCCATCTAGGCGTTGTGAGTTTCCTTTAATTGATGATATGCGATACATGCAATGAACTCCCTATCAAGATTCACATTTATATTTTCACGGGATTATCTTCGTATCATTTGACTTCTGCAAGATTTTTCGAAAAAGTGATTATAAAAAATAAGATTTTACTTTGGTAAACTTTTTATATCAGGATTTTTAGAATAGCCTTCTAAAACTTCATCTACTAATTTATCAACCATACTCAAGTTAGAACCTTCCTCAATGACTCCCACTTGTTCTCTCATTTGTGCTAAACGCATTTCAATTAATCCCTTTATTGAACCTGATGGGAATAAATTTCCTAATACGCGCCGAGCTTCTTTGGGTCCAAGTTGTAGGTAAAGTTTATTGCGTAAACGCGCATCTTCTGCAGTGGTGCTAAATGCCCATAATTCAATCGGGCCTAAAGTATTCGTAAGCAATTGAGTATTGATACCATTTTTCGTAGAAAACTGAGCTAAAAAAGTTGCGCCCCCTTCGCGAGGACCATGTACCCGGGTTTTTAACGCCATACGTGCAGTTTCAGATAAACCAAAAATTTCTGTCGAACGTTTAATTGCTTGCTCAGGACCAGCATCCATAATAAAAATCGATGTTCCAAATTCCACCATTACCGGGTCAAAATCATCTAATGATTGTGAAATAAGCGCAATTTGAACATTCCATTTTCTTCCTTCACGCATATCTACAATCACTTGATCACGAACCGAACGCGCTTTCGAAGTACGATGAAATTCATCATAAATAATTCGTTTAGCATCTTCTCGAATTTCTGAAATACGCGTACGATGATATTCTCGATACGCATCAGGAATATCGCTCAGCAAATCATCCGTTAAATAATAATGTCGAGCTAATGCATAACGCGCTAACATATACATGACTGCTGTTTGACGTTCGGCAGCATCGCCTCCACTTTTAGCAACCTCATCTAAATCAAGTGAGATAACTCGCGCATCACCAATATCAAATTTCGTAATATTCGATAAAATTGGATATTCACGTACAGCACCAGAAATCATGCGACTAAATGCTTGTATGAGTGGTTCTCCTGTTGGCGCGCGAACTTGCCCATATAAATCTTCAACAACTTGTGTGCGACAAATAGCTGCTGCATCAGCCAATATTGGTACAGCATAGCGTTGCGCCAACATTGCTTCATGCTGAAAGCCCGCTAAAAATAAAGCATCCGTGACTTCCCACCAAGTGGTTTTTTCATCTAAAACAAAACCTATTTCAGATAAAATATCATCGATTAATAATTCTATTCCTTTTGTATATAGATGAGCTTTTTTTTCATCGGCAAGATATTTATACATCTCATCAACAATTAAACCTGCCATATCAGACACGCCATCATAAGGACGTTCCGCACCTAAGGGTGTCGCTAATAAAGTAACAAAATTCACCAGAAAACCCCGCTCTTGAGCGGAAGGAGAACGACAACCTAATTGTGTATCAAATGGATTGATAGAATATTCTGGCGTCATGCGTAAACGATAATATGCCGCATAATGTCGTTGTTGTGGAGGTAAGGCTTCTTTTATCAGAGAAATTAAACCACTACTGGATGGCCCAATATCAATAATTGCAATACGGGGTAAGCGAGTGATACCACCTGATAAGCAAAGTGCAAGATTTAGCGCATTTGATAATACCGATTTACCTGAGCCAGGTCGTGCGTAAATCAGATCAATCCATGTCGTTTGCTGAACAGAGCCCGGTTGATATGGCAAGGGTTTACCATCTGGTGAACGGAATAATACTGCACCATATTCCCAAGCCGAAGCGGGACGAGTAAAAGGCAACATATAAATAACATCTGATAAGGGAGCAATAGAAGGAGTGGCTATACTATTAGCTGAAAATCCTAAAAGGCTAGACGCAATTCCAGCAAAAACATCCCCTGATACTTCAGAAACCTCACACGTTCCCCAACCTTCCACTGCTTTAGCTAATTCGGCTGTACGCGTACGCAACAAGCGAATATTACCTTCGGGTGCCCATGTCGCAAGACTAACTTGAAGTTTAACAACTGCATCATCTGTATTAACTTCAATCTCGCTTAATAATTTTGCAGCATCATTTACTAAACCATTTCTTGCTGATGTGAAACTTAAAATAGCTGCCATAACCGATTTAAAACGTAGCGTCGCTAATCCACCACTTTCAATCAAAAAAGAAATACGCCAAGGAACACGAGTCGGCAATGTACGAGAAAATAAAACAATAAATGATTTTAAATCTTGCGGAAATAAATCGATAAAAATAGGAGTATAAATTCGATCGCCTATACGGATAGTACGTAAATCTTGTACAACTGCATCACGTGGAAATATTTGTCTTGCTAAGCGAGGATACATCAACCCTGATAACTCGCCAGCAGAACTACTCACTTCTCGTACTGGAATATTATCTCCTGGTAAAACTGGTCGCCAATCTTTTGCGGTAAAATCAGTATCGGCAGAATGCCGTGCAGCAGAAACTGCATCATGTACTTCGAGCAAAGTACAATACACATTTAATGCATTCAAATCAGTCACAATTGACCGAACAAAGGAAGCGTGTGATTCTCGCAAATCGGGAATAGCAGCAATTAGATTTTGCCCATTTTTAAATGGTTTGAGTTTATGTTCGCGGATAAAATTCAATTTATCTTTTGTAGCGCGCTTGAGTTGTTCTGATGTTAGCGAATATGGTCGAGTCCACAATACAAAATATAATTCTTCACGTGCGCAATACTTGGAAATATAATTAATTCGTTCACTAAACAAATCATCCAAATCTAATTCTAAGCGCCTAGCCGTCGACCATGCTGGAGAAAGAATATCTTCAATCTCAGCTTTGACTGATTCTCTATCATAGGAGAAGTAGACTTGCAATGCATGCCCAGGTCTCTTAAATGTGGCTTGTAAGCTTTGTGCTAAACCCTGATGAATAGCATTAAATTCTTCTTGTCCAATAAGTTTAGTCACACCATAAATACGAATAACGGAAACGAGCGATCCGTCGCGAGCAACCAAACTATAGGTATCATCTGCTGTTTCTAAATCACAATATGATTCGACAGTTTGCTTGACCTCCGTACTAAACCACGCCAAGATTGCATCAATGCCATCTAAAAATGGATCTATAAAAGTACGATCACGCATGCTTATCCTTAGAATCTCGTTTAGTATTGGTAAGTGTTGATTCTCTAACGCTTACTTTTCTTCTTCTTTTAATTCCTCCAATGCTGCTGCTGCCCAAGTATCTAATTGGATTTTAAATTTGGTGTTGGAGGGCAGCAACCGAATATTTTCTAATACATCTTGTTTTCCTTCCGACATTCTTTCTTGATACTCAAGAAGAATTTGTCCAAATAATTGAGGCTGACTAGTACCGGATCCAAATTTATTTTCAATGATCTGACTGCGAAATTTAAAACTTCGATAGATACTTTGAGCACTATCTTGATATCCAGTATTGTTACCCATTGCGCAAAACAACACATGACAAAAACTATTGATATCCGCTTGAGTCATTTCAGGTAGATAAATTAATTGGCCACCGCCCATTTCATCCAAACCAACCGCTTGTAAAAACAAACATTGGGTACAGAAACAACAGGCAGTAATCATGTTACTCAACTTATTATTGAGATAATTACCATCAAGATTAACGACTTCCTGAAATTCTTTAGCTTGAAAAGCACAATATTGGCAGGTGTAAATATCTCTTTCTAAGACGCGCATGGCAATAGATTGAAATGCTCTATCTTCTTTACGCCTAACAAAAATACGCCAGCCGGTTAAATTTGCCGCTAAATGGAGTTCATACATATCCAACCTACAAACTGACGATTAAGCATCGCCGTCCAGATTCACCATGAAGTGAGACCACTGATACCACCCGCTTTTGCTCCTGATGTTAACATAGTGACCCCTGCAACCTTGAAAATTGTCGGAGAAAAAATCAGTGCTGCTCCAATAAATAATAAAGCAATAGGCGTACCAATAGGAATTTGCGTTGGATTATCTTTATGAGCTTTAAATTTCACTAACGCACCGACTACAAAAGCCATCCCAGCAATATACGCTAATGCAGTAATAAATCTGGCAATTGGACCAAATTGAGTAGTCACCTGTGAAGCTACTGAACCAATACCTGAAATGGATGTTGCTGCTAACGCAGATATTCCCGTGAGAATGCATCCAAATGCAAGTAATATTAGAATCACTTTCTTCATTATTTTCTCCTTTGTCTAAAAATGAAAGTTTGCAGATTAGAAATTAAGAATCTAGTCTACTATGTCTGGATTCCTAATGTCACCATGATCACTTGCACGAATTGATAAATATTAATGCAAAAAATTCCGCCAACGATATGTGACATCGCTTTGTTAAACGTACCTGGTTGTCCACTATGCCCTCCTAGATGGGTCAGCAAAACCAATCCACGGATAAAGGCAATCGTACCAATAAATTGGATGATTAATAAACAAACAGTGATGAGTTCTGCCCATTGGTTTTGTTGTTGCAAGTATGCATACGGATTAGGATTGACCCAGAAGGAACTCAAACCAACGCGCACTGTGGATGGTAAATAAATGAGTAGAGCACCAACTGCAAGAAAGATAACTGGACCTTTTAACTCACGTTCTTGCGACATCATTGTCCGTGATTCGCCATATTGTTTTAATTTTAGCAACCCGATAAATACAAAATACATTCCCATTACAAATGCAAATGCCGTTACCATGCGCATTAAATTTGGAAGTTGTGTGGAAATATTTACTAACATATCTTGCGCCGAAGGCGTTGCATTGGATGAGACTACGGGTGGTGGTGGCGGCAACTCTGCAGCAGAATAAACAGGTAGGGTATAAAAACTCAAAATAAAAAATAAAAAACCACAATACACTTTAGATAAATGAAACTGATTCAGTTTTGCAAAAAATGGTTGAATGTCATGGATTCGATATAAATGATGTGGATTTTGGGGGATTCGATAAATACTCATCCAGTATTCCCATATGATAATGAAACAACTTTTCCTCCTGTGTTAATTTCCACAATCCCATCATAAGGATCAATTTTAGTAACACGACCGATATCTTTGATAGCGTCTCCTTCAGCAACCGTTACCGTTTCACCATTATCTGAACGTAGCCAAGCTCTACCAGGAATAATTGCTTGCACATTATAAGGTAATTTAGGTACTACCTGAGATTGCGGTCCGGGTGGAGGAGGAGTATCTAAACTTTGTGTTTGCTGACGAGTAAGCGTTTGAACCAGTTGGTTAAGCTGAGATTCCATATTCACTACTCGCGTTGCCAAGCCTTGTATTTGGTCTTGCAATTGCTTGTTTTGATTATAAAAATCATTCAAACGTTGCATATAATCTGCTTGTAATTGGCTTACCAATTTTTGATTATTCGCTTCTAAAACAGCAATTTTAGCATCTATACCTGTTAATTGTCCGCCCATTGGATAAGAAGTGGTTGGTGTACTAGGTGGAGGAAGTGAACTAGGTGTCGTTACCACTGGTGATATGAGTGGAGGTTGAGCTGGAATAGATGACTGAGCAACGGTTGATATGATTGGAGGCTGTGATGGTGATGGCTGCATAGATTGAGACGATGTTGGCATTTGCTGCGGAGGCGGCAGTGGTTGTTGATCAGCCGCTGGTGACGGCATCGTTTGTTGTGGAGTCACTACTTGTTGCATAGTTTGCAATTGAGATGGTTGAACCACTTCTTGAGTCATTGCACTTGGCACGACATTTGGAGCAACCGTGCTAGCTGGACTCGGCATTTGTGTCACTGGTTGTACAGAAGATTGAGCACTGCCTGGAACTGGAGGTGGAACAATCTGCATTTTTGCTTCATTTTGTATCGGTGCAGAAGTCTGTATTGGCATCTTTGATTGAGTAGTGACAGGCGTAATAACATCTGTAAGAACAGGCGGTGAAGTGGGTGTTACTATTTTATAGACAACAAAAACCAAGATAATAAAAATACTCAAACCGATTAACATGCGTTTTGAGCGCGAAAAACGATTTAGCAAGCCTTGTTTACTTTCATTTGGCGCTTCTGTAGACGATTCTGAATCAACTTCGTAATTAACTTCTTCATCTGAAAAGTGATATTCACTTTCGTCTTGGCCTTCGAATTTATCGCCTCGATTATTCAGCATTTTGGATATGCCTCTCTAAAGTTATATCACGTAACATCTGACATAAATAGTATACCTAGACCAACGCCAGAATCTACCTTTACTGTTGGTGGAAGGTTTGCATAACCTTGGGTGACTGTCCCTAATGTTTGTCCTACTTGACCCAGCCCCACCATAATTTTCTGCTGAGGATTCAATGCAGGATTAGTGGTGGTAGTGCCAATCAGCGTTTGACTCGTCGTTCCACCAGAAGTGGTGATTGCACTTGCATAACCTTGCAAAAATGAAGTTGCCATCATCGCCCCAAAACGCTGTAGGTAATGATAATCAACTTGACTTGCCATGACACTGCGCGCGGTATCTGGATCAATCGCATAGGCAGTAACAGTTTTAGATGTTGGCCAATCTTCTATATTCATTATCGTAAAATTCATGGCTACTCTATCCATCTGACCCGCCGGACCTTTTGTTGTGACAATTTTGCCTAATAATTTCGCCCCTTTATATTTTCCATCAACAATCGTTGCCATGATCGGGCTATCAGGATAATCACTATTCACTGCTGTATCTAATACAGCAAAATAAACTGTGCCCGCTTTAATAATCACAGGTGTTGCTAAACTCGATTTTAAAGTACCTGATTTTCCTTCACCATTTTTAGCTGCATCCACTTCTTCTTTCTTGGTACTGGCACTTCGCGTTCTGTGAACCATGGTAGGCGGTTGCCATGACGCAATTAATTGTTGTGCCTGCCCTGACATGGCTGCCATTAAAGCCTGAATATTGGCTTGTTTATCTTGAGAAACAGCTTGTTGAGCTTGGACTTGTGCAACATTAAAATCACTAGGTGTAGCAATTTGTTTAGCCTCCGATTCTGCCTGCAAGCGTTGTTGTAAATTTCCCAAGGCAACACTGCTAGGCGTGATCGTAGTAGCTTGATATTCTTGCATCAATTGAGCAGCTAACTCAGGCGTTAATAACCCACTCTGTACAGCACGTTTTAAAGCATTTGCATATAGTACAGAATTAGCATTATTCGCCTGCAAATCACCAATTTGTTTAATCAGGTCTCGTAATCCTTTAACTTGCACATAATCAGCAATTTTAAGTTTAGCAATTTCCGGAGAAAGTTTATTTTGTTGTACAAGTAAATTCACTGCATTTTGCTGAGCTTCGATTGAAACATCTTTTTGAATCAAGTCCGCCAATATGGCAGCTACATCACTCGTTATTTTTCCTTGTTTTAATAAATCTGCAATTTCAGCATTTGCAGCGGCTTCTGCTTGTTGTAGTAACTCATTAAGCGATGCGATAGGACCGATTGCTGTCTTTTGAGATTTATATCGATCAAGTAGTTTCGTTGCCGAAGCTGGCGTGAGTTTACCATCTTTAACCAGTTGATCGAGCGTTTTTGAATAAGTATCGAAAGGAACATTACGAGTTTCAAGATCAGCTATTGTTTTCTCTACATCAGCCGTGATCTCACCAGCTTGCGCCATTCGACGTAAATTTGCCAATCCTTGCAAAGTAGCTTCTTTCGCTTTTTGTTGTGCATATTGAGCAAGTAATTGCTGTGCAGTAGCAGGAGAAATTCTACCTTGTTTGAGCATATCTTGTAATAGAGCAGCATAATCTGCCACAGAAAGCTTATCTTTTTGCGCAGTAAGCAATTGATTGGCTATATCAAGTGGTAAATTGCCAGATGTAATCAGGCTATCCATTAATTTAGCACTATCTTTTAATAAAGCACTAGCGCGTTGCTTTTTGTATAACTCTAATAACTCACGAGCTTGCTCAGGCGTTAACTTCCCATCTTTAACCAGTTGATCCAGTTGTTGTGCATATTCCTCAATTGATACATTTTTATCAGCTAATTGTTGTAAAGCATCTGCCACTTCAGGTGATATCTTTCCCTGCTGTATCCATTCAGTCAGTTTATATTTTACATTGGTAGCATCTTCGGCACATATAATACAACTCGCCGAAGATGATGTACCTGCCACATTCACCATGGTAGGAATTGCGCTAGTACCAGTCATTTGTGCTTGCTGAGCAGCTTGAACATTCGCTTGCTGTAATGCCTTAGCATATTCTGGCGATACTTCACCCCCAGGAATAGATTGGACACCAGCGGGTACGCCCGCTACACTCGATGCGCCTGTTGCTTGGCCGCCGGCCCAGAAAAAACGCACGGCCACATAAATAATAAAAGTAATCAAAACCAAGCTAGCAAATAAAAAGAATATTCTACCGCGGGCATCGAGACGTTGGAAAAAATTAAATCTAGAAAAATTTAATGCCATTACAGACCCTCAATTTTAAGTTCGGCAGGCTCTCCATAACGTGATACTAAAATAGAGGATGTTTTCTGCATCTCATAAGCATGCATACCATCAGGACTAGCCATTGTTCCTATCCAGCCAGGGGAGAGGACAGTAAATCGTGTACGAAAATACACTTTATCTCCTAACAACCAAGCTTGTGCATCAGCTCCTCGCACAGTCAAGGTTTTACTACCAGCTGGTGCAATTCCATCTAATACACCTAATAATAATTGATTAGCACTATTAGGCAACATGGTACCAATAGGTAATTCTTTTGTGTTCGGTCCAATGCCTGATACATGAATATCAACACGATAATCGACTACGGGTTGTCCCGCGACCAACTCTAATGTAACAGGAATTGGCATGCCAAGCAGTCTCACCACAATGTTACCATTGCTATACGATGAAATAGCTTGCAGCAACAAGATATTACTTTTTCCATCCCACTGAATATTCATTGATTTTGGACTACCTATATCAAAAGAAGCAATAGGCCATGGCGCCCCTGTCGAATCAACAAATACTAAAGATGATACATAACCTTGTGCTAAGCGTATTGCCGGTGGAGTAGCACCAGGTGCAAGATTAATCATAAGAGTCGTTGAAACAGGTTTGGGTGGAATATTCGGCGAAGTAGCTGAAGCACGCTGGGCTAAATCAATTTGCTGTCGTAACTGTACCACTTGTTGTGGTGCCAAAGGCATATTTTGTTGCAACATACTATCAAAAGCTATGGTTGATTCTTGTGAAGGTGGACGAGCAGGTATCGTATTTAACATGATTTGTTGACCTTGCTCATAACTCATCGCCGCAGAAGTACTAGACTCATCCGTTGTTTCTTTTGGTATCGGTAGTGTAGGCTTACTATTTGCAATAAATGGTGGCATATCACTATTACTTTTTAACCATTCTTGAAATTGTTTTGATGACATTGCTTGAGGATTGGTAGGTGGATTGGATGGTGGATTTGCTGATTCTGCAAAAAGATTACTATTTGCTAGCAGGATAAATACAATAAAAATCGCTAATTTATTCCACTGAACTTTATCAGTCGTTCGCGATAAAATAGTGCGATAAATGCATTTTAAAAAATTAGCCATATCATTATCCACTTTTCTGGAGTTGCCCGCTGGTGTTTGACGCTATAATAATATTTTCAATTCCAACTCCAGATAAATTATTCAAGGTAGATACCCTTATTATTAATATTTGAAACATCAAAATTCGACTTGGTGCAGAAGTATATCCAGCATAACTAATTTCTATCGGCAATTGTACCCACCAAGCGTATCTTCCCGAGACTAATCCTTGATTGATTAAAATTGGAACTCCCTTCGGTACAACACTGATAAATTGTCTATATTTTTGCACATTAGTATAATTTGCGTAACTATTCAAATAATTTAAGAAAGTCTTCCAGCCATTTGCTGTAAAATAATAAGCATTCTGCTTGAGTTGATCATTATAAGAAATAAAATCATAGGTAAAGGCTTTCGGAAGAACATCACTTACCCATTGCAATAAATCAGCAATAGAAAGATAGGGTTGGTCCAATGGAACCTCTGGTTGTATGCGCCACTCAGCACCTACTGGAAATGTTATTGGAGGAGGTTTATTCAAATAAATATATAGCGATGCAGAAACAATTAAACCTATCGCAATAAAAACACCTATTATAATAATTATTATTCTTTCTACACCATCTCGATAAAAGTTTTCTTCTAATTCAACTTTAATTTTTTTTTCAGGCATAGTTAACTTATCCCGGTGTCAACGAAATTTCAGTGGGTTGAGTTGACGTGACATCTCTACCAATAAATTGCAAAATCCCCAGCCCTTTATAACTCTGTAATAAGGGTTGTCGCTGAATGACTATCGTGACAGATAATGCATTTAAAGATTTAGATTGCTCATTATAAGGTGGTCCCCAATTAGTCAGTAACACCGGCATTTGGTATCTCCAAGCATACGCACCCCCTAATATACCTTGAGTGATCAACTTAGGTTCTCCTACTACTCTTGCTAATACAATGATTTTGCGTTGTATGACACCAATCAAATTATTTGAATCCTTCAATGCTCTCATATAATCTTGCCAGCTATACGTTGTAAAATATTTCTGTGCGTTTTGTAATTGTGAACGATAATTAATATAGTTATACGAATAAGCTGCCTGCACTGCCTCTATTGCCCACGCAACAACTTCTTCTGGGCGCATATTCGGCTGATCAAGCGGCACATCTTGGATTAATCGTCCAATTTCATCAGTAGCAAAATATAAAGGCTTCGTAGGATTTTTTAATAAAAAAACAATTATTCCAATTAAAATAGCAATGACTACTAAACTTAATGCAAAGGTTAATAGCACTAGATAATGAAGTCGGCGATAAAAAGCATTCCTAGTGAAAATTGCTACTAATGCATCTTGATTAGACATAGTCAATTATTACTCCAAACTCAAGAAATTCAACTGATTATATAATGGAGTGTCCAATTTTATTAATCCATCACAAATTGATCAATACCAATACCTTGTGGATTCGTAGTGGTGGGTACTTTAACAATCGTTAGTACCACTAAATACGAACGTTGATAGGGTGGTGCCGAAGCTGGTTGATATGAAACAAGAAAAGGAATTTGTACTTGCCATGCATAATCTATGTCGGGTAATGGGCCTTGATTTGATATGACAGGTGTTCCAGTTACCACGCTATTTACAATTAGCTTATTTGCTTTGATAGTATTAATTAGATCAGCAACTGATTGTAAATAATTATCCCATCCAGCAGGTGTAAAATACGGACGTGTTGCAGCGAGTTGATTATTATAGTTATTGAAATCATACGTTGAGGCAACCGTTGCTGCTTTGCTTGCCCAATGTAAAATCGTACTAGGTAATAAATTAGGCACAGTGTAAGAATGCAACTGAAGACGTTGATTGTCATTTGCTTGTAAGGCAAAAAAAACGGGCAAAGGACGATTTTGCATTTGATGAAGTAGATAAACGACCATCGCCATCATCATCATGATAGCTATTATCAAACCGATAATAACATGATGTAAATAATACCGATAATAATGATTCATTGCTGAATATTACGCTGCTGTTGCAGTGGCATGAGTAAAATTTTTCCCTCTGTCGTACTAGCATAATATTGTCTAGTCGGTTGAAAGATGATGAGATAAATAATAATTATTATGAGTAAGAGTATGAAAAAAATAGCCGCGACTAACCAACGTAAAAATTTACGATATTGATTACGATAAAAAATGCTTTGCAGATCAGCTCGTTGATGACGCCTGGCTATCATCGTTAATCTACTCCATTACGATAGGAAAAAAGTCATTTTAAAGCATGCGCTAAACTATACGTGCAATTTTTCTAAAGTGATTTCTATACGATAATTATCACTCTCTTGCCATTTCAACTCATTTTTTACTACTAGATGGCTGCCGCCATAACCCTCTGCATAAAGTATACGAGCATTCACGCCACTTGCCAAAAGCAACTTCGATATATTACTTGCTTGCTGTTTAGACAAAGCTAAATCGGAGGTAGGTGAGCCACTAGCTGCTGTATAGGCAGAAACCTTTACTAGGATTTTTGTATATTGATTGATATATCTTGCCATTAAATCTATTGTTGAATAGGCTTGAGGTTTAACATTTGAAGTCATCGAATCAAATAATCGATCCGATGGAATAGCGATGAGGATTTGTTCACCAAGAATAATTAAAGTTGCCCCACGATTTTCCAGTTGATCTTCTAATGAAGTATTACTATCAATATAACTTCCATAACTTGCACCGAGAGCCGCACCTGTAATGGCACCAGGAATTAAACCGATACCGGAAGTAAATGCTCCAGCTACTGCCCCAGCCGTGCCACCAATTGCAGCTCCCTTGCTTGTTTGATTAGCATTTTGATAAGTATCTCCAATATTTCCATTAGCACTATTGGTATACAAATCATTAGCATTTTTAACGCCGACATCAATATTTGAGGTAACATCACGTGATACCGCTGAAGAAGCGCAGTTGGTCAGTAAGATACAAATGAATGTGTAAAAAATGGATTTTAATACATGCTTAGCAGAAAAAAATAATGGTCTGAAGCTAATGAGTGACACAAACTAGTCCTCTTTCTGAGCTTTCGTTTCCAAAGAGGTTACATAATCACATACCTCATTGGCAATAGCTAGCACCTCCTCATAAGGTAAAAAGATTCCGTCAACCGAAGGTGGATAATCAGTAGCAAGAGCTATATCTTTGATTATCTCATTCGTTATAGGATTAGCTTGCGAAGAAGATCTACCCATCATTCGCTCTAATAATTCTATTTTATCTTTTACAAAATTTTTGTTAATTAGCGGCATGCTAAACTCAGAAAAGTTTCCTGCGCCCACTAAATCTTTCACGCTATTGGCTAAATTAACTTTACTGAAAATATTTAATCTTCCCTCTTCAACTGGTTCGACAATTTCTTCTTCTATTTGTTGCTCTGATGCTGCATGTCGATTATGAAAAGCTAGCAAAGCTGTCAATGCGCGCTCAATAGAATTATTTTCTGGTTCAGAAACAATAGAACTTGAAATAATGGCAATTTCTTCACCTTCCTCCTGTGGAAGATCAAACAATGTTTCATTATTTTTATTTACTAGTTCTGCAAAACGTTCGATTCTATCTTCCAAATCTACTAAAAGACGACCGAGTGGTGGCTCTACTTTTAAAAATTGATTGATCCGCATTCTTTCCACTGGTTGTGGATTAGCATAAAATACTCTTGCACGAACAATTTTTGATTTAAAAAATATATGAAACTCTCCTTCGCGTTGTTCTTTGAGGTCTAATAGGTCAATACGTTGACGTTTTTCAGAGGATGCGCTACGACTATCCATGTAATTGTTCAATAAGCTACCGGCATTCGTTTGAAAAGAATCTACTTTAGTAACATAAGATTCGCCTGCTGTTTTTTGGAAAAATTCCCACGTTTCTAATGGATCTTCTAATTTCATACAAATTTTAATATTGGTATTTGCTCCTATTGAGGCAGCTTCTTCTTTTGAAGCCTTTTGAAAAGCAGGTAAATCTTGTCCGGCAAATATGACCGAAAATCCTAAGGAACGTGCTTGTGCTGGAACCACCGCAAAACCTTTCACAGCATAGTATCCATATTCATCTAAAATGCACATATAAGGTGTAGGTGCATTAGTTGGTTTGCGAGTAATTACTTCGCGATAAGAACCTTCAACAGATTCGCCTAGCCCTGCTGCCATCATTGCTTTAAGCGATGCAATAATAACTTTGCCTAAATTAGCTAGCTCATCAGGTGATTTTTCTAAAGCAGGTAACAGCACAACAAGAATACGTCGGTTAAGCACCACATCTTTAAGATCTACTTCCGCTAAATTGGTACGAATAATATGTCCATAAGTATCCGCTAATGAACCAAAAACACGTGTCAATTGCATAGTGATAAACCCATGCTGTTCTAATACTTGCGCACTTTGTTTGCCTTTTTTTGAAGGATCATAACCTGGCAAGTTTTTCAAATAATTCTTAATCGGCTCCAAAATGACATCTGGTGTATCCGCAAGACTGACCGGTTCTTGATTATCTCGCGGAAACATTTTATCAATTCCAATTGCTTCTAAGCGTGGCAGTTCGAAATAATTACGTATACTATTTGCATCCAATAAGATTTTGCCTTTATCTCGCATATAAACGAGAACCTTCATGAGCGCTTCAACAAACACAATCGCACGACCTTTCCACATATCACCATCTGCACTTTGAGTACCTTGATCCATCATGCTAACAACTAATTGCGATAACATACTCGAAGAACCATTACAGAATGGATTCATTGTATTTGATAAACGTTTTTCTTGAGCACCAACGATATCTCGAGCGCCTGTCATAAAATTAATGAGTAAAAGATCGTCTTCACGTCCCATTGTGCGACACATAGAAAATACTGATGCAAATAAGGAATTATCACCTTTGCCATCGACATATAAAAAGCCACTCGCTTGAATCAAAGCATTAAACGATAAAGAAATCAACGCAACTGTTTTACCACTACCCGTTGATCCAAATATTAAAACATGCGTTCGCATATCATCGTTGTTAAACCAAAGTTCATCATTATTAGCAATGCGATTACCAAAAAAAGTAATTCCACGTGCTTTGCGTGGTTTGGTTGAATTGGGGAAAGTATCATTATAGTCAAGCGTTTCAGAACGCAAAGGCATACGAAAAGGCAAAGTAGAACGTCGGGTATAGGCGTAGAAAAAAGTGAGCAGCGCAATCACACCAATCACATCGCAAATTGCTGGGAAAAAAAAGATTGAAATGGCAAATCCTACCATCAGAGAAGCACTATTGATTGGATCTTTAAAAAAATCAACAATCTTCATTCCCAGCGTACGAGTATCTCGTAATAGTAACTGGGGTGAAAGCTCGTGTTGTTCTTCTAATCCACGCAATTTCACGTCGATTTTTCCTCATCAGGTAGATAAACTACTTCAGATAATGCTATTTCTAAAGCTTTTGTTGCTTCTTCAATTGCAGGCACCACTAGTTTTCTACCAGCTTCTTTTTCAGCAAGCCAATGGCCAAAAACACCTGCCACTTCGACAAAAGGAGTTTGTCGGCCAACCGTATTTAAGGTGTACCATAGTCGCCGATCAAGCGGTTTTAACCACAAAAAATCAGCCGATGCTTGCACGCCATCGTCTCTAGCGCTTTCTAACATGGCTGCCATTACTGTCAAAACATACGCATAAGAGTGGATATTTTTTTGTACTATCTTAGTATCAAGATGTTTCTTGAGCAAAGCATCCACACCAGCCATATTTAATTTGGAAGTGGAAGATACATTTAATTGTCGTATTAGTTTTGCTGCAGCTTGGGTATCAGCATTAATCCGTGCAGAAAAAATAGCAAATAATGCTTTGACATGAGGTGCTAATTTATCAACACCTTTCCATAATTGCCCTAGCTGTAAAGCAAATATTTTATTAGCTTCCCCACGTCTCAAAATAACTTGAATCCTATCCCATTCTTTACGACTGACTCCTTCACGACGTTGAGGGCGAACTTCTTCTAATAATTTATTTTTTTTACAAAATTGCATCGGCGTCATCGCCATCGCCCAAGCGCCTTTATCAATATCTTGCTTTAGTAAATTAAGATTAACGACAGGAGCAATTTGCGGCCAATTATCTTTCTCAAGTTTTGCTAATTCTTGCATGGAATAAGTGCGTCTAAATACTCGTGCACTATTACTCAAATAAACCACGAATGCCAAAACGATCATTATAATCACTAGGGGTATGCGCAACCAATCACCTACGCCATCGCCTATTGTCATCAGATCAGCAAAATTAAGTTTACTAGTATTCGTTAGAGCAGAGAGAGTGGTGGTACGTAAATCTTCGAAGCGATTACTGAATAAACTTAAAAAATTAATTTCATAAAGTTTGAGAGTAAGATAAGCACTAATAATATAGTCTCTAAAACTATACCATATCACGCCAAGCGTGACCAAACTGGCAACCACGCCCCAAATAATTCCAGCGGAATTATCAGGTTGACCACCTTGTTGTGCTGGTGCTGCCATCGGCCTCACCTCATCAATTTAAAATCATCTTACTGAAAAAGCAGAAAGGATTTTTCCACCGTGAGTTAGATTGACGCAACCTATACTACACTAATATTCTTCTTCCTGTTTTTGCTGCTTTTCTTTAATCTCATCTAAAGTTTTACAATCAATACAAAGCGTAGCTGTTGGCCTTGCTTCTAAACGACGCAAGCCGATTTCTACTCCACAAACTTCACAATAACCATATTCCTTTTCGCGGATGAGTTCTAATGATTCTTCAATTTTCTTCAAAAGCTTTCTTTCTCTATCACGTGTACGTAGCTCTAGCCGAAAGTCTTCTTCTTGACTTGCTCTATCATTAGGATCGGGATAATTAATTGCTTCCTCTTTCATATGCGTAACAATTTTATCGCCACCTTCTAAAAGACGTTGTCGCAATGCCATTAAAATTTTATTAAAATGGTCCTGCATTTTGACGCTCATATACTTTTCGGTCTTTTTTTGTTTATAAGGCGTAATACCTAGTACTTCTAAACTAGGTTCTAAAATATCTTTTTCTTTAATTGCCATGGTGAATTCTCCTACCCTGAGAGTAATTGTAGTCCAAATTTAACTCTTATACATCATTGAAAACTAAAAAAGAGTTTACTTTTAAAACCGTCTAATTGACCTCTAAATTATTGATATTTAAATAAAAATTTAAGCCACCCCTAAAGTAGCCCTTTCTTTCCCTGCCAGATCCTTTATCGTTTCTACGCCTTTATAGCCCATTTTCTCAAAAAAGCTCCGTATAGCCTGTCCTTGTGAAAAACCATGTTCAATGATTAAAAAACCTGCTGGCCTTAAAAAAAGCTTTGCTGATGAAATAATCTCATGAATAGCATTCAGCCCTGTTGCACCTGCAACCAGTGCATGACGCGGTTCAAACACTAAATTGTCAGCGTACCTCTCCCACTCGCTCTCAGCAATATAAGGAGGATTACTAACAATTACGTCTAAATCACTACAAGGTAGGGCAGTACACCAATTTCCTTGGAAAAATGCAAGATTTTCTAGCCCAAATCGTTGTGCGTTTTTCCTAGCGATAGCTAGAGCATCTTCACTCCTATCAGTAGCATAAATTTGCCAGTGAGGACATTCATGAGCAAGCGCTAATGCAATTGCGCCACATCCCGTGCCAAGATCTGCGATTTTTAAAACTTTATGGTGATCAGTTCTTTTCAGTATGGTTTCCACGAGCAATTCTGTTTCGGGCCTCGGAATTAATGTATCTCTCGTGACTAAAAATTCCAACGACCAAAATTCACGTTTTCCAGTGATATAAGCAATCGGTTCGCGATTGCATCTGCGTTGTAGATAAGCATTGAATTGATGTATTTCTTCAAGTGTCAGTTGATGCTCTGGACGAGCGTGTAAATAGGTACGCGATTGTTGCAGTGTATGAGCAAGTAATACTTGTGCATCTAGCATTGGATTATCGCTAATATTCGCCAGCTGCTGCGTTGCTTCAGAGAGGCATTGTTGAATAGTGATAATCATCATGACAATCTAGCCCAAAATATCCGCCCTTTAAATAGCTTCATCTCATTTCAGTTAACTGGTTATAATAATTAATGTCGCATCGCATGTATCTTCCTAGCATGCCATTTATCATGCGAGATGACACACTTTGGCGTTTTTGGTTTTTGCCTTCTTTCCCCCGCAACACGATATTCTTGTTCTGTTATTGCATTCATCTTATGGGCTGCTGCAATTAAGACCTTCGTCGTCTCTTGATCTTGATGATTAAAAAATCGGTTCCGGTTCACCTTCCGTTGCTTTTTTTCCTCCTGGGTTGGCTGTTGCCCGACAACTTCCTCTTGCTCCTCTTTTCCAGCTAAATCTTGCTTATTTTCCTCCGCTAGCGCGTTCTGTTGTGCCTCCAATTCGCTTACTTGACGGAACAAATCTGCTATTAATGTTTCAATTTTCTTATCTGTCTCCAATTGATCTGCTATTAATGTTTCTAATTTCTTATCTATCTCCTGCTGCTTCTTATCTGTCTCCTGGAGCTTCTTATCTGTCTCCTGCTGCTTCTTATCTGTCTCCAATTGATCTGCTATTAATGTTTCTAATTTCTTATCTATCTCCTGCTGCTTCTTATCTGCCTCCAATTGATCTGCTTTAAAGGCTTTAAGTTCGTTATCTGTCTCCAATTGATCTGCTTTTAATTTGGCAATCTCCGCATTTATCTTCTCTTGCTCAGCTCTCTTCTCTCGCTTTTGTTGTTCCCATTCGTCCATCCTTTTCTTTTGCGCTTGCTCCATCAATGCCTCTTCAAGACATGCTTGGTAGTCTAATTCTATCTGCCGATCTGAATTGCGATCCTTCATCGCCCTCTGCGCCCAAATGATATTGATTGGCGAGGGTACAACCGCTTTTATCAGCATCTCTTTTTGGATCGCAAACCAAGTCTGTAGTTCTCGGAAACAATACTCCCCTGCCTCCCCACTACCATGGTCAGAATGATAGCGTAAGGCTAAACGATGATACTGCTCCTTTAACCATTGTAAATTGATTTCAATTCCTCTCTTACGATTCGGTAAATAAAAGTTCGTACCCACTTGCTTTATCACGTTACGTCTCCACTCCGGCGCTAAATAACTGTTGTATATGCGATGCCATTCCGCTTCCAAACTTTCCGTTCCGCGATACAGTACGATACTGTAGTTGCGCCTTATTTCATGACGCTGCTCCACAAATAGTTGCTGTAGATTCAACAACCAATCCGGTTTCTTTAACTTGCCGAGCGCTTGGAGTTTCTCAATAATCCACCTTTCAGAGCGCTTAAATTCAGACACATCCTTCCTCTCTCTATATCGCTTAAGCGCATAGTGACCGCATGAAAAAAGCCATTGATTCATATCATCGATTATCTGTGCTGCGAATCGCTTATCTCTTTCAAACCATTTCTGAAATTGCGTACGAATCTGATCGGCTTCTACAGGCTCTATACCCGCTTCCTTCAGTACGACGGTGACTTGGGCTGGTAATCCTTTCACCCATTTCATATAATCTTTCTCTTCCTCATCAAAGCTTTCCTTTCCTCCACGTAAACATCGATCGTCTGCTGCTTGACAAAAATTATCGTGAGCAGAAACCGCTTGCCATAATTTCTCTTCTAAACAAGATTGCCAATAAGCTATGCGTTGTTGCTCATGCAATTTTCGCATATCGTCAGACGCTTCTCTTAGTTCGCTTTGGATCTTTTTTAAGCTTTCGCTTTCCGATAGGTCCTCTTCAAATGAGCGTATTTTCATCCGTATCGGATCCAAGCGCCGCCACTCTTTGCTATGTTCGCTCAAAAACTCCTTCCAACTGAGCGTAGAGCCTTTTCTCGTTAAACGTTGATGTTGTTCCTGAATAGTCTTTTTCGCTTTACCTAAAGCTAATAGGATTGCCTTGCCTCTTAACTCATATTCCTTCTCCTCTGTCTCATGCCTTAGACTCGCTTTGAGTTGCTCATATGTTTTTTGCATGCCCGTTAAAATCAGGGTCTCGTAACGATTCATCATGATTTGATCTTCTCTTTGATAGACTTCTCTGACTCGTTCTAACTGCTCGATTTTAGTCTGTTTCGCTGCATCATACCGCTCTAAAAATACTTGTAATGTTTCCAATTCCCTCACCCGTCGTCCTTCCCGCCAATGCCACCACCGGCTCCACCACGGCAACTGCCTATAGGTATCAATGTGGCGCTTGACGTTCTCGAGCGGCTCTCCGTATATCGTCTTCTGAGCAAGATCCACACACTCGATAACACACTTGCCTCCTCTCACTGGTTGCCATTTCTGTGCTTCTAATAATACTGCTTCTTTCACAATCTCTATTTCTATTCTGCCAACTGTATCTCTTTTTTCCCCTAACAAGCGTTTTTGTCCTGCACGAAACAAGCAGCCATACCACAGCACTTTCCCTATACTCTCCATCTCGCGTCTTTGCTTGTACTCCCATACCCGCCTCCACCACGGCAATTGGCTCCATCGCTCCATCTCCTGCCCCAACGTTTTCCAAGGTTTCTGGCGTATCGTTCCAGAGGAAAGCATTTCCCAAAAAAGCACTTCCTCCGGCCACTGTCCGGGAGGATAATTCCCTAGCCCTTTTCTTCCTAACCAGCGCATGAAACCTATCTTCGTTTTCATTGTGCTATTAACCCTTCATTTTAA